>JBGAFN010000024.1:0-42775 GCA_044227235.1 Marmoricola sp. | reverse complement strand
CGAGGACCGGGGCCGGCAACCGAGGCGGACAAGTCCCACTGAAGACAACGACGTCAGTCTCGACACGGGTCACACCCCGATCACCACCACAACCCCACCACCACCCAGGGCCGCAAGAAAAGGCTCACAGTCTCGACACGCCGGCTCGTTCCTCGCCGGCTACTCGACCAGCGGGAGGGGTCTCGACACGCCGGCTCGTTCCTCGCCGGCTACTCGACCAGCGGGAGGGGTCTCGACACGCCGGCTCGTTCCTCGCCGGCTACTCGACCAGCGGGAGGGGTCTCGACATGCCGGCTCGTCCCTCGCCGGCTACTCGACCAGCGAGGGCAGCGAGGAGGGGTCAGGCGGAGACGTCGACGTAGATCGGGATGTCCGGCGAGCCGGTCGCGCGTACGGCGCGGGCGAAGCCGCGCTCGCGGCCGGTGGCGGTGAGCTTGCGGGTCAGCGCGTGGGCGACGGCGAGCTGGCGCTCGAGGACCAGCCGGGCCCGGGGCTCGAGGTCGCTGGGCAGCGGCCCGCGCATGACCGGCGGGGTCCACTCCGGCAGCGGGGTGGGGTCGGGGGAGGTGAGCAGCGCCTCGGCGAGCTCGACGTCCACCTCGAGCCGCTCGAGGGCGGCGACCCACTCGTCCCGGAAGTCGGGCTCCATCCTCAGCTCGCCGCCTGGGCGCTCTGCAGCGCGGCGGTGCGCCACGTGTCCGCCAGGTCCGTGACGATGGACAGGCAGCCCTCGGTGATGGTGGGGTCCTTGCGGACGTTGGCCAGGATGAGCTGGTTGTGCAGCCAGTCGTAGATCGAGGCGAGCCCGGGTCCACCGTCCCAGGCCTCGACGCGCAGCGTGCTGCGCAGGTGGACGATGATCTCCTGCGCGTGCACGAGCTGGTTGTGCGACTCGGCCACGTCGCCTGCGTGCTGGGCGGCCAGGCCGCGCTGCACGTCGAGGACGAGTCGGTCGCACAGCATGACGAGGAGTCGTGCCGGGCTGGCGGTGGCCACCGAGTTGTCCACGTAGGCGTTCTTGGCATTGCCGTACATCGCGACGTCCTTCGTTAGGAGGAGCTGCTGAGCGAGCTGATCTGGCTGGAGAGCCAGCCGGACTGGCTGTTCATCTTGTTCAGGGCGGTCTCGAGCGAGGCGAACTGACGGGTGAGCGTGTCCTTGCGCAGCTCGAGCCGGTTGTCCCAGTCGGAGATGCTGTCCTGCATCCGCGAGATGCCGGTCTGCCGGCTGTTGATCGAGGTGGTCAGGCTGCCGTCGACGGAGTTGCTGGCGTTCTTGGCCACCGTCTGGATGCGGGCCGCGAAGCCGGCGACCGTGCCTTGGGTGAACTTCGCCGCCACCGCGCTGGGGTCGGCGGCGTAGGCGGTGTCGAAGGCGGCCTCGTCGAAGGTCAGCTTGCCGTAGCGGTCGACCTGGATGCCGACGCCGGCCATCGAGGTGCCGTCGGAGGGGTAGATCGCGGTGGTGAGCGCGTTGCGCAGGGTGCGGACGGAGGCGTCGCCCGCCAGAGCGCCGGAGACCTTCGTGGTCGCGTTGTACGCCGTGAGCTTGTCGATGTCGGCGGTGATCGAGTTGATCGCGTCGACGAGGTCCTTGACCTGCTTCTTCGCGGCCGCCCCGTCGGGCTCGACCGAGACGTCGACCACGGTGCCCGTGGTGACCCCGGTGCCGAGGGTGATGTCGAGCCCGTTCACGGCGCTGGCGAAGGTGTTCGAGGACGAGTGCAGCGTGTCGGTGCCGACCGTGATCGAGGCGTCGACGCCGGCGGTCACGGTCGCGCCGCCGAGCAGGTCGGAGCCGTCGAGGTTCTTCAGCGTGAAGTCGGAGGCCGCGCCGGTCGCGCTCGAGGTGACGCTCAGCCGGTAGGTGCCGTCGTCGAGCCGCACGGTGCTGGCGCGGACGCCGGTGCCCGGCGCGTTGAGGCCGTTGATCAGGCCCTGGAGCGTGCCGTTGCCGGTCTCGATGGTCTTGGTGGTGCCGTCGAGCTGGTCCAGCGTCACCGAGGTCGACCCGGAGGTCACGGTGGCGGACAGCGCGGCACTGGAGGCGAAGGCGAGCTTGTGGGCGCCGGCCAGCGAGTTGACCGTGAAGCTCACCGGTCCGGCGGTGGCCTTGACGGTGGCGGCGACGGAGACCTTGTCGCTGGAGGAGGTGACGGTCAGCGGGTTCCAGCTGGCGGCCTTGCCCAGGCTCTCGGCGTTGGTGGTCAGCGTCGCGAGCTTGGCGTTGAGGTCCTGCAGGGACTTGACGCTCGACTGCTCGGTGCTGAGGCGGCTCTTGAGGCGGGTCTGGGTCTGGGCCTCGACCTGCATGAGCTGGGAGATGATCGACGCGGTGTCGAGCCCACTGGCGAGCCCACCGATGCTGGCGGTGCTGGTGGCCATGCCTCACTCCCTCCGGGGCCTCGGCACCGGGGTGGTGCCGAACGGGGTCCGGGCGAGGACGAGTCGGGACTCGTACCTCGCCCGGACGGGTTGTTCGTTCAGCCGCTCAGGATCAGCGGAGCAGCTGCAGCACGCCCTGCGTGGCCTGGTTGGCCTGGGCGAGCATCGCGGTGCCGGCCTGCGACAGGATGTTCGAGCGGGTGAAGGCCACCATCTCGGACGCCATGTCGGTGTCGCGGATGCGGCTCTCCGACGCGGTCAGGTTCTCGACCGTGACGTTGAGGTTGTTGATGGTGTGCTCGAACCGGTTCTGGATCGCACCGAGGTCGCCACGGAGGGTGGACGTCGCGGTGATCGCGTCCGTGACCGTGGTGTTGTCGGTGATGTCCAGGCCCGAGGTGTCGACCGAGCCGCTGAGGTCGACGCTGATCACGTCGGCCGGGTCGGTGCCGACCTGGAAGTCCACCGAGGAACCGTTGAACAGGTCCACGCCGTTGAACTTGGTGGAGGTCTGGATCCGGTCGATCTCGGTGGTCAGCGCGTCGAACTCGGCCTGCAGGGCGGCCTGCGAGTCGGTGTTCTGCGTGCCGTTGTTGTACTGCACCGACAGGTCGTTCTGCCGCTGCAGCATGGAGTGGACCTCGGCCAGCGCGCCTTCAGCGGTCTGGGCGACCGAGATGCCGTCCTGGGCGTTGCGCACGGCCATCTTGAGGGCGCCGGTCTGCGAGCGCAGACCCTCGGAGATCGCGAGGCCGGCGGCGTCGTCGGCAGCGCGGTTGATGCGGAAGCCGCTGGACAGCTTCTCCAGGGACTTGGACATCTGGCCCTGGGTCACCGACAGGTTGCGGTACGCGTTGAAGGCGTCGGTGTTGGTGTTGATGCGGAGACTCATTGTGGTTCCCTCCTGGATTCGAGTGAGTCGGTTGGTGCTCGGTGTCCATCCGTGGACTCCGTTGCGGGTCTGATCGGCCCGACCGTGGGGGACCTGAGCGGTCCGGGGACATTTTCGAAGGCTTTACCTTCGCGCCTGCCGGCGGCGCAGCGAGCCCTGCGGCTCACGCGGAACGGTCGACGGCCGACAGCGCGCCGAGGCGTGCGGTCGCCGTACGACGGGACGCGACCGCGGCGAAGTAGGCGTCGCGGCGGCGGGCCGCGCACCCGTCGGGACGCTCGTGCGGCGTCACCAGCTCGGGGTCGAGCGCGTTGTTCATGGCGTCCTTCATCAGGACCAGGGCCTCGGCGCGCATCTGGCTGACCCGGGACTCCGAGACGCCGAGCTCGGCGGCGATGTCGGCCATCGGCCGCTCGGCGAAGAAGTAGCCCTCGATGACGACGCGGAGCCGCTCGGGCAGCATCGCGACGGCGTCGACCAGGTAGCCGACCCGCTCCTGCTGCTCGACCCGGTCCTCGGGCGAGGGTGCCCGGGTGGGCAGCACCTCGTCGATGGGGGTCTCGCCGAAGCCCTGCAGGCTCATCACGCTGGCCCGGGAGACGTCGTCGGCGTTGGCGGCGATCTCGTCGAGGCTCAGGCCGGTGGCGGCGGCCAGCTCGGCGTCGCTCGGCACGCGGCCCAGCTCGGCGGCGAGCCGGTTGCGGGTCTCGTCGAGCTCGCGGGCGCGGCGGCGCACCGAGCGGCTCGCCCAGTCGATGCCGCGCAGCTCGTCGAGGATGGCGCCGCGGATGCGGGTGGAGGCGTAGCGGGTGAACGGGACCCCACGCGACTCGTCGTACGAGCGGGCGGCGAGGACGAGCGCGGCGAGGCCGGCGGAGGTCAGGTCGTCGCGGTTCACGTGACCGGGCAGGCGGCCCATCGACTCCCGGACGATGTGCCCGACCAGCGCGATGTGGCTGGTGACGAGCTCGTCGGTGCCGACGGTCGCGGTCTCGTTGGTGTTCACGTGAGTGACTCTGGGGCATTTCCCTTGCCGGCATGAGCAAAAGTCCGAGATAGGACTCCTGGCGACGGCGATTTGGGACGTCCGGCGGTGCCTGGATGGCCCTTTCGGGTCACCTGACCAAGTCCTGGTCCGGGTCTGTGACCAACTTCGGCGAATCGCCCGTCGCGCCCCGCCGAGCCGTGCTATCGCACGCGCTCCTTCTTCTCACCCGGGTCGCTGCTGGGGCTCCCGGAGGCCGACCGGACCGGTCCGGGTGTCAGGTCCGGGGTCAAAACCCTCAGTCGCCGGGAGCGGCTGCCGATCAGAGGGACTCGAAGCACCCCTCCGTCCGGGCTCCACACCGGGCGGTGAACCAGCATCCCGGAGGAAGGAGTGGAGAGGTGGAAGACCTGTCGCTCATCCTGTGGCGCGAACGCGAGCTCCTCGAGACGTTGCTGTACAAGCTGGAGATCGAGAAGCTGGTGCTCGCCAGCGGCCAGAGCCGCTGGCTGGCCATCTCGGCCCGCGAGGTCGAGGCGGTGCTCGGCACCATCCGCGAGACCGAGCTGCTCCGCGCTGTCGCGGCCGACGAGGCCGCCGCCGCGATCGGGATGCCGTCCAACCCCAGCCTCAAGGCGCTGGCCGAGGCCGCCGCCGAGCCGTGGAAGTCGATCCTGCTCGACCACCGCACCGCCTTCCTCGGCTACACCCGCGAGATCATGGACCTCGCCGCCACCAACCGCGAGCTCCTCACCGCGGGCCAGAGTGCCGCCCGCGAGATGTTCCTGGGGCTGAGCGAGCACGCGGCGAGCTACTCGCCCACCGGCAGCGCCGTGGTCGACGAGCGCCGGTCCCGGCTGCTGGACCAGAGCATCTGACATGACCGGCAGCTTCTCCTCCCTCAACACCGCGCTCAGCGCGTTGAGGTACAACCGCGTCGCGATGGACACGGCGAGCCAGAACATCGCCAACGTCAGCACCGAGGGCTACACCCGGCGCCGCGTCGACGCCGCGTCCGCCGGTACGGCGACCCACGCGGCGATGTGGTCCAAGGACCAGGGCACCGGCGACGGCGTCCGCGTGCTGGGCATCGCCCGGATGACCGACGCGTTCCTCGACGCCCGGGTCCGCACCGAGCACGGGAAGCAGTCCTACCTCGACACCCGGCAGGACGCGCTGAGCCGGCTCGAGACCGGCATCGGCGAGCCCGGCGACAACGGGGTCGCCTCGGTCCTGGCCGAGTTCCGCTCGTCGTGGGGCGACCTGGCCAACAACCCCAACAGTGACGCCGCCCGCAGCCAGGTGATCGCCCGCGGCCAGTCGCTGGCCGACGCGATCCAGCTGCAGGCCCGCAACTTCACCACCGAGGCCGGCGACCAGCGCGTCAAGGCCAACGCCATGGTCGTCGAGGTCAACACGGTGGCCTCCGACCTGGCCTCCACCAACAAGGCGATCCAGGCCGCCATGGTCGACGGCTCCGACACCGGCAACCTGCTCGACCAGCGCGACACCCTCGCGCTGCGGCTCTCCGAGCTCACCGGCGGCAAGGCCACCGCGAACGGCGCCGGCGGCCTCGACATCGCCGTCAACGGGGTCGCCCTTGTCAGCGGCGGCATCGCCGGCCAGCTCGAGGTCGCCTCCGGCATCACGCCCACCGGGGACGCCGACGGCAGCCCCGTCACCTTCCAGATCTCCAGCCCGATCGCAGCGACCACCGCGGTCCCGGCCGGCCTGAGCGGCAAGATCGGGGCGGTCACCGACCTGCTCAACACCACCATCCCGGCGTACCTGACCGGGCTCGGCGCGGTCGCCCAGACGCTGGCCGACAGCGTGAACGCGATCCACCAGGGCGGCTACGACGCGGCCGGGAACCCCGGCGGCCCGTTCTTCAGCTACGACCCCGCGGATCCCGCCGGCACGATCGCGGTCGCGCTGACCTCGACCGCCGACGTCGCGGCCTCCGGGATCGCCGGGGGTGTCGTCGACGGTGGTGCCGCCTCCGACCTCGCCGACCTCAACACCGCCGACGGCGCCTACCAGCAGCTCGTCAACGGGTTCGGGTCGACCGTCGCGTCCGGCGCCCGGGTCACGGCCAGCCAGCAGATGCTCACCGACCAGGTCAACGGGTCCCGCGACCAGCTGGCCGGGGTCAACCTCGACGAGGAGATGCTCTCGATGGTGCAGTACCAGCGGGCCTACGAGGCCTCGGCCAAGGTGATGACGACCATCGACTCGATGCTCGACACCCTCATCAACAGGATGCTGACCTGATGGCGATCACGCGTGTCACCAACCAGATGATGATGAGCCGGTCCTACGCCTCGCTGGCGATCGGCCTCTCCCGCATCTCCAAGACGCAGGAGCAGCTGACCACCGGCAAGGTGCTCAACCGGCCCTCGGACTCGCCGACCGACACCACCTCCGCCATGCGGATGCGCTCGTCGATCGCCGACCAGACCCAGTACGCCCGCAACGCCGACGACGGCCTGGGCTGGCTCGGTCAGGCCGACGCCACCCTGACCGGCATGCTCACCCAGGTCACCCGCGCCCGCGACCTGGGCATCCAGGGCGTCAACGCGCTGAGCCAGAGCCCCCAGGCCCGGGAGGCGCTCGCGGCGGAGGTCGACCAGCTCCGGGCGAGCCTGGTCGGCGGCGCCAACGCCACCTACCTCGGCCGCCCGATCTTCGGCGGCGTGGTCGCCGGCAGCAAGGCGTACGACGCCAGCGGCACGTTCGTCGGCGTCACCGGCAGCGTGTCCCGGACGGTGGCCCTGGGCGTGAAGGTCAACGTCAACGTCGACGGTCCCACCGTGTTCGGCGCCACCGGCTCGTCGCTCTTCGACAACCTGGCCGACCTGTCCAACGCGCTGCGCACCGGCAACCAGGCCGGCATCCAGACCCAGCTCGGCAACCTGCAGACCGCCCAGGACCGGATCACCTCGGCCCTGTCCGACGTGGGCACCCGGGAGAATCAGCTCGAGCGGGCCTCGCAGGGGGCCAAGGACACGATCCTGACCCTGACCGGCCAGCTCTCCAACATCGAGGACGTCGACATCGCCAAGGCAACGCTCGACCTGAGCATGCACGAGGTCAACTACAAGGCTGCGCTCTCCTCCACGGCTAGGCTGGTCCAGCCGTCCCTGTCGGACTTCCTCCGATGAGCTCGGCGACCATGACGAGCTCGGTGGGAACCGTGCGGGACATCGAGACGAGGAGAGCCGCGACGGTGGTCGAGGAGATCCCGGTGATCGACCTGGTCGAGCCGATGCCCGGCTTCCCCGGGCGCACCCGCTTCGCGCTGGTCCGGCTCGACGACGACGGCGTCCTGTGCGCGCTGCGCTCGGTCGAGGAGGAGGACCTGCGCTTCCTGGTGGTGCCCCCGTCGATGTTCTTCGAGGACTATGCCCCGGTGATCGACGACGCCACGGTCGAGGCGCTCGGCATCACCCGCGCCGAGGACGTCCTGGTGCTGGTCGTGGTCAACCCGGGCGACTCCGTCGCCGCGGCCACCGCGAACCTGCTCGCCCCGGTCCTGATCAACACCGTCACCCGGCAGGCCGCCCAGGTCGTGCTCAGCGAGGACCTCCCGGTCCGCGCCCCCCTCCTCGCCTCCTGAGACCCCGCCCCCCGCCCCGGAGGTCGAGGTGCGAAGGCGCAGCCTGAGCCACGAGACCCCACCCCCGGAGGTCGAGGTGCGAAGGCGCAGCCTGAGCCACGAGACCCCGTGAGCCTCTGCGGACCTGCGTCGGGTTTCGTGGCGCACGCTGCGCGTGCGCACCTCAACCTCCGACGCGGGCGCACCTCAACCTCCGACGAGGCGGGCGGGGCTACTCGGCGCGCTTCTGGACGGCCTGGGCCAGGGACGCGATGGCGTCCTCGCTGGGGGAGGCCGACGCGCGGTTGCTCTCGGCGAGCTCGCGGAGGAGCTCCTCGCGGTGGACGGCGACCGAGCGGGGAGCGGCGATGCCGATCCGGACCACGTCGCCGCGGACCTCCAGGACGGTGACCGTCACGTCGTCGCCGATGACGATGCTCTCGCCGACACGACGACTCAGGACCAGCATGGGGCAACGCTACAGGTACGTCCCGCGGGTGCCGGGGGAACCGGCCGGAAACGAGCCACACCTTCCCCTTCCGTCCCCGGCGTCAGTTGGTAGTGTCGACGCCAGCACCAGATGTCAGCAGTTCCAGCAGGTCCCAAACGCCCGCGGAGTGATCTGATTCCGGCGGCGTTGACTCTCCAGGTTGCAGTTTGCTTCTCGAAGGGGCTCAGCGTCACGCATCTGATGCGGGGCCGCCGCGGTGGCGGTTCCAGCCTTACAGAGGAGTAACACAGCATGGCTCAGGGCACCGTCAAGTGGTTCAACGCCGAGAAGGGCTTCGGCTTCATCGCTCAGGAGGGTGGCGGCGACGACGTCTTCGTCCACTTCTCCGCGATCCAGATGCAGGGCTACAAGGCCCTCGAGGAGAACCAGCGCGTCGAGTTCGAGGTCACCCAGGGTCCCAAGGGCCCCCAGGCCGAGAACGTGCGCGCCGTCTGACCGGACTCGCGTCCGCACGACACGCCGAGGGCCCCGACCGATCCGGTCGGGGCCCTCGTGCTTCCCCGCGGAGGCCCGTACGGCGCTGGCGACGACGACCGCGACCGCGCTGCGCTGCACCGACGCGGATGGGTCCCCATGGATGGGTCCCCTCCACCCGGTCCGGACGGGGGGTGCCCGATAGCCACAACGCGCCGTGGCCAGCGGACCAGCATTCGGACATGATGGAGAAACCGGTCGCCGAGGGGCCCCTAAGGGCGGCCGACGCACACACGACCCGAGGAAGGCAGCTGTGGCCGATCCCCTGGACGTCCCCCTGGAGGACCCCGACATCCGCGAGGAGGTCGAGCTCGTCGCCGCCCTGATGGTCGCGGCCGGGCAGAGCGACGGACCCCTCGACGAGGACCAGATCGACGTGCTCCTCGGCGTCGCCGGCGACGGGCGGGTGCCCGAGCAGCACAGCAGCGCTGCTCGCTGACCCCCTGGCCCTCCGCACGCCTCTCGATGCCGCTGCGCGCCCTCCTGCCGGGTCCAGCGGAGGGCGCTCGCGGCCTTTACCCGGGTGAACAGCAGGTGAACGAAGGATGAAGACCCCCGCAACCCCGGCTCGGTCCACGCCTGCGCCGCGGGCGGGTCGCCCCGCCTGATTTGCGGTTTCGGGACGGGCAGCACCTAGCATGATCCACGGCCCGCCGCCCGTTCATGAGGAGTTCATCGTGGCCCTGCGTTTCCGTCCGGTCGACGCGACGTTCTACGACCTGTTCGCACAGTCAGCCCAGAAGCTCGTCGACGGATCCGCCATCCTCGCCGAGGCCCTCGACGCCGGGTCCGACCGTGCGTCGGCCGCGGACCGCATGCGCGAGCAGGAGCACCTCGCCGACGAGCTCACCCACGACATCATCCGGCGCGTCAACACGACGTTCGTGACCCCGATCGACCGCGAGGACATCTACGCGCTTGCCTCGGGCCTCGACGATGTCATGGACTTCATGGAGGAGACGGTCGACCTGATCCTCCTCTACGAGGTCGGCGAGCTGCCCGCCGAGCTGGCCGAGCAGGTCGACGTGATCCAGCGCTGCGCGGAGCTGACCGCCGAGGCGATGCCGCGGCTCAAGGCGATGAAGGACCTCGACGAGTTCTGGATCGAGATCAACCGCCTCGAGAACACCGGCGACAAGACCTACCGCCGCATCCTGGCCAAGCTCTTCAGCGGCCAGTTCGAGGCCCTCGAGGTGCTCAAGCTCAAGGACATCGTGGACTCGCTCGAGGCGGCCATCGACGCCTTCGAGACGGTGGCCAACATCGTCGAGCAGATCTCCGTCAAGGAGTCCTGAGCGTGGATCTTGCGATCGTCATCGCGGTCGTCCTGGTCGCGCTGGCATTCGACTACACCAACGGCTTCCACGACGCGGCCAACGCGATCGCCACCTCGGTGTCGACGCGCGCGCTCACGCCGAGGATCGCGCTGACGCTCGCCGCAGTGATGAACTTCGTCGGGGCGCTGCTCGGCCAGGAGGTCGCGCACACCGTCTCCGACACGATCGACGTCACCGGCATGAGCAGCAACGCCGGCCTGGTCATCGTGCTCTGCGCGCTCCTCGGAGCCATCGCGTGGAACCTGATCACCTGGTACTTCGGCCTGCCCTCGTCCTCCTCGCACGCCCTCATCGGCGGGCTCGGGGGCGCGGCGCTGGCCGGCGGGGCCACCGTGCACTGGGCGACCATCAAGGCCAAGGTCCTGATCCCGATGGTGGTCTCGCCGCTCTTCGGCTTCGCGCTCGCCTTCCTGGTGATGCTGGCGATCATGTGGATCTTCCGGCGCCGCAACCCCAGCAAGGTCAACCGCGGCTTCCGGATGGCGCAGACCTTCTCCGCCGCCGGCCTGGCCCTGGGCCACGGCCTGCAGGACGCCCAGAAGACGATGGGCGTGATCTTCCTGGCGCTCGTCGCGGCCGGCCACGCCAACCCCGACGACCCGCTCCCGCTGTGGGTCGTGCTGGCCGCGGCGACCGCGATCTCGCTGGGCACCTACTCCGGCGGCTGGCGGATCATGCGCACCCTGGGTCGCCGGATCATCCACCTCGACCCGCCGCGCGGGTTCGCCGCGGAGTCGGTGGCCACCGGGGTGCTGTACGTCGCCGCGATCCACTACCACGCGCCGATCTCCACCACCCACACGATCACCTCCGCGATCATGGGCTCGGGAGCGACCAAGCGGTTCTCCGCCGTGCGCTGGGGGGTGGCCCGCTCGATCGTCACCGCCTGGGTGCTGACCTTCCCGGCCGCCGGGCTGATGGCCGCGGCTACGTACGTGGTCGCCCACTTCGTGTTCCAGCTGCCCTGACCCAGCGCGCGGGGGACGACTGCTCGGGCAGGGTCAGCCGGTAGCCCAGGCCGCGCACGGTGCGGACCACGACCCGGCCCGCCAGGCGCCGGCGCAGCCGCCCGGCGTGCACCGAGATCGTGTTGGACGACGGGGTGCGGCTGCCGTGCCACAGCGCCTCGCTGATCTCCTCGAACGGGACCAGCCCGTCGGCGCGGGCCATCAGCACCCGCAGCAGCTCGAACTCCTTGAGCGGCAGCTCGCTGAGCTCGTGGCCGTCGAGCCGCACCGTGTGCGCCCGCAGGTCGAGCTGCAGCGGCCCGAACCTGAGCTGGCTGCGCGCCTCGGGCGCGACCAGGTGCTGCAGGCGCAGGGCCAGCTCGCGGCCGTCGTACGGGCGTCCGACGGCACCGGTCGCACCGGCGGCCAGGGCCGCGCCGGCCAGCTCGGCCTCGAGCTCGCCGATGCCGACCAGGATCGGGCGCGCGCCCTCGGCGTCGGTGTCGAGGCGGCGGATCGTGCTCACCACCGTCGCGGTGTCGGGGGCGAGCAGGTCGGGGGCGACCACGACCGCCGCAGGCTCCAGCTCACCGAAGCGGACCAGGCCCTCCGACGCGCTCGCGCACCAGACCAGCCGGAAGCCCTCGTGGGTCAGGGCGGCAGGGCGGCCGAGGGTGTCCGCGCCCACCGGGTCGATGACGAGGACCAGCGGCGCGTCCCAGTCGGGCTCCTGCTCGCCGGACACCGTCCCGTCCCCCGTGGGGAGGCTCACCCGAAGCGGCCCGAGATGTAGGCCTCGGTGGACTCCTGGTCGGGGTTGGCGAAGATCTTCTTCGTCGGGTTCATCTCGACCAGCCGTCCCGGCATCCCCACCCCGGCCAGGTTGAAGAAGGCGGTCTCCTCCGAGACCCGTGCCGCCTGCTGCATGTTGTGGGTGACGATCACGATCGTGTACTGCGACTTGAGCTCGTGGATCAGGTCCTCCACCGCCGCGGTCGAGATCGGGTCCAGCGCCGAGCAGGGCTCGTCCATCAGCAGGACCTGCGGCTCGACGGCGATCGCCCGGGCGATGCACAGGCGCTGCTGCTGGCCACCGGAGAGGCCGGCGCCGGGCTTGTTGAGCCGCTGCTTGACCTCCTCCCACAGGTTCGCGCCGCGCAGCGAGCGCTCCACCACGGAGTCGGCCTCGTCCTTCGGCAGCCGCTTGCGGTTCAGGCGCATCCCGGCCAGCACGTTCTCGTAGATCGACATCGTCGGGAACGGGTTCGGCCGCTGGAAGACCATGCCGACCTGGCGGCGGACCGCGACCGGGTCGACGGTCGCGCCGTACATGTCCTGCCCGTCCATCACGATCTTGCCCTCCACCCGCGCACCCGGGATGACCTCGTGCATCCGGTTCAGCGAGCGCAGCATCGTGGACTTGCCGCAGCCGGACGGGCCGATGAAGGCGGTCACCTGCTTGGCGGGGATCGTCATGGTGACGCCCTCCACCGCGAGGAAGTCCCCGTAGTAGATGTTGAGGTCCGAGACCTCGATGCTCTTGGCCACCGGGGCACTCTCCTTGGTCTGCTGCGGGCTCTGCGGGGTCTGCTGGCTCTGCGGGGGCACGGGCGGGTTGGTCCGGTAGGAGTACCTGCTCGGTGCGTGGGTCGAGGACATCTCGTCGCTCCTCAGCGTCCGGACTTGGGGGCCAGCCGGGCTCCGAGGAACCGGGCCAGCAGGTTGAGGGTCATCACGATCACGATCAGCACGAGCGCCGCACCCCAGGCCCGGTCCTGACCGTACTGGGCCGGCACCCCGGGCTGCGTGTAGGAGTAGTAGATGAAGACCGGCAGGGTCTGCATCCGCTCGTCGAAGAGGTTGAGGTTCACGCTGTCGGTCTTGCCGGCGATGATCAGCAGCGGCGCGGTCTCGCCGATCACCCTGGCGATCGCGAGCATGACGCCGGTGATGATGCCGGAGATCGCCGTCGGCAGGACCACCTTGGTGATCGTCAGCCACTTCGGCACGCCCAGCGCGTACGACGCCTCGCGCAGGTCGTTGGGGACCAGCTTGAGCATCTCCTCGCAGGCTCGGACCACGATCGGCACCATCAGGACCGACAGGGCCACCGCGCCGCCGAAGCCCATCCGGACGCCCTCGCCGAAGAACAGCACGAAGAGCGCGTAGGCGAAGAGGCCGGCGACGATGGAGGGGATGCCGGTCATCACGTCCACGAGGAAGGTGATCGTGCGTGCGGTGCGGTTCTTGGCGCCGTACTCGACGAGGTAGATCGCGGTCAGCAGGCCGATCGGCACCGAGATGAGTGCGGCCGTCGCGGTGATGATCAGCGTCCCCATGATCGCGTGGTAGATGCCGCCACCGGGGCCGACCACGTTGCGCATCGAGTAGCTGAGGAACTGCGAGGAGATGACCGGCGCTCCCTTGGACACCACCGTCCACACCAGCGAGACCAGGGGCACCAGGGCGACGGCGAAGGAGGACCACACCAGCGTGGTGACGAGCTTGTCGACCGCGGCGCGGCCCCCCTCGACCACGCGGGACCACAGCGGCAGCGCGACGGCGTAGACCACGACCGCGACCAGGACCCAGGGGACGACCCCCCAGCCGGCCAGCACGGACACGATGCCGGAGGCCGCGGCGGCCAGGACGGCCACCAGCCGGGGGGCCCACAGCGGCAGGCGCGCGTGGGTCAGGCTCAGGTGCTGCTCGAGGTCGCGGGCGTCCGGGATGGGCAGGGTGGGCGTGCTCATCGGTCGGCTCCTCGCTCGCTGCGGGCGACGATGGCGCGGGCCGCGAAGTTCACCGCGAAGGTGAACACGAAGAGCACCAGGCCGCTGAAGACCAGCGCGTTGACCCCGAGGCCGGTGGCCTCGGGGAAGTTGAGGGCGATGTTCGCCGCGATCGTCGAGGGGTTGTCGCTGCTGATCAGGTTGAAGGTGACCAGCCCGCTGGCCGAGAGCACCATTGCCACCGCCATCGTCTCGCCGAGCGCGCGGCCCAGGCCGAGCATCACTGCGGAGACCACGCCGGAGCGGGCGTAGGGGAAGACGGCCAGCCGGATCATCTCCCACCGGGTCGCGCCCAGGGCCAGGGCGGCCTCCTGGTGCAGCGTCGGGGTCTGCAGGAAGATCTCGCGCGAGATGGCGATGATGATGGGCAGCACCATGATCGCCAGCACGATGGAGGCGGTCAGGATCGTGCGGCCGGTCGCCGAGGCGGGCCCGGCGAAGAAGGGGATCCAGCCCGCGTGGCGCTCGAGCCACTCGTAGACCGGCACGAGCTTGACGCCGAGGAAGCCGATGCCCCACAGGCCGTAGACGACGCTGGGGATCGCGGCGAGCAGGTCGACGACGTAGCCGACCGGCTTGGCGAGGCGCTTCGGGGCGTAGTGCGAGATGACCAGGGCGACCCCGATCGCCAGCGGCGTCGCGATCAGCAGTGCGATCGTGGCCGCCAGCAGCGTGCCGAAGAGCAGCGGCGCGACGTAGGCGACGATGTTCGTCGCGCCGCGCAGCTTCTCCGGGGGCGCGCCGATGCCCGGGAGGCCCTGCGCGGTCAGGAACAGCCCGACCGCGGCGAGGGTGACCAGGATGGTGAGGGCGGCGCCCCGGGTCAGGTTGGTGAACACGCGGTCGCCGCGCCTCAGCACGGGCCTGGCGCGGCGTGTGGTCGATGCTGCTGGTGCAGACACCCGGACTCCTCGGAGTGGGGGGTTCGTCGGTCGGAGATCCGGGTCCGTCCCGGCGCGGACGCCGGGACGGACCCTCGGGACGGTGCTCCGACCCGGGGGCGGGTCAGCTGCCGATGGTGGCGAGCTGGGTGGTGCCCTGGTCGGACAGCGAGCTCGGCAGCGGAGCGGAGCCCGCGGCCGACGCGGCGGCCTGCTGGCCGTCGGCGCTGACGACGTAGGTCAGGAACTCCTTCACCAGCTTGCCGGTGGCGGCGTCGTCGTACGACGGGCACGCGACGACGTAGGAGACCAGGATCAGCGGGTAGGCGCCGGCCTCGGTCGTCGTGCGGTCCACGTCGATGGCGATGTCACCGCTGGGCCGGCCCTCGGCGGGCTTGGAGACCTCGAGGGTCTTCGCGGCGGCCTCGGCGGACGGCGCCACGTAGGCGTCGCCGACCTTGATCGAGGCGATGCTCAGGTCACCGGCCTGGCTCTCGTCGGCGTAGCCGATCGAGCCCTTGCCGTTGGTGACGGCCTCGATGACACCGGAGGTGCCGTTGGCACCCTCGCCGCTCTTCAGCGGCCACAGGCCGTCGGCCTCGTTCTTCCACGAGCCACCGGAGGCCTGGAAGAGGTAGTCGGTGAAGTTCTTCGTGGTGCCCGAGTCGTCGGAGCGGTGCACCGGCGTGATCTTCGTCGACGGCAGCGTGGCGTCGGGGTTCTCCGCCTTGATCGCCGCGTCGTCCCAGGTGGTGATGGTGCCGGCGAAGATCTTGCCCAGGGTGGCGGGCGAGAGCTGCAGGCCGTCGACGCCGTCGAGGTTGTAGACCACGGCGATCGGCGAGACGTAGCTGGGCACGTCGAAGGCCTCGGTGCCGCCGCAGACCTTCTTGGAGGAGGCGAGCTCCTCGTCGGAGAGGTAGGAGTCGGACCCGGCGAACGCGACGCCGCCGGCCAGGAACTGCTCACGGCCACCGCCGGAGCCGACCGGGTCGTAGTTGACGGTCACGTCGGGGTTCTTGGACTGGAAGGCGCTGCGCCAGGCGGCCATCGCGGCCTCCTGGGCCGACGAGCCGGCGCCGTTCAGCGTGCCGCTGAGGCTGCTCGAGCTGTCGGAGCCGGAGTCGGTGCCGGAGTCGGACTCGTTGGCGGCACCGCAGGCCGAGAGGGCCAGGCCGAGGACGAGGACGGCGGCCGAGGGAGCCGCGACGCGGCGGAAGGAAGTGCGATTCACTTCGGGGTCTCCTGTGATTTCAGGGATCTGACCTCGCCGACGCTAGGGACGGCAGGTGAAGCGACTGACCGTCCCAGGTGAACGCCGGGTGAACGGCACCTGTTGCTTTGTGTGCGGCTGTGGGGCGGGTCTCAGCGGGCCGGTGGTGGGGCGTGGTGCTCGATGCTCACCAGCCGGCCGTGTCGGTGGTGTACGACCAGGAAGGCGCCCGGTTCGAGCGGGGTGTCGTCCAGGCCCAGGCTGGCGAACACCCACGGCAGCACCGGCCGGTGCGTGCACAGCAGGGTCGGCTCGCGCAGCGCCAGCAGCCGGTCGACCTCGCCGGCCACGGTGACCTCGGTGGCGTCCTCCTCGGACAGCTTGTCGGTCACCTCCAGGTCCAGGTCGGCCACCTCGGCGTACGGCGCGACGGTGGCCCAGCACCGCCGGCTGCTGGAGGAGACCACCCGGGTCACGCCGTACGCCGCGAGCGTCGGGACCAGGAACTCCGCCTGCGCCTTCCCGGTCTCCACCAGGGGTCGCTCGCGGTCGTCCTCGTGCCAGGCCTTGCGCGGGTGCGCGATGGCGTGGCGCAGCACGACCAGCGGGAACGAGCGCTTGCGGTACCGGGCCGCCTCCTCGAGCGTCTCGACGTCGAAGGGGTAGGTCAGCATCGTCCGGGCCTGGTCGGGCGTCACCCAGACCACCTGGTCCACCTCGGCGTTGGGCCGGTACGTCGAGACGTCGTCGCCGCCGACCACGCGGCCGGCCCAGTAGTGCACCAGCTTGGGGCGGGGTGCGCCGTCGCCGACGGCGTAGGTCTGGGGCCGCAGCGGCGGGCCCAGCCGGATGTCCAGCCCGGTCTCCTCGGCGACCTCCCGTACGGCGGCGGTCGCGGGGTCCTCGTGCGGCTCGAGCTTGCCCTTCGGGAAGGACCAGTCGTCGTACTTGGGGCGGTGCACCAGCAGGGTCTCGACCTGGCCCGCGTGCTTCCGGAACACGACCGCTCCGGCCGCCACCACAGGGGCAATCGGACTCATGCGGCCAGTCTCACACGGTCGCTAGGCTCGTGGCACGCGGGCGCGGCGCCCGGGACTGAGGAGGGAATCGGTGCGTCTCCGACTGCTGGTGGCGGTCGTCGCCCTCGGCGTCGTCGTGGCCGGTGCCGTGCTCCTGGTCGTGCGGCCCTGGTCGAGCACCCGGTTCGGGGACGCGGTGGCGACCCTGCCGACCGACGTACGGCGCGCCACGTTCACCGACTGGGTGGAGGTGGCCGCCGAGGCGAAGGGCACCGGGCTGTCCGCCGCATCCCCCGCCACCGACCTGGATGCCTTCCTGGACCGGGCTTTCGACCGCGACCTGACCAGCGGCTCCCCGCTGGGCGAGTCGCTGCCGGCGCTGGCTGACGCCTTCGGGGTGACGCCGTTGGAGGCCCAGTGGGAGATCTACGGGCAGGGCGAGGACGGCTCGGCCGACGTGCTGCTCCTCGACGACTCGGTCGACCTCGACAAGCTGGAGGGCCGCTTCGCGGACCTCGGCTACACGCCGCCGCCGAAGGGCCCGGGCAGCTCGGGGGTCTGGACCGGTACGCCGGAGCTGGTCGCCGGGCTCGACGTACCGCTCGGGTCGCTGCAGCAGAACGTGGCGGTCCTGCGCGACCAGCGGCTGCTCGTCATGTCCGACGCGCCGGAGTCGATCGCGCCGGTGGTGGCGGCCGCCGGCGGGAAGAAGCCCGACCTGACCTCGGTCGAGGGCGTCTCCGACCTGGTCGAGGTGGCGACCGAGCCGAGCGCGGCCACGCTGTGGGTCGGGGACTTCGCCTGCGAGGACCTGGCGATGTCCCAGGCCGGGGTCGAGGACCAGGCCGCCGGGCGCGAGCTGGTCGTCAAGGCAGGCGGCGTGCACCCCCTCACCGGCCTGGTGTTCGCCCAGCAGCCGGACCTGACCGTGCTGGTCGGGATGCAGCTGGCCGACGAGTCCCAGGCCGCCGACGACCTGCAGGCCCGCGCCGACCTCGCCCGTGGCGCCGCTCCCGGCCAGGGCGGCACCTTCGCGGAGCGCTTCCGCGTCAGCAGTGCCACCGCCGAGGGCCGCACGCTGACCCTGGCCCTGACCCCGGTGAAGAAGCCCGTGCTCGCCGACATCGGCGAGGGCCCGGTCCTCTTCGCCACCTGCTGACCCCCTCTCGCTGGTCGAGTAGCCGGCGAGGAACGAGCCGGCGTGTCGAGACCCCGCAACCCCTCTCGCTGGTCGAGTAGCCGGCGAGGAACGAGCCGGCGTGTCGAGACCCCGCAACCCCTCTCGCTGGTCGAGTAGCCGGCGAGGAACGAGCCGGCGTGTCGAGACCCCGTAACGGTCCCGCGGGAGTCGACCCCCCGGTCGAGGCTCAGCGGCGCCGGCGGGTGGTCGTGATCAGCCACTCCTGCAGGTCGATCAGCGGTACGCCGTCGGGGCCGGCCGCACGGCGGGTCCAGATGCCGTCGGCGTCGAGGGTCCAGCAGGCCGTCTCGGGGGAGAAGGCCTGGTCGAGCAGGCGGCCCACCTCGTCGACCGACTCCTGCGACGGCAGCGCCACGAGCACCTCCACCCGACGGTCGAGGTTGCGGTGCATCAGGTCGGCCGACCCGATCCACGCCCGGGGGGTACCGCCGTTCTCGAACCAGAAGACCCGGCTGTGCTCCAGGAAGCGGCCCAGCACCGAGCGCACCTCGATGTTCTCCGACAGCCCGGGGACCCCCGGGCGCACCGCGCAGATGCCGCGGGTCAGGAGCTGCACCGGCACCCCGGCCTGGGAGGCCCGGTAGAGCGCGTCGATCACGGCCTCGTCGACCACCGAGTTCGCCTTGATCCGGATGCCCGCAGGACGGCCGGCGGTGTGGTGGGAGATCTCGTGCTCGATCCGGGCGACGAGACCGTCGCGGACCGAGTGCGGGGCGACCAGCAGCGTCTCGTACGACGGCTTGCGGGCATACCCGGAGAGGTTGTTGAACAGGTAGGCGATGTCCTCGGTGATCGCGTCGTTGCAGGTGATCAGCCCGAGGTCCTCGTACATCCGTGCGGTCTTGGGGTTGTAGTTGCCCGTGCCGATGTGGACGTAGCGCCGGATCCCCTCCGGCTCGTCGCGCACGACCATCGCGAGCTTGCAGTGCGTCTTCAGCCCGACGATGCCGTAGACCACGTGGCAGCCGGCACGCTCGAGCTTGCGGGCCCAGCGGATGTTGGCGCTCTCGTCGAAGCGGGCCTTGATCTCCACGATCACCAGCACCTGCTTGCCGGCCTCGGCCGCGTCGATGAGCGCCTCGATGATCGGCGAGTCGCCGGAGGTGCGGTAGAGGGTCTGCTTGATCGCCAGCACCGCCGGGTCGGCCGCGGCCTGCTCGATGAACCGCTGCACCGAGGTGGAGAACGAGTCGTAGGGGTGGTGCAGGAGGACGTCGCGCTGGCGGACCGTGGCGAACACGTCGACCGGCGAGGCGGACTCGACCTCGGCCAGGTGGGCGTGGGTGGCGGGCAGGAACGCCGGGAACTTCAGCTCGGCCCGGTCCAGGTCCGCGATGTCGTGCAGGCCGCGCAGGTCCAGCGGCCCGGGCACCTTGATCACCTCGGCGGGGGAGACCCCGAGCTCGGTGACGAGCAGCTCGAGCATGTGCTCGTCCATCGACTCCTCGACCTCGAGCCGCACCGGCGGGCCGAAGCGGCGCCGCAGCAGCCCGCGCTCCAGCGCGGTGAGCAGGTTCTCCGCGTCGTCCTCCTCGACCTCGAGGTCCTCGTTGCGGGTGACCCGGAAGGTGTGCACGGCGTCGACCTGCATGCCGGGGAAGAGCGGCTTCACGTGCTCGGCGATGACCTCCTCGACGGGCACGAAGCGCAGCTCGTCGATGGCGACGAACCGGTCGAAGCTGTCAGGCACCTTGACGCGGGCGAAGTGCTGCTTGCCGGTCTTGGGGTTGCGGACCAGCACGGCCAGGTTCAGCGAGAGACCCGAGATGTAGGGGAAGGGGTGGGCCGGGTCGACGGCGAGCGGGGTGAGGACCGGGAAGATCCGCTCCTTGAAGAGCCGCTTGAGCTTGCGCTGCTCCTCACGGTCGAGCTCGGACCAGCGCACCAGCTGGATGCGGTGCTCGGCCAGTGCCGGCACGATCTCGTCGCGGAAGACGGCGGCGTGCCGCTGCATCAGCTCGTTGGTGGTCTCCCAGATCTGCTCGAGGACCTCGCGGGGCTGCAACCCGCTCGCACTGGGGACGGCGACACCGGCGACGATGCGCCGCTTGAGGCCGGCCACCCGGACCATGAAGAACTCGTCGAGGTTGGAGGCGAAGATCGCGGCGAACCGGACCCGCTCCAGCAGCGGCTGGGCCGGGTCCTCGGCCAGCTCGAGCACGCGCTGGTTGAACCGCAGCCACGACAGCTCGCGGTCCAGGAAGCGGTCGTCGGGCAGGTCGCCGGCCTCCACGTCGTACGGCGGCTCGACGTCGAAGGAGTCGCTGCCGGGGTTGCCGGGGCTGAGCTCGCCGTCCTCGTCGTGGGGCCGGAAGGCGGTGGCCAGCACGGGCTGCGTGGAGGGGGTTGTCCGCGCAGGTGCCGGGGCCGCCGCGGGTGCTGCCGCCGGTGCCGCCGCCGGGGTGTCGGCGGTCTCGAGGTCGGCGTCGGGCAAGGCGGAAGTGCTCATGAGGTCATGGTGTCACTCGGGAGTGAACCGTGGGTGACGAGCGCGGAACGGTCGGGACCTGTGACCCGGCCGACAGGCAGGACCTCTGGGCCGGGAGGTTTCCGACCAGTACGGTTCCCCTCATGGTCGACGTGGATCGGGTCAAGGGTCAGGTGTTCTCCCGCGCGATGGGCCTACCGCCGGGTGCCGTCCGACGGCTGGCCGGTCGCCCGGTGCGCATCGACGGGCTGCAGCTCTCCCCCCAGGCGCAGTGGATGCTGCGCCTGCAGAAGGTCGCCCGCGAGCGTGGCGCCGAGACCATGTCGATCCCCGACGGCCGGGTCGCCCTGCTCCGCCAGGCCGTGATGGCCGGCGGTGAGCACCCCATCGGCGAGGTCAGCGAGCGCACGGTCCGCGGGGCCGAGGGCCCGCTGCCGGCGCGGCTCTACGTGCCGCGCGGGACGCGGGCGCACGCCGGCGACGAGCCGGGCCCCCTGTTGGTCTTCTTCCACGGCGGCGGCATGATCTACGGCGACCTCGACTCCCACGACGCGCTGTGCCGGTTCCTCGCCGAGCAGGCCGGGGTGCGGGTGCTGGCCGTCGACTACCGCCTCGCCCCCGAGCACCCGTTCCCGGCAGCGGTCGACGACGCCTGGGCCGCGTTCGAGTGGGTCTCCAGCAACGCCGCCGACTACGGCGCCGACCCGGCCCGGCTCGCGGTCGGCGGTGACTCGGCCGGGGGGCACCTGGCAGCGACCACGGCGATCCGGGCGGCTGTCGAGGGCGTGCCGCTGGCCTACCAGCTGCTGATCTACCCCGTCACGCAGTGGGCCGGGGGCTCCCGCAGCCGCCAGCTCTTCGGCGAGGGCCTCTTCCTCACCACCGAGTTCATGGACGTCGCGTCCGAGGCCTTCCTCGGCGACCACGACAAGGACGACCCGCGCGTCTCGGTCCTGTACGCCGACCTGCCCGAAGGCCTCGCCCCGGCGTACGTCGCGACCGCGGGGTTCGACCCGCTGCGCGACGAGGGCGAGGCGTACGCCGCCCGGCTCGCGGAGGCGGGCGTGCCGGTGCGCCAGAAGCGCTACCCCGGCGAGATCCACGGCTTCGCGAACCTCCTGGTCACCGACGGCAGCGCCCGCCGCGGCGTCGTCGAGATGGCCGCTGCTCTCCGCGACGCCCTCCGCTGACCCCCCTCAGCCCTGGAGGTCGAGGTGCGAACGCGCAGCGTGAGCCGACGTCGGAGGTCGAGGTGCGAACGCGCAGCGTGAGCCACGAGACCTGGTGAGGTTTCCGCGAGGGCCCCGGGGGGTCTCGTGGCTCGGCTAACGCCTCGCTCCTCGACCTCCGACGTGCGCCCGGAGGTCGAGGTGCGAAGGCGCAGCGTGAGCCACGAGACCTGGTGAGGATTGCGGTGGTCCTGGGGTCTCGTGGCTCGGCTAACGCCTCGCTCCTCGACCTCCGACGTGCGCCCGGAGGTCGAGGTGCGAACGCGCAGCGTGAGCCACGAGACCTGGTGAGGCTTCCGCGAGGGTCCCGGGGGTCTCGTGGCTCGGCTAACGCCTCGCGCCTCGACCTCCGACCTCCGGGGGGGCGGGCGGGGCTCAGTCGACGAGCGAGGCGTACATGACGTCGGTGTCCTCGTGGGAGAAGCCGAGCGACTCGTAGAGCCGGATCGCGCCGGTGTTGTCGCCCTCGACGTAGAGCAGGACACGGTCGCGGTCGTGGTCGTGCAGGTGGCGCAGCCCCGCGACCAGCAGGGACCGGCCCAGGCCGGACCCCTGGGCGTCGGGGGAGACGCCGATGACGTACACCTCACCGACGTCCGGGCCGTGGTTCTTGGTCCAGTGGAACCCGAGCAGCCGGCCGTCGTCCTCGCGGACGGCGAGCAGGAAGCCGGCCGGGTCGAACCAGTCCTCGCGCAGCCGCTCGTGCAGGCCGGCGAGGGTCAGGCCGCCCTGCTCGGGGTGGTGGGCGAACGCGGCCGCGTTGAGGTCGAGGAAGGCGTCGTCGTCCTCGTCGCACCGGTACCCACGGACGGTGACCCCGACAGGGAAGGTCGGCTCGGGGAGCGGCCCGCCGGTGCGGGCCATCCGCCACAGCCGGCGTACGGCGCTGAAGCCGGTGTGCGCGGCCAGCGCCGCGGCGCCCGGGTGGTCGCCGTGCGACCAGGCGGTCAACGGGATGCCGTCGGTGAGAGCGACCACCTCGGCCAGCAGAGCGCTGCCCACCCCCCTCCGGCGAGCGACCGGGTCGACCACCAGGTCCAGCTCGGGTCGGCCCGGACCCGACAGCCCGTGCACGTAGGCGAAGCCCTGGGCCCGATCCACCCCCTCGGCCAGCAGCAGGATCGCACCGTCGAGGCCGTGGTTGCCCAGGGTCAGCCGGGCCTGCTCGTTGAGGGCCTCGTGGCCGTCGTCGGCGTCCACGTCGGCGGCGATCCGCCGTACTTCCGCGGCACCTCCGGCACCGGTGCGCCAGTCGAAGGTGGCATGGTCGAGCCGCGTGACGGAGGTCATGCGAGAAGAGGATAGGCGGGTGGGTCCCCCCACCTGCCTCGGACCTGCCTCAGGCGTCCGCGGTCTCGCGCTCGACGGCTTCCTTGGGCGGCAGCACGAAGCGGTACCCGACGTTGCGGACGGTGCCGATGAGCTGCTCGTGCTCGGGGCCGAGCTTGGCCCTCAGGCGACGGACGTGCACGTCCACCGTCCGGGTGCCCCCGAAGTAGTCGTAGCCCCAGACCTCCTGGAGCAGCTGCTCGCGGGTGAAGACCCGGCCCGGGTGCTGGGCGAGGTACTTCAGCAGCTCGAACTCCTTGAAGGTGAGGTCGAGCGGGCGTCCCCCGAGCTTCGCGGTGTAGGTGACGTCGTCGACGGTGACCTCACCGGAGCGGATCACGTGCGCCTCGGGGTCGTTGCCGATGCGCTGGGCGCTGAGGCGGGAGATGCCCAGCCGGATGCGGGCCTCGACCTCGGCGGGGCCGGCGGTGCTGAGCAGCACGTCGTCGAAGCCCCAGTCGACGGCGACCACGGAGAGGCCGCCCTCGGTGACGATGAGGAGGACCGGCGCGTCGGTGCCGATGGTCCGGATCAGGCGGGTCAGGTCGCGCGCCTTGGCGAGGTCCTGACGGCCGTCGACGAGGACGAGGTCCACGGGCGGCGCCTCGAGCAGCGCGCTGCCCTCGGCGGGCAGGACCTTCACGGTGTGCGGCAGCAGCGCGAGCGCGGGAAGCACCTCGGCTGAGGGCTGCAGGGCGCTGGTGAGCAGCAGGAGTGCACTCACAGTGGCACCTCCTCCGGCGGGCGGACCGGGTCGTCGCCGACCGGCCCGCGGATGACCTGGAGACTCGCCGTTGAGTCCGATGGTGGTTGAGGCAGGATATCCGACATGGAGGGGACCGCTCGACACGACCAGGCCGCCGGCGCCGGTCAGGTGACGGTGCGGCTGTGGGCTTCGGCACGTCACGCCGCCGGGGTCAGCGTGGTGTCGCTCCCGGTCGAGGGTCTGCTCACGGTGGACCAGGTGGTGGCGCAGGTGCTCGCCGAGCTCCCCACGCGGGGGCGTCTCGCCCAGGTCCTCGACGTCTGCTCGGTCTTGGTGGGGGACCGTCCCGTGCACGATCGGGACGAACTGGTCCAGACCGGGGATACCGTCGAATTCCTCCCTCCGTTCGCCGGTGGGTGATTTATCCGGTTTTGCGCTGGGCCTGTTGAGGTTTATGGGGCTTTTGCCGGTAATCGTGACGGATGTGTCCGCGAACACACGGCTCCGCCACAGTTCTTTGCCTTTGTCCGCATAACCGGGCCCGGCAGCCTTCGTTGATGTCATCGAACGCCCAGCCGGCCCGCCGGTGCGAGCGCTCACCCAGACACCCGTGGGGGGTGGTGATGTCGGTAAGGGGTTACCGACTCAGGACCAAGGCGCAACTCCCAGCACCGCGGTCCACCGGTACGGCGAGACTCTCCCAGCTCGCCGTGCCACCAGCTGGTGGGACTCCCAGACCGACCAGCTCAGGAAGGCCCTTGCAGCGCTCGACGCAGCAGGGGCCTTCTGGCTGTCCCGGGACGCCTCCCGCGTAACCGTCGACGCCACCGCTCGTTCACTCAGGAAAGTCCGACTTGTCCCTCCCTCGCGAGGGCCGTGCTCGGCACCGTTGTGCGGCCGGAGCCCTGCGTCCGGCTGATCGCCGGGGGGCCCGTGACCGGATGATTGGATCGACGACGTGAACCAAGGAGCGTGGGTCCTCGTCGTCGCCGTCCTTCTCGCCACCGCCTTCGGCCTGGTCAGAGCCCTCACCGACGGGCGCTTCCGCGGCACCCACCGGGTGCGTGGGGTCGAGCAGCAGGAGCCCGCACCGGTCAGCGTGCTGGCGGGCTCCGACCTCGACCACGAGCTCGGGGAGCGGGCCACCCTGCTCCAGTTCTCCTCCGCGTTCTGCGCCCCCTGCCGGGCCACCCGCCGGGTCCTGGGCGACGTCGCCGGCATCGTCCCCGGGGTCGAGCACGTCGAGATCGATGCCGAGCAGCACCTGGACCTGGTCCGCCGCCTCGGCGTGCTGCGCACCCCGACCACCCTCGTCCTCGACCCGGAGGGCCGCGAGGTCAGCCGGGCCAGCGGCGCCCTCCGCAAGGAGGAGGTGCTCGTCGCGCTCGCCCGGGCGGTGCCCGACGAAGGAGGGACGTGAGCGCCTCCGATGCCCCGCCTCCGCGCAGGTCCCCTCGCCAGCCCCCGCGTCAGCGTCCCCGCCAGTCGCCGGTCCGCCCCGGCGACCAGCTGACCGAGACCCGCCCGTTCCCCCGTCCGTCGTCCCCGCCGGACCGGCTGCGCGAGGCGCGACCCGACCCGCTGGCGACCGCCCCGAGCGTGCCGCTGGTGGAGCGGACCGTCCGGCTGCGCGGTCCTCTGCGTCGGTTCCGCCGGGTCGTGCTGCTGCTCGACACCGTCCTGATCGTGCTCACGCTGGCGCTGGCCACGCGAGCCCGCGGCCTCGGTTCCGCCGACCTGCTCGTGGACAACGGGGCCGGCGCGGTGCCCTACCCGGTCCTCACCGTCCTCCTCGGCGTGCTCTGGCTCCTCTGTCTCGCGGTCCGCGGGTCCTACGCGCCCAAGCGGCTGGGGGCCGGGGCGGCGGAGTTCAAGGCGGTCGCCTCGGGCTCGGTCACCGCCGCCGCGGCGGTCGCGATCGCCAGCTACCTGCTGCGGGCCGAGGTGTCGCGTGCCTTCTTCGCCGTCGTCTTCCTGGTCGGGCCCGGCCTGCTGCTCCTCGGCCGGTACGCCGCGCGGCAGGCCCTGCACGAGCGCCGTCGCCGCGGCCGGGCGTCGTACCGGACCCTGGTCGTCGGGGGTCTCGCCGAGGTCACCGAGCTGGTGGCGGTGCTGCGCCGGGAGTCGTGGTCGGGCCACGAGGTGGTCGGCGTCTGCCTGCCCGCGCCGTACGACGAGACGACGGTCGACGGCATCCCCGTGGTCGGCAGCCCGCACGGCCTGCGCGACGCCGTGCTGCGCCAGGGCGCCGACAGCGTGATCGTGGCGGCGGGAGCCGGCACGGTCGGACAGGACTTCCGTCGGCTGACCTGGCAGCTCGACGGGACGGGGGTCGACCTGGCGGTGGCGCCCAGCATCCACGACGTCGCAGGTCCCCGGATCCACCTCCGGCCGATCGCAGGGCTGCCCCTGCTGCACCTCGAGCTGCCCGAGTTCACCGGCCCGCAGCGGACCGCCAAGCGGCTGCTGGACACCGTCGCGGCCGGGGTCCTCCTGGTCGTCCTGGCCCCCGTGCTGGCCGGGATCGCACTGCTGGTCCGGCTGGGCAGCCCGGGGCCGGCGCTGTTCCGTCAGGTCCGGGTCGGGCAGGACGGGGCCGAGTTCTGGTGCCTGAAGTTCCGCACGATGGTCGTCGACGCCGAGGAGCGCCTCGACGACCTGCGGCCGCATGACGACGGCAACGGGCTGCTCTTCAAGGTGCGCGACGATCCCCGGGTGACCTGGGTCGGGCGGCCGCTGCGGCGCTTCTCGCTCGACGAGCTGCCACAGCTGGTCAACGTGCTGCGCGGTGAGATGAGCCTCGTCGGGCCGCGCCCTCCCCTGCCCGAGGAGGTCGCCAGCTACTCCGACGACCTGCGCCGCCGGCTCCGGGTGCGCCCCGGCCTGACCGGGCTGTGGCAGGTGTCCGGCCGCTCGGACCTGTCCCTGGAGGAGTCGACCCGGCTCGACCTCTACTACGTCGACAACTGGTCGCTGATGCACGACGTCGAGATCGTCTGGAAGACGATGCGGGCTGTGCTCGAGGGTCGGGGGGCCTACTGATGACCTCGCCCGAGAGACACGATCTGGGATCGCCCCGGCTCGACGTCTACCAGCAGCGCGCAGTCCGGCGACTGATCTCACGCGTGCTCGGAAAGCTCCGCTTCGTTCCTGCGTGGGGAAGGCTGCTGCGTGTCGTTCGTGGCTCCTCCCCGACCGAGATCTGGATCGGGGACTCCCACGCGATGACCTTCAACCAGGGCCTCGACAACGGCTGGTTCCTTCGGGGTCCCAGAGGAATCCTCATCCTGCGCGACGGCGCCCGGCTGATGTGGTCGGTTGCGCAGAAGGGCTTCTCGCCCCGCGTGCTGCGGGTCGCCTCGGTGGTGCAGCGCATCGGGCGCCCGGGAGCCCTCGTGCCGGTCTTCTCGGCGGGTGAGATCGACGTACGGGTCCACCTGGCCGCGCGCCCTGAGGAACGGCTCGACTTCGTGGAGGACTACGTCCAGACATGCCGTGACCTCGCCGCGCGGCTGCGAGCGGAGCGCATCGGGTTCGTGGTCCCACCCCCGCCGTGCGACGTCTCGGCCGACGAGGACTGGGTCTGGTACCCGGTCTCCGGCTCGTTCTCGGAGCGGATGATCGCCTTCACCCGGCTGCGAGCAGCATTGACCGACGCGGTCGACCGTCTCCCGGGAGGCTTCCTTCTCGACTTCACCCCCGTGCTGGCCGACGAGCACGGGGGGCTCCCGCGGGCCATGACCTGGGACGGCTGCCACGTGAACGACGACGCCGTCGAGCGTGTCGCAGCCGCCCGTGCCCAGCAGCTCGCCTGACCCGATTCTGGGGCGAAATGTCCGCTCCGGCCCGTGACCCACGGCACCGGCACTCGTTCATCCCGTGTACGCCCCTCACCGACCGCAGGAGACCCGCGCGTGACCGACCTCGACCTCTCCCAGCTCGACGCGTCCCTCTCGCCCGTCCCGGCCGACGAGTTGCGCGACCTCTACCTCGACCTGATGCGGCGCAGCCTCACCGGGGCGCTCGCGGAGGACAACGACTCGATCCTCGGGGGTGTCCGGACCGCCGGCTCGCCGTCGCTGAAGAAGCGGGTGGCCAACTCCTTCGGCCAGCTCGTCCAGCGCTACAACTTCGAGATCGCCTACAAGAAGCCGTACGACGCCCACCTGCGCGAGATCGGCCAGGACTGGCCCTCGCGGGCGGAGTCGATGATCGGGCTGCGCCGGATGCGCAACATCCAGGACTGCATCGCCGCCATCGTCGCCGACGACGTCCCCGGCGACCTGATCGAGACCGGCGTGTGGCGCGGCGGCGCCTGCATCTTCATGAAGGCCAACCTCAAGGCGTGGGGCGACACGACGCGCAAGGTCTGGGTCGCCGACTCGTTCCAGGGCCTGCCCAAGCCCAACGCCGCCGACTTCCCGGCCGACGCCGGCGACCGGCTGCACGAGCAGACCGGCCTCAACGTCGGGGTGGCCCAGGTGCGCCACAACTTCGAGCGCTACGGCCTGCTCGACGACCGGGTCGAGTTCCTGGTCGGCTGGTTCAGGGACACCCTGCCGACCGCGCCGGTCGAGCAGCTCGCCCTGATGCGCCTCGACGGCGACATGTACGAGTCGACCATCCAGGCGATCGAGGCGCTCTACCCGCGGCTGTCGCCGGGCGGCTTCTGCATCATCGACGACTTCGGCTCCCACGCCTCGCAGGCCGGTGCAGCGATCCACGACTACCGCCGCGCCCACGGCATCACCGAGGAGATCGTCGACATCGACGGCTTCGGGGCCTACTGGCGCAAGTCGGGGTGATCCGGCCGTGAGCCTCCGGGACCAGGTGCGCCGCGCGCACAACGCGATCCACGGCCGCGACGAGGCGGTGCTGCGGCGGCTGCGCCGCAAGGGTCGGGTCGTCTACGGCACCGGCACCTACGGGCTGCCGACGCTCTACCCGTTCGTGCACGACGAGTCGCGGCTCGTGGTGGGCAACTACAGCGCGGTCGGCGGCAGCTTCCTGCTCGGCGGCCAGCACGCGGTCGACCACGTGAGCACCTTCCCCCTGCGGATCCACTTCGACCTCGAGGGCCAGGGCCTGGACGGCAACCCGACCGTGCGCGGCGACACCGTGCTCGGCTCCGACGTGTGGACCGGGTTCGGCTGCTGGGTCGTCAGCGGCGTCCACATCGGCCACGGCGCGGTCGTCGCGGCCGGGGCCGTGGTGACCAAGGACGTCCCGCCGTACGCGATCGTCGGGGGCAACCCGGCGCGCGTCATCCGCTACCGCCACACCGAGGAGCAGCGCGAGGCGCTGCTGGACATCCGCTGGTGGGACTGGCCCGAGGACGAAGTGCGCGCCGCGGTCCCGTTGATCGCCTCCGAGGACGTCGACGCCTTCATCGCCTACGCACGAGCCCGGCAGGTCGTCCCGGCGTGAGCGCCGTCCGTCGCCTGAGCACGGTCACGGTCGACCAGGCGATCGCGGGCGGCTCCAACGTGCTCATCCTGGTGCTCGCCGCCCGGCTGCTCGACACCGCGTCGTTCGGTCTCTTCGGCATCGCCGTGCTCACCTACACCCTCGTCACCGTCGCGGCGCGCGCCCTGGTCGCCGAGCCGCTGCTCGTGCACCCGCAGGAGGCGCGCGCCCGGACGGGCGAGGTGGTGGGCACCGGGGTCCTGCTCGGGCTGCTGCTCGCCGCGCTGCTCGGCCTCGGCGGTGCGGCCGTGTCGCTCGTCGACCCCGCGCTCGCGGGCGCGCTCCTCGTGCTGGCCGGGTGCGTCCCGCTCCTGGTCCTGCAGGACCTCGGCCGCTACCTCGGCTTCGCGACCCAGCGTCCCGGCGAGGCGGTCCGGCTCGACCTGGCCTGGCTCGCCCTGCAGGTCGCCGCCGTCGCCGTCCTCGCGTTCACCGGCACCCACGAGCTGACCTGGTTCATGGCCGCCTGGGCCGGCTCGGGAGCGGTGGCCGGGCTGCTGGTCCTGCGCCGGGTGCGGCCCTCCGAGCTCCGCTTCGGCTCCGCCTGGCTGCGCACCACCTGGGACTTCTCGTGGCGCTACCTCCTCGCCGTCGGGTCGGCCCAGGGGGCGGCGCTGCTGGGCGCCGTCGCGGTCAGCGCCATCGCCGGCGCCGACGCGCTCGGGGCCGTCCTCGGGGCGGCGCTCCTGGTCAGGCCGTTCATGACGCTGCAGATCGCGGCCGTCTCCGCGGGGATCTCCGAGGTGGCCAACGGCACCCCGGACCTGCCGGCGGTCCGGCGTCACGCCCGCCGCACCAGCGCGATCACGACGGCGGCAGCCGGTCTCAACGCCGCCGTGATCCTGCTGCTGCCCGACGCCCTGGGTCGCCAGGTGCTGGGGGCAACCTGGGAGGTCGCCCTCCCCCTGCTGCTGCCGACCGCGGTCCAGGTCGTCCTGCTCGGCACCATCACCGGGCCGCGGTCGGCGCTGGCGGGCCTGCGCGCGGTCCGCACCACCACCGTGGTGGACGTCGCCGGGTCGGTGGCGCTGCTGGTCCTGACGGTCCTCGGCGCACTCGTCGACGGAGCCCGCGGCGCCACCTGGGCGGTGGCCGCCGGCCAGCTGCTCGTCGCCGTCGCCTGGTGGTCGGCCCTGCGCCGGCGCCGCGACGCCGGCGCCGTGCCCACCACCCCGACGGTCCGCGTGACCGTGCCGACCACGACGAAGGGTGCCTCGGCATGACGACCCCCGCCTACTGCACGATCCTGGCGCGGAACTACCTGCCCAAGGCGCTGACCCTGGCCGACAGCCTGCGTGAGCACCACCCGGACGCGACGCTGACGATCATGCTCATCGACGCGCTGCGCGAGGAGGACCTGCCGGTCGTCCCGGGCGCGCACCTGGTCAGCACCGCGGCTCTGGGCCTGCCCGAGCGCGAGGTGCTGCGGCTGGCGGCGATGTACGACCTGGTCGAGTTCGCGACCTCGGTCAAGCCGGTCCTGCTCGCCCGGTTGCTGGAGGACCACGAGTCCGTCGTCTACCTCGACCCGGACACCTACGTCACCTCGCCGATGGTGGAGCTGCCGGTCGACCTGGCCGCGAGCGAGGGCGGCATCCTGCTCACCCCGCACTTCCTCGAGGCCGTGCCCGCCGGGGTGCACATGAGCGAGGGGCACCTGCTCACGGTCGGCTTCCACAACCTCGGCTTCTGCGCCGTCGACCGGCGGGCAGAGGCGTTCCTGGACTGGTGGTGGGGCCACCTGCAGGAGGAGTGCCTGCACGACTTCCTCTCCGGCCTCTTCGTCGACCAGAAGTGGGTCGACATCGGCGGCCCGCTGTTCCGGGCCACCAGCTGGCGGCACTACGGCTACAACGTCGGGATCGGCAACCTGCACGAGCGACCGGTGGTCCGCGACGCCGACGGCTACGTCATCGCCACCAATGGCGACCGGCTGCGGCTCTTCCACTTCCACGCCTTCGACAGCAGCCGCCCCGAGGAGCTGTCGGTCCGCTTCGACGGGTCGACCGCGCACTTCCGGGAGGAGAACGCCGCCCTGGACCTGCTGTGCAAGGAGTACGCCGCGGTCCTCGTCGGTCACGAGCAGGCGCTCCGCGACAGCCTCGGCGAGCCCCCGCCGTACCCGTACTGGAACGACACCCGCGGCAAGCGCATCGCCCGGCAGACCCGTCGGGCCTACCGGCTCGCCTCGGCCGACGGCACCGCGCTGCCCTCCCCGTTCGTCGCCGAGGAGGCCGATGCCTACACGTCGTGGCGGCGGGCCGCGTGGAAGCAGGTCGCCAAGGACGTCGTCGGTGACGCCGCGAAGAGCGTCCGGTGTGCCTTCCCCGACGAGTACGCGCGGGTCAAGGACCGCTTCCCCGGACTCATCCACGGCGTGCGCAGCCGATTCGTCAGCAAGAACGGCATCTGGGGCTGAGCGTGCCTGCCCGAATCGTGACGTTTGCCGCGCGCGGCCGTTGAACACCCGACGTACCGACAGCGAGAGGCGGACCCGATGCGCGTGGTGGTGACCGGCGGTGCCGGCTTCCTCGGATCGCACCTGTGCACGCGGCTGCTGGGCGACGGTCACGAGGTCGTGTGCGTCGACAGCTTCCTGACCGGCGAGCCGGAGAACGTCGCCCACCTCGTCGGCGACCCCGGGTTCAGCCTGGTCACTGCCGACGTCACCCGGGGCATCCCGGTCGCCGGCCCGGTCGACCTCGTCCTGCACTGGGCCTCGCCCGCCTCGCCGGTCGACTACCTCGAGCTGCCGCTGGAGACGCTCCGGGTCGGCTCGGTCGGCACCGAGAACGCCCTCGAGCTGGCCCGCACCCACGGCGCCCGCTTCGTCGTCGCGTCCACCTCCGAGGCGTACGGCGACCCCGCCGTCCACCCGCAGCCCGAGGACTACTGGGGCAACGTGAACCCGGTCGGCCCGCGCAGCGTCTACGACGAGGCCAAGCGGTATGCCGAGGCGATCACGATGGCCTACCGGCGCACGTACGGCGTCAACGCCGGCATCGTCCGCATCTTCAACACCTTCGGTCCGCGGATGCGGCTGCGTGACGGCCGGGCCATCCCGAACTTCGTGCGCCAGGCGCTCTCCGGTGAGCCGATCACCGTGGCCGGCGACGGCTCGCAGACCCGCTCGCTCTGCTACGTCGACGACCTCGTCGAGGGCATCCTGCGGTTCGCGGCGCTCGAGGAGTCCGGGCCGGTCAACCTCGGCAACCCGACCGAGCTGACGATGCTCGAGCTGGCCACCTGGATCCGCGACCTGACCGGGTCGTCCTCGGAGATCGTGTTCGTGCCGCGCCCGCAGGACGACCCCGAGGTCCGCCGCCCCGACATCACCCTGGCCGGCCGGCTGATGGGCTGGGAGCCCCGCGTCCCCGTCGAGCAGGGCCTCCTGCGCACCATCGACTGGTTCCGCACCGTTGTCGAGCAGGACGCCATCTCCCTGGTCGACTGAGCACCACCGGAGGTCGAGGGGCGTCTCGCTGGTCGAGTAGGAGCGACGAAGGAGCGACGTGTCGAGACCCCGGGACTGTTGCGGGGTCTCGACACGCGGGCTCGTTCCTCGCCCGCTACTCGACCAGCGAGGGGGAGGGGCGTTTCGCTGGGCGACGTGTCGAGACCCCGGGACCGTTGCGGGGTCTCGACACGCGGGCTCGTTCCTCGCCCGCTACTCGACCACCGTGGGGGCCGCTACTCGACCACCGAGGGGATGGGCGACCTCTCGTCAGAGGAGGTCGTCGAGGGCGTCGAGGATGGCGGCGGGGGGGAGCCGGATGTCGGTGAGGACGCCGTTCATGGCCCGGCCCGGGCGGTGGTCGTCGTGGTCGCCGGCGACGAGGTAGCGGTACTCGACCCCCTCGAGCTCCTGGCACATCGCCCAGTAGCAGGTGTTCACGTAGTTCGGGGCGAACAGCTCGAGCAGCTTGAGGCCCGGGCGAGCGAAGACCAGGTTGGCCAGGGCGGCGCCGTGCGGGGCGACGATGACCTCGGCCGCCGCGACGTGGTCGATCTGCTGCTGCACCGTCACCGTGCCGGGGTCGAGCCGGACGAAGCCGCGTCGTTCCAGCTCGGGCCACAGCGCCGCCTCCTCCACCAGGCGTCGGGTGTTGGGCTTGTCGCCGCGGGTCAGGTAGAGCCGGGTCGGCAGACCGGCCGTCTCCGTGGCCGGCAGCCGGGTGCGCAGCCAGTCGACCACCCACGCGGGCGCGACCAGGTCGGGGTTGGGCTCGCACGGGGCGAGTAGCCGCGTCGCGCGCACGGCCCGGTCGGCCCGGGTCTCCACCCGCGGCAGGTCGCCGAGGCCGGCGAGCCCGAGCAGCTCGCGCTGGTAGCGCGCGGCGGCGGGCACGTGCAGGGCGTCGGGCACCAGCCCGGGGAACGACTCCTCGACGATGCCCCAGCGGGGGAGGACGTCGAGCAGGAAGTGGTAGTAGTTCGAGCTGCCGCCGCGGCAGGCCAGGTTGACCAGGGTGCCGTCGAACCGTTCCACCACCGGCAGCCGGGGGCGCAGGAAGACCGGGTGCTCGCGCCAGCCCGCGATGCCGAAGTAGCTGCTGGTCTCCAGGTCGAGGGTGCCCCCCGGCGTCACGATGGCGGCGTAGTCGCCCACCACGGTGCCGTCGGCGATCTCCAGGGTGAACCGCCGCGGCACGTCGTACGACGCGTCCCGGTCGAAGATCCAGTGCCCCTCCGGGGTGCCGCGCGGCGGGATGCGCCGCAGCGGCACCGCCGGCCCGCTGACGTGCAGCGTCACCGCGCCCGGCTCCCGGGCGGCGGTGACGTCGGCCGAGGTGGTGGCCCGGCGCGGCAGCGCGCGGTCCCCCGCGAGCCGCGACGTACGACGGAACACCAGTCCGAGGACCAGCGTGGCCAGCCGGTGCAGGCGCTTCAGCAGCGGCCAGGCGGGCTGCAGGCCGGGAGGCAGCCGGCTCACGACAGGGCGGTGCGCGCGAGCCAGACGGTGCCCTGGCGCGGGTTCTCCGGCTGGTGGCCGACCTCGCGGAAGCCTGCCGCGGTGAAGAAGGAGGCGAGCTCGGGCCAGCCGTGACCGGGCACGTCGTGGTACTCCAGCACCACCCGCTGCACCTCGGCCCAGTCCTCCGGCGCGGAGGCCAGCACCATGGCGTACTCCGCGCCCTCGGTGTCGATCTTGACGACGTCGACGGGCTTCCCGGCCAGCGCGAGCGCCTGGGCGATGGTCACGCACGGCACCGAGATGGTGGCCGCACCCTCCGGTGCGGTCAGCCCGTTGAGGCTGCTGCCGCCGGCGTTGTCGGCGAACTCCAGCGTGCCCTCGGCGTCGCTGACGGCGAGCCGGTGCGGGAGCACCCGCCCGTCGAGGCCGTTGTCGCCGACGTTGCGCTCCAGGTACGCCGCGGTGGCCGGCGAGGCCTCGAAGGAGGCCACCCGGCCCTGCGGGTGCTGGCGGGCGAAGGCGAGCGCGAAGCAGCCGACGTGGCCGCCGATGTCGACGGCGACCGCGTCCGGGCCGAGGTCGCCGGTGAACCACGGCAGCCGGTAGGCGTCCTCGGCGAAGACCTCGTAGACCGGGACGCGGGCGCCGGGACGGTTCGGGACGGTGACGGTGAGGTCGTCGTCGACGCGGAACCCGATCTCGGCCGGACGGCCGGTCAGCGGCGCGCTGGCGATGCGGGCGAGAAGCTGGCCGCCGTTCTCGAAGTCCGTCCAGGTCTGGCGGACCCGGCGGGCCCCGTGCCTGACCCGGTGGACCCGGTGGGAGACCTGCTGGCCGACGGTCATGACGCTCCTTCGAGGACGGGGACGGGGCGGTCGACGGGCTCGTCGTCGCGCTGGTTGTCGGGCCGGTCGAGCTGGTCGAGGAGGCGCTCCTCGGCCTCCAGCGCCGGGACGAGCAGGGCCAGCGCCAGGGCCGCCCAGATGAAACGGTCCCACAGCGCGTTGGTGATCAGGCCGATCAGCGCATACGACAGGGCCGGGTAGGCCAGCCGGTGGTGCGGGAAGCCCGAGCGCACGAGCGGCTGCACCATCGGCACCAGCATCAGCACGTAGCCCAGGGCACCGATCACGCCGACGGAGACGGCAATCTCCAGGTAGATGTTGTGCGCCTCGAGGGCCTGGGCGAACCCGTTGCCGATCACGGGGTGGGCGTGGAACGCCTTCAGTGCGACCTCGAGTGCCTTCTGCCGCTCGAGGTCGGCGTAGTCCGCCCCGCCCCCGCCGAGCAGGCGGCTGAGCGCGTTGTCGCCGCTGTCGTCGAGCAGCCGACCGGACAGGGCCAGCACCGTGGTGCCCGCCACGGCGAGGACGGCGAAGGCGTTGACCGAGCGCTCCAGGAACGGGTAGATCGCGGCGACCACGACGATGACCAGGAGAGCGGCGCGGCTGCCGCTGATCCAGATGCCGTAGAGGCAGATGAGGCCCGCGAACCAGAGGGCCCACCGACGGCCGGGCGGGCTGACCGCGACGACGTACGGGACGATCGCGGCGGCGAGCAGCGTGGTGATGCCGAAGTAGTTGTAGTGCGTGGTGAAGCCGACGTAGCGACCGGTGGCGTCCGGCCCGCTGACCAGGGCGTGCAGGACGCTGACCACCACGCCGGCCAGGTAGGCCGTGGCGAGCCGCCGGATCCAGGTCGAGGACGGCCGCCACCACATCATCGCCAGCGGCAGGCCGAACGCCGCGGTGAGCAGCCGGACCATGTGGTTGAGGCTCAGTCCGGGCCCCTCGCTGGCCAGTGAGGCGAGCAGGCCCAGGGTGACCACGATGCCGCCGCCGATCAGGTACAGCGGCGGGGCGACCAGGCGGCGCCGCAGCAGCACCGGGAAGAGGATCCCGAAGCCCAGCACGTAGAGCAGGTCGGCGGCGGTGACGAACGAGGCGGCCGAGGAGGGCCGGACGCTGTTCAGCGGCGCGAAGAACGTGGCCAGGACCAGCACCAGCGCGGCGGTGCCCTCGATGCCCCGCAGCAGCACGGTCAGGGCGAGCCCGGCCGCCCCGACCGCGAGCACGGCGAGCACCGGGTCGAGCGCCGCCAGCCCGACGAGCAGCCAGGCGACCACGACGGAGCCGACCAGGGTGGCCGGCGCGGCGAGGCGACGGCGTAGTGCGACCGGTCGCAGGGGAGCGGGCATCAGCGCACCTTGCTGGCGCGACGGCGCGGCTCCCTGTCGGCCTCGGCCTCGGCCTTGCGCTTCCCGCCGTTCGGCTCGGCGACCGACTGGCCGTAGCCGTACCCGTAGCCATAGCCGTAGGCGTCGCCGGTGGCGCGCGGCGACATGGTCAGCGCCACGCCGACCACCTTCGCGCCGACGCCGTGCAGGCGGGCGACCGACTGGCGGACCAGGTCGCGGCTGGTGGAGCCGTAGCGGGTGACCAGCAGGACCCCGTTGACGCGGGCGGCGATGATCGCCGGGTCGGCCACCGGCAGCAGCGGCGGCGCGTCGATGATGACCACGTCGTACTCGCCGCGGGCACGGTTGAGCAGGTCCTTCAGCGCGTCGGTCTCCAGCACCTCGGCCGGGTTCGGCGGCTGCGGGCCGGTGCCGAGCACGTGCAGGCCGCTGCTGTGCCGCTGCACGCAGCTGGACAGGTCCGCGGAGCCGAAGAGCACCGTCATCAGGCCGACCGCGTTGTCGAGGCCGAGCATGCGGGCCACGTTGGGCTTGCGGAGGTCGCCGTCGATGAGCAGGACGTCGCGGCCCGCCTGCGCCAGGGCCAGCGCCAGGTTGACCGCGGTGACGGTCTTGCCCTCGTCGGGCACGGCGCTGGTGACCAGCAGGGTCTGCTGGCGGCCGTCGATCTCGGCGAACTGCAGGTTGGTGCGCAGCACCCGGAAGGGCTCGCCGCGGGTGGCCGGGGCGTCGTCGTCGCTGATCAGCGGGTGCTTGGTGACGCTGGAGTCGAAGGGCACCACGGTCATCACGGCGCTGCCCGTGACCTCGGAGAGCTCCTCGGGCGACTTCACGGTGTCGTCGAAGATCTCCCGCAGGACCGCGGCGCCGACGCCGACGATCGCGCCGAGCAGCGTGCCGACCACGAGGTTGAGGATCAGGTTGGGCGAGACCGGGGCCGGGTCGTACGACGGCTCGCCGGCCACCTTCGCCTCGATCGGCGACTGCGGGCGCGGCTCGTCCTCGGTCGGCTCGGGGCGCTCGAGGTCGGAGACGAGCAGCGAGATCTGCTGCGAGACCGCCTTGGCGATCACCTGGGCGACCTTGGGGCTGGTGTCGCGGACCGAGACCTCGAGGATCACCGAGTTGGGCACCGCTTCGGTGGTGATCCGCTTGGCCAGCTGCTCGGGGGTGTCGGAGATGCCGGTCTCGTCGATCACCTTCTGCAGGACCGCGGAGTCCTTCGCCAGGTCGGCGTACGACGCGACGCGCTGGGCGGCGTAGATGCCGAGCTGGTAGGGGTCGAGGCTGCCGGAGCCGGAGGCCGCGATGTAGATCCGCGTCGAGGAGACGTACGACGGGGTGATCAGGGAGGTGGCCAGGGCCGCTCCGCCGACGGCGAGCAGCAGCACTGCGGTCGCGAGCTTCCAGCGACGCCGCAGGGTGGTCAGGAGCTGTCGTAGGTCCACCGGTGTCCTCGCTCAGCAGTCGGCGCCGCGCCGGTCTGCGGCAGTCTCGGGTGTGCTCGTTCTCGGGAGCCAGGCGCCCAGGAGGTGCCTGGATTGTCTGGCTCTGTCCCTTCAACGCGGGGCAGGTTCGGGGGTTACGGCCGCACCAGACCGGCCAGGGCCTCGCGGGTCCGCGACACCGTGTGCGACCACCGGAACCGCTCGGCCCATGCCCGGGCCGCGGCCAGCTCGGCGTCGCCCAGGGCGCGGGCGCGCCGGGTCGCGTCGGCCAGTGCCTCGGGGGTCCAGCCGTCCATCACGGCGGCGTGCCCCCCGGCCACCTCCAGCGTGCCGCGGTCGGGGCCGATCACCACCGGCTTGCCGAGCAGCATGCCCTCCACGACCGGCAGCCCGAACCCCTCGAAGTCCGACGGGAAGACCACCAGGTCGGCGGCCAGCAGGGTGCGCCGGAACTCCTGCTCGGGCAGGAAGGGCGCCAGGGTGACCACCTCGCCCAGGCCGCGGGCGTCGACGACCTGCTGCAGCGCCGTCCGACGCTCGCCGCCCAGGCCCAGCAGGGTCAGCGGCGGCGCGTTGCCGGAGGCGGCCAGCAGCGCCCACGCGTCGAGGAGCAGGTCGGGGTTCTTGTTGCTGTGGTGGGCGAAGGAGACCGCGGGCCCGGTGCGGGTCGGCGTCCCCCAGCCCTCGACGTGGTCGGCGCCCAGGTGCGCGACCGTCGAGGGCACCCGCCGGGTGCGGGGGTGCAGCTCGTGCAGGTCGTCCAGGCTGCGCTGGGAGATCGACACGAAGCAGCCGGCCAGCTGGTAGGTCCGCCCGTAGGAGACCGCCCGGAGCAGGCGGCGCCCCCGGCTGAACTGGTCCGGGCGGATCTCGTGGCGCAGGTCGAGGATCGCCACCGCCAGCGGGCCGGCCGGGCGACGAACCGTGGTCGTCGGAGCGGTGGCCAGCACGGCATCGGGGCGCAGCTCGCGCACCAGCCGGGTCATCGCCGTCGTCTGCGCCCACGGGCGTCCCACCACCGACGGCCGGCGGACGGGCAGGTCGTGGCGGGTGTGCGCGCCGGTGTCGAGGTCGGAGCCGGCGGCCACGACGACGTGCAGGTCGTCCTCGGGGTGGGTCGACTCCCAGGCGTGCAGCAGGTGCTGGACGTAGGTCCGGATCCCGCCGTACTCCGCGCACATCGCGTCGACGACGACCCTCATCGCTTCTGGACGAAGATCATCAGGGTCGGCGAGAGCCGCGGCGGCGTCAGCCGCCCGACACCGGCGGCCAGCCGCCAGGCCGTCGGGGAGCTGCCGAAGTACGTCGGCTCGCTGACGTGGCCGTAGACGTGCACGTCGTGCGGCGCAAAGAGCCGGCGCAGGTCCTTGCGGGTGTTCATCGCGTAGCAGGTCGGGAAGACGTCCTCGGCCTTGCGGCCGGGCTGCAGCCGCTCGAGGACCTTGACGTGCAGGGAGTTAGGCACCGCCCGGGCGCCGACCCCGATCATCCCCCACTTGTTGGGGGTGCGGGCCGCGAACCAGCCGCCGGGCTTGAGCACCCGCAGCACGTCCGCTGCCACCGCGGGGGCGTCCTGCTCGGTGATGTGCTCGAGCACGTAGTCGGCGACGACGAGGTCGAAGGAGGCGTCCTCGAGCGGCAGCGGCTTGCCGAGGTCGACCAGGACCGCGCGGTCCAGGGTCGGGTTCGTCAGCACGGCCTCGTCGACGTCGCTGCCGACGACCTCGGCGACCCGGCCGCGCAGCCAGCGGAGCCGTCGCGACATCTCCGGCAGCGGCTCCTGGGCCCACTGGCCCCGCCCGGCGCCGAAGTCCAGGACCCGGCTGTGCTCGTCGACCAGCGCGTTGACGCGGGTGTAGAACTCGATGACCCCGTCGAGCTTGGAGAAGCCCCCGACCGCCGCCTCGGGGTAGAGACGCGTCAGCGTGGAGCTGGGTTCGAAGCTGTCCGCGGGCATCCGACGTGTCCTCTCTGTCCCGTTTCCGCAAGCGTCAACGCGGCGGAGCCGCTGAGGTCACGTCAGGTAGGCCGGCGACTCCTCGACGCCGGAGCGGACCCGGCGCAGGTCGACGGCCACCATCTCCTCGACCAGGTCGGCGAACGTGGTCGCCGCCTTCCAGCCCAGTTCGGTCTCGGCCGCGGCCGTGTCGGCGACCAGCGCGGCGGTGTCCTGCGGGCGCAGCAGCGCCGGGTCCTGCTCGACGTAGCGCCACGGGTCGCCGAGCCCGGCGGCGGCGAACGCCCCCACCAGCAGGTCCTCCAGGGAGTGGCTGACCCCGGTGCCGAGCTCGAGGTCGCCGGGGGTGTCCCGGTCGAGCATCAGGGTCATCGCGGCGACGTGGTCGCGAGCGTGCCCCCAGTCGCGGTGCACGTCGAGGTTGCCCAGCCGCAGCCGGTCGCTGACCCCGCAGGCGATCTCGGCCGCCGCCCGGGTGATCTTGCGGAAGACGAAGCCGGTCGGCCGCAGCGGGCTCTCGTGGTTGTGCAGCAGCGCCGCGGACGCGTGCAGCCCGTGCTCCCTGCGGTAGCGGGCGACCGCGGCCTGGGCGCGGCGCTTCGCCGCGGCGTACGGGCTCGCCGCCTCGGCGGTCGCCTCGGTCGAGGCGAGGGCGGAGGAGGCCTGGAAGAACCGGACCTCCTCGCCGGTGGCCGCCCGGTGCGCCACCAGGGCGTCGAGCAGCCCGGTGACCGCGTCGGCGTTGACCTCGGCGACCTCGACCGGATGGTCGAAGCTCGCCCCGACGGCGCTGAACGCCGCCAGGTTGTAGACCTGCGCCGGCCGGTACGCCGCCAGCAGCGCCGCGAACCCGGCGGTGTCGACCAGGTCGTGCTCGACCAGCTCGACGCCGTCGAGGTAGACCCGGGTGGGCAGCGGGGGGCCGGGCCGCAGCGTGCCGACCACCCGGTGGCCCTGGGAGCGCAGCAGCCGGGCCAGGTAGACCCCGTCCTGCCCGCCGACCCCGGTGACGAGCGCGGTCGTCGCTGGGGTCATCCGGTCGGCCGGTCGCCCTCGCGGGCCAGGGCCGCGATGTCGGCGTCGACCATCAGCCGGGCCAGGTCGTCGGCGTGCGTCTGCGCCTTCCAGCCGAGCACGTCGCGCGCCTTCGACGGGTCGCCGATCAGGGCGTCGACCTCGGTGGGTCGCTCGTAGCGGTCGTCGTGGTCGGTGAACTCCTGCCAGTCCAGCCCGACGTGCTCGAAGGAGAACCGGCAGAAGTCGCGGACCGTGTAGCCGACGCCGGTGGCCAGCACGTAGTCGTCGGGGGCGTCCTGCTGGAGCATCCGCCACATGCCCTCGACGTACTCCTGGGCGAAGCCCCAGTCGCGCACCGCCTCGACGTTGCCGAGCACCAGCCGGTCCTGCACGCCGGCCTTGATCCGGGCGACGGCGCGGGTGATCTTGCGGGTCACGAAGCTCTCGCCGCGGCGCGGCGACTCGTGGTTGAACAGGATCCCGGACACGGCGTACATGCCGTAGGCCTCGCGGTAGTTGACCGTCACCCAGTGCGCGTAGAGCTTCGCGGCGCCGTACGGGGAGCGCGGGTAGAAGCGGGTGCCCTCGTTCTGCGGCGGCGGTGTCCCGCCGAACATCTCCGAGGTGGAGGCCTGGTAGAAGCGGCAGTCCAGCCCGGCGGCGCGGATCGCCTCCAGCAGCCGGATCGTGCCGATGCCGTCGGCCGAGGCGGTGTACTCCGGCATCTCGAAGGAGACCTTGACGTGGCTCTGCGCGGCCAGGTTGTAGACCTCGTGCGGCTCGATCGAGCGGATCAGGTTGACCAGGCTGACCCCGTCGGTCATGTCGCCGTAGTGCAGGAAGAGCCGGTCCCCGAAACCGCGCGGGTCGGCGCGCAGCGGGTCGATCCGCTCCCTGTTGAACGACGAGGAGCGCCGGACCAGGCCGTGCACCTCGTAGCCCTTGTCGAGCAGCAGCTCGGCGAGGTAGGAGCCGTCCTGGCCGGTGATCCCGGTGATGAATGCACGCTTGGTCACGGTGGGGGGTTTCCGATCTCGGTCGGGTGCGGAGGCGGGCCCGCAGCGCTCGTGCCGGAGTATAGGCACGCCAGCGCCTCCCACTTCCGAGGATCGAGCGACGTGACCAGCACCGACCTGACCGGGGACCGGGCCCGACCGGTCTCCGTGCTGTTCGTCTGTACGGCGAACATCTGCCGGTCGGCCTTCGCCGAGCAGTGGGTGCGCCACGCCTGGCCCTTGGGCCGGCTGGCTGTCGCGAGTGCCGGCACCTCGGGCTGGGTCGACCACCCCGTCGAGGAGGAGATGGCCGCCCAGCTGCGCCGCCGCGGGGCCTCCGCCGAGGGGTTCCGGAGCCGGCTGCTCACGCCGCCGATGGTCGACGAGGTCGACCTGGTGCTGACCATGGAGGCGAGCCACCGCCGCCAGGTCGTCGCCGAGCGCCCCGACTCGGTCTGGCGCGTCTTCACCCTCGGGCAGCTCGCCCGGGTGCTCCCCGACGTCCCGCCCTCCCTGCACGGCCGCGCCGTCCTGCCCGCTCTGCGCGAGGCCCACCGGGCTCCCCTGGACACCGACGACGTCGCCGACCCCTACGGCCGCGGGGAGTCCGCCGCGGCAGCCGCCGCCGACCGTATCGAGACCCTCCTGCACGCCATCGTCCCCCGCCTCCTCTGACCCCGCCCCCTCGTTGGTCGAGTAGGAGCGAGGAACGCGCGACGTGTCGAGACTGTGAGCCTTTTCTTGCGGCCCTGGGTGGTGGTGGGGTTGTGGTGGTGATCGGGGTGTGACCCGTGTCGAGACTGACGTCGTTGTCTTCAGTGGGACTTGTCCGCCTCGGTTGCCGGCCCCGGTCCTCG
>JBGAFN010000009.1:0-267235 GCA_044227235.1 Marmoricola sp. | reverse complement strand
CGAGCGGTACATGCGCGAAGCCAAGGTCATGCAGATCTTCGAAGGCACCAACCAGATCCAACGCCTCGTCATCACCCGCCACCTCGACCAGCACCCCGACGGGGCCCTCCACCACCTCTGAGACCCCGCGGACCGGCCAGGGGTCTCGTGGCTCGGGCTGCGCCCTCGCACCTCGACCTCCGAGGGGGCACGGGGTCACGGGGTCTCGTGGCTCGGGCTGCGCCCTCGCACCTCGACCTCCGGAAACGGGGCGGGGCGGGGCGGGCTCTGGGACAGTAAGGGCCGTGAACGCCGTGACCACCGTGCTCGTCGTGACCCAGGCGGTCAGCGTCGTGGCGATCGTGGTCCTCGCCGTGCTGCTGGTGCGGGCGCGCACGGAGACCCGGACGCTGCGCGAGCAGCTCATCGCCCAGCCCTACGCCCGGGCGATGAACGTGGCCGGCTGGGCGGTACGACGGGTGGCTGGCATCCCGGCCCGGGTCCGGGAGCGCGGGGTGGTCGGCGGGCTGCTGATGGCCCCGATCGAGGACCTCACCCGGTGGGTGCGGGAGGACCGCGCCGAGATCGCCAAGGTGACGGCTCCGGACGGCACCGTGACCATCCTCTTCTCCGACATCGAGGACTCCACCGCGCTGAACGAGCAGCTCGGCGACGAGGAGTGGGTGCGCCTGCTCGTCGCCCACGACGAGGTCCTGCGCGAGCAGGTCGCCAAGCACCGGGGGCACGTGGTCAAGACGCAGGGCGACGGGTTCATGGTCGCCTTCTCCGAGCCGGAGGAGGCGGTGCGGGCCGCGCTCGACGCGCAGGCCGCCCTGGCCAACCCGGGCCGGCGGCTGCGGCGTACGCCGATCCGGGTCCGCATCGGCATCCACACCGGGCCGGTGGTCTCCCGCGAGGGCGACTACTTCGGGCGCAACGTGGCCCTGGCCGCCCGGGTCGCGGCGATGGCCGACGGCACCGAGGTCCTGGTCACCGAGGAGGTCCGGGCGGCGGTGCCCGAGTTCGGCTACGAGCCCGCGTTCGAGACCGAGCTCAAGGGACTCTCCGGGACCTACACCCTCTGGAGGGCAGGGCCTTCCGACCCTCGACTGGCGGGGTCGACGCGACAAGGCTGAAGCCATGACGGACGGCACCCGGTACGACGTGACCCTCGCCGTGATCCCCGAGCAGCGGGCCGCCGTGGTGCACGGCTCCGTGGAGCACGACGGCATCGGCGGCTTCCTGGGGAGCGCCTTCGGCGAGGTCGCCGGAGCGCTCGCCGCCCAGGGCGGCCACCCCGCCGGAGCCCCGTTCGCCCGCTACCGGGCCACCGACACCGGGGGCTGGGAGGTCGAGGCGGGGTTCCCCGTGGACGGCTCGGTCCCCGTGACCGGGCGCGTCGAGGAGGTCGTCCTGCCGGGCGGTCCGGCCGTCCGGGTCCTCCACCGCGGTCCCTACGCCGAGGTCGCCGGGGCCTACCAGGCCGCCCTGCGCTGGGTCGACGACAACGGGTACCGGGTGACGGCCGACGGCTGGGAGCTCTACCTCGACGGACCCGAGGCGGCCGAGCCACGCACGGAGGTCCTCCTCCCCTGCGAGCCTGCCCACCACTAGGGAGCAGGCCGCCACAGACCGGCAGGGGCGCATCGTGGAGGGTGTGCCCCTGCCGCCCATCCCGCCCCAGGCGTCGACAAGGGTCCCAACATTCGTGCCCTTGGTCCCCTAGCACCCGAGTCGGGTGCCTCGTTGGTCTGCCAGGGACCACGATGGAGAGATGGCAGGGGGAGACATGGGACAGCACGTGGCGCTGAGCATCGGCGGTCACTACCTCGAGATGGCCGCGCACGGCCACGAGGTGCGGCTGTGCGCCACCGGCACCGCGCTGACCCCGGCTGCCGTCTTCGAGCGGGTCGAGCTGCCGCACGGGCGGATCGCGCTGCGGACCCTGGCCGGCAAGTACCTGTCCTGCCAGCCCGACAACGGGCACAACTACGGCATCTACACCAGCGACACGCTCGGCCCGCGCGAGGCCTTCGAGGAGATCCTCTACCCCGACCACACGGTGTCGCTGCGCTCGTGCGAGCTCACCTACGTGACGGCCTCCGCCGGTGGCGGCGACCGGGTCGTGGTGAACCGCACCGGGGCCGGCGCGTGGGAGCGGTTCACCTGTGAGGCGGTCGCCCAGATCCCGGCACAGCAGCACCGCGCGGCCCGGTGGGCCCTACGCTCTCCTGCGTGAAGCCGTTCCTGCTGCTCGCCACCCGCGCGGAGGACCGCGCCGCGGCCGAGGAGTACGACGCCTTCCTGCGCTTCTCCGGCCTGTCGCCTCACGAGCTGGTCCGGGTCCGGCTCGAGCAGGCGCCCCTGGCCGAGCTGGTGCCCGGCCTCGACCTCGACGACTGGTCCGGGATCGTCCTGGGCGGCAGCCCGTTCACGACCAGCGACGCGGTCAAGTCCGAGGTCCAGGTGCGGGTCGAGGACGAGCTGGGCCTGCTGCTGCGCGAGGTGGTCCGGCGCGACCACCCGTTCCTCGGCGCCTGCTACGGCATCGGCACGCTCGGCATCGTCGAGGGCGCCCTGGTCGACGGCACGTACGCCGAGCCCGTCGGCGCGGTCGAGGTGAAGCTGACCGCCGAGGGGCACGACGACCCGCTCCTCGGCGTGCTGCCCGGCGAGTTCGAGGCGTTCGTCGGACACAAGGAGGGGATCACCCAGCCGGCCGCCCACATGGTGGTGCTGGCGGGCTCGGCCACCTGTCCGGTGCAGGCGTTCCGGATCGGCCGCCGGGTCTACGCGACCCAGTTCCACCCCGAGCTCGACGTCCCCGGGATCCGGACCCGGATCGACCTCTACCGGCACGCCGGCTACTTCCCGGCGGAGACCGCCGAGCAGCTCATGTCAGCGGCGGCGCAGAGCCGGGTGCATGCTCCACCGTTGCTGCTGCGTCGCTTCGTGGAGCTGTTCGCTGCTCACTGACGCGCGAGCCCCCGCGGTGCGCCTCGGCCTCGGCGGCCTCGAACATCTCCTCCTGCCGGTGGCGGCGCAGCAGCACGCCGCCCACGGCGAGGACGACCACGAGGCCGAGGACGACGAAGCCGATGCGGGAGGAGAGCTGGGCGGCGTGCTCCCAGCTGCTGCCGCCGGCGTACCCGAGCAGGACCGACATCACGACCCAGCCGACCCCGCCGGCCACGTTGAAGACCAGGAAGCGGCGGTAGGGCATCCGCGCCATCCCGGCGAGCCCGGGGATCATCACCCGCAGCGCGGCCGTGAACCGGCCCAGGAAGACGGCCTTGCCGCCCCGCGCGGCCAGGTAGGTCTCGGCCCGGTCGAAGTGGTGGTGCTGGACGAACCGGCCCAGGCTGCCGTCGAGCATGGTGCGGCCCCAGCGGCGCCCCACGCCGTAGCCGATGCTGTCGCCGAGGACCGCGCCGACGCTGCCCAGGACGAGGACCGCCGCCAGCGGGACGGTGCCCTGGTAGGCCAGGATGCCGCCGATGATGAGGGTGATCTCGCCCGGGAAGACGAAGCCGAGGAACGCGGAGGACTCCAGCATCGGCATCGCGAACACCAGCGCCAGCACGACGGCGGCCGGCAGGGCGAGGAGGTGGTTGGCCACCGTGGCGATCACCCCACCATCGTCTCAGACGGCTGGTGATCCCGGACCGGTCCTCACCCCAGGCCCAGCCTCCCGGCGTGGCGGCCGAGGAAGGACTCGACCTCGTCGGCGTCCCGGTCGGGGAGCCCCCAGATCGCCTCGTCGACGCCGGCCTCCTCCCAGCCCGCGAGGAGCTCGGGGGTGGGCTTCTGCACCGCCAGGACGTGGACCAGGGGCTCGCCGCTGCGCCCGGCCTCGGCCCAGGCGGCGCGGAGCTCGCCGACCCGGGCGGTCACGTCCTGCTCCTGCGGGGTGGTCATCCAGCCGTCGGCGTTGGCCGCGATCCAGGCGAAGGTCTTCGGCCCGCCGCCGGCGCCGATGAGGAGCGGGATGTGCGACTGCACCGGCTTGGGGTAGGCCCACGAGGCGCCGAAGGAGACGAACTCGCCGGCGTACGACGCCTGCTCCTGGGTCCACAGTGCGCGCATGGCCTCGACGTACTCGCGCAGGACGGTACGGCGCCGGCCCGCCGGGACGTGGTGGTCGGTGAGCTCGTCGACGTTCCAGCCGAACCCGGCGCCGATCGTGACCCGGCCGCCGGAGAGGTGGTCCAGGGTGGCGATGGACTTCGCCAGGGTGATCGGGTCGGACTCCACCGGCAGGCAGACCGCGGTGGAGAGCCGGATGCGCTCGGTGACGGTCGCCGCGGTCGCGAGGCTGACCCAGGGATCGAGGGTGCGCAGGTAGCGGTCGTCGGGCAGCGAGGCGTCGCCGGTGCCGGGGTGGGCCGCCTCCCGCTTGACGGGGATGTGGGTGTGCTCGGGGACGTAGAAGGTGTCGAAGCCGTTCTCCTCCGCCGCCCTCGCCGCCCGGGCGGGGGTGATCCCGCGGTCGCTGGTGAACAGCACGATGCCGTGTCTCATGGGGTACAAACTAGAACGTGTTCCAGCCAGGGTCTAGGGGGCGGCCGGCTCCGGCTCGTCGGGGTAGGGCAGCGTCACGACCACCGTCGTACCGGGCCCGGACCCGTTGCTCCGTGCGCGGATCGTGCCGCCGTGGCGCTCCACGATCCGCTTGCTGATCGCCAGTCCCAGCCCGGTGCCGCGGACGTCGACGTCGGTCGCCCGGCGGAAGGTGTCGAAGATCCGCTCGTGCTGGCCCTCCGGGATGCCCATGCCGACGTCGGAGACCTCGAGCCGTGCCTGGCGCCCGCCCCCGGGGATGGGGTCGACCTCCACCCGCAGGTGGAGCTCGGGGGGCCGGTCGGCCGGGGTGTACTTGAGCGCGTTGCCGATCAGGTTCTCCAGCAGCTGGGTGAGCAGGAAGGGCTCGGCCCAGACCTGCGGCTCTCCCCGGAAGTCCAGGACCGTGGTGCGGTCCAGCACGACCGTCTGCCGCTCGAGCACCTCCTCGGCCAGGCGCCGCACGTCGACCAGATGCGGGGTGAAGTCGACCTCGGCCCGCGCGGTGGAGAGCATGCCGTCGATCAGCGCGCCCATCCGGTGCGTGGCCCGCTCGACCCGGTCGAGGTGGTCGAGCACCACCGCGGCCGGGATGGCGGCGCCGTCCTCCGCGAGGTCGCGCAGGTGCTCGGACCAGCCGACCACCGCGTAGAGCGGGTTCTTCAGGTCGTGGGAGACGACGGCGGCGAAGTCCTCGAGCTCGCGTCGCTGCCGGATCTCCTCGGTCACGTCGTGGTAGACCACCACGGCGCGTTCCTCGGCGCCGTAGCGCAGCCGTCGCGCGCTGAACCGGAACACCCGCCCGTCCGGGAGCCGTTGGTTGCGCACCAGCATCGGGAACCCGGTCACGACCTCCCCGCGCAGCGCTCGGCGGTAGGGCAGCTCGGCGTCGGGCATCGGCGTGCCGTCGAGGCGGAAGAGGCCGTACTGCCGGGCCCGGACCACGCCGGGGGACGAGCCGGCGACCTCGCCCAGCAGCTGGCGGCCGGTGCGGTTGCGCATCAGCACGGCGCCGTCGTCGCCGATGACCGAGACGCCGTCGCCCATCGTGTCCAGGATCGTGCGGAGCAGCTCGGCCCGGTCCGCGGTGTCGGCGCGCGCGGCCCGCAGGCCCTCGGCGATGCGGGCACGCTCCTGGTGGCGCAGCGCGATGCTGACGCCGACCAGCTGGGCCACCATCACGAAGACCTCGAGCACGACCACCCGGTCGGCCACGTCGGCGACCGCCGCGAACGGCCCCCACCCGGCCAGGGTCAGGCACGCGGCGAGCGCCGCGACCAGGAGCCCGTGGAGAGCGGCGAGCCGGGGACCGAACCGGGCGCCTGCCCACGCGCTGACCGTGAGCAGCAGGAAGGACAGCGGAAGCCGGTCGTCGGCGCGGAAGACCAGCAGGTAGAGGGCGAACGTGGCGGCGACCAGCACCGCCAGCTCGCGCCACCGCTCGGTCAGCCGCCCACCGCGGCGGGGCCAGAAGGTGAACGCGACCGAGCCGACCACGACGATCCCGGCGAGGTTGCGCAGCAGCCACACCGCCACGGCGAGCGGGGTCCAGGCCGCCCCGGCCAGGGAGAGGACCAGCGGCCCCACCAGGGAGCTGGCCAGGCACGAGACGAGCGAGGCCAGCAGGAAGCGGAGGTAGCCGACGCCGTCGTCGAGGGCGACCTGGGCCGGACCGCCGTCGGGATGCACCGTCAGCGCGCCGGGCGCGTGCAGCAGGTCGGCGGCCAGCAGGTAGCCCAGCACCTGCACGGTGTTGGCCAGAACGAAGCCGAGGGCCAGCGCCAGGGATGCACCGGTGGCGGCGTTCACCACGACGGTGGCGCCGGCGAAGACGGCCCAGTCGACGGCGGCGAGCCGGCCCGATCGCCGCACCACCAGCCAGGCGACCGAGACCCCGGCCGCGGGCCAGACCAGGCTGACCTGCGCTCCGTCGGGGATGGTCCACCGGCCCAGGACGGCGGCCACCACGAAGGCCACGGCGAAGACCAGGCCCTGCAGCAGGTTGGCGGGCAGCTGGTGGTGTTGGCGCGCGGTCAGCGTGGCCGGCGGGAACGGTGCGGCGACGGGGGCGTGCTCCGCCACGCCCACCTGCTCCATCGCGTCAGATTAAGCGTTTGTGCCGCTAGCCGTCGCGAAACGCGTCGGTCCGATGACCAAGGTCCCTCGCCCGGTGTCCGGACGGGTCAGCCCGCGCGCCGTCCGGCGGCCACGAGACCCCCGAAGAGCCCTGCGTCCACAGCCATCTCGGGGTGCCACTGCACCGCGACGCAGAACCGCTCCCCCGGCCGCTCCATCGCCTCCAGGGTGCCGTCCGGCGCCCAGGCGACCGCCTCGAAGCCGGGGTGCGACCCGACGGCCTGGTGGTGGTGGCAGTGCACCCCGAGCCGCACGCCCACCAGACCGGCCAGGGTGCTGTCCGGGGCGACCCGGACTGCCGTGTCACCGAAGGCGTCCCCGCCCGGGCTGTGCTGCTCGTGCCCGACCACGTCGGGCACGTGCTGCTCCAGCACGCCGCCGGCCGCGACCGCCATCACCTGCATCCCCCGGCAGATCCCCAGCGTCGGGAGCCCGGCGGCGTCGGCGGCCGCCACCAGGGCGAGCTCCCAGGCGTCACGGTCCTCCCGCCACGAGGTCACCGTCGGGTGCGGCTCGGCGCCGTACGCCGCCGGGGCGACGTCGGCGCCGCCGGAGACGACCAGGGCGTCCAGCCGGGCCAGCACGCTCGCCGCCGCGGAGTCGTACGGGAGCGTGGGCGGCAGCAGCACGGGGACACCGCCGGCGGCCTCCACCGAGCGCGCGTAGACGCTCGGCAGCAGGTCGGCGGCGGTGTCCCACACCCCCCAGCGGGACTGCTCGCGGTAGGTCGACAGCCCGACCAGCGGCCGCGAGACGGGTTCACTCACCGTCGCACTCACCGTCGCACTCACAGAGGCGTCACGTAGGCCCCGGAGATCCCCCCGTCGACCAGGAACGTGCTCGCGGTCATGAAGCTGGAGTCGTCCGAGGCCAGGAACAGCACCGCGGCCGCCATCTCCTCGGGCTCCCCGAAGCGGCCCATCGGGACGTGCACCAGCCGCCGTGCGGCCCGCTCGGCGTCCTTGGCGAAGAGCTCCTGCAGCAGGGGGGTGTTCACCGGGCCCGGGCACAGCGCGTTGACGCGGACACCCTCGCGGGCGAACTGGACGCCGAGCTCGCGCGTCATCGACAGCACCCCGCCCTTGGAGGCGGAGTAGGAGATCTGGCTGGTCGCCGCCCCCATCACCGCGACGAACGAGGCGGTGTTGATGATCGAGCCCTTGCCCTGCTCGAGCATGTAGGGCAGCGCGGCCTTGCAGCACAGGTAGACGCTGGTCAGGTTGACCTCCTGCACCCGGCGCCACGCGTCCAGGTCGGTGTCCAGGATCGAGTCGTCCTCCGGCGGCGAGATACCGGCGTTGTTGAAGGCGACGTCGACCGAGCCGTGGGTGTCGTGCGCGGTGCGGAACAGCGCGTCGACCTCGTCCTTGCTGGTCACGTCGACGTGCACGTAGGTGATCCCGAGCTCGTCGGCGAGCTCCGCGCCGCGGGCGTCGTCGAGGTCGCCGATCACGACCCGGGCGCCCTCGGCGACGAACCGGCGGACGGTCGCCAGCCCGATCCCGGAGCAGCCTCCGGTGATGACGGCGACCTTGCCCTCGAGGCGTCCGGTCATGGGTGGGTTCTCCTTCACGATGGGTCGGGCCGCCTCAGTGGGCGAGGAAGACGTTCTTCTCCTCGGTGAACGCGTTCGGGGCCTCCGGGCCCAGCTCGCGACCGAGGCCGGACTGCTTGAACCCGCCGAACGGGGTCCAGTACCGCACCGAGGAGTGCGAGTTGACGCTCAGGTTGCCGGCCTCGACCGACCGGGCCACCCGCAGCGCCCGGCCGACGTCGGCGGTGAAGATCGACCCGGACAGGCCGTAGTCGGTGTCGTTGGCCAGCCGGACCGCGTCCTCCTCGGAGTCGAACGGCATCACCGCCGCCACCGGGCCGAAGACCTCCTCGCGCCACACCGTCGCCTCGGTGTCCTCGGTCAGCAGGACGGTCGGCGGCACCCAGAACCCCGGCCCGTCGGGGGCGCTGCCGGTGAAGGCGGTCTCCACCCGCGGGTCGTCCAGGCCGAGGTAGCCGGTGACCACGTCCCGCTGGCGCGCGGAGACCAGCGGTCCCATCTCGCTGGCCGGGTCGGCGGGGTCCATCACCCGCAGCGCCGCGACCGCGGTCTCCAGCCGGCCGAGGAACTCGTCGTAGGCCGAGCGCTCGACGAGGATCCGCGAGCGTGCGCAGCAGTCCTGCCCCGCGTTGTCGAAGACGGCGTACGGCGCGGTGGCCGCCGCCCGGGCGAGGTCGGCGTCGGCGAAGACGATGTTGGCGCTCTTGCCGCCCAGCTCCAGGGTCACCCGCTTCACCTGGTCGGCGCAGCCGGCCATGATCCGCTTGCCGACCTCGGTCGACCCGGTGAAGCAGACCTTGCGGACCAGCGGGTGGGTGACGAACCGCTCGCCGACGACGCTGCCCTTGCCGGGCAGGACCGTGAGCACCCCCTCGGGCAGCCCCGCCTCGCGGGCCAGCTCGCCGAGCCGGATCGCAGTCAGCGGGGTCAGCTCGGCGGGCTTGAGCACCACGCAGTTGCCGGCCGCGAGCGCCGGGGCGAAGCCCCACCCCGCGATGGGCATCGGGAAGTTCCACGGCACGATCACGCCCACCACGCCGAGCGGCTCGCGGAAGGTCACGTCGACCCCGCCCGGCACCGGGATCTGCCGGCCGAAGAGCCGCTCGGGGGCGGCCGAGTAGTAGTTCAGGACGTCACGGACGTTGCCGGCCTCCCAGCGGGCGTTGCCGATCGTGTGCCCGGAGTTGACGACCTCGAGCTGCGCGAGCTCCTCGAGGTGGGCCTCCACGACGGCGGCGAACGAGCGGAGCAGCCGCGCGCGCTCGCCGGGGGCGACCTCGCGCCAGGCCCCGAACGCCGCCTGCGCCCGCTCGATGGCGGCGTCGGTCTCCTCCAGGGACGTCAGCGCCACCTCGGTCACCGGCTCCTCGGTGGCCGGGTTGACCACGGTGTGGGTCGTCATCGGTCACATCCGCTCGAAGCCACGGAACTTCTCCCAGTCGGTCACGGCGGCGTCGTAGGCGGCGAGCTCGACGTCGGCCAGGTTGGTGTAGTGGTCCACGACCTCGTCGCCGAGAGCCGCGCGGGCCACCGCGGAGGCGGCGAACGCGTCGCGCGCCTCGAGCAGGGTCGAGGGCACCTTCGGCCGGCCGGAGGTGTAGGCGTTGCCGACCAGGGCGGGCTCCAGCGCCAGCCCCTCCTCGAGGCCGTGCAGGCCGCCGGCGAGCATCGCGGCGAGGGCCAGGTAGGGGTTCACGTCGCCCCCGGGCACCCTGTTCTCCATCCGCGCGCTCGGCCCCCGGCCGACCAGGCGGACCGCGCAGGTGCGGTTGTCCTCGCCCCAGGCGATCGTGGTCGGCGCGAACGAGCCGTCCGCGAAGCGCTTGTAGGAGTTGACGTTCGGGGCGTAGAGCAGGGTGAAGTCCCGCATCGTGGCGAGGATCCCGGCCACGAAGGAGTCGTAGAGCGACGAGCGGGTGCCCGCCGCCTCGTCCCAGAAGACCACCGAGCCGTCGGTGCCGCGCAGCGACAGGTGGATGTGGCACGAGTTGCCCTCGCGCTGGTCGTACTTGGCCATGAAGGTCAGCGACTGCCCGTGCTGGGCGGCGATCTCCTTGGCCACCGTCTTGTAGACCGCGTGGTTGTCGGCGGTGACGACCACGTCGTCGTACAGGAAGCCGATCTCGTGCTGGCCGAAGTTGCACTCGCCCTTGGCGCCCTCGACGTTGAGGCCCGCGGCGTACATCGTGTTGCGGATGTCGCGCAGCAGCGGCTCGACCCGGGTGGTGCCGAGGATCGAGTAGTCGACGTTGTACTGGTTGGCCGGCGTCAGCCCCCGGTACGCCGCGTCGTGCGCCTGCTCGTAGGTCTCGTTGAAGAGCATGAACTCCAGCTCGGTGCCGGCCAGGGCATCGTAGCCGAGGTCGGCGGCACGCCGGGTCTGCCGGGTCAGGATGTGCCGCGGCGACTGCACCACCGGCTCGTGGTCGAGCCAGACCAGGTCGCACTGGACCATTGCGGTGGCGGGCAGGTGCCGCAGGATCCGGATCGTGTCGAGGTCGAGGGCGAACTCCATGTCCCCGTAGCCGCGCTCCCAGGACGTGATCGCGTAGCCGTCGACGGTGTTCATCTCCACGTCGACGCCGAGCAGGTAGTTGCAGCCCTCGGTGCCGTGGGCGAGCACCTCGGAGACGAAGTACGCCGCGTGCAGCCGCTTGCCCTGCAACCGCCCCTGCATGTCGGTGAAGGCGACCACGACCGTGTCGACCTTGCCCATCCCGATCTGGTCCTTGAGCTGCTCGACGGTGAGGTGCCTGTCGTTCCTGTACATGGCCGTCCTATCCGAGAAGTCCGCGCAGCAGCGCTGCCGTGTCGTCGCAGTGCTGCTCCATCGCCCGCCGCGCCCGCGTCGCCTGTCCGGCCAGCACCGCACCGACGATGGCCCGGTGCTGGGCCGAGGAGTGCTCGATGTTGACCTCCAGCACCGGGATCGCGGCCAGCATGTCGTGCAGGCAGGCCTGCGCCTCGGTGACGGCGGCCACCGTCATCGGCGAGTCTGTCACGGTCGCCAGCGCCAGGTGCAGCCGTGAGTCGGCCTGGCGGTGGGCGGCGCGGTCGCCGGCCACCCCGGCGGCGTCGACCCCGGCCAGCGCCGTGGTGAGCAGCATCCGCTGGGAGGCGCTCAGGTCCCGGTTGGCAGCCTCGTAGCAGGCGCCCGGCTCGACGATCCGGCGGAAGACCAGGGAGTCCAGCAACGCCTCGCGCCGCTCCCCCAGGTCCGCGACCAGGTGCCCCGGCTCGCCGTACGACGGGCCGTCGGGCCGGTAGGAGACCACCGTCCCGCCGCCGCGGCCCCGCGTGGTCCGCACCATGCCCGCGGTCCGCAGCGCGGCGATGGCCTCCCGGAGCGTGGCCCGGCTGACGCCCATCTTCGTCGCCAGGTCACGCTCCGGGGGCAGGGCCGTCCCGCGTGCGTAGACGCCCAGCCTGATCGCGGTGGCCAGCTGCTCCACGCACCCCTCGAAGGCGTGGTGGCCGCGGACCTTGCGGAGGACCGCGTCGCCGAGGTCGTCGGCGGCGGGACGGGCGTTCACTCCTTCTCGATCTCCTGCAGCTCGGAGTCGCTGACGTAGCGGACCGGGCCGGTGAACTTCTTCCTGGCGTCGACCTGCCACCAGATCGTGAGCAGCAGCAGGGCTCCGATGGTCACGACCGGGGCGTAGTTGAAGTACTTCCACTCGAAGCCGTCCTGCCCTGGCATCCCCACCTTGAGGGTCGGCCCCATCAGGTAGAGCGACACGATGACGATCTCGGCCACGGCCAGCAGGTTCATCCACTTGTACTTGGCGCCGTTGTTCCAGGGGCCGACCTCGAACCGGTCGCCGTGCGTCCAGCGCAGGAAGATCGGGATCGCGAAGGACAGGTAGAGGCCGATCACCGCGATCGAGGTGACCGCGTAGAAGGCGACCGGGACGATGATCGGCGCGTCGGCGGTGCCGACGTTCACCTCGGCCAGCGCCGGCAGGCTGACGAGCACGCTGACGATCGCGACCACCATCACGCCCCGGGCGGGGACGCGGCTGGCCGAGAGCTTGGACCAGTGCCGCCAGCCCGGGACGGCCCGGTCCCGGCTGAAGGCGAAGAGCATCCGCGACGCCGAGGTCATGCAGGAGGTGGCACAGAACAGCTGGCCCGCGGTGGAGATGAACAGGACCAGCGAGGCCCAGTTGGAGCCCAGGGCGGCGTTGAAGATCGGCTGGACGCCGCCGGCCCCCAGCGTGTTGTCGGGGAGGCCGTCGGCACCGTTCGGCACCGCGAACACCACGGCCAGCAGCAGGATGTAGCCGCCGATGGCCGAGTAGAGGATGGACTGCCAGATGCCCCTCGCCGCCGTGTCCGCGGCCTGGTGGGTCTCCTCGGAGAGGTGGGCGGAGGCGTCGAAGCCGGTGATCGTGTACTGCGTGAGCAGGAAGCCGAACGGCGTGATCGCGAGGAAGAACGCGAGGCTGTGCGTGGACCCGTCGCTCCAGCCCGAGTTGTTGATCCGCTCGGTGAAGACGTAGTTGACGCTCTGGTGCTGGTCCGGCACGAAGACCAGGACGGCGACGATCAGCGCAGCACCGAACACGTGCCACCACACCGAGACGTTGTTCATGATCGCCATCAGGTGGCCGCTGAAGATGTTGAGCACCGAGATCAGGGCCAGGATCGCCAGGAAGATCCAGAACACCCGCGCCAGCGAGTACCCGCCGGCCCAGCTCTCCGAGAAGGTGCTGAGCGTCAGGTCGAGGAACGTCGCAGCGCCGTAGGAGACACCGGCGACGACGGCGACGAGGCCGATCAGGTTGAGCCAGCCGGTGTAGAAGCCGGCCCGCGGGCCGCCGAGACGGCAGGCCCACCAGTAGATCCCGCCCGAGGTCGGGTACGCCGACACGAGCTCGGACATGGTGAAGCCGATGATCAGGATGAAGATGCTGATGATCGGCCAGGACCACGAGATCGAGATCGGGCCGCCGTTGTTCCAGCCCGCCCCGAAGTTGGTGAAGCAGCCCGCCAGGATCGAGATGATCGAGAAGGAGATGGCGAAGTTGGAGAACCCCGACCAGCTCCGGGTCAGCTCCTGCTTGTAGCCCAGCTCCGCCAGCCGCTTCTCGTCGGCATCGGCGTGGTGGTGGGGGTGATCGGTCGCGCTCATCCGGACGCCTCTCGGTGAGGGGCGGGCTCGTCCACCAGGGGATGCCCCGGCCCGCCGCATTGGCGTCAGTGTGGTCTGGGCCACATCGAGGTGTCAATGGCATGACCTTAGACCTTTATTTCGACGCAAACGCTCACTCACGGGACGAAAGGCACGTGCTCCTGCGGTTCCTGCTGCGCCAGGATGGATGGCGAGCCGAGGCACTCCTCGGTCCCTCCCGCCCCCATCATCGAAAGGCCGTTCCCGTGTCGTTCTGGGACATCATCTGGTTCATCATCGTCAGCTTCGCGTTCATCGCGTACCTGATGGTGCTCTTCTCCATCATCGGCGACCTCTTCCGGGACCGGACGGTCAGCGGCGTCGCCAAGGCCGCCTGGATCTTCGCCCTGATCTTCTTCACGCCGCTGACCGCCCTGGTCTACCTGATCGTCCGCGGCAACGGCATGGCCGAGCGCCAGGCCGCCGCCGTCGGCGCGATGCAGAGCGCCCAGGCGGACTACATCCGCTCGGTCGCCGCGGGCGGCTCCGCGCCGACCCCGGCCGACCAGATCTCGACCGCCAAGGCCCTGCTGGACTCCGGCACCATCACCCAGGCCGAGTTCGACGCCCTCAAGGCGAAGGCCCTCGCCTGACCCGCACCACCGCCGGCGTACGACGGCCCCCGCCCCTTCCGGGCGGGGGCCGTCGTCCATGCTGGGACGCGTGACTCCCCTGCTCGATCCCCTGCTCGACCCGCTCACCTCCGAGGTGATCCTCGGCATCCCCACCTGGGTCGACGTGACCGCGGTCGCGATCGGCGCACTCTCCGGAGCGCTGCTCGCCGTACGCCACGAGTTCGACATCAACGGCACCCTGATGATGGCGATCGTCACCGGGCTCGGCGGCGGCCTCATCCGCGACGTCCTGCTCCAGGTCGGCACCCCGATCGCGCTGACCTCGCCGTGGCTGCTGCCCACGGCGCTGGTGGTCGGCCTCGTCGTGGTCCTGTTCTCCCGCCGGATGGACTCGATCAGCACCCGGCTGCGCAGCGCGATCCTCCTCAGCGACGCGGTCTTCCTCGGCGTCTACTCGATCGTCGGCACCGCGAAGGCGTCGGGGGCCGGGCTGCCGGGTGCGTCGTGCGTGCTGCTCGGCGTGCTGACGGGACTCGGCGGCGGCCTCCTGCGCGACATCCTCATCAACGAGCAGCCCGAGGTGCTGCGCCCCGGCGCCTTCGTCGCGATGACCTCGGTGGCCGGCTGCACGTTCTACGTCTGGGCCGGCCACGGCCGACCGCCGACGCTCCTGGTCGGCGTCGCCGCCGTACTGCTCATCATCGCCTTCCGGGTGGTCGCGATCTGGCGACGCTGGGAGTCCCCGCCGGCCCGGGTGCTGTCCTCGGCCCTGTCGCCCTCGCGGCTGGCCGCGTCCCGGCTGCCCGTGCCGCGGCTGACGGTGCGGCGGGCCCGGGCCGCCGCGGCCGAGGACGCACCGGACCCGGCGGCCGTCGTGGCACCCGCCGCCGTCACCACGCCGGCCCGCCGTGCCTCGCGGGTGCGGACGGTGCGCCGGTCGGCGGCGCTGCGCCACGCGGCCAGGCGCGACGGCGAGTGAGTCGCTGGGGCCCGGCTCAGAGCTGGAGGCGGTAGCCGAGGCCCGGCTCGTTGAGCAGGAAGCGCGGGCGGGCCGGGTCGTCCTCGAGCTTGCGGCGCAGCTGGGCCATGTAGAGGCGCAGGTTGCCCTGCGCCGTCTCATAGCCGGGCCCCCACACCTCGCGCAGCAGCTGGGCGTGGCTCAGCAACCGGCCCGGGTTGCGGGCCAGCACCTCGAGCAGGTGCCACTCGGTCGGGGTCAGCCGGACGTCGCTCTCCCCCGCCCCACCGGGGTTGCGCGTGACCCGCCGGGCGGCCAGGTCGACCCGGACGTCGCCGAGCTGCACCACCGGGCCGTCGGACTCCGGCTGCGCCCGGCGCGCCATCGCCCGGAGCCGGGCGAGCAGCTCGTCCATCCCGAACGGCTTGGTCACGTAGTCGTCGGCGCCGGCGTCGAGGGCGTCGACCTTGTCGGAGGAGTCGGTGCGACCCGACAGCACCAGCACCGGGGCGGAGGTCCACCCGCGCAGGCCGGCGATCACGTCCACGCCGTCCATGTCGGGCAGGCCGAGGTCCAGGATCACCAGGTCCGGCGGGTGGGCCGCGGCCACCCGCAGCGCCTCGCTCCCGCTGCCCGCCGTGTGCACCTCGTAGTGCCGCGCCCGCAGGTTGATGCTGAGCGCCCGCAGGATCTGCGGCTCGTCGTCGACCACCAGCACCCGGTTCACGGACGTTCCCCCTCGGTCTCGACCGGCTCGCGGACCCGCGAGCCGGCGGCGGTCAGCGACACCACCATGGTCAGCCCGCCACCGGGGGTGTCCTCGGGCAGCAGGGTGCCGCCCATCGCCTCCACCAGCCCCCGGGCCAGGGCCAGCCCGAGCCCCACGCCGGTGGTGTTGTCGGTGTCGCCCAGCCGTTGGAAGGGCAGGAAGACGGTGTCGCGCTCCGCCTCGGGGATCCCGGGCCCCCGGTCGACCACGCGCAGCTCGACGCGGTCGCCGAGCCGGCTCGCGGTCACCGCCGGCGGGCGCTCGGGCGGGGAGAAGCGCAGCGCGTTGGCGAGCAGGTTGGCCATCACCCGCTCGAGCAGCCCCGGGTCGACCAGCACCTCCGGCACGTCGGGAGCGACGTCGACCACGACCCGCAGCGCTGCCGGGCCCAGGTCCTCCAACGACCCGGCGAGCACCTCCTCGACCGCGCACGGGCGCACCGTCAGCGACAGCACGCCGGCCTGCAGGCGGCTCATGTCCAGCAGGTTGTCGACGAGGCCGGACAGCTTGTCGAGCGACTCGTCGGTCGCGGTGAGCAGCTCGACCCGGTCCGCCGCCGACAGCACGACGTCCTGGCCCAGCAGGCCGGTGACCGCCGCCTTCGCCGCCGCCAGCGGTGTCCGCAGGTCGTGACCGACGGCCGCGAGCAGGGCGGTCCGCATCCGGTCCGCCTCGGCGATCGGCTTGGCGGCCGCGGCCGCCTCGCTGAGCCGCAGCCGGTCGAGCACGGCCGCGGTCTGGGTCGCGAAGGCCCGGACGAGCCGCTGGTCCTCGGCCTCGAGCAGCCGTCCCCGCAGCGCCAGCACGAGACCGTCGGCGGCCGGGACCTCGGTGTCGGCGTGGTCGGGCCGCACCGCCGGGGACGGCCCGGCGGAGGCCACCGTGGTCCAGCCGGCGTCGCCCCGCTCGAGCAGCGAGACCGCGTCCAGGCCGAAGGTCTCGCGGACCCGCTCCAGCATCCCGGCCAGCGCGTCCGGGCCGCCCAGCACGGTGCCGGCCAGGTTGGCCAGGGTCTGCGCCTCCGCCGCGGCGCGCGCGGCCTGCCGGGTGCGCCGGGCCGCCAGGTCCACCACCGAGCTGACCAGCATCGCCACCGCGACGAAGACGAACAGCGCGATGGCGTTGTTGGGCTCGGCGATCGTCAACGTGTGCAGGGGCGGGGTGAAGTAGTAGTTGAGCAGCGCCGAGCTCAGCACCGCCGCGATCAGCGCCGGGGCGAGCCCGCCGACCAGCGCGACGACCACGGCGCCGAGCATGAAGAGCAGCACGTCGCTGACCAGGTTCACCGCCCCGCCCCGTGCCGGGACCAGGGCGACGGTGAGGAGCAGCGGGAGCAGGACCGCGAGGACGAAGCCGCGCGCCCGCCGGCGCCGGGACAGGCTGCCGCGCTCGCGGGTCCGCCACGCGGGACCGTCAGGTGAGGCCGGGTGGGTGACGATGTGGACGTCGATCGCGCCCGAGGAGCGGATCGTGCGGGCCGCCGTCCCGGGCCCGCCGAGCAGCCGGGCGGCCCAGGAGCGCCGGCTGTCCCCCAGCACGAGCTGGGTCGCGTTCTGGGCTCGGGCGAAGACCAGCAGCGACTCCGCGACGTCGTCGCCGAGCACCTGGTGGTAGGTGCCCCCCAGCGACTCGACCAGCCGTCGCTGGGTGGCCAGGTGCCCGGGGTCGGCCCCGGTGAGCCCGTCCGAGCGGGCCACGTGCACGGCCAGCAGGTCGCCGCCGCTGGAGCGCGCCGCGATCCGCGCGCCCCGGCGGATCATCGTCTCCCCCTCCGGACCCCCGGTCAGCGCGACCACGACCCGCTCGCGCGCCTCCCAGGTCCCGGTGATGTCGTGCTGGTCGCGGTAGGCCTTCAGCGCGTCGTCGACCTTGTCCGCGACCCAGAGCAGGGCGAGCTCCCGCAGCGCCGTGAGGTTGCCGACCCGGAAGTAGTTGCCCATCGCCGCGTCGACCTTCTCCGGCGCGTACACGTTGCCGTGTGCCAGCCGGCGTCGCAGCGCCTCGGCCGACATGTCGACCAGCTCGACCTGGTCGGCGGCCCGGACCACCGAGTCCGGCACCGTCTCCTGCTGGCGGACCCCGGTGATCTGCTCGACGACGTCGTTGACCGACTCCAGGTGCTGGATGTTGAGGGTGGTGACCACGTCGATGCCGGCCTCGAGCAGCTCCTCCACGTCCTCCCAGCGCTTCGCGTGCCGCGAGCCGGGGACGTTGGTGTGGGCCAGCTCGTCGACCAGTGCGACCGCGGGACGGCGCGCCAGCACGGCGTCGACGTCCATCTCGGTGAAGGCGACCCCACGGTGCTCGAGCACGCGACGCGGCACCACCTCCAGCGCCCCGACCATCTCCGCGGTGTGCTGCCGCCCGTGCGTCTCCACCAGGCCCACCACCACGTCGGTGCCGCGCTCGGCCCGCCGGTGTCCCTCGCCGAGCATGGCGTAGGTCTTCCCGACGCCGGGAGCGGCGCCGAGGTAGACGCGCAGCCGTCCGCGCGGGGACCGGGGGTCGTTCACGGGCCTAGTCTGCCCGCCCGGCCAGCCGGTCCAGGGCCAGGTTGAGCAGCAGCACGTTGACCCGCGGCTCGCCCAGGAACCCCAGCGACCGGCCCTGGGTGTGCTCGGCGACCAGTCGGCGGACCTCGCGCACGGTCAGCCCGCGCGCGGCCGCGACCCGGGCGACCTGCTCCGCGGCGTACGCCGGGCTGATGTGCGGGTCCAGCCCCGAACCGCTCGCCAGCAGGGCGTCCGGGGGTACCGCGTCGGCCGGGACGCCGTCGAGGGCGGCGGCCGCCGCGCGCCGCTGCCGGACGAGGTCGACCAGGTCGGGGCTCTCGGGGCCGAGGTTGGAGGCGGCGGTGGCGAGCGGGTCGTAGCCGTCGCCGGCGGCCGAGGGGCGGGGTTGGAAGTACTCCGGGTGGCCGGCGAACGACTGGCCGAGCAGGTCGGAGCCGACCACTGCCCCGTCGCGTCGGACGAGGGAGCCGTCGGCGTTGCCCGGGAAGGCGACCTGGGCGACGCCGGTGACCGCGAGCGGGTAGGCGAGGCCGAGGACCAGGGTGAGCAGGACGAGCAGGCGGGCGGCGGGGTTGAGCTGGGCCACGAAGGCACGAGCAGGGGTGGACACGGGGATCGCCTCTCAGCCGATGCCGGGGATCTGGGACACGAGCAGGTCGAGCAGCTTGATGCCGACGAACGGGGCGACGATGCCGCCGAGCCCGTAGATCGCCAGGTTGCGCCGCAGCATCGCGCTCGCCGAGGAGGGCGTGTAGCGCACGCCGCGCAGAGCCAGCGGGATGAGCGCCACGATCACCAGCGCGTTGAACACCACGGCGGAGAGGATCGCGGACTCCGGGGTGGCCAGGCGCATCACGTTGAGCCGGTCGAGGCCGCCGTACACCCCGGCGAACATCGCCGGGATGATCGCGAAGTACTTCGCCACGTCGTTGGCGATCGAGAACGTGGTCAGCGCCCCCCGGGTGATCAGGAGCTGCTTGCCGATCTCGACGATCTCGATGAGCTTCGTCGGGTTGGAGTCCAGGTCGACCATGTTGCCGGCCTCCTTGGCCGCCGAGGTCCCGCTGTTCATCGCGACCCCGACGTCGGCCTGCGCCAGCGCGGGGGCGTCGTTGGTGCCGTCGCCGGTCATCGCGACCAGACGGCCGCCCTCCTGCTCCCGCTTGATCAGCGCCATCTTGTCCTCGGGCGTCGCCTCGGCGAGGAAGTCGTCGACCCCGGCCTCCTCGGCGATGGCACGCGCGGTCAGCGGGTTGTCGCCGGTGATCATCACGGTGCGGATGCCCATCCGGCGCATCTCCTCGAACCGCTCCCGCATCCCGTCCTTGACCACGTCCTTGAGGTGCACCACCCCGAGGGCGCGCGCGGCCTGCCCCGGCAGCCGCTCGGCGACCACCAGCGGCGTCCCGCCGGCGGTGGAGATGGCGTCCACGATCCCGCCGACCTCCGCGGTCGGGTGGCCCCCGAACTCCCGGACCCAGGCCATCACGGCGGCCGCGGCGCCCTTGCGGATCTCGCGCCCCGCCTCGAGGTCCACCCCGGACATCCGGGTCTGGGCGGTGAACGGCACGAACCGCGCCCCGACGAGCTCACCCGCGCTGCGCTCGCGCAGTCCGTACGACGCCTTGGCCAGCACCACGATCGAGCGTCCCTCGGGGGTCTCGTCGGCGAGGCTGGAGAGCTGGGCCGCGTCGGCCAGCTCGCCCGCGGCGACACCGTCGACGGGCAGGAGCTCGGCTGCCTGGCGGTTGCCCAGGGTGATCGTCCCGGTCTTGTCGAGCAGCAGGGTGTTGACGTCGCCGGCCGCCTCGACCGCCCGGCCCGACATCGCCAGCACGTTGTGCTGCACGAGGCGGTCCATCCCGGCGATGCCGATCGCGGAGAGCAGCGCGCCGATGGTGGTGGGGATCAGGCAGACGAGCAGGGCGACCAGGACCACGATCCCCTGGGCGGCCCCGGAGTAGATCGCGAACGGCTGCAGCGTCACCGTCGCGGCCAGGAAGACGATGGTGAGGCTGGCCAGCAGGATGTTCAACGCGATCTCGTTGGGGGTCTTCTGCCGGGACGCGCCCTCCACCAGGGCGATCATCCGGTCGATGAAGCTCTCCCCGGGCTTCGTGGTGATCTCCACGACGATCCGGTCCGAGAGCACCCGGGTCCCGCCGGTGACCGAGCTGCGGTCGCCCCCGGACTCCCGGATCACCGGGGCGGACTCGCCGGTGATCGCGGACTCGTCGACGCTGGCGACGCCCTCCACGACGTCGCCGTCGCCCGGGACGAGCTCGCCGGCCTCGACGACCACCCGGTCGCCGAGCCGCAGCGCCGTGGCCGGCACCGGCTCGTCGCTGCCGTCGGACAACAGCCGGCGCGCGGTCGTCTCGGTCTTCGCCCGGCGCAGGGTCGCGGCCTGGGCCTTGCCGCGCCCCTCCGCGACCGCCTCGGCCAGGTTGGCGAAGACGGCCGTCAACCAGAGCCAGACCACGATCGCCCAGGCGAAGACCCCCGGGTCCACGACGGCGGCCGCGGTCGCGAAGACCGCGCCGACCTCGACCACGAACATCACCGGCGAGCGGACCATCGCCCGCGGGTCCAGCTTGCGCAGCGCGTCCGGCACCGAGGTGAGCAGCAGCGCCGGGTCGAGGCTGCCCCTGGAGACGCGGCCGGGAGTGGAGAGCGTGGACATCAGAGGCCTTCTGCTAGGGCGCCGAGCGCCAGGACGGGGAAGAAGGTGAGGGCGGCCACGATCACGGCGACCCCGACGAGCAGCCCGACGAACAGTGGGCCGTGCGTGGGCAGCGTGCCGCTGGTCCGCGGGGTCGGCGTCTGCGCGGCCAGCGAGCCCGCCAGCGCCAGGGTCAGCAGGATCGGCGCGAACCGGCCGACCAGCATCGCCAGGCCCAGCGCCGTGTTGTAGAACGGCGTGTTCGCGGTCAGGCCAGCGAAGGCGGAGCCGTTGTTGTTCGTCGCCGACATGAAGGCGTAGAGGACCTCGGAGAGTCCGTGCGCGCCCGGGTTGAGCATCGTGCGACCCGCCGGCAGCGCGATCGCGAGCGCCGTCCCGGCCAGCACCACCACCGGCATCACCAGCACGTTGAGGGAGACCAGCTTGATCTCCCGGGCGGTGATCTTCTTCTGCAGGTACTCCGGGGTGCGCCCGACCATCAGCCCGCCGACGAAGACCGTCAGCAGGGCGACCACCAGGATCCCGTAGAGGCCGGTGCCCACGCCTCCCGGCGCGATCTCGCCCAACCCCATGTTGAGGAGCAGCAGGCCCCCGCCCACCGCGGTGAAGGAGGAGTGGAAGGAGTTGACTGCGCCGGTCGAGGTGCCGGTGGTCGACACCGCGAAGAGCGAGGAGGCGTTGGTGCCGAAGCGGGTCTCCTTGCCCTCCATCGACCCGCCGGCCAGCTGCAGGGCGGTGCCCGGGTGGTGGGCCTCCAGGATGGAGACGGCGACCACCAGCACCCCCCACATCACGGCCATGGCCGCCAGCACGGCGTACCCCTGGCGCTTGTCGCCGACCAGGATCCCGAACGTGCGGGTCAGGCAGACCGGGACCAGCAGGAGCAGGAAGACCTCCAGCAGGTTGCTGACCGGGTTGGGGTTCTCGAACGGGTGCGCCGAGTTGGCGTTGTAGAAGCCGCCGCCGTTGGTGCCGAGCTCCTTGATCGCCTCCTGCGAGGCGACCGGCCCGCCGGTGACCAGCTGGTGTCCCCCGGTCAGCGTCGTCGCGTCCGTGCCGGCGCTCAGGTTCTGGACGACGCCCAGGGCGACCAGGGCGACCGCGGCGAGGAGTGCCAGCGGCAGCAGCACCCGGAAGGTCCCGCGAACCAGGTCGACCCAGAAGTTGCCGAGCCGGTCGGTGCGGGCGCGGGTGAAGCCGCGGACCAGCGCGACCGCCACCGCCAGGCCGACCGCGGCCGAGAGGAAGTTCTGCACCGCCAGGCCGGCCATCTGGGTCAGGTGGCCCATCGTGGACTCGCCGGAGTAGCCCTGCCAGTTGGTGTTGGTCACGAAGGAGACCGCGGTGTTGAACGCCGAGCCGGGCTCCACCGCCGGGAAGCCGAGGGAGAGGGGCAGGCGGTCCTGCACCCGCTGCAGCACGTAGAGCAGCAGCACGCCGAGCAGCGAGAACGCCAGCACGGACCGGGCGTACACCGGCCAGCGCTGGTCGGCCCTCGGGTCCACCCCGACCAGCCGGTAGGTCACCCGCTCGACGGCGAGGTCCCGCTCGGAGGTGAAGACGCGGGCCAGGTAGCCGCCGAGAGGGCGGTAGCAGACTGCGAGGGCAGCCAGCAGGGCGCCGGCCTGGAGCAGGCCGGCGAGGGTGTCGGACATCTCAGAATCTCTCCGGGAAGACGAGGGCCACCACGAGGTAGCCGAGGACGAGGAGGCTGACGACGAGCCCGACGAGGTCCTGGAGGGTCACAGCCGTTCGAGTCCCTTCAGCAGGAGCAGGCCCAGCAGGAACGTCGCCACGGTGAGCAGCACGTAGAGCAGGTCGCTCATCGGGCCACCTGCGCGACGGTCCCGGCGACCTGGCGTGCCGTCACCACAGCCCGCGGTCGGCGGACCCGGTGGCGGGTGACCTCGACGGTGACCACGGCGGCCAGCACCAGGCCGCCGAGGCGGAGCAGGTCGGCGTCGGTGAAGGTCAGCACGCCGTACCGGTGCACGGCGAAGCCGGTCAGGAAGGCCCAGCCGACCAGGCCCACGGCAACGCCGTACGTCGCCGGGAGACCGCGGGCGGACAGGACCACCACCAGCAGGACGAGAGCCTCGCTCACCGGCACACCTGCGTGCAGCAGCCCGGCGAGCAGGAGCGTGACCACGAGCGAGGCGACCGCGAAACCGAAGCGGAGGCCGTGCTGCTCGGCGAGCAGCGGAGGGGTGGAAGTGGTGTTCACGCCCCCAGTCAAGGCCTGCCCGCGCCGGCCGGCGCCGCCCCTAACGCCGCCCTAACGCCCCCGCCTCCATCCCTAACGCTCCCCTCACACCCCTCGCTGGTCGCGACTCTCTCGCTGGTCGAGTAGGGCGCGAGGAACGAGCGCCCGTGTCGAGACCACCGGCACCGACCCGCAGCCCCCTCACGAGGTCTCGACACGCCCTCCGCAGGCTCCGGGCTACTCGACCAGCGAGAGGACGAGTCTCGACTCGACCAGCGAGAGGACGGTGTTAGGGGCTCGTTAGGAACGTGTGAGGGCGGTGGCGGCGGTGCTTGCATGGAAGGCGTGACGGCACAGGTGGTGACCCGGGCGCGGAACGCGGCGGCGCCCGGCCGGGCGAGCGTGCGGGCCTGGCTCTTCGAGGAGTCGCCGGACACCGGCGAGAAGCTGGGGCCGCACGCCGACGACCACACCGAGCGCAAGCACGCGTGGTGGAAGGTCATGTGCCTCACCGGCGTGGACTACTTCTCCACGCTGGGCTACCAGCCGGGGATCGCGGCGCTGGCGGCCGGGACCCTCGCCCCGATCGCCACCCTGGTCCTGGTGGCGCTCACGCTCTTCGGCGCGCTGCCGGTGTACCGCCGGGTCGCCGAGGAGAGCCCGCACGGCCAGGGCTCCATCGCCATGCTCGAACGGCTGCTGCCCTTCTGGCGCGGCAAGCTGTTCGTGCTGGTCCTGCTCGGCTTCGCGGCCACCGACTTCATGATCACGATCACCCTGTCCGCCGCCGACGCCACCGCGCACGTCGTGGAGAACCCCCATGTCCCCACGTTCCTGCACGGACAGAACATCGCGATCACCCTCGGACTCGTCGCGCTGCTCGGCGGCGTCTTCCTGCGGGGCTTCAAGGAGGCGATCGGCATCGCCGTCGGCATGGTGGTGCTCTACCTCGGCCTCAACCTCGTCGTGATCGCGGTGTGCCTGGTCCACGTCGCCGAGCAGCCGCACGTGGTCTCCGACTGGACCCGCGCCCTGACCCAGGAGCACGGCAGCCCGCTGATGATGGTGGCGATGGCCGTGCTGGTCTTCCCCAAGCTGGCGCTGGGCATGTCGGGCTTCGAGACGGGCGTCGCCGTGATGGGCCACGTCGAGGGGTCGGCCGACGACACCGACGAGAACCCCGCCGGGCGGATCCGCAACACCAAGCGCCTGCTCGCGACCGCGGCGGTGATCATGAGCTTCTACCTGGTCGCCAGCAGCCTGGTCACCACCTGGCTGATCCCCGAGCGCGAGTTCCAGGACGGCGGCCAGGCGTCAGGGCGGGCCCTGGCCTACCTCGCGCACCTCTACCTCGGCGACGTCTTCGGCACGGCGTACGACGCCTCGACGATCGCGATCCTGTGGTTCGCCGGGGCCTCCGCGATGGCGGGCATGCTGAACCTCGTCCCCCGCTACCTGCCCCGCTACGGGATGGCGCCGGAGTGGTCGCGCGCGGTCCGGCCGCTGGTCCTGGTGCTGACCGCGATCGCCTTCCTGGTCACGCTCCTGTTCAAGGCCGACGTCAACGCCCAGGGCGGTGCCTACGCCACCGGCGTGCTGGTGCTCATGACCTCGGCCGGCGTCGCGGTCACCCTCGCCGCGCGGCGGACCGGTCAGCGCCGGCTGGTCCTCGCGTTCGCGGTGATCACCGCCGTGCTCACCTACACCACCGTCGACAACGTCCTCGAGCGTCCCGACGGCGTCAAGATCGGCGCGTTCTTCATCGGCGCGATCATCGCGCTGTCGATCGCCTCGCGGCTCACCCGCGCCTTCGAGCTGCGCACCACCGAGGTGCGCCTGGACGAGACCGCCGCGCTCTTCCTCCGTGACTGCGCCCGGCGCAGCATCCGGCTGATCGCGCACGAGCCCGGGGAGGACGGCGAGGACGGCGTCGCCGCCTACCGCCAGAAGGTCCGCCAGATCGTCGAGGACAACGACATCCCCGACGCCAACGACATCATCTTCGTCGAGGTGACCGTGACCGACCCGAGCGACTTCGAGTCCCTCGTCGAGGTCCGGGGACGCGTCCTGCACGGCTCGTTCCGCGTGCTCACCCTGGAGTCCTCGTCGGTGGCCAACGCCCTGGCCGCGCTCCTGCTGCACGTGCGCGACACCACCGGCGTACGACCGCACCTCTACCTGGAGTGGAGCGAGGGCAACCCGGCCCTCAACTTCCTGCGCTTCCTCTTCTTCGGCGTCGGCGAGGTCGCCCCCGTCACCCGCGAGGTGCTCCGCCGGGCCGAGCCCGACCCGGCCCGGCGCCCCCACCTGCACGCCGGCTGAGCCGGTTTCCCGGGGCCCTTGCTGAGCCGATCCTGAAACGATCCTGGGGCGGTCCTGGGAGTCGAGGACGTTGGGCTGAGACGCACTCCACAGCCCCCTGACTGGCTTTGTTACGCCGCGTAACTTACGCTGTGTAACAACACCAGCCGATGGGAACCCGGAGACGGGGACGGCTCGTGTTTCTCGCGGTGGTTGAGGGACCACCGCTCTTACCTGGGAGGAGTGCGCCAGCATGCGCAGAAACATGCTGGTCGGACTGAGTCTCGCCCTGGCGGCCGTTGTGGCCGTCCTGGTGAGCGGATGGTTCGACCTCGAGCTCGAGTCCGTGGCGCTGCTGGGCGCGGCCGTGGGGGCCGCCGTCGCGCTGGTCCCGGACCGTACGCCGCTGGCCCGTCTGGCCGGCTTCGCGGGAGGCTTCCTGGCCGCCTGGATCGGGTACGTCGCCCGCGCCACGCTGCTCCCCGACTCGGTCGGGGGCAAGGCCGTCGCCGTCGCCTTCGTGGTGCTCGCCTGCACCGCGATCACCGTCGTCGGCCGCGAGCGGCTCGCGCTCTGGTCGACGCTGCTCGGGGCGGGCGTCTTCGCCGGCGCCTACGAGCTGACCTACGCCGCCGCTCCCCCGGAGATGGCGACGACGTCGCTGAGCACCGCCACCACCGTCTTCTTCAACGTCGCCTTCGGCTTCCTGGCCGTCGCGCTCTTCGCGCCGACCACGCGGACCGCCCGCACCACCGCGGTGCCCGGCCAGCGCGTCGCCGACGCCGCCACGCCCGTCCCGTCCGCCGGCACCACCGACACCGAGCCCGCTCTGGAGACCGTCCGATGAACAGCCCCTTCACCACCGCCGGCTCCCGCCGGGCCGCCCGCGCCGCGGCCATCGCCACCGTCGGCCTGATCGTCACCGGCACCGTGGCCTCCTCGGCCGCCGCCGGCACCGGGACCACCGGTGCCAACCCGGACGTGCAGGTCGTCAACACCGAGACCGTGCAGGCCTACACCGACGCGACCGGCAAGGTCACCGACCAGCGCCTCTACGAGCAGCTCTCGCTCACCGGCGAGGGTCGCACCACGATCGCCAACCCCGCGGCCACCGACGGGCTGCGCAACCTCGACGGCTTCGGAGGCTTCGACGTCGTCGACGGCAAGCAGGTCGTGACCGTCGACGTCGACGGCACCGAGAACCTGCGCACCGTCAGCGACTACAAGGGCACACTCCCGCTGCGCATCACCGCGACGTACCGCCTGGACGGCAAGGTCGTGCAGCCGCAGGACCTGGTCGGCGCCACCGGCGACCTCGAGGTCACCTACACCGTGCAGAACACCACCGGCCGGACCCAGGTCGTCTCCTACGACGACGGCCACGGTGGCACCACCACCGCCAACGTCGAGGTCGCCGTCCCGATGGTCGGCAGCCTGACCACGACGCTGCCCGCGTCCTTCCGCGACATCAGCTCGAAGCAGGCGAACCTGGCCGGCGACGGTCGCGGCGCCACCAAGCTCAACTTCACGATGACGCTGGTGCCGCCGGTCGGCTCGGCCTCGGCCACGTTCGGCTACCGTGCCCACGTCGAGGACGCGGTGCTCCCGCGGGCCAGCGTGACCGCCCTGCCGGTCAACCCGTTCGCGAACCCGACCTTCGCCTCGGCCGGGAAGTCGTACGCCGAGGGCGCGCGGACCGGCGCCGACCTCACCGCGGGTGCCGGCAAGATCGACGCCAACCTGCTCAAGCTGCGTGACGGTGCCGCCGACCTGCTCGGCGGGCTGATCCAGCTCCGCGACGGCGCCGGCGACCTGCGCACCGGCCTGCAGGACAAGGCGCTCCCGGGCTCCGGCAAGCTGGCGACCGGCGCGTCGTCGCTCGCCGAGGCCCTGGGCCAGAAGGCCGCGCCCGGCGCGAGCAAGCTGGCCGCCGGCATGACCGCGCTCAACGGCGGGGCCCACCAGCTCCGCGACGGCGCGCACCAGCTGGCCGACGGATCGGTCACCCTGGCCGACGGCGCCCACCAGGCCGCCACCGGGTCCGCCGACCTGGCCTCCGGGCTCGCCCGGCTCGACGCCGGCCTCGGCCAGCTCGCCTCCGCCCAGGGTCTGCCCGGCGCGGCCCAGGGGGCTGCCCAGCTGCAGGCCGGGGTCAAGGCGATCCAGGCCGGCTTCGGCACCGCCGGCAACCCCGACACCCTGCTCGGCGGGCTCGCCCACCTCGAGGGTGGCCTGACCCAGCTGCACGCCGGCTCCGGCCAGCTCGTCGGCGGCCTCGGCCAGCTGAAGGCCGGCCTGCCGGTCGCCCAGGGCGGGGTCGACCAGGTCAAGGCCGGGCTCGACGCGGCCGTCGCCCCCAACGGCAGCCTCAACCAGCTCATCGGCGGCCTGCAGTCGCTGACCCAGCTGGCCAGCTGCTCGGCCGACCCGGTCTGCCTGGGCACCGTGAACCAGCTGATCAACGGCGCGCAGAAGTCGAAGTCCGACCTGAGCGCCGCGGCCGGTGGCCTGGGCCAGGTCTCGGCCGGGCTCGGCGACGCGATCACCGGCCTGACCGGCCAGATCCTGCCCGGGGCCCAGCAGCTCCAGGCCGGCCTGGGCGACGCGCAGGCCGGGGCGACCAAGCTCCGCGGTGGCGCGTCCCAGCTCAAGGGCGGGGTCGACCAGGTCGACGCCGGCCTGACCCAGCTCAGCGCCGGGCTCACCGGCGCGGTCGCCGAGGTGCTGCAGCTCTCCGACGGGTCGAGCGCCGCGAGCACCGGCGGGGCCTACCTCTCGTCCAAGCTCGGCGAGCTGGCCGACGGGTCGACGTTCCTCAGCAGCAAGCTCGGTGAGCTCGCCGGCGGTGCCGACAGCGCCGTCGACGGTGCCGACCAGCTCGCGGCCGGTGCGAACGACCTCGCCGACGGCATCGGCCAGGCGGCCGACGGGTCGGACCGGCTCGCCGGCGGTGCCGCCGACCTGCGCGACGGGCTGAAGGACGCCGCCGACGGCTCCGGCAAGCTCGCCGACGGGCTCACCACCGCGGCCGGTGGCGCCCCGCAGCTGGTCGACGGCGCCCAGCGCCTCTCGAGCGAGGGCACCACGAAGCTCGTCGCGGCCGGCGAGAAGACCGCCCAGCAGTACGGACGGCTCTACGCCACGCTCCAGGCCGGCGCCGACCGCGCCGACGCCGAGAGCATGGTCGTCGGTGCCCCCGAGGGCGCCGTCGGGCTCGCGGCGTACACCTACGAGATCCAGGGTCAGGACGGCGAGAGCTCGCGCAACCTCGTCCGCACCCTCGCCGGGCTCGGCCTCCTCGCCGCGGGCGGCGTCGTGCTGACGCTGCGTCGTCGGCTCGGTCGCAGCACCGTGCGCGGCTGATCTCCAGGACCACCCTGAGGGGTGGCGGAGGGTCCCCCGAGTCTCCCCTCCGCCACCTGATGGCCGGCCCCCCAGCCCGGGGGCCGGCCATCGCCGGCTTTCCGCACCCGTCCGACCGTGCGCCTGCCTAGAGTGCAGGCACCTACCAGCAGGAGTCCTACCCCGATGCCCCAACGGATGACCCACGACGAGCGGCACACCCAGCTCCTCGACCTCGCCGAGGAGCTCTTCTGCAGCCGCGGCTACGACGGGGTGTCCATCGAGGACGTGGCCCGCGCCGCCGGGGTCAGCCGCCCGGTCATCTACCAGCACTACGGCTCCAAGGAGGGCCTCTTCCTGGCCTGCGTGCAGCGCGCCCGCGACGACTTCCAGGACGACCTGGAGGCCGCCGAGGCGGGGGCGCGCGGCGACCTCGAGGGGTTCGTGCAGGCCGGCGGGGAGCTGCTCTTCACGCTGCTGCACGACCACCCGTCCCGGTGGGCGCTGCTGTTCAGCTCCTCGGTCGGCGAGTCCGGGCACCTCGCGCAGGAGCTCACCCGGCTCCGGTTCGCCACCATCGACCGGCTTGCGGTGATGGCCGGCCGGTACGCCGAGGGGGTGGACGAGGAGACGCTGCGCGCCTTCGCCGTCGCGGTCTCCGGGATCAGCGAGGCCTTCGGCCGCTGGTCCTCCTTCGAGCCGACGCTGTCCCGCGAGCGCGCCGAGGGCTACTTCCGCTCCTTCGTCACGGGGTCGATCCGGGCCGCCCTGGACTCACCGCGCCGCTGAACGCAGCCGGCCCGCGTGCGCCGTTCCGACCTGGGTACCGTCGCCGGTATGACCGAAGCCGTGGACCTGGCCGGGCCGCCCGACGCCGGAGACGAGACCGAGACCTTGCTGGGGTCGCTGAACCGCCAACGACGCACGTTCGCCTGGAAGTGCGCCGGGCTGGACAGTGCCGGCCTCACCGCCACCCTCGGCTCGTCGACGATGACGCTCGGCGGGCTGATGAAGCACCTGGCCCTGGTGGAGGACCACTACTTCACCTACCGGTTGCTCGGCCGTGACCCCGGGACGCCGTGGAACACCGTCGACTGGGACGCCGACCCGGACTGGGAGTGGCGCACCGCCGCCGACGACACCCCCGAGCAGCTGTACGCACTGTGGGAGGGAGCCGTCGCCCGCTCCCGCGCTGCGGTCACCGAGGTCCTCGCGGACGGAGGGCTCGAGCACACTCTGGCCATCGGGCGCACCGACGGCGAACCCACCACCCTGCGGCGGATGGTGGTCGACCTCATCGAGGAGTACGCACGCCACGCCGGGCACGCTGACCTCATCCGGGAGTCGGTCGACGGCCTCGTCGGGGAGGACCCGCCCGACCCGGCGTGACCGGCCCGAGCACCAGCCAGAGCACGCCGCCGGCGAGCAGGCCCCAGAAGGCACCGCCGATCCCGGCCACGGTGATCCCCGAGGCCGCCACCAGGAACGTCACCGCGGCCGCCGTACGACGCGACGGCTCGGCCAGCGCGGAGGCCGCGGCCCCGGCCATCGCGGGGACCAGGGCGAGCCCCGCCACGGAGGCGACCAGCCCGTCCGGGGCGGCGGCGACCACCGCGGTCAGCAGACCGGAGAGCGGCCCGAAGACCAGGTAGGTCACCCCGCAGGAGACGCCGGCGACCCAGCGCCGCCGCGGGTCCGGATGGGCCTCCGGCCCGGCGGCCAGGGCGGCCGAGATCGCGGCCAGGTTGACCGGGATGCTGCCCAGCAGGGCTCCCGCCGAGGTGGCGCCGCCGGTGTACACGAGCGCGGGTCGCAGTGGCGGCCGGTACCCGAAGGAGCCGAGCACCGCCATCCCGGCGATGTTCTGGCTCGTCATCGTGACCAGGAACAGCGGTAGCCCGACGGCGACGACGGCCGCGGGGTCCCAGGCCGGTGCGACCACCACGGGCGCCGGCACACCGGCCGGGCCCAGGTCGCCGTACGAGCCGAGGACGGCCATGACGACCAGGGCCGCCACCAGCGCCCCGGGGACCGCCCACCGAGGCGCCAGCCGCAGTAGGACCAGCCAGACGAGGACCACTGGCCCGACGGTGCCCGGCGCGTCCGCGACCCGTTGCACGGGAACGACGCACAGCGTGAGCAGGACGCCGGCCAGCATCGCGTTGGCCAGCGGGGTCGGGATCGCGACGACCAGCCGCTCCAGCGGCGTGAGCAGCCCGCAGGCCGCGATGAGGAGGCCTGCGACCACCACCGCGAGCACGGCGCCGGCGAAGCCGTGCCGGGGCACCGCACTGGTGGCGAGCAGGGCGGCGCCCGGGGTCGACCAGGCCATCGTCACCGGCATCCGGAGGCGCCACGAGAAGAGCACGCAGCCCAGGCCCATCGTCACGCTGGCGACCATCAGGCCCGAGGCCGCCTGGTCCGTGGTCGCGCCGACCGCCCGGAGGCCGGCCAGCACCACCGCGAACGAGCTCGTCCACCCGACCAGCCCGCACACCACCCCGGCCGTCACCGCGTGGTGCGTGGGGACCTCGGCGTCGGACACCCCGGCAGCGTAGTGGGCACGACCTTCGCGAGCGTTCCGCACACTGGTGCCGGGTCTCGTACGGAGGTCGAGGTGCGAGCCGATAGGCGAGCCACGAGACCCGGGTCACGTACGGAGGTCGAGACCCTTCCTCGCTGGTCGAGTAGGTGCGAGCTTGCGAGCACCGTGTCGAGACCCCATGAGGGTCCCGCGGACCGGTGCCGGGGGTCTCGTGGCTCACGCTGCGCGTTCGCACCTCGACCTCCGGGCTCGGCAACGGAGGTCGAGACCCTTCCTCGCTGGTCGAGTAGGTGCGAGCTTGCGAGCACCGTGTCGAGACCCCATGAGGGTTCCGCGGATCGGTGCCGGGGGTCTCGTGGCTCACGCTGCGCGTTCACACCTCGACCTCCGGGCTGGCATATGGAGGTCGAGGTGCGAGCCGTTGGGCGAGCCACGAGACCCCGGTGGGACGGGGTGGGGTGGACGCCTAGTGGCGGGTGAGTTTCCAGCCGCCGGTGGGTTGTCGGGTGAGGTCGAAGCGGGTGTCGTGGGCCAGGGTGTGGTGGCGTTCGCAGAGCATCGCGCCGTCGTCGAGGTTTGTCAGCCCGCCTTCGGCCCAGGCCTTGGTCGCATGGTGTGCGTGGCACCAGGTCGTGGGCCGGTCGCACTCCACAACCCCGCAGGTTCCGCCTTGCTGGAGGCTCATCGCGAACCTCTGCCCCGCGGAGAACAGGCGTCGTCGAGGTTGGTGCCGAGGATCCCGGCGGCCTGCTGGCGGCCTTCGAGGCATTCCAGGGGGATCAGCACCACGGCGGTGGTGTTGACCCCACCGGTCATCGGCAGCTTCTTGCGCGGGTACCGCTCGACCAGCTGCACCAGCGCCTGCCCCTTCAGCTCCGGGGTCGCCACCGCCGTGCCGTCCTCCAGGGTCCGGGGGATCGGGTCGGGGCGGCTGGGGTTGAGGAACGCGCCCAGCAGGGACTCGAGGATCGCCCCGTCCAAGGACGGCATCCGGCCCTTGAAGTGGTAGGACCCGCTCCCGTCGTGGAACCCGCTGAAGCTGGTCTTCCGGGCGGCCTCACTCTCCTCCTTCTCCAACATCGCGTTGAGGCGTTCATCCGCGGTGTCGGGGTCGATCACATCGAGGAGGTGTCTGCCCAGGGCGCGGAGCTCGCGGGCGTCGTGGTGCGCCGCCTCGGCCAGCAGGTGCTCCTCGGCCTTCGCCAGGTCATCCGGGGACACCGTCTCCGGCAACGCCTCGACCGCGGCGACGATCACCGCCGCCTGATCCGGGAGCACCGCCCCGGCAGCCAACGCTGCGCGGGTGGGGTCGTGGTCCTCCAGACCCCGTGCCAATGCCACCAGGTCCTTCGCGGCGCGGGGTGTCTGTCGGGTGGTGGCCTTGAGCCAGGCGACGAGGTTGGTGGCACCGAGCTCGGTGGGCAGGTCACGGGCCTGGGCGTCGGCGAGCAGGGTGGCGTGTAGGGCGTGGAGGCGGGCGATGCCGGTGGTGATCTCGGTCAGGGTCTCGGCCAGCTCATCGACGCTGAGCGGCCACGCGGGGGCGGGGAGGATCTGGTCGAGGACCTGGTGGAGCCGGCCGGTGAACTGGTGCTGCGGCCGGGTCCGGAGTTCCATCGGGGTGGGTCCGGTGCCCGTGCCGGGGGTGGGGGTGTCGCCTGCCATGGGGTGACTCTTCCAGGGGCCACCGACATTTCTTGACTTGCCCACAGGAGAGTTTCGTCAAGCGGGGTTGGGGATTCTCGGGGCAGCGGCGTGTCTGGGTACGGATCTGGGGCTGGGTCCGCGGGCCGCGTGCGGGGTCTCGACACGGGCGCTCGTTCCTCGCGCCCTACTCGACCAGCGATGAACAGATCCGGCGCCGCACAGGGGTCTCGTGGCTCGGGCTTCGCCTTCGCGCCTCGACCTCCGGGGTTGGGTAGGGAGGTCGAGGTGCGAGCCGTGAGGCGAGCCACGAGACCCCGGCGACGGTTCCGAGGGTCTCGACACGGGCGCTCGTTCCTCACGCCCTACTCGACCAGCGATGAACGGATCCGGCGCCGCTCAGGGGTCTCGAGAGATCACCGACGTCAGCGCTGCCTGGCACCCGGAGTCCGACCTCACGGCTGCCCATCGACGTACAGGCAGCGCGCAGGTCGGACAGCAGCGCCGTGGGGACGCTGGCGTCGGAGACCTGGGCGGGACGGTTCCGGGGTCTCGTGGCTCAGGCTTCGCCTTCGCGCCTCGACCTCCGGGCCTGGGCGCGGAGGTCGGTGGGGGGTGGGGTTTGTACCCTGCTCGGCATGACCGACGCTCCTGTGCACGCCTTCACCGACGACGCCCTCGGCACCGACGACGCCACCGCGGTGGCCGCCCGGATCGCGGCGGGCGAGGTGTCGGTGGCCGAGGTGACGGCGGCGGCGGTGGACCGGGCCGAGAAGGTGCAGCCGCTGCTCAACCCGGTCGCGTTCGCGGCGTACGACGACGCCCTGTCCGGGACGACGGGACAAGCCGGCCCGTTCGCCGGGGTGCCGACCTTCGTGAAGGACAACCTCGACGTCACCGGGATGCCCACCAACCACGGCTCCGCGGCCTGGCGTGCGCGGCCGGCCACCCACGACAGCGTGTTCGTGGGCCAGCTCCGGGCCCAGGGGCTGGTGCTGCTGGGCAAGAGCAGGCTGCCCGAGTTCGGGTTCAACGCCTCCACCGAGTTCGCCGGGGCCGAGCCGACCCGCAACCCCTGGAACCCCGACCACTCCGCCGGCGCCTCCTCCGGCGGAGCGGCGGCGCTGGTGGCCGCCGGGGTGGTCCCGCTCGCGCATGCCAACGACGGCGGCGGGTCGATCCGGATCCCCGCCGCCGCCTGCGGGCTGGTCGGGCTCAAGCCCACCCGCGGCCGCTTCAAGGTCGACCCGGCCGACTCGGTGCTGCCGGTGCAGATCATCAGCCAGGGCGTCGTCACCCGCACCGTCCGGGACACCGCCGGGTTCGTCGCCGGGCTGGAGCGGACGTGGCGCAACCAGCGCCTGCCCGTCGTCGGCGAGGTGACCGGCCCGTCGCGGCGACGGCTGCGGGTCGGCGTGGTGCTCGACTCCGTGAACGGCACGGTCACCGACGACGAGACCAGGGCCGCTGTCACCGGCACCGCCGACCTGCTGGCCGACCTCGGCCACCACGTCGCGCCGGCTCCGGTGCCCGTCGGGCGTCAGTTCGCCGACGACTTCGCCCGCTACTGGGGCACGCTCTCGCTGCTGCTGGCGGTCGGGGGACGCCGGATCCTGGACCGCGAGTTCGACGCCACCCTGACCGACAACCTCAGCCGCGGCCTCGCCGCGATGGCGCGCCGCGAGCTCGTGCACCTGCCGGGGGTCATCCGTCGGCTGCGGGCGACCACGCCGGCCTACCGGGCCGGCTTCGCGTCGTACGACGTGGTGCTCTCGCCCGTGCTCGCGCGCACCACGCCGCGGCTGGGCCACCTCTCCCCCGAGCTGGACTTCGACGCGCTCTTCGGGCGGCTGCTGCAGTACGTCACGTTCACGCCGCTGCACAACGCCTGCGGCGCCCCGGCCGTCTCGCTGCCACTGGGCCGCACGACGACGGGGCTGCCGATCGGCGTCCACCTGGCCGCCGACCTCGGCGCGGAGCGCACGCTCCTGGAGCTGGCCTTCGAGCTCGAGCAGGCCCGACCGTTCCCCCAGCTGGGGTGACCGGCCCTCAGTCCTGGGCGGCCTCGTAGCGGTCCAGCGTCTCGGCGGCGAGCCGCCGGCCGACCTCGATCACCTCGGTCGCCCGGTGGAACTCCAGCACCTTGCACGCCGACTTCGGCACGGTGACCATCAGGTCCGGCGGGTAGGACGCGACCCGGAACCGGGACAGCACCGTCTGCAGCGCGTCGAGCGACAGCTCCATCACCTCCAGCGTGCCGATGCCGCGCGGCATCGTGTCGTACGCCGGCGAGGCCGGCTCGTCCGAGCGGTCGACCTCGTCGCCGGACCCCTCGTCCACCGCCACCCATGCCTCGCCGCGGGCGACCAGCCGCGGGAACCGGTCGCGGATCATCTCGCTCTCCAACCAGGTGGAGACGTTGCGGCGCATCCGCTCCGACCACTCCTCGCGCGGCCGCTGCTCCGCGGACTCCTGCACCGGAGTCCGGCCGGCGCCGCCCTCGCGCTCCCCGGCGAGGTCGACCGCGAGGGTCAGGTCGGCGTGGCTGGCCAGCGTCGCGGCGATCGGGATCGGGTTCATCAGGCCACCGTCGGCGAGCAGGCGGCCGTTGATGACCACCGGCGTGATGATGCTGGGCAGCGCGATCGAGGCCCGGATGGCCGCGGCGACCGGCCCCTCCTGGAACCAGACCTCCTTGCCGGCCAGCAGGTCGGTCGCGACCGCGGTGTAGGCGATCGGGAGCTCCTCGATCAGCGCCCCGTCGAGCAGCTCGGCGACCTTGGCCAGGACCTTGTCGGCCTTCATCGCCCCCGGGCCGCGGAAGGCCGGGTCGAGCAGCTTGAGCAGGTCGCGCTGGGTGAGGCCGCGCGCCCACGCGGAGAACTCGTCGAGCCGTCCGGCCGCGTGCAGCCCACCGACCAGGGCACCCATCGAGGTGCCCGCGATCGTGGTGATCTCGTAGCCGCGGGCCTCCAGCTCCTCGATCACGCCGATGTGGGCGTAGCCGCGGGCTCCACCGCTGCCGAGGGCCAGGGCGACGCGGGTGCCGTTCGTCATGCGCAGAAGGCTAGGGGCGGCGGGTCCGCGCCCGCCCCCGGTCTCAGGACGAGGGGTCCTCGTGCACCTCGGGGGCCAGCGCCAGGACCTCCTCGAAGCCCTTGACCAGGCAGCGCTGGAACTCCTCGAAGTCGGGGATCGCGCCGGTGTCGGCGTTGATGCCCAGCGCACAGGTGTCGACGTAGGTCATCAGGGTGACGTTGACGCCGGCGCCGATGGTGGGGCCGAAGGCGTACTGCATCAGCACGGCGGCGCCGCCGATGAAGACCGGCACGGGGATGCCGGGCACGTCGCTGGCCAGGAAGTCGACGTTGCGCAGGATGGAGGCGATGTAGCGGCGCGGGAGCAGGTTGAGCCCGCCGGCGATCAGCTGGGTGTAGGGCAGCGACCGCTCGTGCCGGACCGAGCCGGTCTTCTCGTGGATGCGCCGGATCCGGGTCGCAGGGTCCGGCTCGCCGACCGGGACGTCGAAGCGCATCAGGGTGATCCGGTTGCCGCCGATCGGGTCGCCGTCGGCGCGCAGGTTGACCGGCATGGTGACGTGCAGGTCGCCGACCTCGGCGCCATGCACCTCGTGGTAGAGCCGCAGCCCACCGGTGACGCCGGCCATGAAGGCGTCGTTGAGCGAGCCGTCCGCCGCGTGCGCGGCCTCGCGGAGCCGGTGCATCGGCACCTCGTGCACGCCGAGCCGCCGGACCAGCCGTCGCTCGCGCATCAGCTCCGAGCCGGTCCGGTTGATGGGCCGGACCGTCCGGTACACCGACGCGGCGAGCTCGGCCCCGTCGCGGGCGGTGCGCAGCGGCCGCCGGACGGCCTGCACCGCGAGGGCGGGGCCGTGCCGGAGCACCGAGCCGATGGTGCTGCTCACCACCCCGGCGTCGTACGCCGCGGCGCCGCGCAGCGCGTCGAAGAGCGGCGGGGTGGGCGCCAACGGGGCCTCCGGCATCGCGCCCCGGTCGGCCGGGGTGCGCTCGAGGTCGAAGAGGGCAAGCGCGATCTCGACGCCGCCGACGCCGTCGGTGAGCGCGTGGTGCAGCTTGCACAGCAGCGCGGTCCGGGCCGGCGTCGACGGGTCGTCGAGGCCCTCGACCAGGGTGACCTCCCACAGCGGGCGGGCCCGGTCGAAGTCGGCCATCTCGGCCCGGCGGGCCATCTCCAGCAGGCCGGAGAGGTCGCCCGGCTTGGGGGCGGTGACCCGGCGCAGGTGGTAGCCGAGGTCGAAGTCGGGGTCGACCTCCCAGTGCGGCGGGGCCGGCGGGAGGCTGGTGACCACCCGCTGGCGGAACGACGGGAGCGTCCGCGCGATCCGGTCGAACCGCTCGACCAGCACGTCCCAGTCGGGGGTGCGGTCGAGCAGGAAGACCGACACGACGGTCGAGCGCAGCGCTGCGTCGTGCTCCATCTCCCAGGTGAACGCGTCGCTGTTGCGCATGAACTGGCCGCTTCCCGCTCCCATGCGGACCGCCTCCCTCAGGTCCCTTCCAACGTACGCCGGGGGCACCGTGTGGGCGGGAGGAAGAGGTCCCGAAGGGTCAGCCGCCCACTGTGGCGTGCATCTCCCAGACCAGGACCTCGGCCGGCTCGGTGGCGGTCACCTGCTGGCCCCCGACCGCGGTGAGGCGCACGGCGTCGCCGGTCGAGAGCGGCCCGGCGCCCTCGAGGACCACCGACCCCCGGGGCACGAAGAGGTGCAGGAAGGGAGCCTCCGGCAGCTGCACGCTCTGTCCCGGCTGCAGCCGCGCGGCATACAGGGCGGCGTGGCGGTTGGCGATCCGGATCGCGGCCGCGCCGTCGTGCTTGGCCATCCCGGAGGCGACCGGGACGAGCCCGCCGCCGAGCAGCTCGCCGTCGATCTCGACCTGCTCGTAGCCCGGCGTGATGCCTGACTCGTCGGGCAGCACCCACATCTGGACGAAGTGCACCGGCTCGGTGTGGACCTCGCCGGACAGGGTCCAGGAGTCGTTCTTCTCCGAGTGCAGGATGCCGCGGCCCGCGCTCATCCGCTGGGCGAGGCCCGGGTAGATGATGCCGTTGTGGCCGGTGGAGTCCTGGTGGACCAGCGAGCCCTGCAGCACCCAGGTGACGATCTCCATGTCCCGGTGCGGGTGGGTGTCGAAGCCGGTGCCGGGGTCGACGACGTCGTCGTTGTTGACCATCAGCACGCCGTGGTGGGTGTTGGCCGGGTCGTAGTGCCGGCCGAACGAGAACGAGTGCTTGGAGTCCAGCCAGGACCACCTGCTCGCGAACCTGTCCTCGGCCCGTCGTACGTCGATCATGCGGTCCATCCTCTCCGATGCCTGCTCCGGTGGGTCCGGATGCTTCCCGAACATTGATGACACGTCAACTATTCCGCTAGACTGCACCGCATGACCACCCCCTGGCTCGACGACGAGCAGCAGCGCGTGTGGCGTCGCTGGCTCGCCCTGACCGCCGAGCTGCCCGCCGCGCTCAACCGCGAGCTGCAGGCCGACGGCGAGCTGTCGCTGCCCGACTTCGAGGTGCTCGTCCGGCTGACCGACGTCGCCGACGGGCGCCTCCGCGTCAGCGACCTGGCCTCGGCCCTGGCCTGGGAGCGCAGCCGTCTCTCCCACCACCTCAAGCGGATGGAGGCGCGGGGCCTGATCTGCCGCGACGACTGCGCCGAGGACGGCCGGGGGTCGTTCGTGGCGGTCACCGAGCAGGGCCGGAGCGCCATCGAGCACGTCGCGCCTGCCCACGTCGCCACGGTGCGCCGGCTCGTCTTCGACGCCGTCGACCCCGCCGACCTGGCCGCCTTCGGCCGGGTCGTGGACACCGTGCTCGACCGGCTCAGTCGATCCTGACCCGCTCGCCCCACCGCGGGACCACGGCCACCCACCCCAGCTCGTCACGCACCCGGGCAGCCAGGGCCTCGGAGGCCCCGGCCTCGCCGTGGACCGCGTAGACCGTGCGCGGCTCGGCGGGCGAGCGCCGCAGCCAGGAGACGATCTCCCCGGCGTCGGCGTGCACCGAGAACTCCTGGTCGTCGACCACCTCGGCGCGCACCCGCTCGTACCGGCCGTGGATCTTCAGCTGGCGGGCCCCCTCGACCAGGTCGCGGCCCCGGGTGCCGACGGCCTGGTAGCCGGTGAGCACGACGCAGTTCCGGCTGTCGCCGACCTGGGCGGCGAGGTGGTGGACGACGCGTCCGCCGGTGGCCATCCCGGAGGCCGAGATCACGACGCACGGGTGCCGCGGCCGGTTGAGGGTCTCGGACTCGCTCGCGCTCCGCACCACGCGCAGATCGGGGACGCCGAAGCCCTCGACCTCCCACCCCGACGGGAGGAGGCGCGGGTCGACCTCGGCAAGGGCCCGCCGGTAGATGTCGAGGGCGCGCAGCGCCATCGGGCTGTCGACGTACACCGGCACGGTCGGCACCTCGCCGGCACGCATCAGCGCTCCGAGCCGCAGGAGCACCAGCTCGGTCCGGTCCACCGCGAACGCCGGCACCAGCACGCTGCCGCCCCGGCCGATCGTGCGCCGGACGGCGTCGGCCAGCACGTCCTCGCCGGCCACCGGGTGCGACCGGTCGCCGTACGTCGACTCGACCACGACGACGTCGGCCTCCGGCGGGTCCTCCCGTCGTGCCACCAACGGGTGGTCGGGGCGGCCGAGGTCGCCGCTGAACAGGGCACGCGCCCCCGCTGCGGTGACCAGGGCGCTGGCGGCCCCCAGGATGTGGCCGGCCGAGGTCAGCCGCAGCACGACGTCGTCGGTGACCGGCACCTCCTCGTGCAGGAGGACGGGCTGGAACAGCGGCAGGGTCCGCTCGACGTCCGCGGTGTCGTAGAGGGGCAGTGCGGGCTGGTGCCGCGAGTACCCGGCGCGGTTGGCGTCCTGGGCGTCCTCCTCCTGCAGGTGCGCGCTGTCGCGGAGCACCAGGGCCGCCAGCTCGGCGGTCTCGGCCGTGCAGAGGATCGGGGCGCTCAGCCCGTCGCGGACCAGGCGCGGCAGATACCCGCAGTGGTCGAGGTGGGCGTGGGTGAGCACCACCGCGTCGATGCTGGCCGGGTCGATCGGCGAGGCGGCCCAGTTGCGTCGCCGCAGCTCGCGCAGGCCCTGGTAGAGCCCGGCGTCGACGAGGACCCGGGACCCGTCGGTCTCCACCAGGAACCGGCTCCCGGTCACCGTCCCGGTGGCGCCGAGGAAGGTCAGGGTGCTGCTCATGACGACACCTCCAGGACCGCCGCGCCGGTGACGTCACCCCGGGCCAGGTCGGCCAGGGCGCGGTCCGCGTCGTCGAACGGCACCACCGTGGTGCGGGCGCGGACGTCGAGGGAGGCGACCAGGCGGAGGAGCTCCTCGCCGTCGGCGCGGGTGTTGGCGGTCACGCTCGTCAACGTCCGCTCCCGGAAGAGGTGCCGCTGGTAGTCCAACGGGGGGACGTCGGTGAGGTGGATCCCGGCCACGGCGAGGGTGCCGCCCTGGTCCAGCGCGGCGAGAGCGACCGGGACGAGGTCGCCGACCGGTGCGAACAGGACGGCCGCGTCGAGCGGCACGGGCGGGGCGTCGTACGCGTCGCCCACCGAGGCTGCGCCGAGCTCCAGCGCCAGCGCGCGGGCGCCCGCGCCGCGGGTCAGCACGTGCACCTCGGCGCCCTGGGCGAGCGCGATCTGGGCGGTCAGGTGCGCACTCGCCCCGAACCCGTAGAGGCCGAGCCGGCCCCCCGGTGGGAGCTGCGCCCTGCGCAGGGCCCGGTAGCCGATGATGCCGGAGCACAGCAGCGGCGCGGCGGCCACGTCGTCGACGCCGTCGGGCACCGCGTAGGCGAAGGCCTCCGGGGCCACCGCGTACTCCGCGTAGCCCCCGTCGGCGTCCCAGCCGGTGTACTGCGACCCGGGGCAGAGGTTCTCCCGCCCGGTACGGCACCAGCGGCAGCTGCCGCAGGTGCGGCGCAGCCAGGCGATCCCCACCCGGTCGCCGAGCGCGAAGCGCGTCGCCTGCTCCCCGTGGCCGACCACCTCCCCGACCGCCTCGTGCCCCGGGACGCACCGGGAGCGCCGCGCGGCCAGCTCGCCGTCGGCCAGGTGCAGGTCGGTCCGGCAGACCCCGCAGGCGCGGACCCGGACGAGCACCTCGTCCGGGCCGGGCGACGGCGTCTCCCGCTCGACGCGGACCAGCCGGCCGGTGCCGTCCGGGCGCGCACCTCCGGGCCTCCCGGCGACCGCCCACGCCGCCATGGTCGACGAAGGTCCTCCGGCCTCGTCGGGGGCTGGAATCCTCATGCCTCCAGCGTGGACGCGACGGGATCCCTTGTTTAGAGGCGTTGCGCCCGGGTATCGCGCCACTCGACCGTAGTCCGCCGGACCGCGGTCCACTCGTTCCACTCCGTCCGAACGACCAACGTGTGCGGGCCCTAGGTCACTGCCGGTCCCACTTCCGACGGGTCAGGGTGGATTCAGGCGCAATCGGGACCGTTCGGGGGTTCTCGAGGAGGGAGGCTCGCGATGGGACGCACCATCTCCCTCGAGGAGCGTCGCCGGCAGGCACGCGACGCGCTGGCCACCGGACCCCAGGACCAGCGGCTCTTCGTGCAGTGCGCCCGCGGCCACCACGTCGCCGACGTCCTGCAGACCCCCGCCGGCCTGGTCTTCCGGGCGGCCGTCGGGCCCCACGTCCGCTCCGAGATCCCCCACCAGGTGGCGCCGCACGACGCCCCGCAGGGCACCGAGTACGTCGACCTGCTCGAGCCGCACCCGGACGCCGGCGACCTGCTCCCAGCCTCGTGCGACTGCGGTTCGTGGGCCCTGTCCCGCACCGAGCTGCTCACCGAGGCCGCCCACGGCCGACCCCTGCTGCGGCTGGGCTGAGAGGAGTGGGGGCCATGGCCGGAGAGGCACTGTTCACCGATCGGCGCGACGCCGGGACACAGCTGGCCCGCGCGCTGGGGGACCTGCGCGGGGACGACCTGGTGGTGCTCGGCCTGCCGCGCGGCGGCATGGTCGTCGCCGCTGCGGTGGCCGAAGCCCTCGGCGCCCCCCTCGACGTCCTCCCCGTGCGCAGGCTCACGCTCCCCCGCCATCCCGAGCTCGCCGTCGGCGCCGTGGGTGAGGGCGGGATCCGGGTGCTCAACCACGACGTGCTCCGCGGCGCCCCGGTCTCCACCGACGCCCTCGAGGCCGTCGAGCAGGCCGAGCGCGCCGAGCTGCAGCGGAGCGCGGCCCGGCTGCGCGCCCAGCTGCCGCGGCTGCCGCTGCACGGGCGCACCGCACTGGTGGTCGACGACGGCCTCGCCACCGGCGCGACCGCCCGCGCCGCCTGCCGGGTCGCCCGGGCCCTGGGCGCCGAACGGGTCGTCGTCGCGGCTCCGGTCGGGGCCGACAGCGCGCTGGGCCTGCTCAACGTGGAGGCCGACCGCGTGGTCTGCCCGCACCGGCCCGCGTGGCTCGGCGCGGTCGGCCAGGCCTACCTGGACTTCCACCCGGTCACCGACGCCGAGGTCGTCGGGCTCCTGGGAGCGGCGCGACGCCGTACTGGTGGCCCGTTCACGGAGTCCCCGTTCCTGGACGCCGGCACCGACGAGGAGGTCGAGGTCCGGGCAGGTGCTGTCCGCCTGCCCGGCCACCTGACCGTGCCGGCGCACGCACGCGGGCTGGTGGTCTTCGCCCACGGAGCGGGCTCGAGCCGGCACAGCAACCGCAACGCCTACGTCGCCCGCGCCCTGGTCGACGCCGGTCTGGGCACGCTGCTGGTCGACCTCTTCCTCCCCACCGACCTCGCCCACGCCGACGACGTCACCTTCGCCGCCGGACGGCTGTTCGAGGCGACCGCGTGGCTCCGCACCCAGCCCGGGTGCGGACATCTGCCGATCGGGTTCTTCGGAGCCAGCACCGGGGCTGCTGCGGCGCTCGTCGCCGCCGCACACCCGCACGCCGAGGTGTGTGCCGTGGTCTCACGCGGCGGGAGGCCTGACCTCGCCGCGGACCACCTGTCCTCGGTGCTGGCCCCGACGCTCCTGATCGTCGGCAGCAGGGACGAGGCGGTGCTCGACGTCAACGTCGCCGCCTCGTCCCTGCTCACCGGTCCGCACCGCCTCGTGGTGGTGCCCGGCGCGACGCACGAGTTCTCCGAGCCCGGCGCCCTCGAGCAGGTGGCCAGGTTCAGCCGCGACTGGCTGGTCGAGCACCTGGCGCCCGTCCCCACGCACTGACCACGCCGGATCCCACCCGCCCGGCCCCGGACAGGGGAGTCAGTGGGGCTCCTCGAGTCCGGCGATGGCCCGGCGCAGGACCTCCGCCGCCCGCAGCCCGGCCGGGGTGGGCACGCGCAGCATCGCTCGGGAGACCCGGCCCAGGGCGAGCCGCAGCAGCACCTCGTCACCACGGGCCTCGGCGCGGAGCCGTCCGGCCAGCTCCTCGGGCGTCTCCTTGTCCTGCATCGCCAGGCGCACCAGCGCCAGCACGGTGGTGGTCGAGCGGCCGCGCAGGCCGTCGCGGTCCTCGCGCCCCGGTTGCGCGGGGACGGCCTGGTCGGGCACCGAGGTGGCCCGGAGCTTGTCCTCGTCCACCCCACCAGACTGGCGCAGAACGGGCCAACCCGGACCGGGCCCTAGGTCACGTCTCGGGTCACGAGTCGGCTCCTGGGACCTCTGTGGCTCCCGAGCGGATGCCGCGCAGCCCGCCGGTCGCGGTCAGGAAGGTCAGGCCCATCAGGAACGGGCCGCCGAGGGTGACGATGCGGTAGATCGCCATCCCGGCGAGGATCTCCGGCTCCCAGCCGTCGCCGGCGGTCGCGACGTACGCCGCGAGCAGGGCCGAGTCGAGCAGGCCGAGTCCCTGGAAGGGCGCGATCGTCATGGGGAAGAGGACCAGGAAGCCGCCGAGCACCACCAGCGCCGGCAGCGCGCTCGCGGGCACCCCGGCGAACCGGACCGCCAGCAGGACGATCCCGGCATCGGCGACCGTCATCACGAAGAGGGCCACCAGGGCCTTCGGCAGCACCGCGGTGTACTTGTCGGCGATCCGGTTGCGGAACTCCAGGACGCGGGTCGCCCAGTCCTCGGGGTCGACCGAGGACCGGAACCTGGCCACCAGGCGCCCGACCAGCCGGCCGATCCGCTCGGCGCTCCCGGCGTCGCGCACGGCGAGGGTCGCCCCGACGAGCAGCCCGAGCCCGGCCGCGACGGAGGTCAGCGCGATCGTGACGAAGCTGGGCTGGGACTTGCCGAGCGCCACCATCAACCCGAGTCCGACCAGCGGCACCATCAGGCGGTTGATGTAGAACGCGAGCGTGTTCAGGGTGGAGGCCGCCAGGCCGCGGGCCAGCTCGATCCCCCAGCCGCTGTAGATCTTGAGGCGCAGCACGATGTCCGAGGGCGGCGGGGCGACCATCGACACCAGGGTGGCGGCCTGGTCCGCCGCGGTCGCCCGGACGATCGTCAGGTCCTCCAGGAACAGCACCAGGGGCGTCGAGTTGAGCACCTGGCGCACCAGCAGCGCCACGAAGAGCACGGCGTACTGCCACAGCTCGACCCCGAGGGCGGCGTCGACCATCTCGCCCCAGTCGACCTTCTCGACGAACTCCATCACCGCGCCGCCGACGGCCACGACCACCACCAGGACGATGACCGCCCGCAGCACGTGGAACTGGACGCTGCGGGGCTGCCGGGCGTCGGGCGCGGTCTCGGCGGCGCTCACCGGGTGCTCCCGTGAGCGAGAGGTGTCGGGTGGCTCATCAGGGGGCTCGCTCCGGCTCGGGGACCAGGTGGTCGGGGTCGGTCAGGGTGACGGAGCGGCCCTCGGAGCGGAGCAGGTCGCCGACCGCCCGGAGCAGCCGGGCGGCGACGGGACGGGCCCCGCCCACCCGGGACAGGTCGAGGTGGACCTCGGTCAGCGCGGCGCCGGGCTCGGGGTCGTCGAGCGCGGTGAGCACCTCGTGCGCCACTACCTCGGCGTCGAGGAAGCCGAGCTCGCCGCGGAGCACCAGCGTGAGCCGGCCGTCGACCAGGTCGCTGCGCAGCACCGGCGACGCCGGCTGGTCGGGCTGGGCGAGCAGGTGCAGGTCGTACTCGCCCGACAGCACCGTCAGCGCCGCGACGCCGCGGGTGCTGTTGCCGGCCTCGTCGAGCCGCGGGCCGAAGGTGCCGACACCGAGCTGGCCGGGCTTCACCGCGACGATGCCGCCGCCGACGCCGGACTTGGCGGGGAACCCGACGCGCAGCTGCCACTCCCCGGACCGGTCGTACATCCCGCAGGAGGCCATCAGGCTCAGAGTGTGACGGGCCACCGCGGCCTCGACCACCCGCACACCGGTCAGCGGGTTGCGGCCGCCCGCTGCCAGGGTCGCGCCCATCACCGCGAGGTCGCGGGCGGTCACCAGCAGCGCGCACTGGCGGAAGTACACGTCGGTGGCGTCCAGCACGGCGCCGTCGCCGCCGGGCAGGGCACCGGTGGCCCGGGTCAGGTACCCCAGGGCCCGGTTTCGGTCGCCCGTGGCGGCCTCCGAGGCGTGCACCGCCGCGTCGAGCTCGAGCTCGCGTCCCGCGAAGGCCGACAGGCAGGCCCGGATCCGCTCGAACCGCTCCTCGGCGTCGCGGCCCGCGACCAGGGCGGTCGTGACGATCGCGCCCGCGTTGATCATCGGGTTCTCCGGCCGGCCGGCCGGGTCCAGGCTGATCGCGTTGAAGGGCTCGCCGCTCGGCTCGCAGCCGACGTGGCGCAGCACGCCGTCCAGTCCCAGGTCCTGCAGGGCCAGGGCGAAGACGAAGGGCTTGGAGACCGACTGCACCGTGAACGGCGTACCGGCGTCGCCGAGGTCGTAGACGTGCCCCCGGACGCTGACCACGCTGAGGCCCCAGGCGTCGGGGTCGGCGTGCGCCAGCTCGGGGATGTAGTCGGCGACCGCACCGGCGGTCACGGTCCGGGCGCGCTCGTGGACCTCCGCCAGGGCGGCGGTCACCGGGTCGAGATGGGGCGCGGGCACGCCGGTGAGCCTAGTGGCCGGCGAGCCACTCCACGGTGCGCCGGGCGATCTCGGGACCAGCGTCCTCCTGCACGAAGTGGCTGCCGGACAACCGGGCGTGCGGCTGACCCTGCGCTCCCGGCACGTGCTGCTGCAGGGGACGGTCGCCGCGCCCCAGGATCGGGTCGTCCTTCCCGAACAGCGTCAGGAAGGGCTTGTGCCACTCCCCCAGCCGCTTCCACGCCTCCCGGTTGGCCGGCACGGCTGGGTCGTCGGGGCTGGTCGGCACCAGCCGCGGGAACGCCCGGGCACCGGCCTTGAAGCGCGAGGACGGGTACGGCGCGTCGTACGCGGCGCGCTCGGCCGCGGTCAGCCGGCGGTTGCAGCCGGTGTCGACGATCCGCCCGACCGGGAACAGCGGCGAGTACGTCGCGAACGCCCGCCACAGCCGGAAGGCGGCCGGCACGCCGCGGTCCGCCGTGGGCAGGAAGCCGTTGGCGACCACGATCGCGTCGAAGCGGTCGTCGTTCTCGGCCGCCAGCCGCAGTCCCACCAGCGAGCCCCAGTCCTGGCACACCAGGGTGATCCGGCGCAGGTCGTTGGCCTGGAGCCACTCCGTCATCCAGTCGACGTGCCGCTGGTAGGTGTAGTCGGCGATCCGCGCGGGCTTGTCGGAGCGGCCGAAGCCGACGAGGTCAGGCGCGACCGCCCGTAGCCCGGCCTCGGCGAAGACCGGGACCATGTGGCGGTAGAGGTAGCTCCACGACGGCTCCCCGTGCAGCATCAGCACCACCGGGGCATCGGCCGGCCCCTCGTCGACGTGGTGGACGCGCAGGCCCTCGGCCAGGGTCGTCCAGTGCGGCTGGAACGAGTAGTCGGGCAGGCCCGCGAAGCGGTCGTCCGGGGTGCGCAGCACGGTCATGGCGGGTGACTCTAGCGGGGACCTCAGGGGACCTCAGGGGAACTCAGGGGACCTCAGGGGACCTCACTGCGGCACGTGCACGTCGCTGCCACCCTCGACCGTCAGGCGGGCCCCCATCCGCACCCGCATCGGCAGCGGCGCGAACGCGCCGGCCATCAGCGCCTCGCCCTGGGTGAAGAACGGGGCGGCGCCGATCATCGCGGGCGGGGCGAAGCCGAAGACCTCGACCAGCTCGGCGACGTCGCCGGGCGAGTTCATCCGCATCAGCATCAGGTTGTCGCACTGCGAGAGCACCTGCGGGTGGATCTTCGAGGGACGCTGGGTGGAGAGCAGCAGCCAGAGCCCGTACTTGCGGCCCTCGGCGGCGATCTGGACCAACCGGTCGACGACGGCCTGCTGGACGGCGTCCCGCGGCTCGGCCGGACAGATGTTGTGGGCCTCGTCGATGACCAGCAGGGTCGGGGTGCGGCTGGTCCGCTGCGCCCACAGGCTCTCCACCAGGTCGAGCGCGACCACCTCCGGCTCGACCGGGTCCCGGAAGCCGCTCAGGTCGCAGACCGTCACCCGCGGGCCCTCGGCGACGACCTCGGCGGCCGACAGCCGCGTCCCGGCCCACGTCTCCCAGGCCATCACCCCGAGGTTCTCCAGCCGCATCGCCAGGTGCTGCTGGGCGGGCGTGCCCTCGGAGAGCAGCGTGATCGCCGCCTGGACCTCGACCGGGCCGCGGTCGGCGAAGGTGTGCAGGAAGGTGTTGTACTCCTCGCGGTCGGCCAGCGGGTCCATCCGCAGCACCGCCGCCTGCGCCTGCCGCGACATCGTGGCGAACCGGGCCCGCAGCGGCTCGACGCCCTCACCGGGCTGCGCGGCCAGCACGCGGACGGCGACCCCGGCCAGGGCGCTCGCGTCGGCCTCGGAGGTGCCGGCGCGGGTCTCGCCGAGCCGGACGAAGTCGGCGTTGGGATCCAGCACGACCATCCGCAGCGAGGTGCCCAGCATCAGCTGCTCGAGCAGGACCCCGAGGGCATAGGTCTTCCCCGAGCCGCTCTGGCCGCAGAGGAACGTGTGCCGGTTGAAGCCGCCCGCGCGCAGCCGGGCGGGGCCGGTGGTCGCCCCGGCCGACCAGGTGCCGATCGTCAGCCCGGACCCCGTGGCGTCCTGCAGGGCGGCGAGGGTGTCGCCGTCGACGCCGTCCGCGGTCGCGTCGGCGAACGGCGCGAAGACCTGGCCCTTGCGGAAACCCCCCTCGAGCCCGGTGTCGACCATGGTGCCGACCAGCAGGCCGGCCCCGTCGGCGGTCACCTGCCCCACCAGGACCTCCCCCGCCGCGGTGCGGATCAGCAGGAGGTCACCGGGCGTGGTGGCGACGAGGTCGGAGGTCAGGGCCGAGCCGAGGGTGAAGGTCCTGCCGTCGCGTGAGGAGACGAGCGTGGTCACGCCGACCACTCTGGCAGGGACGGACCCTGGTGCCCAACCCCGTCGGGCACCAGGATCCTTCTCGCGCTTGCGTCAGGGACGCAGGCCGTGTGCGGCCAGCGCGACCTCCGGGTCCACCGGCTCGCCGCCGCCGGGGCGCACCTCGAGGTGCAGGTGCGGTCCGGTGGTGTTGCCGGTGGAGCCGACGTAGCCGAGGAGCTGGCCCGCCCGGACACGCCGGCCCGGGGCCACCGCGAAGGAGGACTGGTGGCAGTACCAGAGCTCGGTGCCGTCGTCGAGGCGGATGACCGTCTTGTTGCCGTAGGAGCCGTCGTAGGCGGTGCTCAGCACGACGCCGTCGGCGATCGCGCGGATCGGGGTGCCCTCGGGAGCGGCGAAGTCGAGCCCGGTGTGGACGCTGGACCACAGTCCCGAGACGTCCCCGAACCGGCCGGTCAGGTGGTAGCCGGTGACCGGCAGCGTCCAGGACCGCTTCTCGATCACGACCCGGCGCGCGACCCGCATCGGGCGCTGCGCGACCGGGACGAACGGGAGCTCCTGGACCACGGTCCGCACCGACGCGGCCGCGGCCGCGGTCGAGGTGCCGGCGGTGCCGGCGGGGCGGTCGGCGGCGTGCGACACGGGCGCGGCGAGGACGCCGAGGCCCAGCACGCCGGCGGTGAGCACGGGGGTGGCGATCAGGGCACGCTGGGAGGGCCGCAGAGGCGATGGCCGCACGGGATGTCGGGGGCGGGACTTGCCTGACATGACGAGGGTTCCTTCCGGTTCGGTCCCCGCAGTGCGCTTGCATTTGCAAGCAACGGGTCGGCCCAGTGAACCGGCCCCCTCGCACGGGTCTCAAACCCGCAGGGCGTCCCGCGTGACGCTGGACACGCTCCGGCAGAGGTCCCGAACCGGACGCAGGCTCAGTCGTGCGGCACCGCTCACACCGAGTGGTCCAGACCGCGTTTGCGCACCATCGGGGACCGGAGGGGCCTACTCCGTCGCGCTGCTGCAGGTCCGGCGCAGTGCGTCATCGGCGTCGAACACGGCCTGGCCGGCCCGCCGGTACGCCGACCGCGGGGCGTCGTCGTCCCGGAGGGCGACCACCTCCGCGTGTGCACGCTCCAGCGCGTCGGCGGCCGCGCGGACGTCCGGGTCGACCTGGGAGGTCGTCGTGTACGCATAGCGGCCCTGCTCGAACGTCGCGAACGCGGTCCCCGGCCGCGCCCCGGCGGCCAGGGCCTGCAGGGCCTCGCGTGCTGCGGTGACGTCGAGCTGCGGTGCCTCGGCGCAGAAGGCCTCGGTGGGCGTGCTGTCGGAGGTCAGCGTCTGGAAGCCGAGCACGACCACCAGGACGCTCAGCAGCGCGAACGCCGCGTTCCACGACGCGGTCGAGGACCACCGGACCCGGCTGGTGGCACCCGCACCGGCCCCCGCGCCGACCAGCACCCGCTCCTCGGCCGGCGCGGGCAGACGGTCGGCACGGTCGGCACGGTCGCGACGGTCGGCGGCCTCCAGCGCGGCTGCGGCGTCGAGCACGGCGGCAGCCTCCGCGAGGGCAGCCTGCTCGAGCACGGCGCGCTCGGTGCCGGTCCGCTCGGACTCGGTCCGGTTGAGCCGCTCGAGGAGCTCCCCGAGCCGGGAGGTCTCCGCGGCGACGGCGGCCTCGACGGCCTGGCGCTCGTTCTCCAGGGCACGACGACGGTTGCGGGCGGCGGCCACGGCGAGCTCGAGCTGGGCGACCATCGCCTCCTGCGCGGCGTACTCCTCGCGCAGCGCGTCGACCTCCGAGCTCGCCGCGGCGAGCTCGGCCTCGGCCAGGTGGCGACCCGAGGAGAGCCGCATCAGCTCGGCCAGGGCGGCGTCGAGCCGCGCCTTGTCCTCCTCGGTGGCGGCGTCCACCTTGCCGGCGAGCACGGCGTGCTCGGCGGAGACCCGCGCCGTGGCGGCGATCAGCTCGTCGCGCTGGGCCTTCGCCTCCTCGAGCCGGGCCGCGGCATCGGCGACCTCCTGGTGCACGCTGTGCCACTCCAGCTCCAGGCGGGCCAGCTCGTCCTCGGCGGCCTCCTCCTCGGCACTGAGCCGGCTGAGCCGCTCGAGCTCCGCCCGGACCAGGTCCGCCCCCGGGTAGTCCTCGGGCTCGGGCGCGTGCTCCGACGAGGACTCCCGCGGCTGGTCGGGCGAGCGGTCGGGATCGGGGCGGGGTCCGTCCCAGCCGTCGAAGGGAAGCTCGGGGTGGTCGTCGTTGCCGGTCACGGCGTTCCCCCCAGGAGGGCGTCGAGGGTGTCGGTGAGCACGTCGACCACGTGGTCGACAGGGTCGGTCAGCGGGGTGGTCGCACCGCCGGTGACGCCGCCGAGCGTCCCGGTGACGGTCCGCGCGACCGGGTCGACCAGGTCCGAGACGGGACCGGGACGGGTCGGGGGCGGCGGGGGCGGTACGGGTGGGGTCGGCGGCACGGGCGGGGGCGGGGTCGTGCCGGAGCCGCCGGGACTGCCTGGGTCGCCCTCCTCGCCGCGGGTGCCGCCGGTCAGCACGCTGTCACCGGGGGCGATCGTGGTCTGCGGTGCGCTGGGTGGCGGGACGGTGGTCGGGCGCTCGGGTCCGGGAGCCGCGACGAGGGTGGTCCCCGCGACGGGACCGGGAGCACCCCGGGTGAGCAGCGAGGGCAGGCCGAGACCGCCGTGGGCGAGGCCCCAGGCCATCAGGGCCGCCGCCGCCACCAGCAGGGCAGCCACCGCCGGGCGGCGCCACCCCGGGGACGACGCACCCTCCCGTGCAGTGGTCGACATGTCCGTTTCCCTCCTGGTCAGAGAACGACCACGGAGGGGGACGGTTACGGCGGAGGGCGCCGGTCAGCGGCGGAAGCGGGCCGCCCATCCGAAGCAGAAGACGCCGAAGCAGGCCAGGCCCAGCGACACCGCGACCAGCAGGGCGGGTCCGGCGGGGGCGTGCAGCACCCGGTTGAGGGCGACGTCGAGACCGCCGGACTTCTTCGGGTCGTGGGTCGCCGCGGCCCACACGAGCAGCCCGCCGATGACCGCGAACGCCGCGCCGCGGGCGACGTACCCGCTGCGGGCGGCCCAACGCAGCGCCTGCTCCGGGCCCTCGGGCAGGCCCTCGAGGTCGAGGTGCTTCTCGTAGGAGTCGGTGAACGCCTTGCGCGCGCTGACCACGCCGTACGCGATCACAGCGAGCCCGGCCGCGCCCACCAGCCACGGACCGAAGGGCTGGTCCATCAGCCGTGCGGTCCAGGTGCGGGTGGCGTCACCCTGGCTGCCCCCGGACCCCAGGGCCACCTTGGTCGTGGAGACCGCCAGTGCGCCGAACACGATCGCCTTGACCACGTGGCTCGCCAGCTCCATCGCCTTCGAGGCGCCGGTCTCGCTGGTGCCGAGCAGCAGCTCGAGCACCTGCCACACCACGAGCGCGACGAAGCCGACCGCGAGCACCCAGAGCAGCGAGCGGCCCAGCGGCTGGTCGGTGAGCTGGCGCAGGGCCCCGTTCTTGCTGACCGACCCCTGCTTGTCGCCGAAGGCGAGCTGGACGCCCAGCCAGGCGATCACCAGGTAGACCAGTCCGTAGCAGGCCAGACCGAACCGCACCGCGCGCTCGAGCGTCTCGCTGTTGCGGGCCTCGTGGGCCGCGTCCGTCACCTGCGACATCGTGTTCCCCTCCCTGGCCCGCCCGTGCTCGGGTGGCGCTGTGCGAGTCGTACCCCGTCGACCGGGCCCTGACGAGCCTGTCTGTCCCACTCCCCCACGGCGGTTCGGGGCCGCGGAGTAGTTTGCTCGCAGACCGACCCAGGAGCGCACCCGTGGACCCCAACCCCGAGACCACCAGCACCGAGGCACACGCCGACGAACCGCATGGCGCCGGCCTGGGCCAGCGGCTCAACTGGCTGCGCGCCGGGGTGCTCGGCGCCAACGACGGGATCGTCTCCACCGCCGGGCTGGTGGTCGGCGTCGCCGCGGCGACCAGCCAGGTGTCCCCGGTGGTGACCGCCGGCCTGGCCGGGCTGGCGGCCGGCGCCGTGTCGATGGCGCTGGGCGAGTACGTCTCGGTGAGCAGCCAGCGCGACACCGAGAAGGCCCTGGTCGAGAAGGAGCGCGCCGAGCTGAAGGACATGCCGGAGCAGGAGCTGGAGGAGCTGACCTCGCTCTACCGGGCCAAGGGGGTCTCGGAGGAGACCGCGCGCAGGGTCGCCGAGGAGCTGACCGCCCACGACGCGCTCGGCGCCCATCTGGACGCCGAGCTCGGCATCGATCTGGACGACCTCGTCAACCCCTGGCACGCCGCGCTCTCCTCCGCAGTCGCCTTCACCGTCGGCTCACTGCTCCCCCTGGTCGCGATCATCGTGCCGCCGACCTCGGTGCGGATCCCCGTCACGTTCGTCGGCGTCCTGCTCGCCCTCGTGCTGACCGGGGTGATCAGCGCCCGTCTCGGCGGCGCCCCGCAGGGTCGTGCGGTGGCCCGGCTCGTGGTCGGCGGGGCGGCGGCCATGGCAGTCACGTTCGCCCTGGGCCAGCTGGCCGGGGCGGCCGGGATCTAGCGGCCCTGGATCCGCAGGTGCCCACCGTCGTCGCGCTGCACGTCGCCAAGGCGACCCGGCTCCCGATGCGCTCGATGGAGGCGGTGGAGGCCGAGGAGGGCCGCGGGCTGGTGGGCGACCGGTACCACGGCACCCGGCACCGGCACGTCACCCTGCAGTCGGCCAGCCAGCTGGCCGAGGCCGCCGCGGCCTTCGGCGCGCCGGTCCCGGCCGAGCTGACCCGACGCAACGTGACGGTCTCCGACGGCGTGGTGCCGACCACGCCGGGCACCCTGGTCCGGGTCGGGGAGGTCGAGCTCCAGGTGGTGCGGGTCGCCGCGCCCTGCAAGCTGCTCGACGACACCATCGGTGCCGGCGCCCAGAAGGCGTTGCGCCTCGGGCGCGCCGGCACCGTGTGCCGGGTGCTGACCTCGGGGACGATCCGGGTCGGCGACGCCGTCAGCTGGTGACCGGCTGGCCGAGCTGCTGCTGGGCCTGCCTCTGGGCCGAGGTGACGACCAGGTCGTGCACCCACGCCAGCTTGGTGATGACCGCGGGGGCGAGCACGAACGGGTAGAGGTCCTCGCTGCCCATCGACCGGTTGATCTGGTTGAACGCGATGCTCAGCGGCAGCCAGGTGCCGACCACGACGTCGTCGAAGCGGCGCGCCTCGACCAGCGGGTCGACGGCCAGGCCGAAGGCGTGCGCGGTCTCCAGGGTGTCCCGGATGTGCATCACGTGGGCGAAGGTCTCCGCGAAGTCCTCCCACGGGTGCATCGTGGCGTAGGAGGACACGTAGGACTCCTCCCAGCCCTCCGGCGGGCCACCGGCGGCGTAGTGGCGCTCGATCGCGTCGGCGTACGACTCCTGCTCGTCGCCGAAGACCTCGCGGAACGCGGCCGGGTCGTCCTCCAGGAGCACCTGCCAGTAGTAGTGGCCGATCTCGTGACGGAAGTGACCCAGCAGCGTGCGGTAGGCCTCGCCGAGCTCGGCGCGGACCTTCTCCCGGTGCACCGTGTCGCCCTCGGCCAGGTCGAGGGTGATGACGCCGTCGGCGTGACCGGTGACCACGTTCTCGGCGATCGAGGAGAGCAGGTCGAAGGTGACGCCCCGCCCGGTCGTCTCGTCGTGCGGCACCACCGGGAGGCCGAGCCGGTCCAGCTCGTAGACCAGCCGCCGCTTGGACTGCTCGGCCCGGTAGTACTGCTCCCGGACCGCGGGCAGCCGGGCGAGGTCCTCGTCGTTGGGCCGGGTCCGGGTCAGCGAGCAGGCGAAGCACGGCTCGCCTGCCACGTCGGGGATCCAGTTGCAGCCGTTGAGGTCGAGGTTGGGGCACGGCGAGAAGGTGTCGCCCAGGACGAGCATGTCCTGCTCGACGCGCGAGTAGCCGACGGCGTTGCCGCAGCGCACGCACAGCGAGTTCTCGAAGTACAGGGTCTGCCCGCAGGTGCAGGTGAAGGAGCGCACGGCTCTCTCCTCAGGTTTCGGGGGTGGGTGACGGGGTGGCGTCCGCGGGCGCGACGTCGACCGAGACCTCCATCGTCGACTCCTTGGCCTCGGTGAAGATCACGCCCTTCACCGGGGGGACGTCCGCGTAGTCACGCCCGGTCCCCACGACGATGTGGCGCTCGGCGGTCTCGCAGTCGTTCGTCGGGTCGACGGACAGCCAGCCGTGGGCGGGTACCCAGACCTGCACCCACGCATGCGTCGCGTCGGCCCCGACGACCCGGTCCCGTCCCGGCGGCGGATCGGTGGCCAGGTAGCCGCTGACGTAGCGCGCCGCGAGACCGAGGCCCCGCAGCCCCGCGATCATCAGGTGCGCGAAGTCCTGGCAGACGCCCGTGCGCGCCTCCAGCACGTCGGCGACCCGGGTGGAGACGGTCGTGCTGCCGGGCTTGTACTCGAAGTCGTCGTGGATCCGGGTGACGAGCTCCAGGACCCCCTCCACCAGGGAACGGCCGGGCGGGAAGGACGTCACGGCGTACGCCGTCACCGCCGGCACCAGGTCGACCCGCGGTGAGGGCGCGGCGTACTCCGCGGCCAGGGCGGCCTCGGGCAGGTCGGCCCGGGCCGCCGGCCGGGCCTCCTCCCACGGGACCCGCTCGGCGGCCGGGTCGTGCCCGTGCGCCTCGCAGTCGACCAGGCTGGTCGAGGAGACCACCAGTCGACGGTGCGGCACGGTGACGTGGAAGTACGTCGCCTGGGCGCCCTCGCTGTCGTGGTGGCCGCCGAGGTCGGCGTGCCCGGGCTCGGTCTCGAGCCGGTGCTCCAGCACCCGCTGGCCGGGCAGGTCGACCGGGCGCGACCGGACCAGCCCGTAGGAGTCGCTGACGTCGTCGTCGTAGGTGTAGGTGGTCCGGTGGGTGATCCGGTAGCGGCGGGTCATCGCAGCACCTCCCGCGGCCGCTCGGGCACCAGCGGGCGGGGCGCCGACGGGTGCCAGAAGTACGTCGCGGCCAGCGCGTCGGCCAGGCCGGTGAGCCGGTCCCGGAGCTCCTCGCACAGCCGCACCAGGGTGTCGCGGCGCCCGTGCAGCAGCACCTCGCCCGCCCCCTGGCCGGGCGCGTCCCCGTGGCCCGGCACCGGGGTCGCGGCGGCGAGCTGGGGCGCGGTGTGCTGGGTCAGCGCCGTCGACAGCTCGTCGATCAGCGCGCTGAGCCGCCCCGCCGTCCCGCCCGCGGGGAGCCGGTCGACGTCGCGCCGGACCCGGGCGACCTGGAAGGCGACCGAGCGCGGGTTGCCCTCGTCGAGCAGCATCAGGTCGAGCATGGTGTCGACCGCCTGGCTGCCGGAGTAGCGGCGCCGGTGGGTCAGCACGCTCTCGCCGGCGACCAGCACGGCCGCGACCAGGTGACGCTCGACCGGCTGGTCGTGCACCTCGCCGAGCACCCACCGCACCAGGGAGATCGTCTGCAGCGCCCGCTCCAGCCCGCGGCCGATGTCGAGCAGGTGCCAGCCCGCGTCGCGCACCATGTTCTCCGCGGTGATCCCGGTCAGGGCCAGCGTGCCCGAGAGCACCTGGATGCCGGTGTCGACCACGTGGGAGCCCAGGTCGAGCTGCTCGGTCGGATGGGTCGCCTCCAGGCCGGCACAGGCCCGCTCCAGGCCGCCGAGGACCGTGAAGACGTCGCTGGAGAGCTGGTCGCGCACCGAGCCGGCCGCCCCGGTCAGCCCCTCGAGCGACTGCGCCACCGACCCGGTCCGGCCGGCGTCGACGAGCAGGCTGCGCAGCTCGGCGTCCACCGTCGCGTCGGCGATCCCGCCGGGCGTCGGGGCCCGGTGGGCCAGCCCCGGGTAGGTCGTGGTGACGTGGGTCAGCGCGGCCGCGAGCACGTCGACCGCACCGCGGCCGGGGTCGGCGTACACCTGCGGCAGCTCGTTGACCAGGCCGCGCAGGGCCAGCACGTGCCGGGTGGTCGACTCGGCCCGCTCGGTGTAGCGACCCATCCAGAACAGGTTCTCGAGTGCCCGTGGCACGGCCGGGACCACGCTGGGGCGCATCACCGCGTGCTCGGGCGCCCCGCCCACGGTCGGGACGGCGCCCGCCGCCTTGAGGACCCAGACGTCCTTGCTGAGCGCGACCCGGTCGCGGCGTCCGGTCGCCGGGTCGAAGGCCTCGGGCACGATCCGTCCCAGCGCCCCCGGCATCACCACGTACGACGCGTCCTTGGCGACCGCGAAGACGCGCAGGGTGAGCGGGCGGGCACCGAGGCCGAACCCGGCCACCGTCGGCGTGGTCGACAGCGGCAGCACCTCCTGGCCGACGTAGGAGACCGGGTCGGCCGCGATCCGGGCCCGCCAGCGCTCCCGCTGGTGGGCCGACAGGCCGGGCCCGTAGACCCCGCGGCCGGCGGCCGGGCTGACCGGCCGGATGATCAGCCGGTCCAGGTGGGCCAGCACGTGCGAGAGCCCGGTCGCGTCCCCGCACCACCACGACGTCGCCGAGGGCAGCAGCAGCGGCTCGTCGAGCAGCGCCTCGCACAGCCGGGGCAGCAGCGCGGCGTACGCCGGCGACTCCACCAGGCCCGCACCGAAGCCGTTCGCGCTGGTCACCGTGCCGCGGCGGCACGCCTCCAGGAAGCCGGGGACGCCGAGCTCGGACTCGCCGCGCAGCTCGAGCGGGTCGCACCAGGTGTCGTCCACCCGGCGCAGCACCACGTCGACCTGGCGGCGACCCTCGAGCTCCCGGGTCCAGACCCGGCCGTCGCGCATCATCAGGTCGGCGCCGCCGACCAGCGGGAAGCCGAGCAGCGAGGCGATGTAGGCCTGGTCGAAGGCGGTCTCGGAGTGCCGGCCCGGAGTGAGCACGACCACCCGCGGGTCCTCGATGCCCGGTGCGGCCAGGTCGGCCAGGGCGTCGCGTACCTGGCCGAAGAAGCCGGTCAGCCGGTGCAGCTCGGCGCTGCGGTAGGCGTCGGGCAGCAGCCGCGCCACCACCCGGCGGTTCTCCATCGCGTACCCCAGCCCCGAGGGCGCCTGGGTGCGGTCGCTGATCGCCCGCCAGGAGCCGTCCTCGGCACGGCCCACGTCGGTCGCCGACAGCACGATCCGGGGGCGCCCCGACGGAAGCCCCCAGGCGGGACGCAGGTAGCCGGAGTGGCGCCAGAGCAGGTCGGGGGGCACCAGCCCGGAGGTGAGCAGCCGGCGCGGCCCGTAGAGGTCGGTGACGATCGCGTCGAGCAGCCGGGTCCGCTGGGCGACGCCGCGCTCGAGGGCCGACCAGTCGTCGTGGGTGAGGATCGTGGGCAGCGGGTCGAGCCGCCACTCCGAGCGGGTCCGGCGCGGGCCGCTGGCCTCCAGCGATCCCGGCAGCGGGTTGTAGGTGACGCCGTCGTCCTCGAGCAGGCGGGTGGCCAGGCCGCGCGCCTCGCGCAGCGACTCCGGGTCCCACTCGTGCAGCCCGAGCGCGTCCCAGCCCGGCCGCGGGGTGCCGTCGTGGGCGACGAGCTCGTCGAACCGGCTCCCCACCACCGCCTGGTAGCTCCCGAGCAGAGGACTCCGCACTAGCCGCCCCGAACCGTCGACCAGCCCCGCGGGACGTGCCGGCGCAGGTCGAGGGTGTGCGGGTACTCCGCGGACCGGGTGCGGCGGGCCTCGGCCTGCAGCGCGGCCACGTCGACCTCACCCGTCATGAACCCTCGCTCCTCGAACCGGCTGGCACGCCGGGCCTCGGCCTCGGAGGCGTTGACCGGCGGGACGTCGTACGACCGCCCACCGGGGTGGACGACGTGGTAGGTGCATCCTCCCAGAGAGCGCGCGTGGGCGAGGTCGACGACGTCGAACTGCAGCGGGGAGTGCACCTCGATGGTGGGGTGCAGCGCCGACCACGGCTGCCACGCCTTGTAGCGGACCCCGGCGACCTGCTCGCCGGTCACCCCGGTCCCGGTCAGCGGCACCGGCACCCCGTTGCAGGTGACCAGGTGACGGCCGGGGACCACGCCGCTGACCTTCACCTGCACCCGCTCGACCGAGGAGTCGACGTAGCGGGCCGTGCCCGACCCGGTCGCCTCCTCGCCGAGCACCCGCCACGGCTCGATCGCCGCGCGCAGCTCCAGCTCGACGGTGCCGAGCTGGAGGGTGCCGATCCGTGGGAACCGGAACTCCAGGTACGGCGCGAACCACTCCTCCTCGAAGGCGATGCCGTGCCGGCGCAGGTCGGCCACCACGTCGGCGATGTCGGCGGCGGCGCCGTACGGGAGCAGGAAGCGCTCGTGCAGCTCGGTGCCCCAGCGCACCAGCGGGGCGGTGTAGGGCTCGGCGGCGCAGCGGGCCACCAGCGCCCGGACCAGGAGCGCCTGGAGCAGCCCCATCTCCGCGTGCGGCGGCATCTCGAAGCCGCGCAGCTCGAGCAGGCCGAGCCGGCCGCGCGAGGAGTCCGGGCTGTAGAGCTTGTCGATGCAGAACTCCGCGCGGTGGGTGTTCCCGGTCAGGTCGGTGAGCAGGTGCCGCAGCGACCTGTCCACCAGCCACGGCGGGCAGAAGCCGTCCCCGTGCTCCTGCGCCTCGGCGGTGAGCCGCTCGATCTCGGCGAACGCGATCTCGAGCTCGTAGAGCGACTCGGGTCGTCCCTCGTCGGCGCGCGGGGCCTGGCTGGTCGGGCCGACGAACCGGCCCGAGAAGAGGTAGGACAGGCTCGGGTGGTGCTGCCAGTAGGTGAGCAGGCTGACCAGCAGGTCGGGCCGGCGCAGCATCGGGGACCGCTCCGGGGTGGGTCCGCCCAGGGTCAGGTGGTTGCCGCCGCCGGTGCCGGTGTGCAGCCCGTCGAGGTCGAACTTCTCGGTGCCCAGGCGGGCCGTGCGGGCCACGTCGTACAGGATCTCGGTGACCCGGCAGAGCTCCCCCCAGCTGCTCGTGGGCTGCAGGTTGACCTCGATGACACCGGGGTCGGGGGTGACCCCCAGGGTGAGGGCGCGCGGGTCCGGCGGCGGCCCGTAGCCCTCGATGACGACGGGACCGGGCGCACACCGCTCGACCAGGCCCAGCAGCCCGGTGAAGTCCTCCAGGTGGTCCAGCGGCGGCAGGAAGACGTGGACGTGACCTCCGCGCGCCTCGACCACCACCGCGGTCCGCGGCGCCTCCGGGTCGTCGACGACCTCGGCGGTCGGGGTGGTGGTGGCGACCGGCCCGTCCACGCGGTGGTAGTCGGGCTCCGGGTCGACCCGGGGGTCCGCCCAGGAGACGGCGTCCAGCGGGAGGCGCAGGCCCGCCGGGGAGTCGCCCGGGGTGAGCACCAGCCGGCCGCGCCGGAACCGCCACGCCGGGCTCGCCCAGCCGCCCTCGCCCACCGGGTGCAACGGCAGCACCCAGGCGGTCGGGTCGGCCACCGCCGCGTCCAGGCCGGCGACGTCGGCCGGGGTGGGCTCGCCGTCGGGGCGCTCGCCGTACGGCAGCCGCACCTCGGTGACCAGGGTGGCGAGCGGGTCCTCGAAGGCGGGCAGGAGCTGGGCCTCGGGCAGCCCGAGCCGGGCGGTCAGCGTGCGGGCCAGCGTCTCGGCGTGGACCGGCGCCTCCTCGTCGGGCGCGTCGGTCCACGGGTCGGCCAGCAGCGTGGGGTCGGTCCACAGCGGGACGCCGTCGGCGCGCCAGACCAGCGCGATCTGCCAGCGGGGCAGCGGCTCGCCGGGGTACCACTTGCCCTGGGAGCGCTGCACGACGGCGCCACGGCCGCCCGCCTGCCCGAAGACCGCCTGCAGCCGTGCGGCCAGGTCGGTGGCCAGCGCCCGCTTGTGCTCGCCGTCCGCGGCGGTGTTCCACTGCGCGGACTCCATGTCGTCGATCGAGACGAAGGTCGGCTCGCCGCCCATGGTCAGCTCCAGGCCCTGGGCCTGCAGCAGGGTGTCGACGTGTTCGCCGAGGTCGTCGATGCGCTGCCACTGGTCGCGGGTGTACGGCTTGGTGACCCGGGGGTCCTCGTGGAAGCGGGTGACCACGTTGGAGAAGTCCAGGGTGACCTCGCACGGGTCGACCAGGCCGCTGATCGGGGCGGCGCTGGAGGGGTGCGGGGTCGCCGAGAGGGGGATGTGCCCCTCCCCGGCGAAGAGCGCCGAGGTCGGGTCCAGCCCGACCCACCCGGCGCCGGGGACGAAGACCTCGGTCCAGGCGTGCAGGTCGGTGAAGTCGGCGGTGGGTCCGCTCGGACCGTCCAGGCTGGCCTGGTCCGCGACCAGCTGCACCAGGTAGCCCGAGACGAACCGGGCCGCCAGGCCGAGCTCGCGCAGCACGCTGACCATCAGCCAGGCTGAGTCGCGGCAGGAGCCCAGCGCCTTGGCCAGCGTCTCGTCGGGGGTCTGCACCCCCGGCTCCAGCCGGACGGTGTAGGCCACGGCGGCGTGCACGTGCTGGTTGACGTGCACCAGGAAGTCGACGATCGTCCGGTCGTCCAGGGGGCCGAGGCCGGCCAGCAGCTCGCGGACCAGCGGGCCGGGGCCGCTCCCGGCGGGCCCCTCGTCGACGCGACGCAGGTAGGGCTCGAGGTCGGCGGCCAGCAGCGGGTCGTAGGCGAACGGGTACCGCTCGGCGTACTCCTCCACGAAGAAGTCGAACGGGTTGATCACCTGCAGGTCGGCGATCAGGCCGACGGTGACCTCGAGCCGGTCGGTCGGCTCGGGGAAGACCAGCCGGGCGACGTGGTTGCCGAACGGGTCCTGCTGCCAGTTCAGGAAGTGGGTCTCGGGGGTGACGGTGAGCGAGTAGGCCTCGATGGGCGTGCGGCTGTGCGGGGCGGGGCGCAGCCGCACCGAGTGGGGCCCCAGGGTGACGCGGCGGTCGAAGCTGTACGTCGTGCGGTGCTCGAGTGAGACCTTGATGCCCATGGGTAGCGAGGCTAGGTGCCCCGTGTGACGTCGAGGTTTCCGGGGGTGCCGCGGGCCTCACCACGAGACGCGCGCGAGATCCTCCGCCCACTCCTCGGCCCGGGCCAGCTCACCCTCCACGAGCGGGCCCGCCATGTCCTCCACGTAGAAGCTCTCCTCCGCCACGACCGTGCCGACGTGGTGCCGGCGGGCCTGCTTGGCGGCGGCCTTCGCGGCGGACCCGGGCAGGCGGCGGACCTTCTCGACCCGGCTGTCGAAGGTCGCCACGCTGACGTCGGACGGGCCCAGGGAGTCCAGCCACTCCCGGATGCCGGTGGTGTGCGTGCCCGGGGCGCCGCGCTGGACGGCCTCGGCGCGCGAGGACTCCCGGCTCATCGAGAAGGCGTGGGTGGGCCCGCCCACGACCAGCAGGTCGACGCCGTCGAGCACGGCGGGCGCCTTGTCGACCTCGACCACCTCGGTGTGGATTCCCTGCTCCGACAGACCCCGGCCGACGGCGCGGGCGACCTGCTCGGTGTTGCCCCACATGGACTCGTAGACGACCAGTGCGTTCATGACCGTTCCTCTCCGTAACCACCCTGTCGGGTGGGAAGGGCGCGGGTCAGGGTCCCAGGTCCCGGGCGCCCGGGTCTCCTGCCGGCGACCTGCCGGCGACGTGCCGGCGACGTGCCGGCGACCTCCTGGGCGACCTACGGGGCGTCCTGGCCGGCGCCCAGCCAGGACCGGACCACGTCCCGGTCCTCGGCGCTCAGCGCCACGTCGGCGGCCTCGGCACGGCTGAGCACGTTGGCGACGAACGCCTCGCCGATCTCCTCCGCGCTCGGCGGCGGCTCGGCGTACAAAGGCTTCCCGCCGTACGTCGCGCCGCGGACCACGAAGCCGATCGCGTTGCGGTTCACCTCGACCTCGTCGGCGACGAGCCGGTCGCGGGCCCAGCGGGTCGCCTCGGTGAGGTTGAACTCGTGGACCGCGGCGTAGTCGGCCAGGGCCCGGTAGACGTGCGCCCAGGTGGGCTGCGGCAGGTGCGGCAGGTTGACCACCGCGGCGACCCGCGCGACCGGCTCCGGCTCGGCCGGGCGGCCGTTCTCGCGGCTCTCGTCCTGGGCGGGCGGCTCGTGCCGGGTGCGGTCCCACAGGAAGTAGTGCGACATCTCGGCGTCCGCCAGCTCGAGGCTCTCCACCGCCCGGCCGAACGACATCCGGCCGAACCAGCGGGTGGCCAGGATCGTCGCCCCCAGGTCGCGGTGCAGCTCGTGGGCCAGCTGGGCGAGGTTGAGCGGCGTCGGCGAGGCGGCGTACCGGTCCTCCACCAGCGCCCGGAAGCGCTCCAGGCCCTCGGTGAGCGGCAGCACCTCCCGGGACTCCCCCACCACCGGCTCGTCGTCGGGCTCGACGGTGCGCTCCTGGAGCAGCTCGAGGAGCTGGCCGCCGTCGATGTACCGGTCGGCGACCGCCTCCAGCACGCCTGCCGCGTCGGACGGCGAGACGATCGTGGTGCGCCGGTCCGCGGCACGCAGCCGGACCAGCAGCGGGGTCATGTCGGAGTCGCCGGAGGCGACGATGAACTCCTCGTAGGTCGGCACCACCGCCAGCGCGTCGACGGCGTCGACGACCAGCCGGATGTCGGCGCCGTTCTTGGTCAGGCTCAGCCGCGGGCAGTCGATGACCTCGAACCCGGCGGTGGTGAAGGACGGCCGGAACCGGGAGAAGTACACCCGGCCCTCGCCGCTGGGGTGCGGCACCCAGCCGGCCGGGTTCATGTAGCAGCGGAGCACCAGCCACCGGCGCTGGCCGGCGGTCGTCAGCGTCGAGACCAGCGGCTCGAGCCAGGAGCGCGGCTGCTCGGCGAACCGCAGCGCCGCGGCCGGGTCGAGCTTGGCGAGCCCGATGAAGACGTTGTCGAAGTCGAGGTAGAGCGCCGCGCGCACCTGGTCCATGCCCGGCAACCTACCGGCGCCCCCGCATGATGGAGGGATGAGCAGGGGGACGAGCAGGAGGATCCGGCAGCCGCGCACCGCGAACGCCCAGTTCGTCACCGACCGGCTCCTGGTCGGCGGCGACCTGGAGATCTTCGACGACGACCTGGCCGTCGCCCAGCTCGAGGAGCTCGTCGCGGTCGGGGTGACCGACCTGGTCGACGTGCGCGAGGAGTGGGACGACTCCGAGTGGGTGCTGAGCCTGCACCCCGAGCTGCGCTACCACCACCTCGGCGTCGACGACGCCGGCCAGGTGATGGCCGACTCGTGGTTCGACACCGGGGTCGCCACCACGCTGGAGGCCTTCGCCGCGCACCCCGACGCGCGGGTGCTGGTGCACTGCCACATGGGCGTCAACCGGGGTCCGTCGCTGGCCTACGCGGTGCTGCTGGCGCAGGGGTACGCGCCGATCGAGGCACTCGACCTGATCCGCCAGGCCCGCCCGATCGCCTTCGTCGCCTACGCCGAGGACGCACTGGACTGGTGGCTGCGGCGCTCGGGGCGCAGCGAGGCCGAGCGGGCCACCGCGCGGGCGCGGCTCGCGACCTGGCGGGAGCGCCACCACCTCGACGTCACCGAGGTGATCCGCAAGGTCCGCCGCGAGGAGGACCGGCGCCGCTTCTCGCGCTGAGCCCCCGGTCCGGCCCGGCACGGCCCCAGGTCGGGTCAGGGTCAGGGTCGGGTCAGGGTCGGGGCAGCCACACGACCAGCCGGGCGCCCGACCCGGACTGCTCGACGTCCACGTCGCCGCCGGCGCTGCGCGCGACCCGCCGGGCCAGGGCCAGCCCCAGGCCGGCTCCCCCCGAGCGGCTCACCCCGGGCCGGAACGCGCCCTCCACGTCGTCGATGCCCGGGCCCACGTCGTCGACCACGAACCGCACCCGCCCCGGCGCCACCTCGGTGCGCAGGGTGGTGCCGCTGGCGTAGCGGCTGGAGTTCTCCAGCACCGGGTGGAGCGCCCGCTCGACCAGCCGCAGCGGCGCGGCCACGGCGACGTCGCGATCCGCGGCCGGCACCTGCGTGGCGAAAGCGGGGGCGGAGGCCTCCAGCGCCGCGACCACCTGCGCCACCGTGCAGCGGCCTCCCGCCGCGGTGTCCGGGGAGCGGGCCAGGTCCAGCAGCGTGGTCACCGTCTCGTCGAGCCGGCGGGCGGCGGCGGCGATCTCGGTCAGCGTGGTCCGCTGGTCCTCGGTGAGGTCGTCGTCGAGCAGGCCGAGCTGGGCCGAGCCCGAGATCGCGGTCAGCGGGGTCCGCAGCTCGTGCGCGATGTCGGAGGTGAGCCGCTGCTCGGTGGTCAGGGCGCGGGAGACCCGGTCGAGGAGGTGGTCGAGGGTGTGGCCCAGCGCGGTGAGCTCGTTGGTGGGCTCGCCGAGGCCGAAGCGCTGCGCCGGGTCGTGCTCGCTCCAGTCGTCGGCCCGCTCGGCCATCACCACCACGGGCCGCAGCGACCGGGTCATCGTCAGCGCGGCGACCGCACCGGCCCCGACCGTGACCAGCAGGCCCAGGATCCCGGTGACCAGCAGGGCGTAGGTCTCGGCGCGCTCGTAGGGGCCGAGGAGCTCCGCGACGACGACGACGCCACCGACGCCGTCGTCGAAGGGCTCGGCGTACAGCCGGGTGAAGCTGCCGACGTCGCGGTAGGTCGGCTGCGTCACGTCCTTGAGCCGGTCGACGGTGCCGGCGAGCTTGGCCGGGATGCGTCCGACCAGCAGGCGCCCGTCGGTGGCGAAGACCATCGCGTCGGCCCCCGAGCGCAGGTCACTGCTCTCCGACGGGTCGGGCACCTGGTTGTCCTTGTCCACCGTGCCGAGCACCGCCGCCACCCGGTCCTGCAGCTCCTGGTCGACGTTGCGGTTGACCACCGAGGAGAGCACCAGCTGGACCACGAGCGCCATCAGGCCCATCGCGCCGGCGGTGAGGACCACCGTGGAGACCACGATCTGGGTGCGCAGCGACCGGACCATGGGCGGTCGCGGGGTCCGGACGCGACCCAGCCTCACCGGGTCAGCCTCACCGGGTCGGCCTCACCGCAGCGACAGCCCGACGCCGCGGACCGTCTCGATCGCCAGCGGGGAGCCGACCGACTCCAGCTTCACCCGCAGGCGGCGCACGTAGGAGTCGACGGTGTTGTCGCTGACCAGGGCGCCGTGCGGCCACGCCGCGGCGACCACGCTGCCCCGGCGGACGACCGCCCCCGGTTCGGCCACCAGGGCAGCGAGCATCTTGAACTCCGTGGGGGTGAGGTGCTCCTCGACCTCCTGGTAGCGCACGCTGTGCCGGACCGGGTCCAGCACCAGCCCGGCCACCGTCGGCGCGACCGTCGTACGACGGGCCAGCGCCTGCACGCGCAGGAGCAGCTCGGTGACGTCGAACGGCTTGGTGACGTAGTCGTCGGCGCCGGCGGTGAAGCCGGCGATCTTCTCGTGCTGCGCGTCGTAGGCGGTGAGGAAGAGGACCGGAGCGTGCTGGCCGGCGGCGCGGAGCGCCTGGCAGACGTCACGCCCGTCGGCGTCGGGCAGCCCGATGTCCAGCACGACGACGTCGAGCTGCCGGCCCGGGAAGAGCCGCATCGCCTCGCCGCCGTTGTGGGCGGCGAGGACCTCGAAGCCGCCGCGCTGCAGGAGCTGCTGCAGGACGCGGCGGATCGCCGGGTCGTCCTCGCAGATGCCGACGCATGCCATGGTTCGCAGCCTAGGTTCTCGGGCGGTTCACGCGCAGTGGTCCAGCGGAACGCCGGCGGGGCGGGCGGTCAGCCGCCCCGGGAGGTCGCCGCTGGGATCGGTCAGGGCACCGCGGGTGGTGCGCCCGTTCACGGTCGCCACCGGGCGGTGTACGCCGTCGTGCAGGTAGACCCGGTAGCCGCACACGTCGGCGACCCGGCGGTAGTGCTCGCGGACCGCCACCCGCGCCGCCCGCGCGTCGACCGCCCAGGTCCGCAGGTGCTTGTAGACCAGCACCCAGTCGGGCGCGTCGTCGCTGTTGAGCACCGACGCCATCCGGGTGAGCTGGGGGTCGCGGACCCGCACGGGCAGGCTCCACAGGTCGGCGTAGGGGCTGGTGGTGCCGGACTCGGCCAGGATGTTGGGCTGGCCGTAGGCCACGATCGCGGTGTCGCCGGGGAGCCGGTGGTGCTCGAGCCACTCGCCGGCCACGGCCGAGGGCATCGCCCGAGCCGGGTGCGCGAGGACGGTGCCGACCGCGATCGCCGTCGAGACCACCGCCCACCCCAGGGCGATCTCGGCCAGCGTGATCCGCGGCCGTGAGATCGGGGACTGGCCGGTCGGGTGCCGGGCGGGCGCCGCTCTGCTCAGGTACGCCGCGGCGAGGGTGAGGGCGGGCACCAGCCCCATCAGGTAGTGCAGCCAGTAGCTGCCGCCCCCGAGCACCGCGACGGTCTCCCAGCCGAGCAGGGCGAGCGCGGCGAGCCCGAGCGGGTCCACCGGCCGGGTCCGGAGCACTCGTACGACGAGCAGGGCCACCAGCAGCACCGCGCCGGACCCGAGCACGAGGGAGGGGTAGCGGTGCAGGCGCTCGGTGGTCGCCGAGGACGCCTCCCCCGCGATCACCTGCGAGGCCTGGAACCGGAAGACGACGACCGCGTGCCACAGCCCGACCGGGTCGGTGCCCCGGGTGGCCGCGCCGGCCACCGCCCCCACGACGGTGACCAGCGCTCCCCCCCAGAAGGCGGCGGCGGCCCGGGTCAGGGCGCGGGCGCTGCGCGTGCCGAGCCCGCCGGCCAGCGCCAGCACGGTGGTGAACGCGGCGACGTCGACGAAGTTCTGCTTGACCAGGAAGGCGCACGCGGTCAGCGCACCGCCGGCCGCGAGCCAGCGGAGGTCGGCCTGGGCGGGCGGGCGGCGGCCGGCGGTCGGGGTGACGGTGGCGGGGGCGGGCCGGGCCTGGAGGACGGCGACCAGGCCGGCCAGGACGAACGGCAGGGCGAGCAGCTCGCCGGACACCTGGCGCGCGTCGAACATCGGGGTGGACACGAACGCCGCCGCGGCGACGACCGCGCCGACCCGGCCGGCAGGTCCGCCGACCTGCCGACCGAGCCGGGCAGCGAGCAGCACCGCGGCGGCGGCCGCCACGCAACCGAGCAGGCGCAACGCGACGACACCCCCCGCCCAGGCGGCCAGGGCGAACAGGCCCACCAGCAGGGGAGGCCGGTCCACCCAGTAGTCGCCGTACAGCGAGGAGCCGGGGTGCCACTGGGCGCCGACCACGAGGAAGCCGCCCTCGTCCGCGCTCAGGCTCGCGTGCAGGGACGGGAGCCGGAGCAGGACGACGACGACCGCCGCCACCGCGGGGAGGAGCCAGGAAGGGGCGGCCCCCGCGACGACGGACCTGGTGCGGCGCATGACCCCAGGGTGCGCAGGGCGACATGAATGCAACCTGACCGTGGTGTTACGGCTGCGGTCGTCCCGACACGGGTGGTCAGTCAGGTTGCGTTCATCCGGGCCTGGGCAGGGTGGAGCCATGCACTCCCTCGTGATCATCCCCACCTACGACGAGGCCGCGACGATCCGGACGGTCCTGGACCGCGTGCTCGACGCCGTCCCCTCCACCGCTGTGCTGGTGGTCGACGACAACAGCCCGGACGACACCGCGGGCGTCGTCCGCCGTCACCCGGCGTACGGCGCGGGAGTGCACCTCCTCAGCCGCACCGGCAAGCAGGGCCTGGGCTCGGCGTACCGGGCGGGGTTCGCCTGGGCCGCCGGTCACGGGTACGACGCCGTGGTCGAGATGGACGCGGACCTGTCCCACCCGCCCGAGGTCCTGCCGCAGCTCCTGGAGGGTCTGGCGCGGGCCGACCTGGTGATCGGCTCCCGCTACGTCCCCGGTGGAGGCACCCGGAACTGGCCCTGGCGTCGTCGCGCCCTGTCCCGTGGCGGCAACCTCTACGTGCGCCTGGTGCTCGGGCTGCCGGTCGCCGACGCGACCGCCGGCTTCCGCGCCTTCCGCACCGAGACGCTCGACCGCATCGGCGCGCTGGACTCGCAGTCCAACGGCTACTGCTTCCAGATCGAGACGACGTGGCGCACCGACCGGGCCGGGCTGCGGATCGCGGAGGTGCCGATCGTGTTCACCGACCGCGCGCAGGGCGTGTCCAAGATGGACGCCGGCATCGCCCGTGAGGCGGTGCTGCGGGTGCTGGCCTGGCGCTGGGCCGAGCTCACCCGCCGATCTCCGCAGGTGGTTGGCGCCTCTCGCTAGCGTGGAGGCACCACGCTGCTGGGGAGGGAAACATGATCGGCTTCATCGTCGCCGGACTCGTGATCGGCGCGCTCGCCCGGCTCTTCAAGCCCGGCCGGCAGAACCTCAGCCTGCTCTGGACGCTGCTGCTCGGGCTGGCCGGCTCGGTGATCGGCGGCATCGTCGCCAACCTGCTCGGGACCGGGGACGTCTTCGAGCTCAACATCCTCGGCTTCGTGGTCGCGGTGATCGCGTCGGTGGCGCTCGTCGGGACCGCCGAGCAGCTCTCAGGCCGCCCCCGCACCTGACGGCTCAGCCGCGGTCCAGGACCGTGCAGATGCAGACCCGGTTGCCCTCCGGGTCGGCCAGCACGGTGAACGACGGCGCCTCGCTGTCGTCGACCACGGTGCCCCCGGCTGCGACCGCCGCGGCGATCCGCTGGTCGGCCAGGTCGTGCGGCACCCACACGTCGAAGTGCCAGCGCTGCCGCGGCGTCTCGTGGGCGTCGGTGTGCTGGAACCACAGCAGCGGCACCCGGCCGTTCGGGTCGACCACGCGGACACCGTCGACCGCGGTGGCGTCGCCGGTCAGCAGCGCCGCCCAGAACGGACCGGCCGCGGCCACGTCGGCGGTGTCGAGGGCGAGCTCGAGCTGGGTCAGCGCCGACGGCTGGGCCTCCAGCCCGCGCTCCCCGGCGATCTCGCTGACCCGGCGGGCGAGGTCGACGTCGCGCTGGGTCACGCCGCCGACGTCGTGGCTGACCAGGGTGATGTCCACCCACGGGTAGGTCAGGGTCACGTCGGGGTGGTGGTTCGCCGCCTCGGCGGCCTCGCCGACCGCGGTGACCAGCGCCAGACCGGTCGCGAAGTCGCCGGTGCGGAAGCGGGCGTGCAGCCCCTGGGCCAGCCGGCGCCAGTCGTCGAGGCCGGCATCGAGGATCTGCTGGGTGGTGAGCTTGTCCATCCCCGCAGTGTTCCCCGGGTCCCGGATCGGAAACCAGGGCGCGGGGACCTGTGGACCGCTGCACCCGGCCGTGCGACCCTGTCGTCGCGAGCCCGTGTCTGGTTCGCTTCCGTCGGCGGGGGCCGTCAGGGGAGAGACATGCACATCCAGTTCGAGGTGGCACAGGTGCCGGCGCAGTTCCGGTGGAACAACATCCAGGCACGGGCCGAGCTGCGCCTCGGGGAGGCGGTCACGGTGCTGCAGCAGCCGGCCGACCCGACCTGCTACGCCTCCCCCGACCCGGTCCGCGCCTGGCACCACGAGCAGGACGGCCACCGCATCGAGATTGTGAAGCAGCGGATGCCCGCCGACAGCCGGCGGCGCAGCACCTTTACCATCCGGGTCGACGGCCAGGTCGTCGCCGAGGAGGCCGGCACCTGACGCGCGGGGCCGCTCAGGAGCGGTAGGAGAGCATCGTCATCATGCCGGACTCGGCGTGGTAGAGGTTGTGGCAGTGCAGCATCCACGCGCCGGGGTTGGTGGCGTCGAGGTCGACCTCGACGCGACGCATCGGGCGGACCACCACCGTGTCCTTGCGGGCGCCACCCTCGACGAGGCCGAAGGTGTGCCCGTGCAGGTGCATCGGGTGGAACATCATCGAGTGGTTGAGGAACCGCAGCCGCACCCGCTCCCCCTCGCTCACCGGCAGGTCGGCGGTGTCGGGGAAGGCCTTCCCGTTGATCGTCCAGCGGTAGGTCGCCATCGAGCCGGCGAGCGCGACGTCGAGGGTCCGGTCGGGCTCGCGGTCGTCGAGCCGGACGCCGCTCGCGGGCGTCAGGTCGGTGCCGAGCAGCACCGGGCCGCGCAGCTCGGCGGGTGAGGCGTCGGCCGTCGGCGCGGTCCCCCCGGCGGTGCGGACCACCGCCAGCGCCTGGCCGTCCTTGCCCTCCGCGGAGGCGACCAGGGGGAAGACCCCGTCGCGCAGCGTGACCACCACGTCGTACCGCTCCCCCATCGCGACCATCAGCGCCGGGGTGTCGACCGGCCCGGCAGGCCAGCCGTCGCTGTGCGTGACGCGCAGCCGGTGACCGCCGAGCACGACCCGGAAGGCCGTGTCGGTGGCCGCGTTGACGATCCGGACCCGCACCCGGTCACCGGGTCGCGCCCGCAGCGTGACCGGGTCGGCCGGGGTGCGCCCGTTGACCAGGTAGTGCGGGTAGTCGACGTCACCGGCGCCGCCGAGGACGTCCGAGACGTGCTCGCCCGACCCGCCCATCGACCCCATCCCGCCGGACATGTCCATGCCGCCCATGTCCCCCGTGTCACCGGTCCCCGCCATCGACGGGTCGCCCGCCTGGAGATCGGCCAGCACCTCGTCGGGGGTGCGACCGGTGCCGTCGACCCAGTCGTCGAGCACCACGACCCACTCGTCGTCGTACGCGCCCGGCTCGTCGGGGTCGTCCACCACCAGCACGCCGTAGAGCCCCCGGTCGACCTGCACCCCGGTGTGCGGGTGGTAGAAGTACGTGCCCGGGTCCGGCGCGGTGAACTGGTAGCGGAACGAGCCGCCCGCCGCGATCGGGTCCTGGGTCACGCCGGGGACGCCGTCCATGTCGTTGCGCAGGGCGATCCCGTGCCAGTGCACGGAGGTCTCCTCCGGGAGCCGGTTCGCCACGTCGACGCGCAGCACCTGGCCCGCGGTCACCCGGAGCAGCGGGCCGGGCACCGTGTCGCCGTACGCCCAGGTGGCGACCGTGGTGCCGCCCAGGTCGAGGGTGACCGGCTGCGCGGTCAGCCGCGTGGTCACGTCGGCCGTCCCCAGCCCGGTCGGGCTCGGGAACGGGGCCGCCCCCGTCGTCGGGCTCCCGCCCCGGCAGGCGGTCAGACTTGCCAGGGAGACACCGGCGACGCCGCCGGCAACGCCTCGCAGGACGGTACGACGGGACAGCGGCGCGGCGGGGGTCATGGGTCTCAGCTCCTCCTTCCCAGTCTGGACCGGACCGTCCCCGCCGGCAGGGCCGTTCGTCGTACGCCGCTGTCGCGCCGGTCACAGGTCGGTGCGACCGCACGGGGCCGCGCCGGTCCGGACCGGGTGCCGGTGGGGCATTGACGGTCGTGCTCGGCCAGGAGAAGCCTCGACAGCGTCGTCCGACCTCGCGCGTCCGAAGGAGACCCCATGGACCCCGTCACCGCGGCGATCCTCGCCGCCCTCGGCAGCGGTGCCCTGAAGGCCGCCGGGAAGGTCGGCGAGGACGCTGTCTCCGCGGCCTACGCCGGCCTCAAGGCCCTGCTGCGCCGCAGGTTCGGCGACGACCACCAGGTCGTCAGCACCGTCGAGGACGCCGAGGCGCACCCGGACTCGAAGGCCCGGCAGGCCATGGTGGAGGAGGTGCTGCAGGAGAACCGGGCCGCCGACGACGCGGAGCTGGTGGCCGCGGCACAGGCCCTGCTCGCCGCCGTCCGCGAGCTGCCCGGCGGCGACCGCTCGGTCGCCACGGTGACCGGCAGCAGCAACGTGGCGGTCGCCCAGCAGGGCGGCCACGCGTCGGTGACCGTGCACGGGCCGGGCACGCCGTGACCGGGACGCCGCCCGACAGCCAGCCGGTCGAGCGCGAGCCGGCCGCAGCCGTCCAGGTCAGCGGGAGCGAGAACGTCGCGGTGGCCAGCGGCGGCGGGACCGCGACCGTCAACGTCTACAACGCGCCACCGCCGCTGGACCCCCAGGTCGTGCTGCGCGAGGACGTCGCGGCGGCGCTGGCGGTGCTGGGCGCCAGGAACGTCCTCTACGCCACGCTGGACGCCGAGCTCTGGCGCTACGTCTTCGACTCGCTGCACGGGCTGCGCGACACGTTGACCGAGGCGGCCGGGAAGGTGCGTGTGCGCGGCCCGCACGACGTGCGGGAGACGCTGCAGTTCATGGTCAAGGCGATCTCGACCTACCTCGCGGACCACGAGAGCGGCTACCTCCGGTACCTCGACGCGCACGGCGGCTTCGAGCCCGGCTGGGCCCACACCGAGCGTGACTGGCTGCTGTCGGTGCAGGGCCGCCCGGCCGAGGACCTGCTGCTGCTGCGCCAGGGGCTCGACACCTGCGTGCAGCACCTCAACGCCTTCGTCGACGCCGACGCCGCGGTGGAGTGGAACCCGAGCTTCATCGCGCAGTACTGGGCCGACTGGGCGAAGGAGCGGCGGGCCTGACCCGTCCCGCCCTGGCCCGCCCGCCCTGGCCCGCCTTGGACCCGCAGCCCGCCGCCAGCGCTCGCACAGGAGACGCACAAGGTCGGCGAGCACCGTGGAGGCATGGAGAACAACAGGATCAGAGCCGCCATCATCGGCACCACCGCCGTCGCCTCCCTCGGCGTCGCCGGGGCGCTGACCGTCAGTGCGGTCACCGGCCACACCACCACGACCGCCACCACCTCGACGACCTCGACCAGCTCCGGCAGCACCGGCAGCGGCACGTCGTCGGTGAGCGGCACCAGCCTCTCCACCGGCTCGGGCAGCTCGCACACCACCTCGTCGGGGTCGTGATGGGCACCGGGACCGCGAGTGCCGCCTGGGAGCTGTGGAGCACCCGCGCCCACCTGGTCGTCACCGACTCGCGGGCGCTCGAGCCGGCCCGACGGCTCGTCGAGGACCACCTCCAGCTCGTCGACGACGCCGCCAACCGGTTCCGCCCGGACTCCGAGGTGATGCTGCTGGCCCGCAACCCCGCCGGGTCGGTGACGGTGTCGCCCACGCTGGCCGACCTGCTCCGCGAGGCGCTCCGGGCGGCCGCCCTGACTGGAGGCGACGTCGACCCCACCGTCGGAGCGGCCCTGCGCGGGCTGGGCTACGACCGCGACCTGCAGCTGGTCCTCCGTGACGGGGTCCCGGTCTCCGCCCGGATCGCGCCCGTCCCCGGCTGGCGCACCGTGCGGCTCGAGGGCCGCCGGCTCACCCTGCCGCCCGGCCTCCAGCTCGACCTCGGCGCGACCGCCAAGGCCGTGGCCGCCGACCGCGCCGCGACCCTGGTGCACGACACCCTCGGCGTCGGCGTCCTGGTCAGCCTGGGCGGCGACATCGCCACGTCCGGGCCGGCCCCCGACGGCGGCTGGCAGGTCCGGGTCCACGACCACCCCGACGACCCGTCGGACCAGGTCGCGCTGCCCGCCGGCGCCGCGCTGGCCACCTCCAGCACCGTGCAACGACGCTGGGTCGCCGACGGCGCGTCGGTGCACCACATCGTCGACCCCCGCACCGGGCGCTCCGCCCCCACCACCTGGCACACCGTCACGGTGGCCGCGGCCTCGTGCCTGGAGGCCAACGCCGTCTCCACCGCGGCCGTGGTGCGGGGGCCGGCCGCACCCGCCTGGGTCGAGGGCCTCGGTCTCCCGGCCCGCTTCGTCCGGGAGGACGGCGCCGTGCTGACCACGACGGCGTGGCCGCGAGGGGTGGTCGCGGCCTAGCGTGCTCGGGCCACCACGCGGTTAGGGTGACGAGACCGAACCCGACCGCGAGGAGCGTTCATGCGCCGTACCGTCCGCCTGCTCACCGGGACCGCCGTGGCCGGCGCCCTCTCCTTCCTCGGCTCCCCCGCCGGCCCCGTCTCGACGGCCGCCACCGTCACCGCCGCCGACGCCGCCCCCTGTGCGCCGGCGAACGCCCGGGTCCGCGCGGGCGCCGCGCACGGCACCGACCCCAACACGGTCACCGCGGCCCAGGCGTCGGGCGCCGACGCCGACCTGCGCGCCCGGGTGGACCACCTGAAGCAGCGCGGGGCCCTCACGAAGAAGGGCACGGCCGCGCCGGGGGCGTCGTACACGATCCGCACCTGGGTGCACGTGATCACCCGCGCCAACGGCACCGGCGGCGTGACCGACCAGCAGATCCGCGACCAGATCGCCGTCCTCAACAAGGCCTACGCCGGGCAGGCCTCCGCCGCCGACGTGGCCACGCCGTTCCGGTTCACGCTGGCCGGCGTCGACCGGACCGCCAACGACGACTGGTTCGACTGGTCGCTGGGCGGCGACAACGACGACGCCCAGGCCAAGACCGCCCTGCACCGCGGTGGCATGGCCGACCTGAACCTGTACGTCGCCGGGCTGGCCGACGGCCTGCTCGGCTACGCCACGTTCCCCCACCAGGGCGCGCTGGCCAAGGACGGCGTGGTGGTGCTCAGCGGCAGCCTGCCCGGCGGGTTCGCGGACCCCTACAACCAGGGCGACACCGCCACCCACGAGATCGGGCACTGGCTCGGGCTGTTCCACACCTTCCAGGGCGGCTGCAAGGACGACGACAAGGTGGCCGACACCCCGGCCCAGGCCGACGGGGACAACATCTTCTTCTGCGACGAGACCGACGACACCTGCCCCGCGGCCGGTCTCGACCCGGTGCACAACTACATGAGCTACGGCGACGACCCGTGCCTGGACCGGTTCACCACCGGGCAGGCCACCCGGATGACGCAGAGCTGGCTGGCCTACCGCGCCGGGAAGTAGGACGGGGCCGGCTCGGGCCGGCTCTGGCCGGCTCAGTCGGCGGGCACGAGCTCGGGCTCGTCGGGGTCGGGCTGCCCCGAGTCGGGCCCGCGCGGCGCCTCGCTGTGCACCACCGACGGCTCGACCCGCAGCACCCGGGCGAACCCGTCGGGCAGGTACCAGTTCCAGCGGCCGAACAGCGAGACCAGCGAGGGCACCAGCAGGGAGCGCACGATGGTCGCGTCGAGCAGGATGCCGAAGCCGAGCCCGGTGGCCATCACCTTGATGTCGGTGCCCGGCCCGGAGGCGAGCGCGGCGAAGGCCAGGAACAGGATCAGGGCGGCGCTGGTGACCAGCCGGCCCGTCCGGCCGATGCCCTCGATGACGGCCTCGTCGGTGTTGAGCCCGGCGTCGTACTCCTCGCGGATGCGGGACAGGATGAACACCTCGTAGTCCATCGAGAGCCCGAACAGGAACGCGAAGACCATCATCGGCACCCAGAAGGTGACCGCCCCGGTCGCGGCGATGCCGAACAGCGCCTCCGACCCGTGCCCCTCCTGCCAGAAGAGCACCATCAGCCCGTAGACGCCGGTGAGCGAGACCAGGTTGAGCACGACCGCCTTCAGCGGCAGCAGCAGCGAGCGGAACGCGCGGGCCAGCAGCACGAAGGTGAGCACCGCGATGATCGCCAGCACCAGCGGGAAGTTGCCGTACACGGCGTGCAGGAAGTCGACCTGCGCGGTGCCCAGCCCGGCGACGCCGACCACCCCGTCGATGTCCGCACTGGCCGCGACGACGTCACGGACCACCTGGACGCTGGCGGAGTTCACCGTCTCGACCTCGGGGATCAGCACGACGACCGTCCGGCCGTCCCCGGTGCTGGACGCCGAGGTCGGCACCAGGGCGGCGCTGACGCCGGCGATGTCGCCGAGCTCGGCCGCGGCCGCGGCCGCCTTGTCCTGCTCGACGAGCACCTCGATCGGGGTGAGCGCCCCGGTGGTGACCCCGCCCTTCTCGAGCACCTGCAGGGCGTCGTACGCCGGCCCGCTGGTGGTCAGCGACTCCGAGGAGGCCGAGCCGATCTTGATGCCGGTGAAGGCGACGAAGAGGACGGCCAGGACGGCCAGGGCGCTGCCCGCGGCGACCCAGCGGTGCCGCACGACCAGGGCCGCCCAGCGGCTCCAGCTGCGGCTGGCGTGGCTCTCGTGGCGGATCTTGGGCCAGTCGACCCGCGGGCCGATGCCGCCGAGGATCGCCGGGGTCAGCGAGAGGGTGACCAGCACCGAGGCGAACGGGATCAGCGCGCCGCCCATGCCGATGCTGCGCATGAAGGGCACCGGCAGCACGACCAGGGCGAGCAGGCCGATCGCCACGGTGACCCCGCTGAACAGCACCGCGTGACCGGCGGTCTCCATCGCCGCGACGACCGCCTCGTGGTTCTCCTTGCCGTGGTCGCGCTCCTCGCGCCACCGGGTGACCAGCAGCAGCGAGTAGTCGATGGCGACGCCGAGGCCGACCAGGGCGATCAGGAACTGGACGATGAACGAGACGTCGGTGAGGTAGGTCAGCGGGAGGAGCAGCAGGAAGGTGGCGAGGATCGCGACCGCGGCGATCACCAGCGGCAGCAGGGCCAGCATCGAGGCGAAGACGAAGGCGAGCACCGCCAGGGCACCGACCGCCCCGATCAGGGTCTCGGCCAGCACGCCGGGGCCGCCGGTCTCGTCGCCGATGGCCAGCGCGTCCATGCCGGTGACGCCGACCGCGGAGCCCGGCGGGGCGACCGCGGAGACGGCCTTGTTGATCTCCGGGGCGGGCAGCTGGGCGTTGAGCGCGGCCGGGAAGGGGTAGAAGACCATCGCGTAGGCCGTGCGGTCGTCCTTCGTGCGGAACGCCTGGTCCCCGGTGGAGGCCTCGTCGACGACGCGCAGGGTCGGGTCCTGCTTCTCGATCGCGGCGAAGGCCGCCGCGACGGCGTCCTCGTTGCCGGTCAGCTTCTGCCCCTCGGGAAGGGTCACGGTGGCCAGCAGCGGGCTGGTGTTCCCGCCGTTGTGGACCGCGGCGATGATCTGCTCGGTCGCCTCCGTGCCGGGCTGCCCGGGCAGTGAGAAGTCGATGGTCAGCCGCTCGCTGGTCTTCCCGGCGACCGCGCCGCCGGCGACCATCACGACCAGCCAGAACAGCACCACCCACCGGCGGTGACGCAAGACGAACTCGGCCCAGCTGCGCATGGTGCCCCCTGTGACGGCGATGACCCCCGACCTGACTCTGGGGAGGACGCTACTGCCTGGAGGTGACAGGAACGGTCCGCATTCTCACGCGGTCCTCGGCTCAGCCCGCGTAGGGCCGCTCCCGGCGGAGCTCGTCGCGGGCGATCGAGCGCCGGTGCACGGCGTCGGGGCCGTCCACGATCCGCAGCACCCGGGCCCACGCGTAGAAGTAGGCCAGCGGGGTGTCGTCGCTGACCCCGGCACCTCCGAAGACCTCGATGGCCCGGTCGATCACCGCGGTGGCCATCGCCGGGGCGAGCACCTTGATCGCCGCGATCTCGGTCTTCGCGCCCTTCGCGCCGTACCGGTCGATCAGCCAGGCGGTCTTGTAGACCGAGAGCCGGGCGGCGTCGATGTCGATCCGGGACTGGGCGATCAGGTCGCCCACCACCCCCTGCTGGGCCAGCGGCTTGCCGAAGGCGACCCGCTCCTGGGCACGCGCGACCATCAGCGCGAGCGCCCGCTCGGCCATCCCGATCGCCCGCATCGCGTGGTGGATCCGCCCCGGGCCCAGGCGCGCCTGCGCGATCCGGAAGCCGTCGCCCTCCTCGGCGAGCAGGTTCGCGGCCGGCACGCGGACGTCGGTGAAGACGATCTCGCAGTGCCCGTGCTGGTCCTGGTAGCCGAAGATCGGCAGGCTCCGGACGATCTCGACGCCGGGGGTGTCGCGCGGCACGAGCACCATCGACTGCTGCCGGTGCGTCTCCGCGGCCGGGTCGGTCTTGCCCATCACGATGAAGATCTCGCAGCGCTCGTCGGCGACGCCGGTGATCCACCACTTGCGGCCGTTGACGACGTACTCGTCGCCGTCGCGCACGATGCTGGTCTCGATGTTCGTGGCGTCGGAGGAGGCGACCGCGGGCTCGGTCATCGCGAAGGCCGAGCGGATCTCCCCGGCCAGGAGCGGCTCGAGCCACCGCTTCTTCTGCTCCTCGGTGCCGAAGAGCTCGAGGGTCTCCATGTTGCCCGTGTCGGGCGCCTGGCAGTTGATCGCCTCGGGCCCGATCACCGGGGACCAGCCCGAGATCTCCGCGATCGCGGCGTACTCCAAGTTGGACAGCCCCGACAGCGCGGGCAGGAAGAGGTTCCACAGGCCGCGACGGCGGGCCTCGGCCTTGAGCTCCTCCATCACCGGCGGGTGGGTGTGGTCCCCGTGCTCGCGGAGGTGGGCGGCCCAGACCGGCTCGGCGGGGAACACGTGCTCCCGCATGAAGTCCCACATCCGGTCGCAGTGCTCGGTCGCCTGCGCTGACAGCTCGAAGTCCATCGGAACCCTTCCTCGTCGTGCATCGTCGTGGGTAGTCTGCGCACTCTCGACAGCGAGGTCAATATTCCTCATACTTAATTATCAGCAGTGCGCCTTCTCGGGGCTCGACCCCGGCAGGGCCTATCCTGGGCCCACCCTGCGCAGAGCTGGAGAGGTGGCGTCATGACCACGGGTGCCGAGAACGCCGAGGCGACGCCCGCCCGACGGCGTGGGCTGCCGATCATCTACAACCCCGGCGGGAACCTCCGACCGGTCCGGGACGCCGAGGCTGCCGCCACGGTCTCCCCACCGAAGGCCTCCGAGGTCGTCGCCGGCTCGATCGTCCGCGACATCGTGGCGGCCCAGCTCAAGGTGGGCGACCGGCTGCCGGCCGAGACCGAGATGCTCACCCAGTACGGCGTGAGCCGCGAGTCCCTGCGCGAGGGTCTGCGGATCCTGGAGGTGCAGGGGCTGATCTCGATCCGTCGCGGCCCCGGCGGTGGTCCCTACGTCGCCCCGGTCAACGCCAGCTACCTGGCCCGCACCGCGAGCATGTACTACAACCTCAGCGGCGCGACGTACGACGAGGTCTTCGACACGTGGCTGGACTTCGAGCCGCTGATCGCAGCCAAGGTCGCCAGGATCACCGACCGCCGGCGCAAGCGGGCCGCCCTCGCGCCGTTCCTCGACGACCACGTGCACGACGACGACCTGCAGCACTTCGAGCAGCTCAACAACTTCCACTCCGTGCTCGGCGCGCTGGCCGGCAACCGGGTGACCACGCTGCTGGTGCAGTCCGTCACCCACATCGCGGTCGACCACGTGATCGAGGACATGAACCCCCTCGAGATCCCGCACCTGGACCACGAGCACAGCCAGGTCGCCGAGGCGATCATCGACGGCCGGGTCCGCAAGGCCCGGGACCTGATGCATGACCACATCTTCGCGGTCGTCGAGTACTACCGGAAGCACTCGCCGGAGCACATGGAGACCCCGGTCGAGTGGCGCTGACGCTCCCGCGCGTCAGGCCGGCTGCATCAGGCTCTTCAGCGGCACGTCGAGGTCGGCTGCCTGGTCCTTGGGGACGGTCAGCCCCTTGGCCAGGCCCTGCCGGACGGCCAGGTACTCCGGGGTCCGGTTGACGCTGTCGATCGCGATGAGCCGGTCGTGGCGGTAGTACAGCACCGAGAACTTCTCGTCGTCGGGCTCGCCGCGGACCACGACGTCGTCGTACCCGGTGGAGAGTCCGGCGATCTGGAGCTTGAGGGTGTCCTGGTCGGTCCAGAACCACGGCACCGCGGTGTAGGGCTTCTTCTCCCCCATCAGGGACGCGGCCGCGACCTTGCCCTGGTCGACCGCGTTCTGCACGGACTCCAGCCGCACCATGACGTCGTCGGCCAGCGGGTGCGGCAGCAGGGTCACGTCGCCCGCCGCGACGACGCGGGGGTCGCTCGTCCGGGCATACCGGTCGACCACCACGGCGCCGTTCTGCAGCTCCAGGCCCATGTGCTCGGCGAGCTCGCCGCGGGCGTGCACGCCGATGCCGACCAGCACCAGGTCGGCCGGGAGCAGGGTGGCGTCGTCGAGGCGGACCCCGGTGACCGCACCGCCCTCACCCTCGATCGCGGTGACCGTCTGGCCGAGCCGGATGCTGGTGCCGCGCCGCTCGTGGGCGGCCCGGTAGAACTCCGAGACCACCGGGGCGACGGCGCGCATCACCAGCCGGGAGCCCATCTCGACGACGGTGACCTGCTTGCCCTTGTTGCGGCAGACTGCGGCGGCCTCGAGCCCGATGAACCCGCCGCCGACGACGACGACGTTGGTGGCTGCGGGGAGCAGCTCGGCGAGCCGGTCGGCGTCCTCCAGGTCGCGCAGGTAGAGCACGCCGGACAGGTCCGCGCCGGGCACCGGCAGCGTCGCCACCCGGGCGCCGGTGGTCAGCGCGAGCTGGTCGAAGGGGAGCTCGCGGCCGCTGGCGAGGCGGACGAACCCGGCGTCCAGCTCGACGTCGGTCACCCGCTCCCCGAGGACCAGGTCGATGTCGTGGTCGGCGTAGAACTTCTCGTTGCGCAGCCCCAGCGACTCCGCGGTCGCGGCGCCGGAGAGATAGGCCTTGGACAGCGGCGGACGCGCGTACGGCGGGTACTGCTCGGCGCCGACCAGGCTGATCCGGCCCTGGTAGCCCAGCTCCCGCAGGGAGACCGCGATCTGCAGCCCGGCCTGCGAGGCGCCGACGATCACGATCGCGTTGCGGGCCTCGGTGTTCGCGCTCATCAGAACTGCTCCGGCGCGACGCGGACCAGCAGGCCGTCGAGCTTCTCGTCGACCACGATCTGGCAGGAGAGCCGGCTGCCGGGCAGCCGCTCGGCCATCGCGCCGTCAAGGAGCTCGACCTCGAGCTCGTCCTCGTTGTCCTCGGCCCGGCCGACCTGGTCCAGCCACGCCTCGTCGACGTGCACGTGGCAGCTGGCGCAGGACAGGAACCCCCCGCACTCGGCGACGATCCCGGGCACCCCGTTCTTCAGCGCGGTGTCCATGACGGTGGCGCCCAGGTGGGCCTCGATGGCGTGCGACTCGCCCGCGGGGTCGATGTAGGTGATGGTCGGCATGATGCTCTCTCCAGGGTGGGTGGCGGTGGGGTTCGGGGCCTGGTCAACCGACATGCTCGACCCCCAGTCCGGACAGGACCGACGAGTGGTCGTCGGCGAAGTGGGCGAGGACGAGCAGGTCGCTCAGGTGGCCGTCGCGGTCGCGGACGTGGTCGCGCAGCAGCGCCTCGCCCTCGAAGCCCAGGCGGCGGAAGACCTCCGCGGTCGACTCCTCCCCGGCGGGCACCTCGACCATGACCTTGGACAGGCCGTCGCGGAGCGCCGTGAGCAGGGCCTCGCGGGCCATCGCCCGGCCGAGCCCCTGCCGGCGGTGGCCGCTGCCGACGACCAGTCGTAGCTCCCCGACGTGGGCCGAGAGCCCGAGCCCCGGGTGCAGCGACGCGTACGCCGCCACCTCGGCGTCCGGCCCGGTGCCGGTCAGCGCGACCCAGCGGGTGGAGCGGGTCTCGGCCAGCGCGGCGTCCACGCCGCGCGGGTCGCGGACGTTCTCCTTCACCGAGGTCACGTCCTCGTCGGGGAGGGCGTCGAAGAAGCGCCGCAGCGCGGGTGCGTGCTCCGGCTCCAGGATGGTGATCGTGGCCATCAGGGCTTCCCTCCGGGGGTGTCGGCATCAGGATCGGCAGGTGTCACGGGGCGGCTGCGCTCGCGCAGGAACGCGGAGATCTGCGGGATGGTCACCTCGTGGGCCTTGCGTCCCACGGCCAGCCCGATGTGACCGGCGTCCAGGAGCAGCTCGTGCTTGTCCTCCGACCCGACCAGGTCGAGCGCCGGGCGGGCCGCGGCGGGGAGAACGATGTGGTCACGACTGGCCACCACGTTGAGGTACGGCACGGTCACGCTCTTCAGCGACACCGGTCGACCGTCGAGCCGCAGGGTGTCGTTGACCAGCGCGTTCTCGCGCATCAGCATCTCCACGACCTGGCGTGCCGCACGACCCGGGAAGGGCACGTGGTCGGTGGCCCACCCGGTGATCAGCTGGAAGGCGTTGACGGTCTTCTCGTCCCAGAGCCGCTCGACCAGGTTGGCGTACTGGGCCAGCTCGGCGGACGGCTTCATCAGGCGGAAGTACTGCAGCAGCACGTTCGGCGGCACGTTGCCGTCCTCGTCGAGCGCCTCGTCGACCTTCAGGTCGCCGCGCTTGAGCGCCTCGGTGAGCACGCCGGCGTCGGTGAAGTCGACCGGCGTGGCGATCGTGGTGAGGCTGGCCAGCGGCAGGTCGGGGTCGGCCGCTGCGGCCATCAGGGTGAGCAGGCCCCCGAAGCAGTAGCCCAGCAGGGCGACGTCCGGGCTCCCCGACACCTCGCACGCCCGGTCGATGATCGCGGGCAGGTAGCGCTCGGCGTAGTCCTCGAGCCCGTTGCGGGAGTCGCGCTCGCCGATGATCCCCCAGTCGACGAGGAAGACGTCGAAGCCGTCGTCGCGCAGGTGCTCGACGAAGCTGTTGCCGGGCACCAGGTCGAGGATGTAGCTCTGCGAGACCAGGCTGAAGACGATGACCAGCGGCGGGCCCTGGGTCACCTTGTCGCTGCGGAAGCGCCACATCACCGCGCTGTCCTGCTCCCAGACGGTGTCCTTGGGGGTCAGGCCGACGTCCGGACGGCCGGAGCGGGTCAGGACCTTGATGCCGTTGCGGGCGCGCAGCGCGTTGCGCTCCACGTCGCGGCGGATCCGGTCGACGAGCTCGGTCGGGCTGCGGAGGGCTCCGGTCAGCGCTCCGGTCACAGCGCCGGTCATCCCAGTCACGGCCTCAGTCACCATCGGCGGGACTCCGATCCGGGCGAGACGCGCGGGCACGCTTGCGGGCGTCGCGGTCGAGTGCGCTGCGCAGCTGGCGGACCTCGTGGTCGAGGTCGACGATCTGACCGCGGAGGCGTCGTACGTCGGAGCCCGCGGGCAGGTTGACCAGGTGCCAGACCTGCCGGGTGCGCTTCTCGACCACGCCGCCGATGCCGGACTTCACCCGGTTGACCACCACCAGGGTCGAGGAGAAGCGCTCACCGTGGGTGAACTCCTCGAGCTGCGGGCCGACTTTGCCCTCGACGGCGTTGAACGCGCGCAGCCAGAGCGGTGTGCCCACGGTGCCTCCTTCTCCTCGGTGGTTCACAGCCTCGCGCACGTGCGCTAATTTATCCAGAGGAATACCGAGGTTTCTGCAATATTCCTACGTAGGAATAGGTGAAATAGGACGGCCGGACCGGACCAGTGCTTGACATACCAAGCAATGCTTGGTCTAGTTCGAACCACCGAACCACCCACTCTCAAGGAGAACCGCCATGACGACCTACACCGAGCTCACCGAGAAGGCCGCCGACCAGCTGCTGTCCGCCGTCAAGCCCGTCGGCGACCTGACCAGGAGCCTGGCCGACCGCGCCGCCGGCACCGTGGGCAAGCTGCCGTCGCTCCCCCGCCCCGAAGGCGTGCCGACCACCCTCGAGGTCGTCAGCGCCAACGTCGCCTTCGCGGAGCGCCTGCTCGGCGCCCAGAAGGACTTCCTGGTCAGCCTGGCCGGCACCACGACCGCCGCCGAGCCGACGAAGCCCGCCGCCAAGGCCTCGTCGAAGACCTCGTCGAAGACCTCGTCGAAGGCCTGAGCACCCCGCTCCACCGCCACGTCCCGCGCGACGCCCGCAGCACGGCTCACCACCCGAGGAGAACGTCATGCACGCGTCAGTCGCTGACCAGGACACCCGCCCGAACCTGCTGCTCCACGCCCTGGAGTTCCCCCGGGCGATGGCGGAGTACGGCGCCCTGATGGGCAGCGCGGGCCTGCTCCAGCTCGCCCCGCGGGGCGACGGCAGCCCGGTCGTCGTGCTCCCAGGCTTCACCGGATCGGACAGCTCCACAGCCGCCATGAGGCACTACCTCAGGTGGCTGGGACACCGACCGGTGGCCTGGGGGCTCGGGCGGAACATCGGGCCCTCGCGCAAGATCCTCGACGGCGTCGACGACCTCGTGAAGCGAATCAGCGACGAGCACCAGGAGGGGGTCCAGCTGGTCGGCTGGAGCCTCGGCGGCATCTACGCCCGCCACGTCGCCGTACGGCACCCCGACCTGGTCCGCCGGGTGATCACCCTCGGCAGCCCCTACCGGCTCGTCGACACCAAGAAGAGCCACGCCGGCTGGGTCTACGAGCTCTACTCGCCGCTGCACGACGCCGCCCACGAGCTCCCCCCGGGAGGCCCGGCCGCCAAGCCGCTCGCCGTGCCGAGCACCTCGGTCTACTCGCGCACCGACGGCATCGTCCCGTGGTGGTCCTGCACCGAGCCCGAGTCCGAGCTCGCCGAGAACGTCAAGGTGTGCTCGAGCCACAACGGCCTCGGGCACAACCCGATGGCGATGTACGTCGTCGCCGACCGGCTCGCCCTCGACCCCGCCGAGCTGCCCTCCTTCGAGCCACCCCTCCCCTGGCGCCCCTTCTTCCTCGCCACCTGACCACGGTGACCCCCGGAGGTCGAGGCGCGAAGGCAAAGCCTGAGCCACGAGACCCCCGACAGCCCGGCGGCCCGCTTCATCCCCGGAGGTCGAGGCGCGAAGGCGAAGCCTGAGCCACGAGACCCCCGACACCAGTCCGCGGACCTCTCCGAGGTCTCGACACGGTGCTCGCAAGCTCGCACCTACTCGACCAGCGAGAACGGGTCTCGACCGTCGCACGCAGCCTCGGAGGTCGAGGCGCGAAGGCGAAGCCTGAGCCACGAGACGACTGTGCGGCGCCGGATCCGTTCATCGCTGGTCGAGTAGGGCGCGAGGAACGAGCGCCCGTGTCGAGACCCCGCACGCGGCCCGCGGACCCAGCCCCAGATCCGTACCCAGACCCGCCGCTGCGCCGAGAATCCCCAACTCCGCTTGACGAAACTCCCCTGTTAGCAAGTCAAGAAATGTCGGTGGCCCCTGGCAGAGTCACCCCATGGCAGGCGACACCCCCACCCCCGGACCCCACGCCGGACCCACCCCACTCGAGCAACGCACCCGGCCGCAGCACCAGTTCACCGGACGGCTCCACCAGGTCCTCGACCAGATCCTCCCCGCCCCCGCGTGGCCGCTCAGTTGTGACGAGCTGGCCGAGACCCTCACCGAGATCACCACCGGCATCGCCCGCCTCCACGCCCTGCACGCCACCCTGCTCGCCGACGCGACCGCTCGTGACCTGCCCACCGAGCTGGGCGCCACCAACCTCGTCGCCTGGCTCAAGGCCACCACCCGACAGACACCCCGCGCCGCCAAAGACCTCATGGCGCTGGCACGGGGTCTGGAGGACCACGACCCCACCCGCACAGCGCTCGCCGCCGGCACTGTCCTGCCGGATCAGGCCGCGGTGATCGTGGCAGCCGTCGACGCCCTGCCCGACACCGTCACCCCCGACGAGATCGCGAAGGCCGAAGCGCACCTGCTGGCCGAGGCGGCGCATCACGACGCTAGGGAGCTCCGCGCCCTGGGCAAGCACCTCCTGGATGTGATCGACCCCGAGGCGGCCGACGAACGACTCAACAAGCTGCTCGAGAAGGAAGAGCGCGAGGCAGCCCGCAAGACCAGCTTCTCGGGATTCCACGACGGGGACGGGTCCTACCACTTCAAAGGCCGCATCCCCTCCCTGCAGGGCGCGATCCTCGAGTCCCTACTCGGGACGTTCCTCAACCCCGACCGCCCCGACCCCATCGCCCGCACCCTCGAAGACGGCACGACCGTGGCGACCCCCGAGCTCAAGGGGCAGGCGCTGGTCCAGCTGCTGGAGCGGTACCCGACCACGAAGCTCCCGACCACCGGGGGGATCAACGCCACCGTGGTGGTGACGATGACCCTGGAATGTCTGGAGGGTCGCCTGCAGGCAGCCGGGATCCTGGGCACCGACCTGAAGATCTCCGCCGGCCAAGCCCGCCGCCTGGCGTGTGAGGCCGGGATCATCCCCGCCGTCTTGGACGGGAAGTCCCAGGTCAAGGACTACGGACGCCGACGACGCCTGTTCTCCTCGGGGCAGAGGTTCGCCATGAGCCTCCAACAGGGCGGGACCTGCGGCATCGTCGGATGCGACCGACCCACCACCTGGTGCCACGCACACCATGCGACCAAGGCCTGGGCCGAGGGCGGGCTGACCAACCTCGAGGACGGCGCCCTGCTCTGCGAACGCCACCACACCCTGGCCCACGACACCCGCTTCAACCTCACCCGACAACCCACCGGCCGCTGGAAACTCACCCGCCTCAAACGACGCCACTAACCCCCCGCTTCACCGGGGGGTCTCGTGGCTCGCCTCACGGCTCGCACCTCGACCTCCGTACGCCAACCCCGGAGGTCGAGGTGTGAACGCGCAGCGTGAGCCACGAGACCCCCACACCGGACCCCGCACCACTCGGGCGGTCTCGACACGTCGCTCGTTCCTCGCTCCTACTCGACCAGCGGGTGAGGCGGCGCCTGCTCGACCAGTGGGGCCTCTCGCTGGTCGAGTAGCGGGTGAGGGACAAGCCCGCGTGTCGAGACCCCGTAACACGCGCGGGGTCTCGACACGTCGCTCGTTCCTCGCTCCTACTCGACCAGCGGGGTGTCGCCGCTCCTACTCGACCGGCGAGAAAGGGGCTCCTACTCGACCGGCGATAAATGGGGCTCCTGCTCGATGGGCGAGGGCTGTGCCAGGGTGGGGCGATGAGCGACTGGTTCCTGCCCGAGGCCGAGCGGCCGTGGACGGCGGGCAACCTGGTCGTCCCGCACGTGCACGGCGCCGACTACTTCGCGCGCCTCGCCGCGGTGGTCGGTGCCACCCGGGCGGGCGACCGGATCTGCTTCACCGACTGGCGCGGCGACCACGACGAGCGGCTGGGTCCCGACGGCCCGACCACGGGCGCGCTGCTCGCCGACGCCGCCCGGCGCGGGGTGGAGGTGCGGGGACTGCTGTGGCGCTCCCACAGCGACCGGACCCGCTTCAACGCCCAGGAGAACCACCGGTTCGGGGCGCTGGTCAACGAGGCCGGCGGCGAGGCGCTCTTCGACGAGCGCGTCCGTCGCGGCGGGTCTCACCACCAGAAGCTCGTGGTGGTCCGCCACCAGGGGCGGCCCGAGCAGGACGTCGCATTCGTCGGCGGGATCGACCTGTGCCACGGGCGCCGCGACGACGCCGGCCACCACGGGGACCCGCAGGCGGTGCCACTCGACAAGCAGTACGGCGAGACGCCGCCCTGGCACGACGTGATGCTGGAGATCCGTGGGCCGGCGGTGTGCGACGTCCTCGAGGTCTTCACCCAGCGCTGGAACGACCCCACCCCGTTGGACCACCACAACCCCTACCGGGCAGCGATGCAGCGCCGCGCCGACATGCCCCGGCACCCCCAGCCGCTGCCCGAGCCGTGGGACGCACCGCCCGAGGCCGGGAGCCACCAGGTCCAGGTGCTGCGCACCTACCCGTGTAAGAAGCCCCCGTTCCCCTTCGCCCCCGAAGGCGAGCGGTCCATCGCGCACGGCTACACCCGGGCCTTCGAGCGGGCGAGGCACCTGATCTACCTGGAGGACCAGTACTTCTGGTCCGAGCACGTCACCCGCACCCTGGCCGAGGCGTTGCGGCGTGAGCCGGGCCTGGAGGTGATCGCGGTCGTCCCGCGGTTCCCCGAGCAGGACAACGCGGTCAGCGGGCCGCCGATGCGGTACGGGCAGCAGCTGGCCCGCGAGCTGCTGCAGGAGGCCGGCGGCGACCGCTTCGCGCTGTACGACGTGGAGAGCCCGACCGGGGTCCCGGTCTACGTCCACGCCAAGGTCTGCGTCGTGGACGACGCCTGGATGACGTGCGGGTCGGACAACCTCAACCTGCGGTCCTGGACGCACGACTCGGAGGTCGCGTGTGCCGTGGTCGACCCCGACGGCGACCTGCCCCGGGGCCTGCGCTCGACGCTGTGGGCCGAGCACCTCGGGCTCGACCCCGACGACCCGCGGCTCGCCCCGGTGACGGGAGCCGTGCGGCTGTGGGCCGAGCGTGCCGGCCAGCCGGGCAGCCGCATCCGGGCTCATGTCCCCCCGACGCTGGGGCGGGCGACCGCGCTGTGGGCCGGAGCGGCGTACCGGACGCTGTTGGACCCCGACGGCCGTCCGCGACGGCTCCGCGGCACCGACGCCTTCTGAGGCGACGTCAGCCCGACCCGTCCGGGAGGGGGACCTCCGCGCTCCACCGGGCCCGGCGCTCCTCGTCGGTCTGCTCCCACCAGGGCGTGCCGCGCTCGCCGAGCGCGACCTTCGTCGCCTGGACGCCGTCGCGCGATGCTCGCTCTGCTGCGGTCCCCTTGGTCCGGCGGACCTCGCGACGCCACGCCATCAGCGCCTGCACGAGCTCGGCGCGCCGCTCCTCGGGGATCTCGGGGTCGCTCGCCCGCCACCGGCGCCCGTCGATCACGAGGTACCGCCCGTCCGGGGTGCGCTCCGGTTCCTCGGCCATCCTCGGAGCCTACGGTCCGGGCCGGTGCCCGCGGTCGTCCAGCAGTGGGCTGAGGTGGCGTGACCCCAGGGCTCGCACGGCCTGAGCGGCGCCCGCCCGCAGCGCGCGCTCGACGTCGGGAGGACCCGTCAGCGAGGCGGCGAGGAACCCGGCCAGGAAGGCGTCCCCGGCACCGTTGGTGTCGACGACCTCCGCGGCCGCGGCGTCCACCCGATGCCACCCGTCGCGGTCGAGGGCCAGGGCTCCGCGGGCACCCAGCGTGCACACCACCAGCTGCTTGCCCTCGTCGACGAGCCGCGTCATCAGCACCCGCGGGTCGTCCAGCGCATCGCCGCTGAGGAACACCACGTCGGCGGCCCGCAGGAACGGCTCGTGGAAGGAGGCCACCCCGTCGTAGTCGTGCAGGTCGGTCCACACGGTCGCCGTTCCCGCACGGGCCGCGGGGATCGCGTCGAGGGCGCGCGCCGACAGGTCCAGGACGATGTGGTCGGCGGCGGCGATCGCGTCCAGGGTCGCCGCCGGCAACGGCTCGGGCGGGGTGCTGGCCAGGGAGAGGTAGACCGAGAGCCGGTCGCCCCCGGCCATCAGGTTCAGGTGCCGCTCGGAGACCTCGCCGGCCTGCTCGGCCAGGAGCCGGATCCGCTCGTGGGCCAGCGCGTCGCGGATGAGCCGGCCCTCGGCGTCGGACCCGACGACGGTGGCCAGGGTGACCGGGACGCCGAGGTCGGCCAGGTGCAGCGCCTTGCCCGCCGACGTGCCGCCCAGGGTCGCCCAGGAGCCCTGCGCGAACACCGTCTGGGGGCGGGCGTCGGGCAGGTGCGGCACCTGGACCAGGGTGTTCCACGACACCGGCCCGACCACGACCACCTGCTCGGCTCGCATCCCCACCGGTGCAGTATCCCCGGTGGGCCGACCGGCGCCGTCGGGTTACCGTGACGTGATGGGCGACGAGCAGGTGGTGGAGCGGTTCCTCCAGGACGGGCGACTGGTGACGATCCCCTCCCGGCGGGCGAAGCGACTGCTCGTGCTGGACCGCCTGGCCCAGGACTTCGAGCCGGGTCACCGCTACACCGAGTCCGAGGTCAACGCCGTGCTGGGGGAGTACCACCCCGACGTCGCCGCGTTGCGTCGCTACCTCGTCGACGAGCAGTTCCTGGCCCGGGAGGCAGGCGTCTACTGGCGCAGCGGGGGCTCGGTCGATGTCTGAGCGCCTGGCGTTCCGGGCGCTGGCCCTGCTCCCCGTGGTCCTCGGATGGCTGGTGGTGCTGCGCGGCTTGTTCCTGCTCCCCGCCTCGGCCGACCCGGCGCTCGACCTCGACGCCGGGGCGTCGTTCGGCCTCAACGTGGCGGTCTACCTGCCGGCCGTCGTGCTGACCGCGGCCCTCCTGGTCGCGGTCCCGGTGGCCCTCACCGCCCGTGCGTGGCGCGTCGTCGTGCTGCTGACGGCGGTGACGACCGGGGCGTTCGGCCTGTGGGTGCTGGCCCACGACGACCTCACCGCCTACCTCCCCGGCCTGGCCGGCTCGGCGCAGGTCGCGGTCGCGCTCGGGACGGCCGGGCTGCTGGCCGCCGCCGTGGTCCCGCGTCGCGACGTCGGCGAGGCTCCGGTGAGGTCCTGACTCAGGGCCGCGGGAAGCTGCTGGCGTACGAGGTCTCGCCGACCGCGATCGAGTACTCGCTGTAGTAGTGGGCGATCCCGTTGCGCTGGGCCGCACGGTGCCGCGGGTGGTCGCGCCAGACCCGGTGGCTGGCGGCGTCGGCGAAGGTGACGATCGTGGCCCGCTCGCCGTCCTCGGCGACGAACGTCTTCGTCTCGACGAACCCGGGAAGGCTGCTGGCCAGCGCGACGACCTCGGCGAGCTCCGCGCCGTACGCCTCCAGGGCCTCGGGGCGGAGCCGGTTGCGGAAGACGGTGACGACCTGACCGGTACGGGGGCGGGCTGGCTCCATGCGGGGCACGCTGCCACGCGGGGGTCGTGAAGGGAAGCCGGTGGCGGCGGGGATGATGGCGTCGTGAGCACGTCCTTCCCGATCCGCTACGGGCGTCTGCGCTGGTTGCTGGTGGTGCTGGCCCTCGGCCCGTCGTTCTCCGGGGTGACCCTCGCGGACGACGAGGTGGCCGTGCGGCTCGGCTGGGGCTTCCGGGCCCGGTTCCCGCGCTCCGACGTGGCCGGTGCCCGTCGCGACCGAGACATGCGCGGCGGGATCGGAGCGCACGGGTGGCGGGGGCGGTGGCTGGTCAACGGCGCGGTCAGCGGCATCGTCACCCTGGAGATCGCGCCGACGGCGCGGGCCTGGGTCCTCGGGTTCCCGGTCCGGCTCCGCACCCTGCATGTCAGCCTCGAGGACCCCGACGCGTTCCTGGCCGCCCTGGACGCGTGAGCCGACAGGCTCACACCCCGATGCGGTGCACCCCCAGCGCGAGCCCGATCGCGGACTCCTCGTAGGCGAAGTGCGACTCCAGCAGGGCGCGCAGGTGCTGGAACAACGGGCCCACGACCTCCAGGCCGGCGCCGTCGCGCACGAGCGCGACCAGGGCGGCGTCGAGCCGCTCGAGGACCTCGTGCACCACCAGGTGCTCCTCGGCCAGCCGGTCGAGCACCAGGTGCAGCTCGGCGCCCGCAGCACGCAGCTGCGGGTAGAGCACGACGTCCTCGATGAGGTGGTGCTGCTCGAGGGCGTGGCAGAGCTGGCCGCAGTACGAGCCGAGCTGCTGGTAGGCACGGCTCAGGCCGACCTCGTGCAGCGCCGCCCGGGCCTCGCCCGCTCCGGCGGTCCCCGCGACCACCTGGGACAGCACGTCGCCGACGGCGTCGAGGCCGTGCCGGTAGTGGGCGTGGATCGCGGCCAGGTGCCGTCCGGCCGCCTCGTCGTACGGGGTCGCGTCCGGGTAGCTCGGAGGGACCGGCCGCAGCGACTCGTCCCACCCGGGCAGGTCGGCGCTCACCCGGCCTCGGGCTTCTCCGCGATGAGCTGCACGAGGTTGCCGCAGGTGTCGTCCAGGACGGCGATCACGGCGGGGCCGATGTCCAGCGGTGGCTGGGTGAACTCCACGCCGAGGCCGGTCAGCCGCCGGTGCTCGGCCTCGACGTCGGCGACCGCGAACTGGACCGACGGGATGCCGTCGGCGCGGAGCGCGTCACGGTAGGGCTTCACCGCCGGGTGCCCGGACGGCTCCAGCAGCAGCTCGGGACCCTCGGGTGCCTCCGGTGAGACCACGGTCAGCCAGGCATCCTCCCCGAGCGGGACGTCGCGGTGCGTGGTGAAGCCGAGCACGTCGGTGTAGAAGGCGAGCGCGGCCCGCTGGTCGTCGACGTACACGCTGGTCAGCTGGATCCTCATGGCTCGTCCCTCTCGGCGGGTGGCGGGGCTTCGGTCGTCGGGGCCCGTCGTTCGCCCCATCCTGCCCGGACGATCCGCGCGACCGCGTCGGGGAGCGAGGTCGCCGCGGTGTCGACGACCAGGTGCTCGCGGTCCCACGGTCGGTAGTCGCGGGCGAGGATGTCGTCCCAGGTGGGCAGCCGCAGCCCGTCGATGTCGACCGTGCGGCCCTCGGCTCGTCGCCGGTGCTCGGCAGGGTCGGAGCAGACCACCTCGACCTCGACGATCGAGGCGCCCGTGCCCGCGGCGACCTCGACCCAGGCGTCGCGGGTCTCCGGCAGCGGGTTCACACACTCCACGACGACGTCCACCCCGCAGCGCAGCTGCTCCTCGGCCACGGCATAGGCCACCGCGTACCCGGCGGTCCCCACCGGCTGACCGGGTGCCGTGGACCGGGCGATCGCGTCCTCGATGCGGTCCACACGCAGCCACGCGAGCCGGTGCCCGACGGCGAGCTCGCGGCAGATCGTGGACTTCCCGGACGCCGGGAGGCCGCCCACCACGACCAGGACGGGTGGGGTCGTGGGAAGGGCCATGGGCTCAATGATGCGCAGGACGTCGCAGCGAGCGGGCCGCGGCCCGCCGTACGTCGTCGGTCAGGGCATCGAGCCCGGGGCTGTCCAGACGCCAGCGCTGCCAGTGCAGCTCGACGTCCACCGGCTTCGCCCCGGGCAGCCGCACCAGGTCACCGGAGGCGACCTCGGGATCCAGCTGGGAACGGGGGACCAGCCCCCAGCCGAGACCGCAGCGGACCGCCTCCAGGAAGTCCGCGGTGCTGGGCACCCGGTGGACCACCGTCGGTCTCGACGCGCCGTGGGCCGCCAGGACCTGGTCCTGCAGCCGGTCCTTCTCGTTGAACACCACCAGCGGCAGGGAGGCCCAGTCCACGCCCCGTCCCCGTCGGTGGGCCTCGACCAACCAGGGTGCTGCGGCCGGCAGGTAGCGCTGCACGCCGAGGGACCGGACCGAGCAGCCCTGGACCGGCGTCGGCTCGCTGGTGACCGCTGCCAGCACCTCGCCGCGGCGCAGCAGGTCGTGGGAGAAGGCCTCGTCGTCGACGTGGAGCCGCAACGCGGTGCCCGGTCGGTGCGCGACCGCCGCCAGCACGCTGCGGAACCAGGTCGCCAGCGAGTCCGCGTTGACGGCCACCGCCAGCTCCACCACGTCGGCGGCCCCCAGCACGACGTCGGCCTCCGCGGCGAGCACGCGCAGCTGTCGGGCGAGCCGCACCAGCGGTTCGCCCGCCTCCGTCACCGTGGCCGGTGTGGTCCGACGGACGAGCACCTGGCCCGCGACCCGCTCCAGGGCGCGGACCCGCTGGCTGACGGCGCTCGGCGTGAGATGCAGCCGTCGGGCCGCAGCCTCGAAGGTGCCCTCGTCGGTGATGGTCAGCAGGGTCTCGAGCTGGGCGGGGTCGAAACGCACGACCCAGTGAAGCACTGCTTCAGGTCCTGTAGGAAGTTGCGCTGTTCTTCACCCGAGCGCGCTGCCTACCGTCGTGGGGTGCTCGACTCCGTCCTTGCCGGCTTCCTGACCGGTGGCTCCCTGATCGTCGCGATCGGAGCCCAGAACGCCTACGTGCTCCGGCAGGGCGTGCTGCGTCACCACATCGGCGCCGTCGTGGTGGTCTGCGCGCTCTCGGACGCCGTGCTGATCGCGGCCGGGGTCAGCGGCATCGGCGCGGTCGTGGACCACGCCGGGCGGGTGGTCGACGTGGTGCGCTGGCTCGGCGTCGCGTTCCTGCTCTGGTACGCCGCCGGCTCGCTGCGCCGGGCGTTCCGACCGGAGTCGCTGCTCGTCGACGGCGCTGCAGCTGCGCGGGCGGAGTCCCGTCGTACGGTCGTGGGACGGGCGGTGGCGCTGACCTGGCTGAACCCGCACGTCTACCTCGACACGGTGCTGCTGATCGGGTCCGTGGCCGCGACGCATGCCGGCGCCGGGGTCGGCCTGGACGGCCGCTGGTGGTTCGCGATCGGTGCCGTGACCGCCAGCGTCACCTGGTTCGCCGGGCTCGGCTTCGGCGCCCGTGCTCTGGCGCCGCTGCTCGCCCGGCCCCGTGCCTGGCAGGTGGTGGAGGTCCTCATCGCGGCGACCATGCTGCTGGTCGCCGCGCGGCTCGCCCTCGGCTGATCCGGGTCAGGGGGTGACGACCTCGCAGTCCGCCACGTCGAGCACCTCCACCGAGACGCAGGTGTCGGTGCCGATCCCCATTCCGAGGGAGCGGTCGGTGCCACCGTCCCCCTCGAACACGTCGTCGCCGGCGGAGCCGAAGAAGCTGTCGTCCCCGCCGCGACCGTGGAAGGTGGTCCGTGGAGTGCCGGCGCCGCTGACACGGTCGGGCCCGGCGGTCCCCCAGACCTCCCACGGCGTGGTGAAGGTGGACAGGTCCACGTCCTCGAAGCCACCCAGGCCGGCGGTGGTCGAGGCCGCACCCGTGAGCCAGGTGACGGAACGGGTCGCCATGTCCCAGGAGACGCTGTCGGGCGCCGACCCGGCGGGGGACAGCACGACCAACCGGTCCGTGGACCCGTCCCCGCCCGAGAAGCGCTGGGCCGGACCGGTCAGCAGCCCGACGACGAGGTCGTCCCCGGCCTGGCCGAGCAGGACGTCGTCGCCGCCGCCGAAGGCTCCGACCGAGTCGTCGCCGGCGTTGCCGCGCAGCACGTCCGCGCCCGCCTCCGAGGTCAGCGCGTCGTCGCCGGGACCGCCCCAGGCCCGGTCGGCGCGTCCGTGCCGCGGTCGCCCGCTCGGGTCCACGACGACCTGGTCGTCGCCGGCTCCGGCCCGGACGAGGTCGTTGCCGTCGCCGGTGAGGATGCGGTCGGTCCTCGGGCTGCCGAGGACGACGTCGGCGTAGGGGCTGGTCTCGACGACGATCCCGGCCGAGGTGAACCGGTCGGTGCCCCAGCCCCGGGCCACGCCCCGGGCCAGGTCGACCCGGATGCCGCGCGGCGCCCGGTCCCAGGTCAGCACGTCGGGGGTGACCTCGTCGGCGGTCCGGGGGTCGTGCCCCGGCACGAGCCGGTCGTCACCCGGCCCACCGTCGAGCCGGTCGCCGATCAGCTCACTGCCCTCGTCGGTGTGCAGCAGGCGGCCGAGGCCCCCGAGCAGAACGTCGTCGCCCGGACCTCCGCGGAGCCGGTCGTTGCCGCGGCCTCCACAGATCAGGTCGTCGCCACCGCGGCCGTCGATCTGGTCGGCCCCGCCACCTCCGACGATCACGTCCCGGCCCGCGGTGCCGGTGATCACCTCACCGGCGTTGCCGCCCACGATCGTGGCCGGCCTGCCGGCACAGCGGGGAGCCGAGGCCGCGGTCGCGGCGGCCGGGAGGGCGAGCGTCGACGCGAGCGCGGCGCAGCAGAGGGCGGCGAGCACGGCACCGGATCGCATGGGGACCTCCTCGGATGTGGCCTCCCTGCCGACCCTAGATCCGGTCCGGCCGCGGCGGGAGGGGCAACGAGACCCCCACGGACCCGGGGTGGTGTCAGCGGGAGGCGACCTCGGGGCCGGCTGCCGCGCTGGTTCGGGGGCCGAGGGGGAGCGCGGCCCGGACGCTCCACGACCCCGGGCGGTCACTGCCGACGAGCAGGTGCGCAGCAGCGACCTCGACGCTCAGCGGCAACCTGCGGCAGACCTCCTCCTCGGCCCTCCGCAGCCGTGCCGGCGATCCGAAGCGGAGCTCCCCGACGGTGAGGTGCGGCACCACGTCGGGGAAAGCGCCCTCGTACGGCGGATGCTCGGGGAACGCCGAGGCGACGGCCGAGGTCAGGTCGCGGAACCCACGGTCCGGCTCCGGGGCGAGCCACAGCACATCCGCGCCGAACCAGGCGCACCGCGCGAAGGTGCAGTCGAACCGCGGCACGGAGGCCACGGCGTCCGCCAGCCGGGCGAGCACGCCGGGGTCGAGCCGCGCAGGAGGGACGAACGGGTAGAGAACCGTGACGTGGGCCGGGACGCCCCACGCGGCGGACCGGTCCAGCTCGAGGCGGTGGCGGGCGACCGCCGGCTCGGCGGCCGGCACCGTCACCACCACGGCGGACTGGGTGGGGTCGGGCGGCGCGGGCGGTTCCGGCGGGGCCATCCCGCCAGTCTGCCCGCAGGGCTCAGTTGACCTGCAGCACCACGAGCATCGGGCTGTGGTTCGACGGCACCGGCGCGGCGTACGCGCGGCCGTTCATCGGCGACGCGTTCGCCCAGGACAGCACCCGGGTGGTGTAGGGGTCGACCCAGACGTGGTCGACGTGGTCGCCCCAGGTGTTGCCGATGTTGGGGGTCGTCGACATCGGGTGGGCGGTGTTGTAGTTGGGCCGGGTCAGCGTGGCCGCGAGGTCGTAGGAGTCGACGTACCCGGCGGCGTTCATCAGCTCGGCCGGCGAGTTGTGGACCCGGTGCTTGTGGGAGTTGTAGTCGCCGGCGTAGACGACCGAGTAGTCGTAGGGGTTCGCGGCGCTCACCCCGTCCAGCAGCCGGGTCATGTTCTCGCGGCGCGCGGCGTCGTTCTCGACCGTGTCACCGCCCGGCGCGAAGTGGGCGTCGACGAAGATCACGTGGCGTTGGGAGGCCGTCCGGTCGATGAGGTCGGCCCACACCGCCCAGTGTCCGCCCACGCCGTACGACGACCCGCCGCCGAGGTAGATCTCGCCCGAGCGGGCCAGCGTGAAGCGGTCGGTGCGGTAGAAGAGCTGCTTGGCGCTCTTGTAGCGGGCGAGCCGGTAGGCCGACCCGAGCCCGGCGTCGATGCCGGCGTCGGACTTGGCCTCCTGGAGCGCGACCACGTCGGGGTCGGTCGCCTCGATCTGGTCGACCGCACCGGGGAGCCGCCGGTCCCAGCCGTCGCACTTGGCGCTGCACAGGTTGTAGGTCAGCACGCGGTAGACCGGCCCGGTGTCGGTGCCCGTCGCGACCACCGTGGTCTTGCAGGAGCGGGGCGACTTCCTGCCCGCGACGCGGTGGTTGAAGGCCTGCACCTGGTAGCAGTAGGTCGTGCCCGGCGTCAGCCCGGTGACGGTGGCCTCGGTGGTGCGGACCTTCTGGATCAGGTGGCTGTCGCCGAGGTCCATCCGGGTGGAGAGGAAGACCCGGTAGCTGGTCGCCCGCCTGACCTCCCACCAGTCGAGGCGCTGGGAGGTCAGGTCGTTGCCGACGATCTGGACCGGGTCGACCTTCGGCGGTGGCACCGGGCTCGCCGTGGCGGGGGTGAGCACCGACGCCGAGGCCGCGACGGCGGCCAGCGCCACGACGACCGCCGCGAGGCCGCGACGGGCCCTCCCGGGGACTCGGTCAGGTCGACGCAGCGACTCCGGACGGACGGCGGGGTGACGGCGCATGCAGGCTCCGGACGAGGACGCGTGGGGAACGGGTACCTCGTCCGATCGGCCGGCAGGATCGGGACCTTAGTCCTTTCGTGCTCAGATCTCGTCGGTGCTTCGCCGCTCGCCGTAACCGTCCAGGGCGTCGCCGACCTGCTCGGGCGTCCAGTCCTCGGCCAGCGCCCGGGTCACGATCTCGGTGTGGGAGAGCGGGGTGAGCGACCCGACCGGCTGGTCACGGTCCAGGTTGGTGGGGAACGGGTAGCCCTCGCTGGCGGCCGTGACCGCGTTGGCGAGGAGCTCGTTGTCCAGGCCGGCCGCACGGCGCGCCCGCAGCGCCGGGTAGACCGCGCGGGTCACCTTGGCGAGGTCGACGACCTCCATGGCCCGCCCGAACGCGGAGGAGACCTGCAGCAGGTTGGCGCACCGCTGCACGTCGGTCGAGACGTTCGAACCGGCACCGTGAAAGAGGGCCGGGTTGAAGAAGACCGCGTCGCCCTTGGCCAGCGGGAGCTGGACGTAGTGCTCGGCGAAGAAGGCCTTGAAGTCCTCGCGGCGCCAGGCCAGGTAGCCCGGCGCGTACTGCTGGGAGTAGGGCAGGAACATGGTCGGTCCGCTCTCCACCGACATGTCGGAGTGGGCGACCGCTCCCTGCAGGGTGAGCACGGGGGAGAGCAGGTGCACGTGCGCCGGGTAGCGCTCGGCGACCTCGTCGGTGAGGAACCCCAGGTGGTAGTCGCGGTGCGGCTCCTGGGCGCGGCCGCCGGGGCGGACGACGTTGACCTGCGAGGTGATCTGGTACGACGGGCCCAGCCAGGCGGCCGACGCGAGCGCGACCATGTCGTTGGCGTAGTAGTCGACGAAGGCCTCCGGGTCACGCACGGCGAGCTTCTCGAAGGCGTTCCACACCCGGCTGTTGGCGCCCGGGGCGGCGAAGTGGTCGCCCGCGGACCGCCCGGCCGACTCCTCGTCGGCGATGATCGCGTCGAAGGCGGCGGTGACCCGGTCGACCACCGCGGCGTCCGGGTAGGCACCCTGGAGCACGATCACGCCGGGGCCGTCCGCGAGCGCCCGGGCCAGCTCGGCCTCGACGGACTCACGGCCTGCGGTGCCCAGCAGGGCGCGGCGCAGGTCGGCGGCCTCGTAGAGCAGCACGTTGCCGGCGACCGCGTGGGCGTGCGGGTAGTCCGCGAGCTCGGTGGTCCGGGAGACCAGCGCGGCGAGGTCCTCGACCCGGCAGTCGGCGGCCCGGAAGCGGGCGGTCCCGGGGTGGGCGGCGTGGATGCTCATGCGTCCTCCTCAGGACTGGCTGTGACGGGGCGACACCTGTCACGCTAGGACGTGGTCGAGCCGAGGACGACACCGCCGGACCATCGATCGCCCCAGGTCTGGTACGTCGCGTACGGGTCGAACCTGCGCCGGGACCGGTTCCGCTGCTACCTGGCCGGCGGGCGCCCCGACGGCGGCCTCCGGACGTACGACGGGTGCCGCGACCCCGCGGACCCCGTCCGCGACGTCGGGGTCGAGGTGCCCGGTAGGCTGGTGTTCGGCGGCACCTCCACGGTCTGGGGCGGCGGCATGGCGTTCTACGACGCCCGGGCCGAAGGCACCGTCGCCGCCCGCGCCTACCTGGTCACGCCCGAGCAGCTCGCCGACGTCGCCGCCCAGGAGATGCGACGGCCGGCCGGCGGGGAGCACGCGCTGCGTCTGCAGGCGCTGCTGCCGCCGCTGCGCGGTGGCCACCGGCTCGGTCCGGGCCGCTACGAGACGGTGGTGCACCTCGGTGAGCTGGACGCCCTGCCGCTGCTCACCCTGACCCACAGCGACCTCGACGACCTGGAGCCGGCCGCCCCGAGCGCGGCGTACCTGGTCCGGATCGCCTCCGGGCTGCGCGAGAGCCACGGCTGGGACCCGGACCGGGTCGGGGCCTACCTGGCCGCCGCACCGGGCGCGGCCGGCACCTGGACCCCCGCCGCGGTGGCCGACCTGGCGCGTGCCGCGTTCACGAGGGAAACGCCTCGGCCAGCTCGGCCCGGGAGCTGATCGCGAGCTTCTGGTAGACGTGCCGCAGGTGGTACTCCACCGTCTTGGGGCTGAGGAACAGCGCCGCCGCGGCCTCGCGGGTGCTGCGTCCCGAGGCCAGCAGCTGGGCGATCTGGCGCTCCTGCGGGGTGAGCGAGGCGGCCGCGGAGAGCTCCCGGCGCCGCGCGGTCTCGCCGGTCGCCTGCAGCTCGCCGGCGGCGAGGTCGGCCCAGGGCCGCGCCCCCAGCTCGTCGAAGGTGGCCAGAGCCGAGCGCAGCAGCGGGCGGGCGTCGCTGCGGCGCCGCTGCCGGCGCAGCCGCGCGCCGTAGGCCAGCTCGGTGCGGGCGGTCTCGTACCGGTCGGGGGTCAGCGCGTGCCGCGCGAGGGCGCGCGGGAAGGCGTCGTCCTCGCCGCAGAGCCCGAGCGCGCGGTCGGCGCGGGCCAGGGACCACGGCTGCCCCTTGGCGGAGGCCAGCTCCGCGAACTCCTCGGCCACCGCCCGGACGCGGCCGGGGTCCCGGCCGAGGTGGACGGCGGTCTCGACGAGCTCCGGCGCGCACGACTGGTCGGGGTCGGCCAGGTCCCGCTCGGCCAGGAAGCCCTGCAGGTGCTCGTAGTGACCGAACGCCTCCTCCAGCCGCCCGCGTCCGGCGGCGAGGTCGCCCTGGGCGAAGAGGAGCCAGGCCGAGCCGAGGCGGAGGTGGTGGCGCCGGCAGAGCTCGTCGGCGGACTGCACGGTGTCCGCACAGGCCTGGTCGCGTCCGCGGCGGGCGTGGAGCACCGCCAGCCCGGCCGAGGAGATGCCGAGGTCGGTGGTCTGCCCGGTCTCGGTCGCCAGCCGGATCGCCTCCAGGTAGGCCGCCTCCGCGTCGTCCCACCGGTCGGTCGTCGCGGCGTCCCGGGCGATGTGCCAGAGCAGGTAGGGCAGCGTCCCCAGGGCGGCCTCCTCACGGAACCGCTCGACGGCCTCGGCGAGCACGTCACGGGAGGGGTCGGCATCGCGCAGCCACAGCGCGCCCTGCACCCGCAACGGCAGCCGGAACGCCTCGGCCTCACCCGTCTCCGCCACCAGGTCGTACGCCGCCGCGCGCACCTTGGCGATCCCGTCGGCACCCGACCCCGCCAGGACGAGCGCCATCCCCGACGCCATCGACCCCAGCAGCAGCGCGTGCCGGTCGCCGACTCGGCCCTGGAGCGCCTCCACAGCGTCGGCGCAGGCCCGGGCGCCGACCGGGTCGAGCAGGTAGACCGAGACGTGGATGGCGTCGGCGTACAACCCGACCGCCGCCGCCGGGTCGAGCTCGGCGACCGCCTCCGCCGCTCCCCGCAGCACCGCGAGGGCGTCCTCGAGCGAGCCCGAGCGGGTCTGCACCGCCCCGGTCAGGGCGCGCACGCGGGCCCGGACGTGCGGGTCGTCGTCGGAGCGTTCCGCGCGGCGCAGCAGGTCCAGGGCCTGCTCGGCGTTGCCGGCCAGCCAGGCCCACTCACCCGCCGAGGCCAGGCGCGCGGCGACCGCTCCGGGGGTCGAGGAGAGCTGTGCGGCGCGCTCGGCCGTCGCGGCTGCGATGGCGTGGGCCCCGCGGGACGCCGCCTGGGTGGCGACCCCGTCCAGGAGGTCCGCGGTCGCGTCGTCCGGCGCCTCCGCGCCCTCGGAGAGGTGCCAGGCGAGCCGGTCGGTCTCGTCGGCCGGGACCACATGGGCCAGGGCCCGATGGACCGCGCGGCGCTGGGCCGGGGTCGCGGCGGCGTAGACCGCCGAGCGCACCAACGGGTGCCGGAACTCGACGCCGTCAGCGGTCAGCGAGACCAGACCGGCGTCGACGGCCTCGGTCAGGGTCGCGTCGGGACGGCCCAACCGGGCGCAGGCAGCGCGGACGGTGGCCAGGCCCTGGCTGTCGGCGGCCGCGACCAGCAACGCGGTGCGGGCCGGCGCCGAGAGCGCGTCAGCCCGCCCGAGGAACGCCTCCCCGAGCGTGCGGGACAGCGCCACGGGAGAGCCCTCGGGGCGTGCCTCGAGCTCCGCGAGGCGACCCCGGAGCTCCAGCAGGGCCAGCGGGTTGCCCGCCGTCGCCCGGTGCAGCCGCCGGACCTGCCGCTCGCGCAGCCGCTCGTCCCCACCGTCCGCGGGGACGACCACGGCCACCACGGCCCGGGCCGCGTCCAGGTCGAGGCCGCGGACCTCCAGCTGCGGCAGGTCCCGCCAGAGGGCGGCCCCCGTCGTGCCGGTACGGACGCAGGCCACCACGGCGATCGGGTCGGTGAGCAGCCGTCGGGCCGCGAAGACCAGTGCCTCGGCCGACGGCTGGTCCAGCAGGTGTGCGTCGTCGAGCAGCACCGCCACGGGACGGTCCTCGGCAGCGCGGCACAACAGCCCCAGGGTGGCCGCCCCGACCGCGAACCGGCTCGGCTCCGGCGCGGTGCCGGCGTCGAGCAGGAGCGCCGCCTTCAGGGCCCGAGCCTGCGCGGCGGGCACGCCGTCGAGCAGGGGCAGGACCGGGCGCAGCAGCTGCAGCAACCCGGAGAACGGGACGTGCCGCTCGGTCTCCAGACCGCGGGCGTGGAGCACCCGCATCTCGCCGGCCAGGGGCTGCGCCTCGGCGAGGAGGGCCGACTTCCCGATCCCCGCCTCGCCGGTGAGGACCAGCACCTGGCTGTCCGCCACCCGCGCGGCGGCCAGGGCCGTCGCGATCGTCCGCAGCTCCGCCTCCCGGCCGACCAGCATGCCGAGGAGTCTACGAAAGCCCCGCAGGACCAGGGGGGTCACCTGATGCGACCGGCGCGACGGCGGACCTACGGTCGCCGCAGTCCACCAGAAACCACCCGAGGAGACCTCCCATGACCGACCTCCAGCAGCCCGTCGACCTCGACGTCGACAAGCTCATGTCCTTCGTCTTCCGCGCCGTCGACGAGGTGGGCGCCACCCTCAACGCCGCCCTGGTCGTGATGGGCGACAAGCTCGGCTACTACCGGGCGCTCGCCCAGGCTCCCAGCACCCCCAGCAGGCTGGCGGAGGCCACCGGCACCGCCGAGCCGTACACCCGGGAGTGGCTCAACGCCCAGGCCGCCGGGGGCATCGTCACCTACGACGCCACGACCGGGCTCTACACGCTGCCGGCCGAGCACGCCGTCGCGATGACCGACGAGTCCAGCCCGGCCTTCCTGCCCGGCTTCTTCCAGATCGCCCTCGGCACCGTGCAGGACTCCTCCCGGATCGTGGAGCTGGCCCGCAGCGGCGCCGGCCTCGGCTGGCACGAGCACACCCACGACGTGCACGAGGGGTGCGAGCGGTTCTTCCGGCCCAGCTACAACGCCCACCTGGTCGCGGAGTGGCTGCCCGCCCTGGACGGCGTGGTCGACCGCCTCCAGCGGGGCGCCCGCGTCGCCGACATCGGCTGCGGCCACGGCGCCTCCACGGTGATCATGGCGCAGGCCTTCCCGGCCTCGACGTTCCACGGCTCCGACTACCACCCGGCCTCCATCGACCAGGCGCGCGCCCGCGCCGAGGCGGCCGGGGTCGCCGACCGGGTCACCTTCGAGGTCGCGTCGGCCCAGGCGTTCAGCGGCACCGGGTACGACCTGGTCACCACCTTCGACGCCCTGCACGACATGGGCGACCCCGTCGGAGCGGCCCGCCACGTGCGCCAGGCCCTCGCCGAGGACGGCACCTGGATGGTCGTGGAGCCGATGGCCGGCGACCACGTCGAGGACAACCTCAACCCGGTGGGCCGCGCCTACTATGGCTTCTCGACCCTGCTCTGCACGCCCGCCTCGCTCTCGCAGGAGGTCGGGCTCGCGCTCGGCACCCAGGCCGGGCCCGCGCGGATCCGGGACGTCGTCACGACGGGCGGGTTCACCCGCTTCGCCCAGGTAGCCCAGACCCCGTTCAACCAGGTGCTGGAGGTCAGGCCGTGAGCCGACCCGCTCCCACCGTGACCCCGCCCGGGGCCGGGGACGCACGCGCCCGTGAGCCGGACGACAGCGGCGTCGTCGTCCGCGACGGCGTACGCCTGGCCTGGGAGGTGTTCGGCGAGGGCGACCTGACCGTGCTGCTGATGCCGACCTGGAGCATCGTCCGCTCCCGGGTCTGGAAGGCGCAGGTCGCCGACCTCGCCCGGCACCACCGGGTGCTCACCTTCGACGGGCGGGGGAGCGGCCGGTCCGACCGGCCGCGCGGGGCGGCGGCCTACACCGACGCGGAGTACGCCGCCGACGCCGTCGCCGTGATGGACGCGACCGGCACCGACAGCGCCGTCCTGGTCGGACTCTCCTGCGGCGCGGCCTGGTCCGTGCACGTCGCGGCCCGGCACCCGGAGCGGGTGCGCGGGCTGGTCGCGATCGCTCCGTCCTGCGGGCTCGGCGTCCCGCAGCCGGACCGCGACGGGCACCCGTGGGGCCACCCCGTCACCGATCCGGAGGGCTGGGGCACCTACAACCGGCACGTGTGGCTCGACCGCGGCTACGACACCTTCGTGGAGTTCTTCTTCGCGCGGATGTTCTCCGAGCCGCACTCCACCAAGCAGATCGAGGACTGCCTGGGGTGGGCCCGGGAGCTCGACCCGCAGACGCTCGTGGACACCGTCGACGGCCGGCTCGGCTGCGGCGGCGCGGTCTGCGAGCCGCTGGAGCCGTTGTGCCGCGAGGTCCGGTGCCCGGTGCTCGTGGTGCACGGGCTGGACGACCAGGTCCGCACACACGCGATCGGCGAGCGCCTCGCCGAGCTGACCGGCGGGTCCCTGGTGCTGCTCGACGGCGTCGGGCACGGCCCGATCGCCCGCCACCCGGTGCGCATCAACCTGCTGCTCCGCGAGTTCGTGGACGGCCTGGTGCCGCGCGTCGAGCGTCGTACCTGGGCGGCGGCACCGCGGCGTCCCCGGCGCGTGCTCTACCTGTCCTCCCCGATCGGCCTGGGCCACGCGCGGCAGGACCTGGCCGTGGTCGACGAGCTGCGCAAGCGCGAGCCCGACGTGCAGGTCGACTGGCTCGCCCAGCACCCGGTCAGCGCGGTGCTGGAGGCGGCCGGCGAACGGGTGCACCCGGCCTCGCGCTGGCTGCTCAACGAGTCCCGTCACATCGAGCACGAGGCCGGCGAGCACGACCTGCACGCCTTCGAGGCGATCCGCCGGATGGACGAGATCCTGGTCGCCAACTTCATGGTCTTCTCCGAGGTCGTCGCCCAGGAGCACTACGACCTGGTGGTCGGCGACGAGGCCTGGGACGTCGACCACTTCCTGCACGAGAACCCCGAGCTGAAGCGGTTCGCGTTCGCCTGGCTGACCGACTTCGTGGGCTGGCTGCCGATGCCCGACGGGGGCGACCGGGAGGCCCGGCTGACCGCCGACCTCAACGCGGAGATGTTGGAGCAGCGGGCCCGGTTCGCGCGGGTCCGTGACCGCTCGGTCTTCGTGGGCAACCCCGCCGACGTGGTGCCCCACCGCTTCGGCCCCGGGCTTCCGCGGATCCGCGACTGGATGGCCGAGGAGTTCGACTTCGCCGGCTACGTGACCGGCTTCGACCCGGCCACGGTGGCCGACCGGGACGGGCTGCGCCACCGCCTCGGCTACCACGCGGACGAGCAGGTCTGCCTGGTGACGGCCGGCGGCTCCGGCGTGGGGGCGCCGCTGCTGCGGCGGGTGCTGGACACGGCACCGCTGCTGCGTGCGCGTATCCCCGAGCTGCGCCTGGTCGTCGTCGCGGGGCCGCGGATCGACCCGGCCTCGCTGCCGCAGCCGCCCGGGGTCGAGGTCCGGGGCCACGTGCCGCACCTCTACCAGCACCTGGCCGCCGCGGACCTGGCGGTCGTGCAGGGCGGCCTCACCACGACGATGGAGCTCACCGCCGCCCAGCGGCCGTTCCTCTACGTCCCGCTGCGGCGCCACTTCGAGCAGAACCTGCACGTCCGGCACCGCCTCGCGCAGTACGGCGCCGGCCGGTGCCTGGACTACGAGCAGGCCGTGGACCCCGACGCGTTGACCGCGGCCGTCCTGGGCGAGCTCGGTCGCGAGGTCGACTACCGCCCGGTCGAGTCCGACGGGGCGGCCGTGGTCGCCGGGATGCTGGCCGAGCTGCTGTAGCCGTCCTCCCGGTGGTGCCCGTCGACGGGGACCGGCCCGGCTCCCGGGGACAGGGGAGCCGGGCCGGTGGGGGTGACCGCGGTCAGGACGTCGGGGCACCGTCCTCGAACAGCCGCGGCACGCGGTGGTTGGCCACGAAGACCGCGTCCGGGTCGAGCGCCGAGCGCAGCCCGGTCAGCTGCACCCACGCCGACTCCGGGTAGCCCGACCGGACGTCGGCCGGCTCCTCGGCGAAGTTGAGGTAGGTCCGGCCCCGCGACCAGGGCGCCAGCGCGTCGGTGAGCCGCAGCGCGTCGGCATGCCCCTGGGCGCCCATCTCCGGGGTCGCCGCCACCGCGGCGGCGAAGAGCCCGAACTGGCCGTCGAGGTGCGAGAGCGCACCGCCGCCGGCGTGCGGCCGGCCGAGGGCGCCCCCGAGCTGACGGAGCTCGGCGAGCAGCAGGCTCGTCGTGGCCGTCGGGCCCGCCTCGCGCAGGAACGCCTGGATCGCCTGCTCCGGGAGCGCGTCGAGCATCGCGGCCGACGAGGTCACCGGGGTCGGGCCCTCCGGGTCCATGTGCAGCCGGACCAGCCCGCGGGTGGGCACCCGGCCGAACGTGTCGAGCTCGGGACCGAGTGCACGCAGCGGGGCGAGGATCGCCTCGGCCAGCGCGTCGCTGTCCAGCACCGCTCCGTCGATGACGACGAGGTCGCGGCCGCGGAACGGCTCGGGGATGTCCGGCAGCGGCGGCAGTCGCAGGATCCGGAACGAGGTGGTGACCTCGTCCGGGGCGCCGACCGACCAGGCGGCCCAGGTCCGCAGCACCTCCTCGGCACGCGAGGCGTCCCAGACGAGCATGCCGCCGTAGGCGGTGTCGAAGTCGTACATCCGGAACTCCAGCGCGGTGACCACGCCGAAGCTGCCGCCGCCCCCGCGGACGGCCCAGAAGAGGTGCGGGTTCGTCTCGGCGTCGGCGCGCAGGATCGTGCCGGAGGCGTCGACGAGCTCGACGGCGGTCAGGCTGTTGGTGGCCAGACCGAGCTTGCGGGCGTACCAGCCCATCCCGCCGCCCAGGGAGTAGCCGGCGATGCCGACGTCGGGGGAGGAGCCGTGCAGGACGGTGAACCCGGCGTCCGCGGCCGCCTCGACGGCCGGCAGCCACACGGTGCCGCCGCCGACGCGCACGACGTGGCGGTCCAGGTCGACCGACACCTCGGTCAGGCGCGAGAGCCGGACCAGCACGACGTCGGAGAGGTCCTGGGCGGCCAGCGGGCCGGCGTTGTGGCCGGTCGCCTGCGGGGCGATCCGCAGCCCGAGGGCGACCGCCGCGCGGACGACCTCGGCGACCTCCTCGGCCGAGCGGGGGAAGGCGACCGCGGCGGGCCGCTGGTCGGAGGCGAGGCTCCAGGCCTGGCGCGCCTCGTCGTACGACGCGTCGCCGGCCAGGTGGACGTCGCCGCCGCACAGCGCGCGCAGGGCGGTCAGGTCGCGGGCGGCGGCGGTGGTGGTCGCGGGCCGGGTGAGCTCGATGGTCATGATGACTCCTGGTCAGGGTTTCCGTTGGTGGTGTCCGGGGGTCTCCCGGTTGGTGGGACCACCGTCGCGCCGGCCACTTGGCGTCGACTGGGAGCCGACTTGGAGCCCCTCGGTCAGCCCGGCCGGGAGGTGTCCGTCGCAGGCGGATCTCCGTATGCTGCGACGGTGGAGATCGGGGTGCTCGGTCCCGTCGAGGTCCGGGTGGAGGGGGTCGCGGTCGACCTCGGCACGCCCAAGCAGCGCGCCCTGGTCTGCGCGCTCGCGCTCTCGCAGGGCCGACCCGTCGGGGTCGACACGATCGTCGATCTGCTCTGGTCCGACGACGCGCCGCCCGGTGTCACCGCGACGCTGCAGGCCTACGTGTCGGCGCTGCGCAAGGTGCTGGAGCCGCACCGGGCGCCCCGGACGCCGGCCACCGTGCTGGTCACGGTCGCGCCCGGGTACGCGCTGCGGGTCCCGGCCGGGTCCGCGGACGCCCAGCGGTTCGAGCGGGTTGTCGGAGACGAGCACCGCCGGCTGGGACTTCCCCTGCTCGGACCCGTCCCGTTGACGGCCGCCGAGCTCACCGGGGCGCTGGAGCGCCTCGACGCCGCCCTCGCGCTGTGGCGGGGCACGCCGTACGCCGAGCTGGGGGACGCCGCCCCGGCCGTGGCCGCGCGGGCGCACCTGGAGGAGCTGCGGCTGGTCGCGCTCGAGGACCGCGCCGCCGCGCGTCTCGCCCTGGGGGACCACGGCACCACCGCTGCGGACCTGGAGGCCCTGACCGCCGCCCACCCGCTGCGCGAGCGGCTCTGGGCGCTGCGTGCGGTCGCCCTGACCCGCGCCGGACGGCAGGCCGACGCACTCGAGGCACTGCGCCGGCTGCGCGAGGTGCTCGCCGACGAGCTGGGCATCGACCCGAGTGCTGAGCTGCGCGCCCTGCAGGACGCGGTGCTGCAGCAGGACGAGCGGCTCCAGTGGGTGCCCCCGGACCAGGGCGAGGCGGCCCTGCCCGAGCCGGCGCCGGAGGCGGCGCCGGCGGAGTCGCCCCGGGTCGCCCGGATGCCGGAGCAGAGCCGCCGGCTGACCGGCGAGGTCTCCTGGCCGATGCTCGGCCGGGACGTCGAGCTGGGCCGGCTGCTCGGTGCGCTGGAGGCAGCCGAGCACGGCACGGCGTCGTACGCGGTGCTCACCGGCGAGCCCGGCATCGGCAAGAGTCGACTGAGCGCCGAGCTCGTCGACCGTGCGGCGGCGCGCGGGTTCCAGGTGGCGGTGGGGCGGTGCTCGCCCGACGACGGGGCGCCGCCGCTGTGGCCGTGGACCACCGTGCTGGAGCAGCTCGGCCAGCGGCTGCCCGACGACGGCGGTGTCGGGGAGCAGTTCCGGGTGTGGGAGGAGCTGACCCGGCGGGTGCGCGACGCGGCCCTCGAGCGACGACTGCTGGTCGTGCTGGACGACCTGCACTGGGCCGACACCGCGACCCTGCGGGTGCTGCGGCTGCTGGCCGAGACCAGCGGCCCGGACCGGCTGATGGTGCTGGCCACCTGGCGTGACCACCCGCGCCCGACCGGGGCCCTGGCCGACGCCGCCGAGGCGCTCGCGCGCCGGCACGCGGTGCGGCTCGAGCTGGCCGGCGTGGACGGGGACGCCGTGCTCGGGATCTTCGACGCCGTCGCGGACCGTCGCCCGTCCGCCGACCAGGCCGCGTCCCTGCGTGAGCGCACGGGCGGCAACCCGTTCTTCCTCGTCGAGTACGCCCGCCTGGCCGCCTCCCGGGGCGAGGGGTCCCGGCTGCTGCACGAGGACGCGCCGCCGACCGCTGTCCAGGAGGTGTTGACCCGGCGGGTGGAGCGGCTGCCCGAGCAGACCGTCCGGGCGCTGCGGGTCGCCTCGGTGGTGGGGCCGGAGTTCGGGCTCGGCGTGCTCGCCGTGGTGACCGGCGTCGACGAGGACGACCTGCTCGACGTCGTGGAGCCCGCCCAGGCCGCCGGACTGGTGCGTGACACCGGCATCGACCGGTTCGCCTTCGCGCACGCGCTGGTGCGCGACACCCTCTACGCCTCCGTCGGTGCCTCCCGGCGGGCGCGCCACCACGCCGCGGTCGCGTCGGTCCTCGACGGACGGTCCGGTCACGAGACCGAGGTGGCCCGGCACTGGCTCGACGCCGGTCCCGCCCACGCCGCGAAGGCCTGGCGAGCGGCGCTCGACGCCTCCCGGGTGGCCCGCCGGGCGCACGCGCACGAGGAGGCTGTCGCCTGGTCCACGGCCGCCCTGGAGGCGCTGGACCAGGACGCCGAGGCGACCCCGGAGGACCGCTACGAGGTCCTGATGGAGCAGGTGCAGGCCTTCCGGTGGGCCTCACGCTGGACCGAGCTGACCGAGGCCGTCGAGGGCGCCGTCGACGTCGCCGAGCAGATCGGGGACGCCGTCCGGGCGGCGCGGGCGGCCGTGTCGACCACGCAGGGTGCGCTGTGGCAGTCGGCCCCGCCCGGTCAGACCCACGACGGCATCGTCGCCGCGCTGCGGCGCAGCCTCGACGCGCTGCCCGCCGAGGACCACGACCTGCGCTGCCGCTGCCTGGTCGCACTGGCCAACGAGGCGTACTACGCCAGCACCTTCGAGGAGCGTCGGGCCCTCATCGACGAGGGCCTCGCGATGGCGACCCGGCTGGGGGACCCGGTCCTGCTGATGGAGGTGCACCAGGCGGCGTTCATGGCGCTGTGGCGGGGCGACACCGCCGTCGAGCGGCTCGGTCACGCCGAGGAGTCGCTGCGGCTCGCGCGGGCCGCCGGCGCCGAGCAGGGCGCGGTCGTCTCCGCGTCGCTGCGGGCCGTCGCCCTCTCCGAGCTGGGCCGCGCCGAGGAGCTGTGGGGAGCCGTCGCCGAGGCCCGCGCGGAGGCGGAGCGGCTGCGGATCCCCTACGGCCTGCTGGTGCTGGACAACCTCGTGGTGCCGTGGTTGGCCATGGCCGGCAACCGGGTGGCGGCCCAGGAGGCGCTGCGGCGCATGCGCGAGGTCGCGATCCGCACCGGCATGGAGCAGGCCGACGACGCCGTCGGCGGGTCGGAGGTCGCCCTCGCGCTGTGGGGCGGCGACACCCGGCGGATGGCCGACGCCTTCGCGGAGATGGAGGGCGGGCCGTTCCCGATGACCGCCGTGGTGGCCGCCTGCCTGTGGCAGGCAGGGGCCGAGGAGGAGGCGTCGGCCTACCTGGCGAGCCACACGATCGACCTGGGCCCCGACGACTGGTTCTCGCCGCTGAACTGGGGCAACGCCGGCCTGGTGGCGCTCCTGTCCGGTGACGCCGCCCTGGGCGCCGAGGTGTACGCCCGGCTAGCGCCCCTGGCCGGCCAGAGCTGCTGCGCCGGCTCGAGCAACGCCTCAGGCCCGGTCGACGGGTACCTGGCCTGTGCCGCCGCCGCCGCGGGCCGGCTCGACCTCGCCCGCGCCCACGCCGACGACGCCCTGCGCCTCGCCGACGCCTGGGGCGTCCCCCTCTACGCCGCCTGGCTCTCCGACCTGCGCACCCGCCACGCCTTCTGACCCGCCCCCCGCGCCCCCTGTAACGCGGGGTTATGGACGCTGCACAAGGCTCCTGACCCCTGCGAAGCGTCCCCTCGCCCTGCGAAGGCGAGAGGGGCTTGGGTTTGCCGCGGCGACGTTGCAGGATGGGCAGCAGACCGGCAGGGGGGCCTGACCGAAGGGAACCTCCATGACCAGGACCAGCCGTTGGCTGGGCGCACTTGCGCTGATGACCGCCGCGTCCCTCGCGGCCGTGACCCCCGCCGCCAGCGGGCACGACGGCGGCGGTGGCGGCGGCAACGCCGTCGACCGCGTCGACCTGCCCAACGGGTGGCAGCCCGAGGGCGTCACCACCGACGGGCACAGGCTCTACGTCGGCTCGCTCGCCGACGGCGCGATCTACCAGGCCAACCCGCGCACCGGCGAGGGCAAGGTGCTCGCGACCGGCGAGACGGGCCGGGTCGCGGTCGGCGTCGACTACGACAAGCGGCGGGACCTGCTCTGGGTCGCCGGCGGCCCGACCGGCCAGGTGCGGGCCCAGTCGGCGAAGACCGGCGAGGTCGTCGCGACGTACGACTTCCCGTCGGCCACGCCGCGCTTCCTCAACGACCTCGTGGTCACCAAGCGCGGCGTCTACGCCACCGACTCCTCGAACCAGGAGCTGGCGGTCATCCCGTTCGCCAAGCACGCCAAGGGACACGACGGCGGTCACGGCCGCCACCGCGGGCACGGCCACGCCGACGGGCTGCAGCTGCCGCCGGCCACCGCGGCGACCACGCTGCCGCTGACCGGTGACCTCGTGTACACCGACGGGTTCAACCTCAACGGCATCGTGTCCTGGCACAAGCAGTTGGTCTCGGTGCAGAGCAACACCGGCCTGCTGTTCGCCATCGACGGCAGGACCGGCGTCACCGAGCAGATCGACCTCGGGGGCGCGACCGTCGTCAACGGCGACGGCCTGGAGCCCGGCGACGGCGTGCTGTACGTCGTGCAGAACCAGGACAACAAGGTCGCCGTCGTCGACCTGGGCCGTCACCTCGACCGCGGCGGCTCCGTGGTGGCCGAGCTGACCTCGCCCGACCTCGACGTCCCGGCGACCGCGGCGCTCGTGGGCCACAACCTATACCTGGCCAACGCCCGCTTCACCACGCCGCCCACGCCGGACACGGCGTACTGGCTGACCCGGCTCGACGCCGTCAGGGACTGACGACCCGGTCCACGGAGGTCGGGGTGCGGGGGCCCACGCCCCGCGCCTCGACCTCCGTCCGGGTGCTCCACCGACGGCCCGACGGCTCAGCGCAGCGCGGAGAACGCGTCGTAGACCAGGTACGCCGGCCAGAAGATGCCCTGGAAGATCGCGTAGAGGTGCATCCAGAAGCCGTCGGCGGCCTGCCAGAAGAAGACCCACGCCCCGAAGATGCCCAGACCGTAGAGCGCACCTCCGCCCGCGGCGCCTGCCTTGTTGTCCGCCATCGTCCTCATCCGTCCTCTCGTCGTCCCGTGCCCGGCGCGACCTCCAGGGGGTGACGCGCCGCCACGGCCAGTCCCGCCCGCCATCCGGGCGCGCGCCCGCCGCCCGGCGGTGCCAGCCCGGCCACGGCGTGGTCGCTGCGCGCCAGCAGCCAGGCGACCAGCGAGTTGGAGTTCCACATCTCGCCCGCACCGAGCTCGTCGAGCCCCCAGGTCGGCCGGGGGCACTGGGGTACGAGGTCGAGCAGCGTCCCGGCCGCGCGCTCGTCCTGGCTGACGCGCACCGGGCCGCCCACCGCCGCGGCCAGGTCCGGGACGACGCCGTTGCGCCAGCGTCGTACCTCGTAGCGGAAGGCACGCCACCGCCCCAGCCAGGGCAGTCCCACGGCCCCTTCGCCGACCACGCCGCGGTCGGCGACCCGGGTGCCCCAGGCCGGCGTCATCTCGATCGCGTAGGTCTCGCCGTCGAGCCGGACCAGCAGGGCCGAGTGGAACAGAGCGGTAGTTGGACGGTGCTGCCGTCGGGCTGTCGCGGCTTCGTAGGTGCGCCCCGACCAGCCCACCAGCGGGTTGCCGTCGGCTCCCAGGGGGATCCAGTACAGGTCGACCCACGCGTTGCCCATGCCCCCACTGTCCGCCGGGCCGCCCCCGACGGACAGGGCCGAGGGACCATCGACCCGGGGGTGGCCGGGACTCAACCCCAGTGCGTCTCGACCAGGCGGACCGCCTCGGCCCGGCTGAGCCCCGCCGCCCGCACCGACGCGACGTACGACGCGGCCGCCGCCTGCACGTCGGGACCGTCCGCGGCCGCGCCCGAGCGGACGAAGGTGCCGCGGCGTCCCTCGGTCACGACGACGCCGTCGGCCTCCAGCTCGCGGTAGACCCGAGCCACCGTGTTGACCGCCAGGCCGACCTGGTCGGCCAGAGCCCTCACTGTGGGGAGCCGCGTCCCGGGTGCGAGCTCGCCGCGGGCGACCCGGCCCGCGATCTGGGTCCGGAGCTGCTCGAAGGGCGGCGTGCTGGAGGAGGGGTCGACCGGGTCGAGGGCCAGCGTCATGGGGCGACGCTAGCCGGTGGCGTCAGCGCGTCCCGCGCGCTGTCTGGTACGACGGCTCGCGGAGCCGCTGGACCACGGGGTACTGCTCGAGGCCGGGCGCCTGGTGCAGCACCGGGTCGAACGAGACGAGCAGGTCGTCGCCCGGCTCCTCGTCGAGGAAGAGCTCGCCCCAGTAGTTCCAACCGCCGGTCGGCGGTGCCCACAGCAGCTCGAACCGCCCCGTGCAGGTGGCGACCGCGCCCAGCAGGACGCCGCCGTGCGGGCCCCGGTAGGGCAGCAGCGTGGTGAGCGGACGGCGGGTCGGCTCGCGGGAGACCGTGAGCGCGAAGCGGGTCACCGGGCCGAGGCCGGTCGAGGCGAGCAGCAGGTCGACCTCACCCTCGGGGCGGGGGATCCGGATGGCCAGGCCGTGGATGTCGGGCCAGCCCGCCGGCAACCCGATCGCGCGCGAGCGCCGTACGAAGACCGTCTCGTCGCCGGGCTCGTCGAGCAGGGGGATGCCGGTGAGGACGGGGCTGCCGACGCGCAGGAGCCGTCCGGTGTGCAGGTCGCCCCGGGGATGCAGCGGCTTGGCGGCCGGCCGAGCGGCTGCCACCGCCCTGATCGCGCCGGCCAGCAGGTGCCCGCCCGCGGTGGCCGCGCGTTCGGCGGCGCGGCGGGTGACGCGCTGGGGGGCGAGCAGGTACATGCGGCTCCTGGGGTGTCGTGGTGTGCTCAGGAGGTTCCCGTTCGACGGCCCGGGTAAACCGTGGACGGTTTGACGTGGGACCGGTGTCACGAGAAACTTGAAGCATCAACTATGAGGAGTGACATGGACTTCGCCCCGCCCACCGTCGCGTCGTACGGCGCCGAGCTCGACTCCGAGGCCCCGCTGGTCGTGCTGCTCCACGGGCGCGGCAGCCACGAGCAGGAGATCCTGCAGCTGGCCGGGCATCTGGGCGAGGGCCCGGCGTACGTCGCGGTGCGGGCGCCGATCGCGGAGGGCGGAGGCTTCGCCTGGTTCGCCAACCGCGGCATCGGGCGTCCGGTGGCGGAGTCGCTCGAGGTCGGGCTCGGCTGGTTCCGGGCCTGGCTCGACGAGGTCGCGCCGCAGGGGCGCCCGGTCGTCCTGGTCGGCTTCAGCGGCGGGGCCGCCTTCGCCGGCGGGCTGCTGCTCGCCGACCCCCAGCGGTTCGCCGGGGCGGCCATCCTCTACGGCACGCTGCCGTTCGACGTGGGGCTGCCGCTGGCTCCCGGCCACCTCGCGGGCGTGCCGGTCTTCGTGGGTCAGGGCGACCAGGACACCGTCATCCCCGCCGAGCTGCTCGCCCACACCTGGGAGTACCTCACCGACGAGTCGGGGGCCGAGGTCACCGCCCGCCGTGACCCCGGAGGCCACGGCCTGAGCGTCGCCATGCTCGACGAGCTCAGGCTCTGGCTGGCCACGGTGGCGGCGTGACACCGGCCGACGCGGCAGCCACCCTGGTGCGGGCGCGCATCGAGCGCCGCGCCGTACTGCCGTTCACCGACGAGGACCCGACCCTGGACGAGGCCTGGGGCTACGCGGTCCAGGACCTCGACCGGCTCGCCCGGCTGGCCGCCGGGGAGCGGGTCGTGGGCGCCAAGCTCGGCCTCACCAGCGCCCCCAAGCAGCAGCGCATGGGCATCGCCCGGCCGATCGCCGGCTTCCTCACCGACGCGCACGTCGTCGAGGGCGGCGGCGGGCTGCCGGTGCACCGGTGGATCCAGCCCCGCGCCGAGCCCGAGATCGCCTTCCTGCTCGGCCACGACCTGGCCGGCCCCGTCGACCGGGCGGGCGCGGCAGCCGTGCTCGACGGCGTCGCGATCGCCGTCGAGCTGATCGACTCCCGGTTCGAGGGCTACCGGTTCCGGCTGGCCGACGTGCTCGCCGACGAGACCAGCGCGGCCGGCTTCGCCGTGGGCGCCTGGGTGGAGCCGGACGAGGCGGGGGACCTGGCCGCCGTCACCTGCGAGGTCTGGGTGGACGGGCAACGACGTGACGCCGCCACCGGCGCCGCCATCCTGGGCCACCCGCTGGAGGCCCTCGTGTGGCTCTCGGAGCACCTGGCCTCGCGCCGGGAGACGCTGCCGGCCGGCTCGGTCGTCCTGGCCGGGGCGATGACCGACGCGATCCCGCTGGCCGACCTCACGTCGTACGAGGTGCGCTCGTCGCTGGGCACCCTGGCGCTGACCACCTGAAGGCCACCCGAGGTCAGACCCGGAACTCCCGCACAGCAGCCTCGACCACCAGGGTCGAGATCCGGTCCAGAGCGTCCTCACCGCGCTCGACCGATGGGTCGGAACGTGCCTCCCAGGCCCGGTGCAGCGCCAGGCGGGCGTCCGCGGGCGAGACCCCGGGGCACGACTCGAGCACCGCAGGGACCAGCCAGTCGGGGTCCAAGGTGCCGGCCGGCGGAGCGAAGACCCGCTCACCGCTGACCCAGTCGGTGACCCAGTCGGTCATCCCTCCCACCACAGCCGCTCGTCGAAGGCTCCGCGCGCCGCGCGCTTCTCGGCGGCTTCGGCCAGCAGGTCCTCCACCGAGAACCCCTGCATGCCGACGAGCGCGACGAGGACCTCCAGGACGTCGGCCGCCTCCTCCAGACGGGCGTCGTGGGTGGCCTCGATGAGCTCGCTGACCTCCTCGACGGCCTTCGCCAGCAGCGCCTCCTCGTACTCGGAGTCACTGAGCCGGCGCACCGACGGGTAGCGGCCCGTCTCGGCGATGAGCTCGGGAACACGGTCTCGGACGAGCTTGCCCAACGTCAGGTCCTTTCACGAGAGATGGTGCCCACTCTGCCTGATGGGCGGTCGTCGCTGCGGCGTTGCACGGTGTGCACAAGCGTCGTCTCGGCCGAGTTGAAGCGCACGTTCGTGTCGTCTCGGCGGGGGTGGAGGGTGCGTTCGTGTTCTCTCGTCAGTCGCAGAGGTCGCAGACACCGCTCGGGGGGAGCTCGATGAAGTGGACCGGGCAGATCGCCGCCTGCCGTACGACGGGCGTGGGCTTGGCCGGGGCCCGGGGCGTGCGGGGGACCCGGGGGGTCGTCGAGCCGCCGCCGGCGATCGACCGGGCCCGGGGGGCGGAGGCGGCCTTGGCCCGGGGGGCGGGCGCGACGACGGTGACCAGCGGCTCGCCGCCGCCCTCGGGCAGGGTCGCCCCGAAGTAGGCGTAGCACTCCAGCCGCTCCCGGCTGGCCTGCTCGTCGACGTCCTCAACGTCCTCACCGCGCAGGTCCCGCAGCGCGTGGTGGTACGCCGTGCCGACGCGGCCGTGGTCGTCGATGACCAGGCAGGGCAGCAGCGGCTCGCGGGCCGCGACGCAGGCGACCGCGACCCGGCGGAGCACGTCGCCGATCCAGGCCTGCGGCTGCTGGTCGGTGCGGATCACGCTGCGGCGCTGGACGTAGTCGGCGAGCTCGTGACGGGTCATCACCGCGTGGTAGGTGCCGGCCACCTCGAGCAGCCGCTCGCGGGCGGCCAGCGCCCACGTGTCGTGGGCGTGGTCGCGCCCGACGGTGGCGGCGCGGGCGAACCGCAGCGGCGGCAGCCCGGTCTCGTCCACGGTGAAGCCCAGCCCGCGGGCCAGCATCGCGGCGTCCGGGGCGTCGAGCTCGTGGTCCCCGAGCGCCGTACCGGTGGCGTAGCCGTAGGCCACCGCCACGACGGCCCGGGTGTCGTAGGTGCTCCCGCGGTGGCTCAGCGGATGCTCGGGGGCGGGGGCGAGCCCGTAGGTGTCGAGGAACGCGGTCGCCCCGTCGTCGTCGTACTCCTCGATCGCTCGGAGCACATGTTCACGTCTGATCACACCAACATCCACCACGCCCCCCAACCTATGCCGCGGGCGGTACGACGCGCGCGGGTACGGGCTGTTGTGACCGCGGTCACGACCCCGTAGGTTCGCCGCATGGGTCACGAGAAGCACGACTACGTCATCGTCGGGGCGGGCAGCGCGGGAGCGGTCGTGGCCGCCCGGCTCTCCGAGGACCCGCAGACCAGCGTCCTCCTGCTGGAGGCCGGCGGACCCGCGGACGCCGACGAGATCAGCATCCCAGCGGCCTTCGCGGCGCTGTTCAAGACCAAGTGGGACTGGAACTACCAGACCTCCGAGCAGAAGCAGCTGGGCACCCGCCGGGCCTACTGGCCGCGGATGAAGGCGCTGGGTGGCTGCTCGAGCATGAACGCGATGATCTACATCCGCGGCAACAGGGCCGACTACGACGGCTGGCGCGACGCCCACGGCGCGACCGGGTGGGGGTACGACGACGTCCTGCCGTACTTCATCCGGGCCGAGGGCAACACCCGGCTCAGCGGCCCCTTCCACGGCACCGACGGGCCGCTGCACGTCGAGGACCGCCGCTACACCCACCCACTGAGCCAGGCCTGGGTGGACTCTGCGGTCGCCTCGGGCTTCAAGCCGACCGACGACTTCAACGGGGCCGAGCAGGAGGGCGCCGGGCTCTACCAGGTCACCTGCAAGAAGGGGCACCGCTGGTCGGTCGCGAAGGCCTACCTCGAGCCGGCCGCCGACCGGCCGAACCTCACCATCCGCACCGGCGCCTTCGCCCTGCGGGTGGTCGTCGAGGGCGGGCGCGCGGTCGGGGTGGCCTACCAGGACGGGCGGGAGGAGAAGGTCGCCTACGCCGAGGCGGAGGTCGTCCTGGCCGGCGGTGCGGTGAACTCCCCGCAGCTGCTGCTGCTCTCGGGCATCGGGCCGGCCGAGCACCTCACCGAGCACGGCATCGACGTGGTCGCCAACGTCCCCGGGGTGGGCCAGAACCTGCACGACCACCCGGCGCTGCCGGTCATCTGGCACACCAAGGACGCCACCGACCTCGCCGAGCACAACAACCTGCTGAACTTCGCCCGGGCCAAGGCACGGGGGACCGGTCCGCTGGTCTCCAACGTCGGTGAGTCCGGCGGGTTCTTCCACACCCGCGACGGCCTGCCCGCCCCCGACCTGCAGATCCATGTCGCGCCCAGCGGCTTCTACGACAACGGGCTGCACGAGCCGACCACCCGCAAGGTCACCGTCGCGCCGACCCTGGTCGACGTCCGGTCGCGGGGTCAGCTGCGGCTGCGGTCGGCCAACCCGTACTGGCACCCGGAGATCGACCCCGCCTACTACGACGACCAGGCCGACCTCGACGCGATGGTCGCCGGCGTGCAGCGGATGCTCGAGGTCTGCCACACCGGTGCCTTCGGCCGGCACCTCGCCGCCCCGTTCCTGCCGGCGATGGACCGGCCCACCGAGGAGCAGATCGTCGAGCACGTCCGGGCCCAGACCCAGACGCTCTACCACCCTGTCGGCACGTGTGCGATGGGCAGCGGCGAGATGGCCGTGGTCGACCCCGAGCTGCGGGTCAAGGGCGTCGAGGGCCTCCGCGTGGCCGACGCCAGCGTGATGCCGGTCGTCCCGCGCGGCAACACCAACGCCCCCTCGATCATGGTCGGCGAGAAGGCCGCCGACCTGCTGCGCGGGATCACCTCTGCGAACGGAAAGGCGCCCCGATGACCGACAAGCTCGAGGTCCGCAACCCCGGCACCGGCGACGTGGTCGGGCTGCACGCGATCGACGACGTCGCCTCGGTCGAGGCGGCGGTGGCTCGCGCCCACAACTCCGCCGGGTGGTGGTCGGGCCTCGGCTTCGACGGCCGCCGGGAGGTGCTCGACCAGTGGCGCGGCGTGGTCACCCGCCGCATGCAACAGCTGGCCGACGTGGTGCACCAGGAGACCGGCAAGCCGCACGGCGACGCGCTGCTCGAGGTCGGGCTCGCCATCGACCACCTGCACTGGGCCGCCAAGAACGCCCAGAAGGTGCTCGGCCGGCACAAGGTGTCCTCCGGGCTGCTGATGGCCAACCAGGCCGCCTCGATCGAGTACAAGCCGCTCGGCGTGGTGGGCGTGATCGGACCGTGGAACTATCCGGTCTTCACCCCGATGGGCTCCATCGTCTACGCGCTGGCCGCCGGCAACACCGTCGTCTTCAAGCCCAGCGAGCTGACCCCGGGGGTCGGCGTCTGGCTCGCCGACAGCCTGCGCGAGGTAGTCGCCGACCACGACCTGCTCCAGGTCGTCATCGGGTACGGAGAGACCGGCAACGCGCTGTGCCGGGCGAAGGTCAACAAGCTGGCGTTCACCGGGTCCACCGCGACCGGCAAGAAGGTGATGGCCGCCTGCGCGGAGAACCTCACCCCGGTCGTCATCGAGGCCGGCGGCAAGGACGCCATGCTCGTCGACGCAGACGCCGACGTCGCGGCTGCCGCGGACGCGGCGGCCTGGGGCGCCTTCGCGAACGCGGGCCAGACCTGCACCGGCATCGAGCGCGTCTACGTGCACGCCGCCGTGCACGACGAGTTCCTGCGCGAGCTCACCCGGCGGGCCGAGGCGCTGCACGCCGGCCTCGACCCGGAGGCCAAGATCGGCCCGATGACGATGGCCGGGCAGGTCGACGTGGCCCGCCGCCACGTCGCCGACGCGCTGGCCAAGGGCGGCCGTGCGGTCGTCGGCGGCCCGGTCGCCGAGGGGCAGCGGTTCATCCAGCCGACCGTGCTCGTCGACGTGCCGGAGCACTCCGAGGCCGTCACCGAGGAGACCTTCGCCCCGACCGTGACGGTGACGAAGGTCGACAGCATGGATGAGGCGGTCGAGCTGACCAACGCCACCCGCTACGGCCTCGGATCGGCCGTCTTCGCCAAGGACCGCGGGCCCGAGCTCGCCTCGCGGCTGCGCACCGGCATGACGTCGATCAACGCGGTGATCTCCTTCGCCGGCATCCCGTCGCTGCCGTTCGGCGGGGTCGGCGACTCCGGCTTCGGCCGGATCCACGGCGCCGACGGGCTCCGCGAGTTCACCTACGCCAAGGCGGTCGCCCGGCAGCGGATGAAGCCGGCGCTGGCGCTGACCACCTTCGACCGGACCGCCAAGGCGGAGACGCAGTTCGCGACCCTGCTGACGGCGCTGTACGGGCGCGCGACGCAGATCCCGAAGCGGCGCAAGGGCGCATGACCGAGGACGGGACCGCCCAGCGGTCGCTGGCCGTCGCGTGCTTCAACCGGGTCTGGGAGCTGCTGGACGCCCCGGATCGCACGCCCGAGCAGACCGACGAGATGGTCGACGCCGCCCACGCCAGCCGCCACCTGTGGCGGGGCATCGGCGGCGTGCAGGAGGCCGTGGTCGGCGAGTGGCAGGTCTCCCGCGCGTACGGCGCCGCCGCGCTCCCCGAGGAGTCGCTGCGGCACGCGCACCTCGCCCTGGCGCTGGTCACCGGCGAGGGCACCGTCGAGCAGTGGGTGGTCGCCTCGGTGTTCGAGGGGATGGCCCGTGCCCTGGCCGTGGCGGGGCGCCACGAGGACGCCCGGGCCTGGGTGTCCCGGGCCCGCGAGCAGGCCGCGGCGATCGCCGACCCCGAGGACCGGGCGCACATCACCTCGCAGATCGACGAGATCACGCCCTGAGGGTCAGGCCAGCGACTGCTGGGGCACCCCGTCCAGCACCACGACGTACGGCGTGACGAGCTCGTCGGGGTGCTCGCGCGGGTCGAGCCGGAAGGCCACCAGGTCGGCCGGCGCCCCCTCCTCGATGCCGGGCAGGCCGAGGAAGCTCCGCGCAGTCCACGACCCGGCGCCGAGCGCGACGTCCGAGCCGACCCCGGCCCGGCGCAGGTGCCCGATCTCCTCGCGGACCAGGCCGTGCGGCCCCATCCCGGCGTCGGTCCCGGCCAGGATCGTCACCCCGGCCTCGGCGGCCGCCTGGAGCACCTCGCCCTGGGCCCGCAGCATCGGCTCGACGCTGGGCACCATCCCAGCGACCGCCTCGTTGATGGAGCAGGTCGGCACCCAGGCGCAGCCGGCGGCCGCGAGGCCCACGACCTGGTCGAGCTGCAGGAACGACGCGTGCTCCAGGGAGTCCAGGCCGGCGTCGATGCCGGTCTGGATCACCTCGGGCAGGGCGCAGTGCATCGCGACCCGGCCGCCCGCGGCATGGACCTGGCGCACGACCTCGGTGACCGCGGCGGCGGAGAACGTGCGCGACAGGCCGCTGCCGTCGGGGTCGGGGAAGTCGCCGATCAGCTTGACCCAGTCGCCGCTGTGGGCGAGCTCCTCGAGCGCAGCCGCGACCAGCTCGTCGTCGGAGACCTCGCGGCCTAGCCCGGGGAAGTAGCGGCCCGGGGCGGCCAGGAGGTGGCCCGCGGTGACCACGCGCGGCAGCCCCTCGTGCGGCCCGAGGCCGTGGGAGGCGTAGTCGGGGCTGCCGGGCTCCCGCAGCGCGAGCACGCCCGCGTCGAGCTGGGCGCGGGCGCTGGCCCGGACGCGTTCCTCCGGTGGCGCGTCGTCGCCGGCGGGGGAGAAGAGGCTGAGGTGGGCGTGGGCGTCGACCAGGCCGGGCAGCAGCACGACGTCGTCGGCCAGGGTGACCGCGTCCTCGACCGGCGTGAAGGTGACCCTCCCCTCGACCACGTAGACGTCGCGGACGACGTCGTCGGGCAGGACCAGGCCACGCAGATGCCAGGCGGACATGGCGCGAGGCTAGTCCCGGTCCTCCCCGGAGGTCGAGGAGGTCTCAGGTCCCGACCTCCGGGGAAGGTGCAGCACCGGCCCGGTCAGGGCAGGTAGTAGGTGGGGTTGGGCAGCTTCACCGGGGCGATCGCGTGGCCGCCGATGAGGTCGCTGAACTGGTCACCGAGGTTGGCCAGGATCGTGAAGTCCCCGCCGGCCGCAGTCTCGACGTGGGCGCGGGTCTGCGACTTGTACTCGATCGTGGTGCACTTCGCGGCCGCGCAGGTCACGTAGTCGGGCTGCTGGCTGTAACCCACGCCGGTCCACTTCGTGTAGTAGTGCGCCGGGTCGAAGGCGTCGTAGCCGACCTCCGCCAGGTTGCCGAGGGTGGCGCCCCGCTGGTTGTCGTTGCGACCGGTCAGCCCCACCAGGGTGCAGCCGGCGTCGGCAGCGGAGCTCGCGAGGGCGACCATCCCTGGGGTGGCCGGGAAGCGCTGGTCCTGCACCCAGACGTCCTGCAGGGAGGGGTCGAAGTTGAACTTCATCGCCCCGTCCTCCATGTCGTAGGTCCACAGGGTGGTGTCGTCCGCGTCCAGCACCACGGCCGGGTTGAGACCGCGCCGGTCGGCGGCACGGCAGGCCCGGTCGAGGACCGGCGAGATCCGCGCGGTGAGCCGGCCCAGCTCGGTGACGTACGGCGAGTCGGTCTTGTTCGCGATGCCGTTGGTGGCGTTGTAGTAGGTGCGGATCGTCGACTTCACCGAGTCGATGTTCGGGATGCCCTCCCCGCCCTCGGTCCGGCCGCTCGACCCGTCGGGCTGCATCCGGAACCGCGTGCGCGGCGCGAGCCGGGGCTCGTCGACGCCCGGCAGGTTCGGGCTCGGGAGGTAGTACGTCGGGTTGGGCAGCTTGAGGGTGTGGTCGGCGTACCCGCCCTGCAGGTCCGACCACTGGTCGCCGACGTTGAGGGCGATGTCGTAGCCCTGGGTCTCCAGGTGCTTGCGGGTGCCCGCCTTGTACTCGACCGTCGTACAGCTCGTGACGGCGGCGCAGCTCAGGTAGTCCGGGACGGGGGCGCCGGAGACGAACTTGGTGAAGAAGTTGTCGGCGCCGAACTCGTCGTACCCGACCTTGTGCAGGTTGCCGATCGTGGCGGCCTTCTGGGTGTCGTTGCGCCCGGTCAGCCCGAAGATCGCGAAGCCGGCCTTCTGCGCGGCGTCGACGAAGTCGACCATGCCCGGGGTGGCCGGGAAGCGCTGGTCCTGCACCCACTGGTTCTGCAGGGCAGGGTCGAAGTTGAACTTCATCGCCCCGTCCTCCATGTCGTAGGTCCACAAGGTCGTGTCGTCGGCGTCGAAGACGATCGCCGGGGTGCCGTCCCCGTGGCGGACGGTGTGCCGGTAGAGCCGCTTCAGGCCCTGCTCGCGTCGCTGCAGCAGGCCGGTGAGCTCGGTGATGTAGGGGGAGTCGGTCTTGCTCGCGATGCCGTCGGTGGCGTTGTAGTAGGTCCGGATGGTGCTCTTCACCGAGTCGATGTTGGGGATCGCGGCGCCGCGCGGCCGCAGGCCGCTCGAGCCGTCGGGCTGCATCCGGAAGTGCGTGCGAGGCGCGAGCCGCTCGGTGGCGAGCTGCTCGACCTGGTGGACGGCGCCGCCGTGGTGGTGGGCGCGGGCCTGCGCGGGGGCGACGGTGGTGAGGACGGCGGCCGAGCCGAGGGCGAGGGCGGTGGCGGCCAGACTGGCGGGCAGACGCATGCAGCGCTCCGAATCTGTGAGGGGACCGTCGTGGCCCGTACCCGCCCGACGGCGCCTCACACCCCCGACGTCGGACCGACCTCGGCGCGCCGTCGCAGTCCGCGCAGCATGACCCGGAACATCGCGAAGTCGCCCAGCTCCAAGGCCAGCAGCACCGCGAGGTCGGAGGGCCGCCGGCGGTACCGCTGCTGCAGCCGGGTGACCACCCGGGTCCCGTCCGGCGTGGGCGTCAGGCGCCAGCTCCACACGGAGTCCGGGTTGGCCCAGACCAGGACGTGCGGGGCCTCGACGTGGGCGACCCGGTACGACGTGCGCTCGGTCGGCCGCGGGGTCATCGGGGCGGCCAGGTCGCCGACCGCGACCCCCTGCCACTGCGGGAGGATCTCCTCGGCGCTCGGGCGGCCGAGGTTGTCGAGGAGGTCGACGGAGTAGAAGCCGGCTCGGCCGCAGCCCATCTGCACCACCCACGGCCAGACCTGGTGCGGCGGGGCGGCGACGTCGATCGCGCGGGTGGCCCGGAAGTGCACCCGGTCGAGCAGGTCGTCGCCCGGCAGCGTGGCCGCCACCTCGGAGTCGTCCGCACCCCAGGTGCGGGCCCACCGCCGCCGGAACGGGGTGAGAAGCAGGAACGGGACCACCCCGAGCAGCACCCGCAGCTGGTGGAGGCGCAGGCGGGCGGACAGGCGGCCAGACAGGCGGCCAGACAGACGGGGAGACACGTGCCCATCATGGCGGCGCTCGCCCGGCCGCTCGGGAGTAGGGGCGGGGGAGTAGGAAGGAGCCATGCCGTTGCCGAGCACCGCCCTGACCTCCGTGATGACCGCCGCCGCCGCCGGCGTCGGCAGCCTGGGGACCACTCCCGACTCCAGTTGGTACCGCGCGCTGGAGAAGCCGCCGTGGCAGCCGCCGCCGATCGCGTTCCCGCTGGTGTGGACCCCGCTGTACGCCGGCATCGCGTACGGCACCGGCCGCCTGGCCGACTCCGACCCGGAGAGCCGGGGCCGGCTGCTCGCGCTGACCGGCGCGAACCTGGTGGCCAACGCCGGGTGGAACTGGGCCTTCTTCCGGGCGAAGTCCCCGGCCGCCGGGCTCGGCGTGCTGGCCGTGCTCAACGGGCTGAACGTGCTCCTGGTGCGCGAGGCCGCGCGCCGCGACGCCAGGGCCACCGCCGCCCTGGCGCCGTACGCGGCCTGGTGCGGCTTCGCCACCGCCCTCAACGCCAGCATCTGGCGCCGCAACCGCTGACCGGCTTCTCGCTGGTCGAGTAGCCCGGAGCCGCGTTCTCGCTGGTCGAGTAGCCCGGAGCCTGCGGAGGGCGTGTCGAGACCCGGTGCCCGTCCCGCCGACCCGAGCCGGAGGTCTCGACACGGTCGCTCGTTCCTCGCTCCCTACTCGACCGCCGAGGCGGGGCTTCTCGCTGGTCGAGTAGCCCGGAGCCTGCGGAGGGCGTGTCGAGACCCGCCGAGGCGGGGCTTCTCGCTGGTCGAGTAGCCCGGAGCCTGCGGAGGGCGTGTCGAGACCCCGTGCCCGTCCCGCCGACCCGAGCCGGGGGAGTCGCCGAGGGGGCCTGGCGCGTGATGGACTGGTCGGGTGCGCATCGACTTCCACCCCTCGCCCCGCCCCACGCTCGGGGTCGAGTGGGAGCTGGCGCTGGTCGACCGCACCACCCGCGACCTGGCCAACCGTGCCGACGAGGTCTTCGACCTGGTGCGCCCGCGGATGCCCGACGACCGCCACCTGCACCACGAGCTGCTCCGCAACACCGTCGAGCTGGTCACCGGCATCTGTACGACGACCGCGCAGGCGATGGACGAGCTGCGCGGGATGCTCGACGTGGTCCTCCCGGCCGCCCATGAGGTCGGCGTCGACCTCTTCGGGGCCGGGGCACACCCGTTCGCGGCCTGGTCGGAGCAGCAGCTGAGCGAGGGCCACCGCTACGAGGAGCTGATCAACCGCACCCAGTGGTGGGGTCGGCAGATGCTCATCTGGGGGGTGCACGTCCACGTCGGCCTGCCCGAGCGTGACCGGGTGATGCCGGTCCTCTCCTCGCTGCTCAACCACCACCCACACCTGCAGGCGCTCTCGGCCTCCTCGCCGATCTGGGCGGGCACCGACACCGGCTACGCCTCCAACCGCGCCCTGATGTTCCAGCAGCTCCCCACCGCGGGGCTGCCGTTCCAGTTCCAGCGCTGGGAGGAGTTCGAGGCGTTCGCCCACGACCAGCTGGTCACCGGGGTCATCGAGGAGCTCTCGGAGATCCGCTGGGACGTGCGGCCCAACGCCCGGCTCGGCACCCTGGAGAACCGGACCTGCGACGGCGTGACCACGATCCCCGAGCTGGCCTCGCTGGTCGCCCTGATGCACTGCCTGGTCGTCGACCTCGACACCCGGCTGGCCGCTGGGGAGGAGCTGCCGGTGATGCCGCCGTGGCACGTGCAGGAGAACAAGTGGCGGGCCGCCCGCTACGGCCTGGACGCCATCGTCATCCTCGACGCGGAGAGCCGGGAGCGCCTGGTCACCGACGACCTGTTCGACCTGCTCACCCGGCTCGAGCCGACCGCCAAGGTGCTGGGCTGCGAGACCGAGCTGGCCGGCGTCGCCGACATCGTCAGCCGGGGCGCGTCGTACCAGCGCCAGCGGGCGGTGGCCGAGCGGACCGGGGGCGACCTGGTCGCCGTCGTCGACAGCGTGGTCCGCGAGCTCACCGACAGCTGAGGCGGCGCTGGTCTCAGCCGCGCAGCCAGCGTCGGACGTGGTTCCGCGGCAACGAGGCGAGCACCGCCGGGTACTCCTCCTCCAAAGCGGCGGCCAGGTCCTGCTCGCGCGCGTGGAGCCGCCCGTAGCCGAAGCCCTCCGGCACGGTCGGACCGCCGCCCTGCACCAGCCCAGCCAGCAGCTCGCGCGCGACCACGCTGTCCTGGTGCTCCCCGAGCAGCGACTGCACGGCCTTCGCCCGGCCGGCGAGCTCGTCCGCGCGAGCACCCAGGGCGGGGGCGGCGGACTCGGCGGCGTACCGCAGCCGCTTCGCCGCCTTCCGTACGGCGTGCAGCGCCGGGTCCCGGTCGGGCCCGGTGGCGTGCCGCCACGCCCGGTCGCGCCGGCGCACGCGGCGCACCTCGTCGCGGAGCAGCCACGGCAGGACCTCCGCGGCGGGACGGTCCGCCGCGTCGAGGAACGGCGGGTGGTCCAGGAGCTCCTCGAGACTGTCGAGCAGCGCGAGGTACCGGTCGTCGCGCAGGGCCCGGGCCGCGACCAGGTCGGCCGCGGCCCGCTGCGCGCCGAGGGCCTCGGCCAGCCGACGCCGGACCGCCTCCCGGCCCGCTCCGGGCGGCTCGGTGTCGAGCAGCGTGTCCAGCCGGGCCTGCTGCACCTGCGCGTCGCGGGCGCCGGCCAGCGCCGCGCCGAGCCATCGCAGCTCGTCCTCGACCGGACCGGAGACGCCCGCGTCGAGCACCGGCCGGTACGACGCGAGCGCCGACCGGAGCCGGCGGGCGGCCACCCGCAGCTGGTGCACCCCGTCCGGGTCGCCCGCCCGCACGGCGCGGTCCTGCTCGAGCAGCCGTGCGTGCTGGGCTCGCAGGTACCCCAGCAGGGTGTCCCCGGTGCTGGGCTGGTCGCCGGAGTGGTTGGTGAGGGACGCCGGGCGTCCTGGAGGCTCGCCCAGGGCGCGCGCGAGCTTGGACCGGCTCGACGACGGGCTCGCCCCGGCCGCCTCCAGCAGCGCGCCGATCTCGTCGAGCAGGGCGTCGTCGCCGGTGACCAGCTCGACCTCCCACTCGCGCCAGCGGGTGCCGCCGGGCGTGACGGTCACGACGTCGTCGCAGACCTCGGCGAGGACCTGCCCGTCGGCGTCGCGCAGCCGGTGCAGGGTCCGCTGCGTGCTCAGCGTGACGACCGGCCCGAGCCGGCGGCGGCGGGTCAGGGCCAGGACCCGGTCGGCGAGCAGCTCGGGCACGTCCGCCGGGCCGAGGGGGAGGTGCACCTCCTCGCGGGACCCGCCCGGGCCGGGCAGCTTGAGATGCCAGCCGTCGTCGACGCCCCCGGTGCGCCGACGCAGCGTGACCCGGGCGCGCAGCAGACGCCGGTCGTCGGTGTCGTGGTAGCCGGCGACCTGGTCGAGCACCAGCGGCGCGTCGACCTGGACGCCGGGCAGGGCGGTCAGGTCGGGCAGCCGGGCGGTGTCGGGGACGTCGTACTTCCGCTCGACCTCGAGGTGACGCCCGGGCTGCATGGAGCCATCGTCCCAGGCGGGCGCACGGCCGGACAGGTTCGCTCCGCGGGCGATGGGTATGGGCTCAGGGACACCGAAGGAGTCCGCCATGACCACCTCGACCCTCGACCGGCCCACCACCTCACCCGCAGGTCGACCTCCGAGCACCTGGCGGGGGCGGCTGCTCTGGGCCGGCGTCGCCCTCGTCGGGGCGGTCTGCTGGACCGTGCTCGCGCTGGCGCGCGGCGAGTCGGTCTCGGCGCTCTGGGTGCTGTTCGCAGCGCTGGCGTCGTACGCGATCGCCTACCGCTTCTACGCCCGGTTCATCGCCTACCGGGTCCTCGGCGTGGACGAGACCCGAGCCACCCCGGCGGAGCGCCTGCAGAACGGCCACGACTACGACGTCACCGACCGGCGGGTGCTGTTCGGGCACCACTTCGCCGCGATCGCCGGCGCGGGCCCGCTGGTCGGGCCGGTGCTCGCCGCGCAGATGGGCTACCTGCCGGGCACGATCTGGATCATCGTCGGCGTCATCTTCGCCGGCGCCGTGCAGGACATGGTGGTGCTCTTCTTCTCGCTCCGCCGCGACGGCAAGAGCCTGGGCCAGATGGTCCGTGACGAGATCGGCGTGGTCGGCGGGACCGCGGCGCTGATCGCCGTCTTCGCGATCATGATCATCATCCTGGCGGTCCTCGCCCTGGTCGTCGTCAACGCGTTGGCGACCTCGCCATGGGGCGTCTTCTCGATCGGGCTGACCATCCCGATCGCGCTCTTCATGGGCTTCTACGTGCGCTACCTGCGCCCCGGCCGGGTCCTGGAGGTGACCGCGATCGGCGTGGTCCTGCTGGTGCTCGCCATCGCCGGCGGCAACTATGTCGACGAGCTCGGGCTGGCCGGGGCGCTGACGCTCTCGCCGACCACGCTGACCTTCGCCATCGCGGGCTACGGCTTCGTCGCCTCCGTGCTGCCGGTGTGGATGCTGCTGACGCCGCGCGACTACCTCTCCACCTTCATGAAGGTCGGCGTCATCGTCCTGCTCGCCGTCGGCATGGTGGTCGCCGCACCCACGCTGCAGAACCAGGCGGTCACCGACTTCGCGCTCGACGGCACCGGTCCGGTCTTCGCGGGCAAGCTCTTCCCGTTCGTCTTCATCACCATCGCGTGCGGCGCGCTGTCCGGGTTCCACGCCCTGATCAGCTCGGGGACGACGCCCAAGATGGTCGCCAAGGAGACGCAGGTCCGGATGATCGGGTACGGCGCGATGCTGATGGAGTCGTTCGTCGCGATCAGCGCGCTCATCGCCGCCTGCGTCATCGACCAGGGCCTCTACTTCGCGATCAACAGCCCGGCCGGCGCGACCGGCGGCGACCCCGCCACCGCCGCGCAGTTCGTGCAGGGGCTCGGCTTCTCGCTGACCCCGCAGGACCTGACCTCGGCGGCCGCCGCCGTGCAGGAGACCACCCTGGTCTCGCGGACCGGCGGCGCTCCGACGCTGGCGGTCGGCATCTCCCGGATCTTCAGCGAGGCGTTCGGAGGCGGGCTGGCCGCCTTCTGGTACCACTTCGCGATCATGTTCGAGGCGCTCTTCATCCTCACCGCCGTCGACGCCGGCACCCGGGTCGGCCGGTTCATGCTGCAGGACACCATCGGCAACGTCTGGAAGCGGTACGGCGACGTCTCCTGGCGTCCGGCCTCCTGGTCGGCCAGTGCCGTCGTGGTCGCGCTGTGGGGCGGGATGCTCTACGTCGGCGTGAACGACCCGCTCGGCGGCATCAACCAGCTCTTCCCGCTCTTCGGGATCGCCAACCAGCTGCTCGCCGCGATCGCCCTGACGCTCTGCGTGACGCTGATGTTCAGGCCGCCCTGGACCAGGGCAAGGTGCTCCCTCCGGCCACCAGCCTGGACCAGATGCACCAGGTGGTGACCAACTCGGCCGTCAACGGCATCCTGCAGGCCACCTTCGCGCTGCTCACCCTGGTCGTCGTGGCCAGCGCCGTCCCGGTCTGCGTCCGGGCGCTGCGGGCCGGTGGGCTCCCCACCACCGAGGCGCCCTACCAGCGCTCGGAGCTGGTTGCACCGGCCGACTTCCTGGCCACCCCGGAGGAGCGCGCGGCGCTCCGCGAGCAGGACGACCGGCTGGCCACGGCCGGGGTGCACCGCCGATGAGCGTCGTACGAGGACGCTCGGGCCTGGGCCGGTGGCTGGGGGAGGTGTCCGGGGCGGCGTGGTCGCTGCTCCGGGACGCGACCGGGGAGAGTGCGTGGGACCGCCACCTCGAGGACTGCCGCCGGGACGGTCGCGAACCGGCCTCCCGCCGGTCCTTCGAGCAGGCGCGTGCCGAGCGTCGTGAGCACGATCCGCGTGCACGGTGTTGTTGAGAGCCCGACTTCGTGATCCCCACCCGCCGGTCCGGACCGGCGCGCATTATGGAAGCGAGGATCGGGCGTGTCGCGGCGACACGCCGAAATCAGGTCACTTTTCTGTGACTGATTGGGCAGAAGTGGTCACAAGAGTCGACTTGCGTCCCTAGGGTCGAAGTTCCCCCGCGGCAGCTCGGTGCCGTGGTCCGGACGCCGCAGCCCGCGGCACTGGTTCTGGAGGTTCGACCCATGCACGCCCGTCGGCTCGCGGCTCTCGCGCTGTCCCTCGCCGTCGTGGTCGCCGGCCAGTCGCCCTCGTCCGCTGAGGCGGCGTCCGTTCCGGGCGCCTCGCCCGACGCGGCGCCTGTCGACCCCGCTGTCGACCCCGCGACCGATCCCGCCGTCGATCCCGCCGTCGATCCCGCCGTCGATCCCGGCGCGACCCCGGTCGATGCGGGTCCCGCCGAGGAGCGCCGGCGCCGATTCCACCCGCCGCACCCCTACCGCGCGGTCGGGCTGCGGGTGGGGACCTTCAACATCAAGAACGTCGTCTTCGACAAGCACCCGACCCGCGACTGGCCGCGCCGGCGGGCGGTGATCATCCGGCAGGTGCTCTCACACCGGGTGGGCCTGCTCGGCATCCAGGAGGCCAACCCGGCCCGATACCTGCAGATGCGGTTCCCGGACGGTCCCAACCAGTACATCGACCTCAAGCGCGGTCTCAACAAGGCCGGCGGCCACTACCGGCTGGCGAACGCCTACGGCTACAACTGCCGCAACTCCAAGACCTGGCGCCACTGCGTGCACCAGGACCGGGGCGCCTCGGGCAGCACCCGGATCCTGTACGACGCCCGCCGCTTCCTGCTGGTCCGCTCGGGCTCGGTGAAGTTCCGCCGCCAGACCGACGACGAGTCGCGCTACCTTGCCTGGGCGGTGCTGCGCTCGCGGAGCAACGGCCGTTCGTTCCTGTTCGCCTCCACCCACCTCACCGCGGGCTCGACGAAGGTCCGCAAGGCGCAGTGGCGCCAGGTCGTGCGGGACGTCCCCCGACTGGCCGGCCACCGCCCCGTCGTGGTCACCGGCGACTTCAACGTGCAGAAGTACCACCCGATCGCGCGCACCATGCTGCCGGCGATGAAGGCGGCCGGCTTCGGCGACGTGCTCAACCAGCAGTACCGCACCAACCCGTCCCGCAACCCCCGACCCCGCCGGCTGGTCGACGCCTGGATCAACTCCTACAACGACGGCCAGACGAAGGTCTCCCGGTTCGGCTTCGCCCACCAGCGCCACAAGATCGGCAACGGGATCGACTGGGTGTTCGCGAGCAACCGGCTGCCGGTCAGCTCCTACAAGGTCGTCGTGGACTTCGACCGTCGTACGCTCCGGATCCGGGGGCCGCTGCCGTCGGACCACAACCTCGTGACCGCGGGCATCCAGCTGCCGGGCCACCGCCGGCGCTGATCGGGCATAACAGCACAAAGCGGGTGCAGTTTTCGCTAGCGTGACCGGGAGAGACGACCCGCACCGGGGTCGGCCGACTTCCCGAGGAGAACCATGTCTGAGCACGCCTACGCCGCCACCGCCCACCAGGGCGGCGCTCCGTGGAGCGGACCGGTGGGCAAGCAGCGCGGCACCCTGGTCGTCATCCTGCTGTCGATCGTGACCTTCGGCATCTACTCGCTGGTCTACTGGTTCAAGACCCACGAGGAGATGAAGAACCACTCCGGCCAGGGCATCGGCGGGGTGGTGGCCCTGCTGCTCGCTCTCTTCGTCGGCATCGTGATGCCGTTCATCGGCTCCTCCGAGGTCGGCAACCTCTACCGTCGGCGTGGCCTCGAGGCGCCCGTCAGCGGCGCGACCGGCCTGTGGTACTTCCCGGGCGTCTTCATCCTGATCGGCCCGCTGGTCTGGTTCGTCAAGCACAACGGTGCCCTGAACGCGTACTGGGCCTCGCTCGAGGGCTGAGGCTCGCGGGAGGATCGCAGGAGGTCCGTCAGCCGACGCAGGGACCGCGACCGAGCCGGGCGAGCCCGGCGCGGTCGCCGTCGTTGAACGTGGTGCGCCCCGTGTTGCGGGCGGCCATCAGCTGGCTGGGGTCCGGCGAGTGCGCCAGCCCGACCACGTGGCCCAGCTCGTGCATCAGCACGGCGCGCACGTGGTCGGCACCGCCGCGCCCGGCCAGGGTGCGTCGGGCGTCGTCGGCGTCGAGCGCGATCTGGCCCGAGACCCACACGCGGCGCCCGGCGGACTCGACCAGCACCGAGCTGCTGCCGCCGAGTCCGGCGACAGGTCCGGCGAGGCCGGGAGTCTCGTCCGGGTCCGACCAGGCCACCAGGACCGGCGAGTACCCCTGGCCGTAGCGCGCGGCGTCCTGCACCGGACGGTCGTCGGTCGGGCGCTCGTCGGTGGGCTGCCCGCGCAGCTCGAGCCGCAGGCCGGTCGCGGCCGCGACCCGGTCGAGGGCCTCCTCCAGCAGCGACTGCCCACCGGGCGGCGCACCGTCGGGGTTGGTGACCACCCGGATCGGCTCGCACGGGTTGTAGGTGACCGGGTCGTCACGGTTGCCCGGCTGGGTCGCGGCGAAGACGTAGGAGCCGCGCAGCCCGGTCGCGTCGACCGGCGGCGCAGCCCGGTCCTGGGGCAGCACCAGCTGGGCCAGCGGCTCCCCGAGCGGGGAGCGGGCGAAGGCGAGGACGCCGAGCGCGACCAGGGCCGTCAGCAGCACCAGCCGGACCAGGGTCGCCGCCACGCCCCGTCGGGCGGCTCGTTGCCGCGGAGTGCGCGGAGCACGCGGTGCCCGTGCCGGACGCGCAGGCCCGGCAGGCTCACCACTGGTGACCTCGCGCAGGAACCGGTCGAAGTCCTGGTCCCGTCGGCGAGACCGGCCGGTGAGCCGGTCCCAGCGCTCGCGTGCCGTCATCGAGTCCCCCGTCCCATGGCGCGCATGCTGTCACGCCCGCCAAGGCGAGGCTTGTCGTGGGGCGGCAGAATCGACCCTGTGGAAGGGATCCAGGCACTGTCGGCCCGATCTCCTAGGTTCTCGCCATGGATCTGACGCAGGCGTTCACGATGGCCGAGCAGCTGGTCGCCGAGCACGGGCTCGAGGGCTGGCAGGTGCAGTACGACGGTGCCAAGCGGCGGGCGGGCATCTGCCGCTACGCGCAGCAGGTGATCGGGTTGAGCGCCCCGGTCACGATGCTGCACGACGAGGACGAGGTGCGCGACACCGTCCTGCACGAGATCGCCCACGCCCTGGTGGGTCCGCGCCACGGCCACGACCGGGTCTGGCGCCAGGTGGCGCTGCGGATCGGCTGCTCGGGGGCGCGGTGCGTGGACTCGGAGTCGGCCCGGGTGGAGGGCGCCTGGCTCGGCGTCTGTCCCGCCGGCCACGCCCATGACCGGCACCGCCGACCCGAGCGCGTGATGACCTGCCGGCGGTGCAGTCCCCGGTTCTGCCTGGACCACCTCCTCGTCTGGACCCACCACGGCCGCCCGGCCCTGATGCACCCCAACTACGTGGCCGAGCTGGAGGCCCTGCGCCGGGGGAGCCGTCTGGAGCTGCTCCCGGTCGGCGCGCGCGTCAGGGTGACGCTGCCGGGGGAGTTCCACGGGCTCGAGGGTCGGATCACCAAGCACGGCCGCACCAGCTACCACGTGAGGACCCGGGTCGGGATGCTCCGCGTCGTCTTCGCCGGAGCCGTCCTGGTGGGGTGAGCGTGCTGGAGGCCGGCCGCGTCACCCGTGGTTGCCGGAGAGCAGCGCCGTCGCCTCCGCGACGCGCAGGGCCGTCGTCGGACCCGTGGTCGTGACCGTCTCGCTGATGTCCTGCCACGCGCCGTCACCCACCTTGAACCGAGCGGTGTAGGTGACCGCGACCCGCGGGCCGACTACCACGTGGGCGTGCTGGTAACGGTGCACCACGGTCTTGCGGGGATACGGGTCGCCGGGGGTGCGCGTCACTGCCGCGGTGCCGTCCCCGAAGGCCCAGCGGTAGCTCGTCGGCCGTGCTTGCACCCGGACCGCCTGGCCGAGCAGCGTCAGCTGCAGGTCGACCGTCCGTGGCCGGGCGTAGAAGATCGTGTCGAAGTTGACCAGCGTCTTCGCCTCCGGCTGCGTGTGCGTCTCCAGCTCCGGCAGCCCGATCCGGCGCAGCGCGTTCAGCACCACCGCCGCCGTCACCTGCGGCGGCACGAACGCCGGCGGTACCCCGCCGAAGCAGCGCGTACCCAACGTCCGCCACCCACCCGCCGCGACCTGCCCCCACAGCTGCCAGCGCGTCTGCGCCGGGTCGGGGCACGTGAGCGCCGCCGCGCAGGACACGTCGTTGGGGTTCACCTCGGGATCGGTCGTGCAGACCGACGCCCACTGGTAGCGGACGAACGGCGCCGGCTGGTTGCCAGGCTGGGTGCCAGGGTCGTTGCCCGGACTCGATCCGCCGGGGGATGAGCATGTGATGTCGATCAGGATGGCGTCATCGCCGGCTCCGCCACCCGAACACGTATCGGCGTTAGCGCCTGGAGCGGATAGCAGAATCGCTCCTAGCAGTGCTCCCCCCGCCAAGCCCCAGCCCTTCATGAGCTCGGCCTGTCGATCTGCGCGACGCGCCATCGACCGTCACTCTGAACGAGGGAAAAGGTAAGGAACGAACTGGTCCCCGCAAAGCGCGTGGGACGGGCTCCGGCCTTCGAGCGAACTCGATGCGGGGTGCTCTGCAATGCACCCTGGACCTTCATGGCGCGACGAGTTGGGTCAACCACCTGCGGCTCAATGAGCCTCCAGTTGAAGCCCGTCATGCTCCCACCCGACCGGCGCAGTTTGCCGAGATTCTGGATCACCGACTGGCAGGATTCGCAGTCCGTCGAACTCATCGCCGCCAACGCACGGGTGTCGAGCGTGGCGGCGCTGTAGTTCAACGTGTCGATCCAGTGCCGGACGAACGCGACGGCGGCGGCCCTGCTGGTGCCCCGGGCGGCAGCGGGGAGGGGAGGCGGCCCGCTGGGGGTGGCGCTCGCGGTCGCGGTGGGTGACGCGGTCGGCGTGCTGCTGGCGAGCGGCTTCGGGGCCGGGTTGTCGGCGGAGCAGGCGCCCAGCGCGAGGGCGAGCGCCACGGCGAGGACCACGGCGCGCCCGAGGGCGGCTTGTGGTGGGTGTTGCGGCATCGACCGGCCCCCGTCCATGTCGTGTGGCCCTTCCGGGGCCGGGGAAGTGCGATGACGGTACCTCGCCTGAACAACGCTCACGTTTCGCGTCTCAGATCCTGTGGAGAAGTTTCCGGGACGGGTGCCGCCACCGCCCCGGATACTGAGCGGGGACGAGCGGAGGAGGACCCGATGGCGTTCAAGTCCGCCAGGTCGGTGGCGCAGGACGAGGAGGTCGCCGGTCTCCGCAAGGAGCAAGGCGCCTGGGCGCGCCTGATGGGTCCGGGCGAGGCCGTCACCGGCGTGCACCGGATGGGGCGGACCACGATCCTCTTCACGACCCGTCGCCTCGTGCTGGTCGAGGAGGGCGTGACCGGCCGCCAGGTCGAGTACCTCTCCTTCCCCTACCGCTCGATCACCGGCTTCTCGGTCGAGGCGAGCGGCGTGTTCAGCCCGGACGCCGACCTCAAGATCTGGATCTCCGGCCGGACCGCCCCGGTCGAGCGGTCCTTCGGCCCCGGAGTCGACGTCTACGAGGTCCAGGGCCTCCTGGCGCTGCACTGCGCCGGCGCCCCGCACTGACGGGGGTCGGCGCCGTCCACCCCAGCCCCCGAAGACGAGCAGAGCTCAGGAGCCGGGGATAATCGCCGGGTGAGCAAGGACGAGGGCACCGGCATCAACTGGGTGCAGATCGTCGCGGCCGCCCTGGCCGCGATGACCTCGGCCGTCGTGCTGTCCACCCTCGGCGTGGCCGGCACCGTCGTCGGCGCCGCCGTCGGCAGCATCGCCGCCTCCGTCGCGAGCGCGGTCTACCAGCGCGGCCTCAACGCCAGCAAGGAGGCCGCCTACGCCCAGGCCGCGGCGTACGGGCGGGTCTCCAAGGCCCGGTCGAACCTCGACGACGCGGTCCTGTCGATGAACCGCGGCGAGACCGATGCCACCCGCCGCGTCCAGGACGCCGGCCGCGAGCTCAGCGAGGCCGAGGAGGCGCTGCAGCGCGAGAAGGCCGACCACCCGGCGGCCGTCCCGCCCGAGGACCCCTTCGCGCACCTCTACGCCCGCCCCTCGGTGGCCGAGCCGGTCGGGGGAGCGGCCGAGTCCCTGGTGGTCGCCCCGACGCCGTCGCGCGGGCTCAACTGGAAGCACGTCGCGGTCATCGCGGCGGTGATCTTCGTCGGTGTGATGGTGACGATCACGGCCTTCGAGCTCATCAGCGGCCGGGCGATCTCCACCTACACCGGAGGCTCGGACGGCACCGACACCACGGTGCCGGGCCTGGAGCACCCGAAGACCTCGAGCACCCCGACCCCGACGCCCACGCCGACCGAGTCCGCGACGCCCTCGGCCACGCCGACCAGCGAGACGCCCTCGCCGACCGCGTCGCCCACCACCGAGGTGCCGACGCCGACCGACACGGCGACCGCGGGCGAGCCCACGCCGACCGAGACGCCGACCGACGGCCCCCTCGGCGAGCTGCTGCCGCAGCCGTGAGGCCCTAGCGCCCCTCGACCACGCCGACGGCCTGCTGGGCGATCTCCCACTCCTCGTTGGTCGGCACCACCAGGACCCGCGTGCGGCTGCGCTCGGTCGCCACGTCGCGCGGCTCGGCGGACCGCTCGGCGTTCAGCGCGCCGTCCACCTCGACGCCGAGCACGTCCAGGTCCGCCAGGGTGGCAGCCCGGACGTCGGGAGAGTTCTCGCCGACCCCACCGGTGAAGACCACGGCGTCGACCCGGCCCAGCACGGCGGCGTACGCGCCGACGTACTTGCGGAGCCGGTGGCAGTACACGTCGAAGGCCAGCACCGCGTCGGGGTCTCCCGCGGCACGCAGCCGGTCCAGCTCCCGGAAGTCGTTCTGTCCGGCCAGTCCCCTGAGGCCCGACTCCCGGTTGAGCGCCTGGTCGACGTCGTCGAGGGTGAACCCCAGGCGGCCCAGGTACGCCGGCAGAGCCGGGTCCACGTCACCGGAGCGGGTGCCCATCACGAGGCCCTCCAGCGGGGTCAGGCCCATCGAGGTGTCCGCCGACCGGCCGTCCCGCACGGCCGTGGCGGAGGCCCCGTTGCCCAGGTGCAGCACGATGACCCGGCAGTCGTCGTACGCACGCCCCAGCAGGGCCGCCGCCTGGCGGGACACGAAGGCGACCGAGGTGCCGTGGAAGCCGTAGCGGCGGACGTCGTGCTCCTCGCGCCAGGACCGCGGCACCGCGTAGGTGTACGCCGCCGGCGGCAGGGTCTGGTGGAAGGCGGTGTCGAAGACGGCCACGTGCGGGATGTCGGGGTAGATCACCCGGGCGCTGCGGATGCCCTCCAGGTTGGCCGGGTTGTGCAGCGGTGCCAGCGGGATGAGCTCGGTGACCTCCGCGATCAGCTCGTCGTCGATCACCACCGGCGCAGAGAACCGGGTGCCGCCGTGCACGACCCGGTGGCCGACGGCGACCACGTCGATCCGGGCCAGGTCCGGACCGTGCTCCTGGAAGGCCGCCGCGACGAGCCGCAGGGCCTCCTCGTGCGAGGCCACCGAGGTCTCGACCGTGGTGGTCCCCGCCGGGCCGACGTGCCGGGCGGTGCCACCGCCCTCACCGATCCGGTCGACCATGCCGTGACCGACGGCCTGCCCGGTCCAGGCGTCCACCAGGCTGTACTTCAGCGACGACGACCCGGTGTTGAGCACGAGGACGTGCGGGGCGCTGCCGCTCATCCGCGGGCCTCCCGCGCGGCGAGGTCCTGGGCCTGGATCGCGGTGATCGCGACCGTGTTGACGATGTCGCGCACCGTCGCTCCCCGGGACAGGTCGTTGACCGGCTTGCGCAGCCCCTGCAGCACCGGTCCGACCGCGACCGCGTTGGCCGAGCGCTGCACCGCCTTGTAGGTGTTGTTGCCGGTGTTGAGGTCGGGGAAGACGAAGACGGTGGCCTGCCCGGCCACCTTCGACCCCGGCAGCTTGGTCTTGGCCACCGCCGAGTCGATCGCGGCGTCGTACTGGATGGGTCCCTCGACCAGCAGGCCGGGGGCGCGCTCGGTGACCATCGCGGTGGCCGCCAGCACCTTCTCCACGTCCGCACCGGACCCCGACGCGCCGGTGGAGTAGGACAGCATCGCCACCCGGGGCTCGACCCCGAACGCGGCGGCGGTGCCGGCGGAGGCGATCGCGATGTCGGCGAGCTGCTCGGCGGTCGGGTCCGGGTTGACCGCGCAGTCGCCGTACACGAGCACCTGGTGCGGCAGGCACATGAAGAAGACCGAGGAGACCACCGACATCCCCGGCACCGTCCTGACCACCTCGAGCGCCGGTCGGATCGTGTGCGCCGTGGTGTGCGCCGCTCCGGAGACCATGCCGTCGGCGTACCCGAGCTCGACCATCAGGGTGCCGAAGTAGGACACGTCGCCGACGATGGTGCGGGCCTCCTCCAGGTCGATCCCGCGGTGCTCGCGGCGCTCGAAGTAGGCCTGGGCGAGCTCCTCGTGCAGGGGCTCCTCGCTCGGGCTGAGCAGGCGGGCCCGGGAGACGTCCACGCCGATCGCGGCGGCGTTGCGGGTGATCGCGATCGGGTCGCCGAGCAGGGTCAGCCGGGCGACGCCGCGGCGCAGCAGGATGTCGGCGGCTCGCAGGATCCGCTCGTCCTCGCCCTCGGGCAGGACGATGTGGCGTCGGTCGGACACGGCCCGGTCGATCAGCTGGTGCTCGAACATCAGCGGCGTCACCGACTCCGCGCGGGCCAGGTTGAGCCGGTCCACCAGGGCGGCGCCGTCGACGTGCTCGGCGAAGAGGGCCAGCGCGGTCGCCACCTTCCGCGGGGACTCCTTCGAGAGTCGCCCGCGCCGGTTCGTCAGGGCCGAGGCGGTCGCATAGGTGCCCAGGTCGGTGGAGATGATCGGCGTGGTGACGCCCATGCCCTCGATCAGCCGGGCGATCTGCGGCGGCAGGCCGATCCCCCCGTTGAGGACGATCCCGGAGATCTGCGGGAAGTCGGGGGAGACGTGCGCGAAGAGCACCCCGAGCACGACCTCGGGCCGGTCGCCCGGCGTGATCACCACCACGCCCTCGAACATCCGGTCCAGCACGTTGGGCAGCGTCATCGCCGCGACCATGATGCCGCCGACCTCGCGGGTCAGCAGGTCCTCGTCGCCGCTGACCAGGGTGCCCTGGCAGGCGACCAGCATCTCCTGCACGCTCGGGGCGTTGAGCAGCGGCTCGTCGGGGATCGCGTATCCCGGCACGCCGTCCAGCGACACCGCCGCGGCGTCGGCGGCGAGGTCGCCGCTGGTGCAGCGGTTGGCGATCACGGCGAAGACGGTGGCGTGGTGCGCCCGCAGCTCGGTCGACAGCAGGTCGGCCACGGTCCGCAGGTCCTCCGCGGTCCGCCCGGACCCGTTCACCACCAGCAGCACGGGGGCGCCCAGGTTGGCCGCGATCCGGGCGTTGACCGCGAACTCCGTGGGCGAGGCCACGTCGGTGTAGTCGCTGCCGACGACGACCACGGCATCGCACGTCGCCGCGACCGCGTGGTACCGGTCGACGATCCGGTCCAGGGCACCGTCGGGGTCGGCGTGCATCTCGTCGTAGGTCACCCCCGCCGCGTCCTCGTACGACGTGGTGGCAGCCTCGTGGGAGGTGAGCAGGTCCAGCACGTAGTCCAGCGGCTCGTCGCCGCGGACGATCGGGCGGAAGACGCCGACCCGCTCCACGACCCGGGAGAGCTGCTCGAGCACCCCCAGCGCGACGGTGGACTTGCCGCTGTACCCCTCGGCCGAGGCCACGTAGACGCTCACCATGTCGCTCAGGCTACGGGGAGGGCCCGGCGGTCCGTCCCCGGGCTGGACAGGGCCGCCCGCACTGTCGGTCGCACCTCGTAGGGTCGTCGGTGATGACGGTGTGGGAGCAGTTCGACGACGCGGAGCTGGCGCGCGCCTTCGGCTCCGCGACGTTCGAGCGGGGCCGGGAGTACGCCGAGCAGGGGCGGGTGCTCGAGGTCGAGGTGCAGGCGCCGCCCGGGGCGATCACCCTGGTCAACGGCGTCGTGCAGGGCAGCATCTCCACGCCGTACCGGCCCAACCTGACGCTGGTCGACGATCCGGGCGGCGCGTGGATGGACGCCCGCTGCTCGTGCCCGGTGGTGCGCCTGTGCAAGCACGCCGCCGCGGTGATGCTCGTGGCCCGGGCCGACCAGGACCTAACGCCCGCAGCGGTGGAGTGGGAGCGACGGCTGGCCGCGGTGCTCGACGAGCTGGACGACGCGGCGGCGGCGACCACGACGCGGCGTCCGCTGGCCCTGCAGGTGGAGCTGCCGAGCGCCGGGGGCGTCCGGCGGCGGACCTGGGGCCGCAACTGGGGCGAGCCGGTGCCCGAGCCGCGCGGGGCGTTGCGGGTGCGACCGCTGGCGCGCAGCCCCCGGGAGGCCTGGGTCAAGACCGGTGCGGGCTGGTCGGACCTGACCAGCCTCACCTGGCAGGGCAGCCACGACCCCGACCAGGTGACCGTGCTGTCCGAGCTGCTGGCCGCCCACCGGGCGGCTAACCGGCAGGCCTACTACAGCGCGGACAGCCACCTCACCCTGGGCACCTTCGGACCGTCGCTGTGGCCGCTGCTCGAGGCCGCCGAGCGCGCCGGCATCGTGCTGGTCCCCGCCGGTCGCCTCGCCGCGGTGCGGGTCGTCCCCACCCCAGTCGAGCTGCGCCTGGACGTCAACGGTGCCGATGACGACGCGGCGGCCGCGCAGGTCAGGCTCGGCGTCCTCTACGACGGCGAGTGGTACTCCGGGGCGGACCTCGAGATCGTCGGCGGGTCGGGCCACGGCGTGTGCCTGTGGCGACGTCGCGACCCCGACAAGGCGACCGCGGGGGACACCTGGGAGGTCACCCTGGCCCGGCTCGCCAAGGCCGCCGGCCCGCAGACCCGGCGGATGGTCGCCGCCGCGCAGACCCTGGCCGTCCCGCACCAGGACGTCGGCGACCTGGTCGCGGAGTACCTGCCGCGGGTCCAGCGGCACCTGCCGGTGATGTCGTCGGACGCCTCGGTGCGGGTGCCCGACGCCGTCCTGCCGCGCCTGGCGCTCACGGTGACCTGGAAGGCCGTGGACGAGGTGCACCTCGCCTGGACGTGGCGCTACCGCGTCGGCGAGGACGACCGCGTCTACCGGCTGGGGGAGACCCGTGGCCTGCGCGGACTGCGCCGCCCCGACGCGGAGCAGGCGATCCTCGACGGCCTCGAGCTGTCCGAGGAGCAGCAGCACCGGCTCTTCCAGGCCCGGCGGCGCACGCACGGTCCGGTGCCCGAGCAGACCTTCCGCGGCATGCTCGCGGTCGCCTTCACCGAGGACACCCTGGTGCCGCTGGAGCGCTCCGGCCAGGTGGAGATCGAGGAGGTCGGCAGCCGCCCGCGCTACCAGGAGGCCACCGAGGCTCCGGTGATCCGGTTCGCCGCGCGCGGCACCTCCGCGGGCGGACCGGCCGGCGAGCGGGAGGACGGAGGTCTCCGCGAGACCCACACCGACTGGCTCGACCTGGAGGTCGTGATCACGATCGGCAAGAAGTCCGTCGGCCTGGCCACCCTGCTGGAGGCGCTCACGCTGGGCCAGGAGCGGTTGATCCTGCGCGACGGCACCCACCTGCGCATCGACCGGCCCGAGTTCGCCCAGCTCACCGAGCTCGTGCGGGCCGCCCGCGAGCTGGAGGACCAGCCCCGCGAGGGCGTCCGGTTGCACAAGAGCGACCTGGGCCTGTGGGACGAGCTCGACGACATCGGCATCGTGGACGCCCAGGCCTCCCAGTGGGTGCGGGCCGCCCAGGCGCTGCGCGGGCTCACCGGGCTGCCCGAGGTCGAGCCGACCGGTGTCACCGCGACGCTGCGCGCCTACCAGAGCGAGGGGTTCCGGTGGCTGGCCTTCCTGTGGCAGGCGCGCCTGGGCGGGATCCTCGCCGACGACATGGGCCTGGGCAAGACGCTGCAGACCCTGGCCCTGGTGGCCCACGCGCGCGCCACCCGCCCCGACGACGGCCCCTTCCTCGTGGTCGCCCCGACCAGCGTGGTGAGCACCTGGGCCGCGGAGGCGGCCCAGTTCGTCCCGGGGCTCACCGTCCGCGCGGTGACGGAGTCCCGGGCCCGCCGCGGCACCGCCCTGGCCGAGGTGCACGCCGGCGCCGACGTGGTGGTCACGTCGTACACGCTCTACCGGCTCGAGGCCGACGCCTACGTCGACCTGACCTGGGGCGGGCTGGTGCTGGACGAGGCCCAGACCGTCAAGAACCACACCGGCAAGACCTACCAGAGCATCCGGCGCCTCGACGTGCCGTTCCGGCTGGCCCTGAGCGGGACGCCGATGGAGAACCGCCTGATGGAGCTGTGGTCGCTGCTCTCGATCGTGGCGCCCGGCCTCTACCCGCACCCCCAGCGGTTCGCCGAGACCGTCGCCCACCCCGTCGAGCGGGAGGGCGACCTCGACGCCCTAGCCAGGTTCCGCCGGCGCATCCGGCCCTTCCTGCTGCGGCGCACCAAGGACCTGGTCGCCGCCGACCTGCCGCCCAAGCAGGAGCAGGTCCTGGAGGTGCAGCTGACCCCCAAGCACCGCAAGGTCTACGACCTGCACCTGCAGCGGGAGCGGCAGAACGTGCTCGGCCTGCTCGGCGACTTCGACCGCAAGCGGATCGCGATCTTCCGGTCGCTGACCCGGCTGCGCCAGCTCAGCCTCGACGCCGGCCTGGTCGACCCCGAGTACGACGGCGTCGGCTCGGCCAAGCTCGACGTGCTCGTCGACCACCTCCACGAGCTGGTCGCCGAAGGGCACCGGGCGCTGGTCTTCAGCCAGTTCACCAGCTTCCTGACCCGAGCCCGCCGGCGGCTCGACGCCGAGGGCATCGCCAGCACCTACCTCGACGGCCGGACCCGCAAGCGCGCCGAGGTGATCGCGGACTTCAAGGGCGGCGATGCCGCGGTCTTCCTGATCAGCCTCAAGGCAGGCGGGGTCGGCCTGACCCTCACCGAGGCCGACTACGTCTTCGTGCTGGACCCCTGGTGGAACCCGGCGGTGGAGGCCCAGGCGGTCGACCGGGCCCACCGGATCGGCCAGGACCGCCCCGTGATCGTCTACCGCCTCGTCGCCGCCGACACGATCGAGGAGAAGGTGATGGAGCTCAAGGCCCGCAAGGCCGCGCTCTTCGCCCGCGTCATCGAGGGCGACGGCGGGGCCGGCACCCCGATCGACGCCGACGACATCCGCGCCCTGTTCGAGTCCTGACCACCGCCGTCACCGTTGAGTTGCCACTCGTTTCGGCGCGGGGGCCGAAACGAGTGCCCACTCAACCGGGAGTCAGAGGCCGGCGGCCTGCTCGAGCGCCTTCAGCTCGTCGTCGAGGTGGACCAGCAGTCGCTGGAGCTTGGGCACGGTGCGACGGCAGCCGGTCAGGCCGAAGGCCATCTTCCCGTCGTACGAGGTGCAGGTGATGTTGAGCCCCTGACCGTTGACCGGGATCGACAGCGGGTACATGCCGTCGAGCCGGGCGCCGTTCATCCACAGCACCTTCTTCGGCCCCGGCACGTTGGAGATCACCAGGTTGAACGGCGGCCGCGAGATGCCCTGCATCCGCAGCAGCGGCGCCAGCACGACCGGGCTCACCCCGAGCCCGCTCATCGCGACGATCTGAGCCGGCGACATCTGGCCGAGTGCCTCCTTGCCGTGCGTGACGGACTCGTGGATGGAGCGCAGCCGGGACGCAGCGTCGGTCTCGTCGGTGGCGAGCCGGACCATGATCGAGCCGACGGCGTTGCCGCCCGACGACGAGGCCGACCCGGCCTGGTCGAGCTTGAGGCTGACCGGGACCATCGCGACCAGGCTGGCGGTCGGCAGGGCCGCGAGCTCGATCAGGTAGTGACGCAGGGCGCCGCTGCACATCGCGAGCACGACGTCGTTGATGCTGGTCCCGGTGGCCTTGCCGATGGCGCGGATGCGCTCCAGCGGCCAGTCCTGGGCGGCGAACCGGCGGGCGCCGGTGATGTTGCGGTTGAGGATCGTCTTGGGGGAGTAGAAGGAGATCGGGGCGGTCTCGTTGCGCAGCGACCGGTTGAGCGTCTTCACCAGGGCGCCGGGAAGGCCGGCCGCCTCGGAGCTGATCGCCAGCGCCGAGCGCAGGGCACCCATCGGCACCTCCAGCAGCTGGGCCGACCGCGCCGCGGTCTCCTTCTCCACCTTGGTCGCCGCCGGGCGGGCGGCCCACGGCGACGGGGTGTCCCGGGCGTCCGGGTCGGTGCTGAGCGAGGCCTGCACGAGCCGCATCGCCGAGACGCCGTCGACCAGGGCGTGGTGCATCTTCGTGTACATCGCGACCCGCCCGTCGGCGAGACCCTCGATGTAGTGCGCCTCCCACAGCGGCCGCTCGAGGGCCAGCCGGGTGCCGTGCAGCCGGCCGGACAGGTCGAGCAGCTCGCGGATCCGGCCGGGTGCCGGCAGGGCGCTGTGCCGGACGTGGTGCTCGAGGTCGAACTCGTCGTCCTCGGTCCAGAACCACTGTCCGCCGGTGGTGAGCCCGCGGGTGGGGCGCTTGAGGAAGAGGGGCGCGATGCGCTCGACCTGCAGGGACTGCTCGTAGGTCGACCGGAGCCAGTTCGGTGGGGCGTCCTCGGGCGGGGTGAACAGCTGGAGCCCCCCGACGTGCATCGGGGTGTTGCGCGACTCGGCCAGCATGAAGCCGGCCGCCGTCGGGTCCATCGGTACGAACATGGGTCCGCCTCTCGTCCCGGTGCATCCTTCCCAATGCCCAGGGGGCGTGCAACAGCGCCCCCGGCGACGGCGGGGTGGGGCTCCCCGGCCGGGGCCCCGGCCGCGCCGTACGCCGCGAATGCCCGCCGCGGACGTGCCGGTGGACCACAATCGAGGCATGGCCGACGACTCCGACCCCGACCGCGCGCCGGGGGTCCTGCCGAGTGCGGAGTTCCCCACCGTGGTGGGCCGGGAGTCCTACCGGTGCGACGAGGTGGACGGGTTCGTCGCCGCGCTCACCGACGCCCTGCAGCACGACCCGCCGGCGATGGCGCCGTACGAGGTCGACGACGCGCGGTTCCACCCGGTGCGCTGGCGCCGGGGCTACGACATGGCGGCGGTCGACGACTACCTGGACGCGGCCCGCGCGCTGCTCAGCGACCGGCACGGAGGCGACGTCGTCAGCGGCCTGCAGGGGCGCCCGGCGCAGCCGCACCACGTCTCGACGATCTGGATCTACGCCGTCGCCGGCGTCATCGTGGCGGCCGTCATCGCGTACCTGCTGATCACTCTCTGACCTCGCTGGCGGGCTGGCGAGGTCCGTGAGAGGGCTCACCTTCCAGGTGCGCAGCGTCACGCCCGATTAACACGAGTAGGTCACTCGACTATGTTTAGATAGGACGGTTGGGTCGCGACGCGGCCCGGTTTCCCCGCACCCACCGCCAAGGAGAGAAGCGATGAGCGCGACCGTCGGCTACGTCCCTGGAGGCTTCGACCTCTTCCACGTCGGACACCTCAACATCCTGCGCACCGCCGCCGCGAACTGTGACGTCCTGGTCGCCGGCGCCGTCTCCGACGAGGTCCTGCTGGAGACCAAGGGGCAGGTCCCGTTCGTGCCGCTCGTGGAGCGGCTGGAGATCCTGTCCGCACTCGCCGTCGTCGACCACGTCTACGCCGAGACCACCACCAACCGCCTCGACGCCTGGCGTGAGGTCGGCTTCGACGTCCTCTTCAAGGGCGACGACTGGGCCGGAACGCCGAAGGGGCGCGCCCTGGAGGAGCTGCTCGCCACGGTCGGGGTCGAGGTCCGCTACCTGCCCTACACGGTGCACACCTCCAGCACGCAGCTGCGTCGCGCCATCACCCGGCACGCGCTGGAGCAGCCGGCGGACCGCTCGGTCGGGGCGCTCGGGGCGGACAGCCCGCGCCTGCTGCGGCCGCGTCGACTGGCCCGCGGATGACCAGCCTGGCGCAGCGCGCCGGGCTGGAGTCCGTCATCGCCGTCGAGGGCATCACGCTGCCCTTCTCCGCGAGCGACCCCCTCTCGGTCGCCTTCGACGGCGTCCCGGTGTGGTCGCTGCGCGCCACGCTGGACGGCAAGCCGGTGCGGCAGGGCACGCTGCCCGCCTGGTTCGTGCCGTGGCCGGCGGTCCTCGAGCCGTACCTCGACGGGTGGGCCACGATCACCGTGACCGACCACGCCACCGGCGCCGTCGTCGCGGAGGACGAGATCCAGTTCGGCCTGGGGGAGAAGCGCGTCCGGGTGGCGGACCGTCGCGGGCACCCCCTGGCCGTCAACAAGGTCGGCACCCTGTCGCGCTCCTTCGGTGCCACCGGCAGCCAGGCCACCCGTGAGCTGCTCGAGGGCACCGCCGCGATCGTCGAGACGCTGCGCGAGCTCGGCGGGGTGGAGGCGATGCTGAACTACGGCGCCCTGCTGGGGATCGTCCGCGAGGGCGGGCTCCTCGCCCATGACTGCGACCTCGACCTGACCTACCTCAGCGCCCGCACCCACCCCGCCGACATCATCCTGGAGTCCTACCGGCTCGAGCGCGTCATCCGTGCGGCCGGCTGGGTCACCCAGCGGATGTCGGGGGCCGACTTCAAGGTCGGCGTCCCGCTGAGCGACGGCCGCGTCGAGCAGGTCGACGTGTTCGCGGCCTTCCACGTCCGCGGCACCTTCTACCAGCTCGGCAACCGCAGCGGTCACCTCCCCGTCGACGCGATCCTGCCGGTCTCCTGGGTCGAGCTCGAGGGCGTGCCGTTCCCCGTCCCGCGCGAGCCCGAGCGCATGCTCGCCTTCCTGTACGGGGAGGGCTGGCGCACTCCCGACCCGTCGTTCCGGTACGCCGACGACCCGTTCGGCGTCCGGCGTCTCGACGGGTGGCTGCGCGGCTTCCGCACCGAGCAGCCGCTGTGGAACCGCTTCTTCCGGGCCGGGCGGGCCCGACGGGTGCCCCGACGCGGGTCGCGCCTGGCCCGCTGGGTGCACCGCCGGGTGCCGGCCGGCGACCTCGTGGTGGACCTGGGCTCCGGCACGGGCCGCGACGCGGCGTACTTCGCGAAGAAGGGCCGGCCCGTCATCGCCTTCGACACCTCGCCGCAGGCGATCAGCCGGACCACCTCCGCCGTACGTCGCCGCCTCGTCGACGGCACGCCCGACGTCCGGCGACTGACCTTGGACGAGCTCCGCACGGTGGTGCTCGCCGGCGCCGAGCTCGCCCTCGACGGCCGGCCGGTGCACCTGCACGCCCGCCACCTGGCCGACTCGATCAGCCCGCAGGCGCGGCGCAACCTGTGGCTGCTCGCCCGGATGGCCCTGGCCGAGGGCGGCTACCTGTTCCTGGAGTTCTCCTCCTGGCGGCCGGGCCTCGGTGACGAACCGGGCTGGGAGCCGCGCCCGCTCGGTCTCGTGCACCGGCTCGACGCCGACCACGTGGTCGGTGACATCGAGGCCCACGGGGGCCGCGTCATCCGGCGCGTGGACGGGCCCGGCCAGGACATGTTCGACGACCACGACCCGTGGGTGACCCGGCTGCAGGTCAGCTTCGCCCGCACTTCCCGAGGAGGGGACGCATGACGAACGGCAGCCCGAGGGGCCTGAACGCCCGCATCAACGCACGGCTCAACGCCCGCCTCAACGCTCGCACCCAGGGACGGCTCGACCGGCTCGAGGAGGAGATGCAGGAGGTGCGCCAGCTCAACCGGCGCATCGCCGAGCTCACCGACCTGGTGGCCGACCTCGTCGTCCCGCTGGCCCGCCAGGACCAGGGCACGGTCGACGAGATCCTGCAGCGGTACCGCGCCTCGGTCTGACCGCCGCGCCCGCCCTTCGCCGGGCCCGCGTGTCGGAGGTCGAGGCGCGAAGGCCAAGCCTGAGCCACGAGACCCCCGGAACCGTCGCGGGTCTCGTCGCTCGCCTATCGGCTCGCACCTCGACCTCCGTACGCGACGTCGGAGGTCGAGGCGCGAAGGCGAAGCCTGAGCCACGAGACCCCCGGACAGCAGTCCGCGGACCTCCCACGAGGTCTCGACACGGTGCTCGCAAGCTCACACCTACTCGACCAACGAGAACGGGTCTCGACCTCCGTACCGAACCCCGGGGGTCGAGGCGCGAAGGCGAAGCCTGAGCCACGAGACCACCCGCCCCACATCCGTACCCAGACACGCCAGTACGTCGAGAATCCCCAACCCTGCTTGACGAAACTCCCCTGTGAACAGCGCCGAAAATGTCGGTGCCCCCTGGCAGAGTCACCCCATGGCAGGCGACACCCCCACCCCCGGACCCCGCACCGGACCCACCCCACTCGAGCACCGGACCCGGCCCCAGCACCAGTTCACCGGACGCCTCCACCAGATCCTCGACCAGATCCTCCCCGCCCCCGCGTGGCCGCTCAGTTATGACGAGCTGGCCGAGACGCTGACCGAGATCACCACCGGCATCGCCCGCCTCCACGCCCTACACGCCACCCTGCTCGCCGACGCGACCGCTCGTGACCTGCCCACCGAGCTCGGGGCCACCAACCTCGTCGCCTGGCTGAAAGCGACCACCCGACAGACACCCCGCGCCGCGAAGGACCTGGTGGCATTGGCGCAGGGTCTGGAGGACCACGACCCCACCCGTGAAGCCCTCGCTGCAGGGGACCTGCTCCCGGACCAGGCCGCGGCGATCGTGGCCGCGGTCGACGCCCTGCCGGAGACGGTCTCCCCGGACGACCTGGCGAAGGCCGAGCAGCACCTGCTCGCCGAAGCGGCGCATCACGACGCCCGCGAGCTCCGCGCCCTGGGCAAGCACCTCCTCGATGTGATCGACCCCGACACCGCCGACGAACGCCTTAACGCCCTGCTCGAGAAGGAGGAGAGGGAGGCCGCGAGGAAGACGTCCTTCACCGGGTTCCACGACGGTGCCGGGTCGTACCACTTCAAGGGCCGGATGCCGTCCTTGGATGGGGCGATCTTCGAGTCGCTGCTGGGTGCGTTCTTGAACCCCAGCCGCCCCGACCCCATCGCCCGCACCCTCGAGGACGGGACGACCGTGGCGACCCCGGAGCTCAAAGGCCAGGCCCTGGTCCAGCTGGTCGAGCGGTACCCGCGCAAGAAGCTGCCGATGACCGGTGGGGTCAACACCACCGCCGTGGTGCTGATCCCCCTCGAATGCCTCGAAGGCCGCCAGCAGGCCGCTCAGATCCTCGGCACCAACCTCCAGGTCTCCGCCGGGCAAGCCCGCCGCCTCGCGTGCGCTGGGGGGCTCATCCCGGCAGTGTTGGGGTCGGACTCCCAGATCCTCGACCTCGGCCACGCGGTCCGCGGCTTCACCTTCCCCCAACGGATTGCGATGGCCGTCCACCAAGGCGGGACCTGCGGGGTCCTCGAGTGTGAACGGCCCGCGACCTGGTGCGACGGACACCACCTGATCGCCTGGGCCGACGGCGGCCCCACCGACCTCGTCAACGGCGCCCTGCTCTGCCCCCGCCACCACACCCTCGCCCACGACGACCGCTTCCAGCTCACCCCACAACCCACCGGCGGGTGGAAGCTCACCAGGATCAACCGACGCCAATAGGCCCCACCCAGCATCCCTTTGGGGGTCTCGTGGCTCGCCTCACGGCTCGCACCTCGACCTCTGTACGAGACCACCGGGCACTAGTCCGCGGGACCCTCACGGGGTCTCGACACGGTGCTCGCAAGCTCGCACCTACTCGACCAGCGGGGAAGGGCGTCGACCTCCGTACGCAAGCCCGGAGGTCGAGGTGCGAACGCGCAGCGTGAGCCACGAGACCCCCGGTACCGGTCCGCGGAACCCTCACCGGGTCTCGACACGATGCTCGCAAGCTCGCACCTACTCGACCAGCGAGATGGGTCTCGACACGCCCACCGCAGGCTCCGGGCCGCTCGACCGGTGAAAGGCGCAGCACGTGGGGGACCGACAGCAACACGACGATAGGGCGTCGGACGGGGACTGGGGTGGGCGGCATAGGGTGGCGCGCATGAGGGGACTGATCATCGTGGTGGGGGCCGGGCCAGGTGTCGGGGGAGCGGTGGCGCGCCGCTTCGCGCACGACGAACCGAGCGTCAGTGCCGCCACCCTCGGCGTCCAGAAGGCGGCTATGCGCAACCTCATCCGCAGCCTCGACCGGAGGCTCAGTGAGGACGGGGTCCGCGCGGTCTCGGTGACGGTGCAGGGCGCCCTCTCCCGGGACGAGGAGTCGCCGTTCCACCCGACCCGGGTCGCCGAGGCGCTGCACGCGGCCGCCCGGCAGGACGAGACGGACTGGCAGACTGAGGTGCCGCACCACGGCTGAGGGGTCTCGTGGCTCAGGCTGCGCCTTCGCACCTCGACCTCCGAGCATGGCTGCGGCTTCGCACCTCGACCTCCGGAGCCGGTTGTGGCTTGGCGCCTCGGTTGAGAGGTCTCGTGGCTCAGGCTGCGCCTTCGCACCGCGACCTCCCAGGCAGCGTGTTCCGTGGTGTGTCGGTGCGGCACGGCAGACTGAGCAGATGACCTGGGTCCTGCACGTGGACCTCGACCAGTTCATCGCGGCGGTCGAGGTGCTCCGCCGTCCCGAGCTCGCCGGCCTGCCCGTCGTGGTCGGCGGGCGCGGCGACCCGACCGAGCGCGGCGTGGTCGCCACGGCGTCGTACGAGGCGCGCGCGTTCGGGGTGGGCTCAGGCATGCCGCTGCGTACGGCGGCCCGCAAGCTGCCCGAGGAGGCCGTCTTCCTGCCGGTCGACAAGCCGGCGTACGACGAGGCGAGTGCCGAGGTGATGGGCACGCTCCGCTCGTTCCCGGTCGCGGTGGAGGTGCTCGGCTGGGACGAGGCCTTCGTCGGTCCGCGACCCGAGGGGCCCGACCTGGATCCCGAGGTGCTCGCCGAGGACATCCGGACCGCCGTGCTCGAGCGCACCCTCCTGCACTGCTCGGTGGGGATCGGCGACAACAAGCTGCAGGCCAAGATCGCCACCTCGTTCGGCAAGCCCCGTGGGGTGGGGCGGCTGCACAGCGCGGACTGGTTCGCGGTGATGGGGGACAGGCCCACCCGCGCGCTGTGGGGGATCGGGTCGAAGACGGAGAAGCGGCTGGCCGACCTCGGCATCACCACCGTGAACGAGCTCGCCGCCACGGAGGCGCAGGTGCTCGCCGACGCGATCGGCCCGACCATGGGCCCCTGGTACCGCCGGCTCGCCCGCGGGGTGGACTCCTCAGCGGTCGACCCGACGCCGTGGATCCCCAAGGCGCACGGTCGTGAGACGACGTTCCAGGCCGACGTCGAGGACTGGGACAGGCTCGCCGACGAGGCGCGTAACCTCGCCGAGCAGGTCGCCCGCGACGTCGCCGCGGAGGGGAGGCCCGTGCTCCGGGTCGGGATCAAGGTGCGCTACGCACCGTTCGAGACCCGCCACCGCAGCCTGACCCTGGCCGGTCCGGTCACCACCGCCGAGGCCATCGGCGACGCCGCCGTCGAGCTGCTCGACAGGCTCGACCACACCAGGCGCGTGCGGCTGCTCGGTGTCCGTGCCGAGATGGCCGAGCCCGAGGGCGAGGTCGCGCGACCGGAGCGCCGGCCCGGCCAGCGCTGAGCGCCAGGCGCCGGCCCGGCCAGCGCTGAGCGCCACGCGCCAGCAGGTCAGCAGGTCAGCGCCAGTAGCCGGCCGGCACGATCCGCTTCGACAGCCGGACGGCGTGGAAGCCGTTGTTGCCGTCGGTGTACCAGACCATCCGGTGCTTGAGGTCGTATGCCGGTGCCGACATCGCCCAGCCGCCCTCGTGGACCGGCTTGGCCCCGGGCATCGTCGGCTTGTTGAAGTAGCCGACCTCGCGCGGGTGGTAGGGGTCGCGGATGTCGAAGATGCGCAGGCCGCTGGCGATCATGCTGCAGGCCACGATGCCGGGGTTGCGGTAGCGCGGCACCGAGCAGTAGTGGCCGGCGTACCCCTGGATGGGCAGGCTCGCCCCGGGGTCGTTGCGCTGGGCGCCGGCCCTCGCCGCGAGCGAGTGCACCTCCAGGCGGAGGTTGGAGACCACGAACGGCTTCCGCTCGCGGTCGATGTTGATCAGCCGGGCCGCTCCCACCGGCGCGTCGGCCTGGTAGCCGAGCCCGGTGAGCAGCTGCGGCCCGAGGTTGAAGTTGGCGAACTCGTCGGCCTCGAGCAGGTAGCGGTGGCCGTCGATGACGATCGGGTCGGCCGCCTGCGGGATCGACAGGCTCCGCCACGTCAGGTGCGAGACCTGCCGGAACTCGGGGTTGGCCCGCCGGGCCTGGAAGTCGCTGACGTCGAGGATGGTGAGCCCGCCGACCGCGATCGGACCGCCAGGGCTGGGGTTGCCGATGTCGGCGACGTACATCCGGTTGCCGTCCGGGCTCAGCCGCAGTCCGTGGTAGTTCACGCCGAGCTTGGTCCCGAGGATCCGCGGGTTGGTCGGGTCGGCCACGTCGATCGCGACCAGCGTCTGGCCGCCGGTGGAGGAGGCGTAGAACGTGCGCCCGTCGGGCGCGAAGCCGCTCTCGTGGCCGAGGATGCCCACCGGGGACGAGGACCGGAGCTGCGGGTTGCGGCAGTCGCGGGAGAGGTCGTAGAGGTCGACGATGCCGGGCGCGGTCAGGGGGCTACCCATGACCGCGGCGAGCAGGCCGCGCTTCTGGTTGAGGAACAGCGACTCGTGCGGGCTGTCCATCGCCGGAGTGACCAGGTTGGCCGCCTTGCGGGGGTGGGCCGGGTCGCTCATGTCGAGCACGATCGTGCCGAGCCCCTCCGAGCCGACGTTGAACGGCAGGTCGGTGGGGAAGAGCAGCGTGGAGTCGTAGATCGCACAGACGTGCCCGGCCTTGTCGACGTACCGGAACACCTTGAAGCCGCCGCTGTTGCCGAAGTGGCCGACCGCGCGGGTGTTGCAGGTGTAGCCCTGCGCCGCGCGCCCGGAGGCATAGTCGGCGGCCGGCACCCGCCCCTGCGTGCTGGTCTCGGGCTTCGAGCCGGCGTCGCAGTGCGCCCGCGGCACCGCACGCAGGGGCGGCTCGTCGGCGGCGGTCGAGGCGCCACCGGGCAGGAGAACGGCGGCTGCCCCGGTGACCAGCCCGGCGACGAGGGCGAGCCGGAGCACCGCGGCACGGCGTGGCGTGGTCCGCGGGGCGGCGGGGGACTCGGGTGGGATCGGCACGGCTTCTCCTGGAGCGAGGGAGGGACACGGGTGCAACGCCCTCCGCGGCACCCGGGTTACGGGCACACGGGCCGTGGGTCCCGATCCCCACCGCCCAGGCACAAGCCGGTCAGTTGCGGTCAAAGCGGAACCGCTCCACCGATCCCGTCGAAAAGTTTCCAGTTCGTGACCGAATCGGTCGCGATACGGGGTACCGCCAACTGACATACTGCGCGCCATGAGTGCCGACGCCGTGTCCGGTTCCGCGGCGAGTGCGACCGCGATCGCCCTGTCCGGGCTCCGCAAGGAGTTCGGGGACGTCACCGCGGTCAACTCGGTCGACCTGGACATCCTCGACGGCGAGTTCTTCTCGATGCTCGGGCCCTCGGGCTCGGGCAAGACGACGGTGCTCCGCATGATCGCGGGCTTCGAGGCGCCGACCGCCGGCCGGGTTGTGCTCAGTGGTGAGGACGTCACCGAGGTCCCTCCCTTCGACCGCGACGTCAACACGGTCTTCCAGGACTACGCGCTGTTCCCGCACATGAGCGTGCAGGAGAACGTCGAGTACGGCCTGCGGGTCAAGAAGGTCGCCAAGGCCGAGCGGCGCCGGCGGGCGACCGAGGCGCTGGAGACGGTGCGCCTCGCCGGGTTCGGCGACCGGCGCCCCCACCAGCTCTCCGGTGGCCAACGCCAGCGGGTCGCACTCGCGCGTGCACTGGTCAACCGGCCCCGGGTGCTGCTGCTCGACGAGCCGCTCGGCGCGCTGGACCTCAAGCTGCGCCGGGAGATGCAGATCGAGCTCAAGCAGCTCCAGCGCGAGGTCGGCATCACCTTCGTGTTCGTGACCCACGACCAGGAGGAGGCGTTGACGATGAGCGACCGGATCGCCGTCTTCAACGACGGCCGCATCGAGCAGGTCGCCGCGCCGGCCGAGCTCTACGAGCGGCCCAGCACCTCGTTCGTGGCGGGCTTCGTCGGCACCTCGAACCTGCTCGAGGGGCCGGTCGCCCGCGAGGTGCTGGGCACCCCCGGCCTGTTCAGCATCCGGCCCGAGAAGATCCACCTGCGCCCGCTCGGCGCCGAGCCGCCCGCGGGTGAGGGCCAGGTCAGCGTCGCCGGCACCGTGACCGACGTCGTCTACCTCGGGTCGGCCACCACCTCGATCGTGGAGCTGGCGACGACGCCGCCGGCCCGGTTGAGCGTGATGCAGCAGAACCTCGAGAGCTCCCTCGACCACGCGCTCGCGCGGCGGGGGGAGCGCGTCCAGCTCAGCTGGCAGCGCTCACACGTGGTGACACTTTCCAACGAGGAGAACCGATGAAGATGCGCAGATGGTCAGCGATGGCCGGGGCCTGCGTCCTCGCCCTGGGCCTCACCGGCTGTGGGGACAGCGGCGGTGGGTCCGACAAGGGCACCAGCTCGGAGTCCCAGGGCGGGTTCAAGGTCCCCGACGTCGCGATGAAGGACAAGCTGGGCGCCGGCGAGGGCCAGGTCAACATCCTGGCGTGGCCGGGCTACGCCGAGGACGGCTCCACCGACAAGAGCGTGGACTGGGTGTCGGACTTCGAGAAGGAGACCGGCTGCCAGGCCAACATCAAGTACTTCAACACCTCCGACGAGGCCGTGTCGCTGATGAAGACCGGGGACTACGACGTGGTCTCCGCCTCCGGTGACGCCTCGCTGCGCCTGATCGCGGCCGGCGACGTCGCCCCGGTCAACACCGACCTGATCTCCAACTACGCCGACGTGCAGCCGTTCCTCAAGGACCGCCCGTGGAACTCCGTCGACGGCCAGATGTACGGCGTCCCGCACGGCTGGGGCGCGAACCTGCTGATGTGGCGCACCGACGTCGTCAAGGAGGCCCCCACCTCGTGGTCGGCCGTCTTCGAGCCGAACTCGCCGTACGCGGGCAAGATCACTGCCTACGACTCGCCGATCTACATCGCCGACGCGGCGCTCGAGCTGATGAACACCAAGCCCGACCTGGGCATCAAGGACCCCTACGCGCTGGACGCCGACCAGCTCCAGGCCGCGGTCGACCTGCTCAAGCAGCAGAAGGCCGAGGTCGGCGAGTACTGGTCGGACTACCAGCAGCACGTGCAGTCGTTCACCTCGGGCGACTCGGTGCTGGGGACCACCTGGCAGGTCAACGTGAACCTGCTGACCGCGGACAAGGTGCCGGTCAAGGCGATCCTGCCGGAGGAGGGCTCGACCGGCTGGTCGGACACCTGGATGGTCGGTGCGAAGTCGCCGAACTCCAACTGCGCCTACCTGTGGATGGACCACATCATCAGCCCGAAGGCGAACGCCGCGGTGGCCGAGTGGTTCGGCGAGGCGCCGTCCAACGCGAAGGCGTGCAGCTTCACCGCCGACAAGTCCTTCTGCGACACCTTCCACGCCGGTGACGAGGCCTACACCGAGAAGATCCACTTCTGGAACACGCCGATCAAGCAGTGCCTCGACGGCCGCACCGACACCCAGTGCACCGACTACGGCCAGTGGACCCAGGCCTGGACCGAGGTCAAGGGCTGAGTTGTCCGGTCTCCTGCAACGCCGTCCAGGGCTCCGGCTCGGGCTGCTCCTCACGCCACCGATGCTGTGGCTGGGCGTGGCCTACCTCGGAGCCCTGGCGGCGCTGTTCGTCACCGCCTTCTGGACCCAGAACTCGTTCACCGGCGAGATCGAGCGGATCTTCACCCTCGACAACATCAAGGCCCTGGTGCAGATCGACGTCTACCGCACGATCACCCTGCGCACGCTGGGGATCGCGGCCGCGGTGACCGTGGTCGACGCGGTGCTCGCGCTGCCGATCGCGTTCTACATGGCCAAGATCGCCTCGCCGCGGCTCCAGAAGCTGCTCGTGATCGCGGTGCTGATGCCGCTGTGGGCGTCGTACCTGGTCAAGGCCTATGCCTGGCGCGGCATGCTCTCCAACGGCGGGGTGCTCGACACCGTGCTCGCGCCGTTCGGGCTCTCCTCGCCCGGCTACGGCCTCACCGCCACCGTCATCGTGCTGGCCTACCTGTGGCTGCCCTACATGATCCTGCCGATCTACGCGGGCCTGGAGCGTCTGCCCGGCTCGCTGCTGGAGGCCTCCGCCGACCTGGGCGCGCCGACCTGGCTGACCATGCGGCGGGTGGTGCTGCCGATGGCCTTCCCGTCGGTGGTGGCGGGCGCGATCTTCACCTTCTCGCTGACGATGGGCGACTACATCGCCGTCAAGCTGGTCGGCGGCACCAACCAGATGCTCGGCAACGTCGTGCGCGACAGCGTCGGCGTGGCCAACAACCTGCCGTTCGGCGCGGCGATGGCGATGGTGCCGGTGGTCATCATGCTGGTCTTCCTCGCCGCTGTACGCCGCACCGGAGCCCTGGAGAACCTGTGACCCTCTCCCGTACGACGCGGCTGCTGCTGACCGGCTTCACCGGCCTGGTGCTGCTGGTGATCTACGCCCCGCTCGCGCTGGTGGTGCTCAACTCGTTCAACGCCAGCAAGTCGTTCGCCTGGCCGCCGCCGGACCTGACCCTGCGCTGGTGGAGGGCCGCGGCGCAGTCGACCGGTGCGCGGGACGCGCTGCTGGTCTCCCTCGAGGTGGCCGTCGTCGCCACCGTCGTCGCGCTGGTGCTGGGCACGATGGCCGCGATGGCACTGCAGCGCGCCCGCTTCTTCGGACGCGACCAGGTGTCGCTGCTGATCATCCTGCCGATCGCGCTGCCCGGCATCGTCACCGGCATCGCGCTCAACAACGCCTTCCGCTCCCTGCTCGGCATCGAGCTCGGCTTCCTCACCATCGTGGTGGCCCACGCGACCTTCTGCATCGTGACGGTGTTCAACAACGTCCAGGCACGGCTGCGGCGGATGGGCGGCAACCTGGAGCAGGCCTCGATGGACCTCGGGGCCGGGACGTTCACGACGTTCCGGCTCGTGACGTTCCCGCTGCTGCGCTCGGCGCTCCTGGCCGGCGGGCTGCTGGCCTTCGGGCTGAGCTTCGACGAGATCATCGTGACCACGTTCACCGCCGGCCCCCAGCAGCAGACGCTGCCGATCTGGATCCTGCAGAACCTGTTCCGTCCCAACCAGGCCCCCGTGGTCAACGTGGTCGCCGCGGTGCTGGTCTTCGTCTCGGTCATCCCGATCTACCTCGCCCAGCGGCTTGCCGGCACCACCGGCGAAGGCATGACCGGCGCCCGCTGACCCTCCGCGACGATCGAGCAGCAGGCCCCGCCCCTCGCTGGTCGAGCAGCGGACCCGCCCCTCGCTGGTCGAGTAGCGGGCGAGGAACGAGCCCGCGTGTCGAGACCCGCGACCTCAGCCGGTCGCCGCGGCGAGGACGTCGAACCAGTGGGCAGCGGTGCCCCCGTCGTACGGCGGGTGCCCGGCGCTGACGGCTGCCTGCACGGCGGCGCAGGAGCGCAGCGCGAGGTCGACGATCTCGGGCGGGTAGGCGTAGCGCACCCGGTGGGCGGCGAACTCGTCCTCGTCGTCGACCCAGACCCGGCCGTGCCGCCCGCGCAGCACGTCGAGGTCGAGGTCGACGGCGGTGACCCGGTCGCCGTGCCAGACCGGCACGGTGCCGATGTCCACGTAGACGTCGCACGGGAGCGGGCCGTCGTACCGGTAGAACGACGCCATGTAGGCCCCCGCGGAGGGGACGCAGGTCAGCTGGACGTAGTTGCTCGTGAAGGACGTCCCCGGCCGGCTCATGAAGGTGCCGGGCGGGGCTCCCAGCCAGACCCCGTGCTCGTCCTCGCCGAGCCGCAGGGCGTCGTGCTCCCAGTGGGGGTGCCCGCCCCACTTGGTCCACACGAGGCGGACGGCGGCCGCCGACATGGGGTCACGCTAACCCGACGACGCGGCCCAGGTAGGTCCCCCGGACGAGTGTCCCGCGAGGAGATGCGGGTACCGCCCTGAGGTGAGCGACGACGCAGGAGTGAGGCGGACCGGCCCAGCCCCGTCCGAGGGTGAGACCCCCACGGACGAGCAGAGCGAGACGGTCTCGGCTCCTCACCGCGACGAGGACCCGCCGACCGGTGCCCGGTTGCAGCAGAACCTCTGGCTCGGAGCCATCCTGGTCCTGCTGGTCCTCTTCCTCGGTTTCCTGGTCGCCTGGATCGCCGGCTTCACCGACGTCTTCTGACCTCGCGGGCCTCAGCTCAGGAAGCGCTGGGTGGCGCGTCCGGTGACGGTGGCGACGAGGCGCTGGTAGCCCGACCCGGTTAGCCGCACGAGCAGGTCGAGCGCCTTCGCGTCGCCGCCGATGAGCACCCGCGGCTTGTCGGCCAGCACGCCCTTGATGATGACCTCGGCCGCCTTCTCCGCGGAGGTCCGCGCGAGGTGCTTGTCGAAGAAGGCGGCGGCGCTGGCCTGGTCGGCGCCGACGGTCTCGGCGTTGCGGGCGATGGCGGTCTTGATGCCGCCGGGGTGCACGCAGGTGACCTTGACGGGGTGCTTGTTGACGAGCATCTCCTGGCGCAGCGCCTCGGTGAACCCGCGGACCCCGAACTTGGCGGCGTTGTACGCCGACTGCCCCGGCACCGACAGCAGCCCGAAGAGGCTGGAGACGTTGACGACGTGCCCGTCGCCCGAGGCGATCAGGTGGGGGAGGAACTCCTTGGTGCCCTGGACGACGCCCCAGAAGTCGACGTCCATGATCCGCTCGAACTGCTCGTAGGAGATCGCCTCGAAGTCGCCGTTGAGCGCGATGCCGGCGTTGTTGATGATCACGTTGACGCCCCCGAGGTCGGCGGCCACCGACGCGGCGTACTCCGCCATCGCGGTGCGGTCGCGGACGTCGAGCTTGTCGATGCGGGCGTCGAGTCCGGTGGCCTGCTTGACCAGCCGGGCGGTCTCGTCGAGGCCGGGGGCGTCGACGTCGGAGAGGGCCAGCCGGGCGCCCTTGCCGGCGGCGTTCAGCGCGAGGGCCCGGCCGATTCCCGACCCGGCGCCGGTGATCACGACGACCTTGCCGTTGAGCGTCTTCATGCGGTGACCTCCTGAGCCACGTCGATGTCGGCGTCGACGCCGGACGGCGTGACGGTCTGGTAGTTCTCCCGGTCGAAGCGCGCCAGGAGCCTGCGGAACATGAACGTCGCCCGGGGCCACAAGGTCACGTTGCGGCCGTGGTCGTCGAGGTACCAGGACGCGCAGCCGCCGGTGGCCCACACCGTGGGCTCCATCCGACGCTGCACGTCGTCGACCCACGCCTGCTGCGCCGCGGCGGTCGGCTCGAGCGCCTCGCCCTGGCCCAGCCGGGTCAGCGCGTCGACGACGTAGGCGACCTGCGACTCGATCATGAAGACCATGCTCGAGTGGCCCAGGCCGGTGTTCGGACCGACGATCAGGAACAGGTTGGGGAAGCCGTTGACGGTGGTGCCCTTGTAGGCCTGCATGCCGTGCTCGGCGAAGTGCTCGGCCATCGAGACGCCGCCGCGGCCGCGGACGTGCTCGGCGATCGGCAGGTCGGTGGTGTGGAAGCCGGTGGCGACGATGATGACGTCGACGTCACGGACCTCGCCGTCCCGGGTGACGATGCCGGTCGGGGTGACCTCCGCGATGCCCTCGGTGACCAGGTCGACGTTGGGCCGGTCCAGTGCGGGATACCAGCCGTTGGAGATCAGGATGCGCTTGCAGCCGATCTGGAAGTCGGGGGTGACCGCCTTGCGGAGCTCGGGGTCGGAGATGCCCTTGCGGATGTTGCCCAGCGCCGCCCACTTGGCCGGGGTGGCCAGCTTGGGGATGCGGGTGAAGGCCGGCACGTAGCACTCGCGGCCCCAGTAGATCGCGGTCCGGTACGCCCGCTGCACGCCGGGGACGTGGGCGAAGGCGAGCTTCTCGACCGCGAGGTAGTCGCGGTCGTGGCGGGGGAGGACCCAGGGCGCGGTGCGCTGGTAGACGTCGAGGTGCTCGACCTTCTCGGCGATGGCGGGGACGATCTGGATCGAGGAGGCTCCGGTGCCGATGATCGCGACGCGCTTGCCGGTGAGGTCGTAGTCGTGGTTCCAGCGGGCGGAGTGGAAGACCTCGCCGGTGAAGGAGTCGAAGCCCTCGATGTCGGGGTTCTTCGGGTCGCTCAGCGCCCCGGTGGCCGAGACCAGCGCGTCGGCGGTCAGCACGCCCCGGCTGGTGGCGATCCGCCACACCTGCAGCGTCTCGTCCCAGGTGGCGTCCTCGACGTCGGTGTCGAAGTGGAAGCGGTCCAGCGTGCCGGACCGCTCGGCCACCGACTGGATGTAGGCCTGGATCTCGGGCTGGGGGGAGAAGGAGCGCGACCACGACGGGTTCGGCGCGAACGAGTAGCTGTACAGCTGCGAGGGCACGTCGCACGCCGCGCCCGGGTAGGTGTTGTCGCGCCAGGTGCCACCGACGTCGCTGCCGCGCTCCAGGACGACGAAGTCGCCGAGACCGGCCTCGTCGAGCTTGATGGCCGCGGCGAGACCGCCGAAGCCGGCGCCGATGACGGCGACGCGGACGTGGGTGGGGAGGGTCTTCGTGGTTGCCATGTCGAATACCGTAGGTATCTGTTGAACGACCGTCAATAGCGCTATTGAAAATAGTTCAGTAGAGTTGCTGTCATGCCCGCCACACGGATCCGCCTCAACCCGGCCCAGCGCAAGGAGCAGCTCCTCGACCTCGGGGTCAAGCTCCTCAGCGTGAAGCGCCTCGAGGACCTCTCGATCGACGCGCTCTCCGAGGTCGCGGGCATCTCGCGCGGCCTGCTGTACCACTACTTCTCCAACAAGAAGGAGTTCCACCTCGCCGTGCTCCGGCGGATGGCCGACCAGGTCTACGCGATGACGGCGCCCAGCACCGAGGGCACCACGCTCGAGCGGCTCACCGGCTCCCTCGGGGCGTACGTCGACTTCGTGACGGCCAACCGGGAGGCCTACGTCTCCTTCGTCAAGGCCGCCGCCGGGGGCGACGAGCAGTACGCCGAGATCTACCGGTCCTCCCAGGCCGCCCTGACCGACCGGATCTTCGAGGTCGCCGACGACACCGTGCTGACCGAGGTCGGCATCGTCGACTCCCCGGCCGTCCGGCTGATGACCCGGGGATGGAGCGCCCTGGTTGAGGAGGTCGTGCTGGCCTGGCTCGAGGACGACCGCGGCATCACCCGCGAGCAGCTGCTCGGCATGCTCGCGGGCAGCCTGCTAACCGTCGGTCACGCCGCCCGCCCCTGAGCGGGCCCACCGACCTCAGAGCACCAGCACCTCGTCGACCGCGCGACGCGGCGTCTCCGGCGGCGCCTCCCGCGACAGCGGCGCCCACCCGATCCGGAGCACCGCCTGCGGGCACGCTCGGTCGTCGAGCAGCGAGCGCTGGAGCGACGCGCGGACGGACTCGACCTCGAGCGGCTGGCTGTAGGGCACGAGGCTGAGCCCCTCGGCCGCGCAGTGCAGCCAGATCGCGGCCAGGGCCTCGCCGGCGCGCAGCCAGGACAGCGGGTCGTCCGAGGACGTGCTCAGGACCAGCCACTGCGCCGGGGACGGCATGTCGGCCGCGGACGTGGTGGTGCGAGCCGGCAGCTCGCCGGCGGGGAACCGACTGCCCGCCTCGTCGTCGGCGTCGCGGGTCGGCAGGTTGACCGGCGGCACCCCGTCGGAGCTCGACCGCTGCGTCCAGGCGAGCAGCTCGTCGAGGTAGGCGTCGTTCATGCTCTGGTGCCGGGCGGCCGTCCCGAGGGCCTTGAGCAGGATGTGCCGCTCGTCCTCGGCCAGGTCACCGCGAGCCAGCACGCCGTACTCGGCGGCGATGCTGACCAGGTGGTCGAACCGGCCCTGCGGCACCGGCCAGGATGACGGTGGGCGCCGGTCGGTGTGTCGGCCTCGTGCCACCTCGGCCAGCGCGAGGTCGGCGGCAGTCGAGCTGCCGGGGGAGAAGGTGACCCTTGCCAGATGGGCCTCCGCCTCCAGATGCGGGGAGCGGGTGGTCGTCGTCCGCCAGCCCGCAGCGGCCGCGGCCACCTCCAGGGTGTGCAGCGCCGCACCGCAGCTGAGCACCAGGGAGCGCCGCGAGGCGTCGGCGAACATGAGCTGCCGGGACAGGTCGGCGTGCAGGTGGAGCCCCCGGTCCACCACCCGCCACTGCCACGGCTGCGTGTTGTGCACCGAGGGGGCGGTGCAGGCGAGCTCCACGAGGGAGCGGAGCTGGTCGGTCTCAGGGAAGGGTCGGGCCACGCTCCGAGCATGCGCCGTCCTAGGCGTGGGCGGAATGTCCATTCGTCCCGGGCTCGGAGGGTCCACCTACACTCGGGGGGTCATGTCCGAGCCCGCCGCCCCGCGCACGCCGTCCCGAGGCCGCGGCGGCCGGCAGCGCGGCAACCGCTCCGGCCAGGGCAGCGATCAGGGCCGTGGGCAGCGCCGACCACGGCAGGACCGCCCGCGGCGCCTCTCCGAGGCCGAGGTCGCCCGCCGTACGGCGTTGGTGCCGGCCCTCCGCTACCCGGAGGAGCTGCCGGTCAGCGCGCGCCGCGCGGACATCGCGGAGGCGATCCGGGACCACCAGGTCGTGATCGTGGCCGGCGAGACCGGGTCCGGGAAGACCACCCAGCTGCCGAAGATCTGCCTCGAGCTCGGGCGCGGGGTGCACGGCCGGATCGGCCACACCCAGCCCCGCCGGATCGCGGCCCGCAGCGTCGCCGAGCGGATCGCCGAGGAGCTCGGGGTGCAGCCCGGCCCGGACAGCGTCGTCGGCTACCAGATGCGGTTCACCGACCACACCGGGCCGGACACCCTGGTCAAGCTGATGACCGACGGCATCCTGCTCGCCGAGATGCAGCACGACCGGCTGCTCTCGGCGTACGACACGATCATCATCGACGAGGCCCACGAGCGGAGCCTCAACATCGACTTCCTGCTCGGCTACCTGCGCCAGCTGCTGCCCCGGCGGCCCGACCTCAAGCTGGTCATCACCTCGGCGACGATCGACCCCGAGCGGTTCGCGGCCCACTTCGCGGACCGGCAGGGCCGCCCCGCCCCGATCGTGGAGGTCTCCGGCCGGACCTACCCGGTGGAGGTGCGCTACCGCCCCCTGGTCGAGGAGTCGTACGACGACGAGGACGGCGAGCCGGTCGTCCGCGACCAGACCGAGGCGATCGTCGCCGCCTGCAAGGAGCTCGTCGGCGAGGGGCCCGGCGACATCCTCGTCTTCCTCCCTGGGGAGCGGGAGATCCGCGACACCGCCGACGTCCTGCTCGCGGAGTCCTGGGGCCGGGAGACCCCCGACGTCGTCCCGCTCTACGCGCGGCTCTCCTCGGCCGAGCAGCACCGGGTCTTCGAACGGCACACCCGGCGCCGGATCGTGCTGGCCACCAACGTGGCCGAGACCAGCCTGACCGTCCCGGGCATCCGGTACGTCGTCGACGCGGGCGTCGCGCGGATCAGCCGCTACTCGCTGAAGACCAAGGTGCAGCGGCTGCCGATCGAGCCGATCAGCCAGGCCTCGGCCAACCAGCGCTCGGGCCGGTGCGGGCGCGTCGAGGCCGGCATCGCCGTGCGGCTGTACTCCGAGGAGGACTTCGCGAGCCGCCCGGAGTTCACCGACCCCGAGATCCTGCGCACCAACCTGGCCTCGGTGATCCTGCAGATGACCGCGCTGGGGCTCGGCGACGTGGCGCGCTTCCCCTTCGTCGACCCGCCGGACCGGCGCCAGGTCACCGCCGGCGTCCAGCTGCTCGAGGAGCTCGGGGCGCTGGCCGTCGACCGCGACGAGGCCGCCGCCGGCACGGGGAGCCGGACCCGGCTGACCAAGGTCGGCCGCCAGCTGGTCACGTTGCCCGTGGACCCCCGGCTGGGCCGGATGATCCTGGAGGCGCACCGTCTCAACGTGCTGCGCGAGGTGCTCGTCATCACCGCGGCGCTCTCGCTGCAGGACCCCCGCGAGCGCCCGGTCGAGAAGCAGGCGCAGGCCGACCAGCTGCACGCCCGCTACAAGCACGAGTCCAGCGACTTCCTGACCCTGCTCAACCTCTGGCGCCACCTCCGCACCCAGCAGCGGGACCTGTCCTCGAGCGCGTTCCGGCGGCTCTGCAAGGCCGAGTTCCTCAACTACCTGCGGATCCGGGAGTGGCAGGAGCTGGAGTCCCAGCTGCGGCGCACGGCCAAGCAGCTCGGCCTGACCACCCCGCAGGGCGACCCCCTCGCCGACTCCGTCGACGAGGACGGCATCCACCAGGCACTGCTGGCCGGGCTGCTCTCCCACGTCGGCTTCAAGGACCCGGAGGTGACCGACAAGAACGCCCGCACCCGTGGCCGACCCGATCCCGCGAAGCCCCGCTACCTGGGGGCACGCGGCGCACGGTTCTCGATCTTCCCCGGGTCGGGACTGGCCCGGAAGCAGCCGACGTACGTGATGTCGGCCGAGCTGGTCGAGACCTCCCGCCTCTTCGCCCGGGTCAACGCCGCCATCCAGCCGGAGTGGGCCGAGCGCCTCGGCGCGCACCTGGTCAAGCGGACCTACTCCGAGCCGCACTGGTCCCGCAAGCGCGCCGCCGTGATGGCCTACGAGCGCGTCACCCTGTACGGCGTGCCGCTGGTCGCCGACCGGCCGGTCAACTTCGGCACGGTCGACCAGGCGATGGCCCGCGAGCTCTTCATCCGGCACGCCCTCGTCTACGGCGAGTGGGAGACCCGGCAGCGGTTCTTCCACGACAACCGGGCCCTGCTCGAGGAGGTCGAGGAGCTGGAGCACCGCGCCCGCAGGCGCGACATCGTCGTCGACGAGCACACCCTCTTCGACTTCTACGACGCCCGGATCGGGCCCGAGGTCGTCTCCGGGGCGCACTTCGACTCCTGGTGGAAGCGGGCCCGCCAGCGCCGCCCCGACCTGCTCACCTTCGACCCCGAGATGCTCGTCAACGAGTCCGCCCGCGAGGTCTCGCACCGCGACTACCCCGACGAGTGGCGCGAGGGCGACCTGCACCTGCCGCTGCGCTACCACTTCGCGCCCGGCGCCGAGGACGACGGCGTCACCGTCGACCTGCCGCTGGCGACCCTCAACCAGGTCGACGACGAGGCACTGTCGTGGCAGGTGCCCGGCCTGCGGGAGGACCTGGTGGTCGCGCTGATCCGGTCGCTGCCCAAGCACCTGCGGACCAGCTTCGTGCCCGCACCGAACTTCGCGAAGGGCTTCCTGGCCGACACCACCCCCGGCGGCGAGCCGCTGCTCGACGCCCTGGAGCGTCACCTCCGGGCGCTGACCGGCGTGCACGTCCCACGCGAGGCGTGGGACTGGTCCAAGGTCCCCGGCCACCTGAGGCCCACCTACCGGGTGGTCGACGAGCAGGGCCGGGAGCTCAGCCGTGGCAAGGACCTCGCGGCCCTCAAGCAGCCGCTCAAGGGCCGGTTCGCCGCGGCTCTCGACGAGGCCGCCGCCGACCAGAGCCGGACCGGCCAGACGTCGTGGACCTTCGGGACGGTCGAGCGGTCCTTCGAGCAGGTGCGGGCCGGCCACCAGGTCCGGGGCTACCCGGCGCTGGTCGACGAGGGGAGCACCGTCGGCCTCAAGGTGTACGGCGCCGAGCGCGACCAGGAGGCCGCCCACCGGCTCGGCGTACGGCGGCTCCTGGTGCTCGGCCTGCCCAGCCCGGCCGGCCGGCTGACCGACGGCTGGGACAACCGGCAGAAGCTGGCGCTGGCGGGGTCGCCGTACCCGACCGTGGGGGCGCTGCTCGAGGACTGCGTGCTCGCGGCCGCCGAACGGCTGATGGACCGCCACGGTGGCCCGGCATGGAGCGCCGAGGAGTTCGCGACCCTGCTGGACCGGGTCCGGCCCGAGCTGGAGGGGACGGCGCGCGAGGTGCTGGCCGAGACGGTGCGCGTGCTGGAGGCGTGGCGCCGGACCGACCGGGTGTTGACCGGCAGCGTCGACCTGTCCCTGCTCCCGGCCCTGACCGACCTGCGCGCCCAGGTCGGCCGGCTCGTCGACCGGGGGTTCGTGTCCGCCGGCGGCGACCACCTGCGGCACCTGCCGCGCTACCTCGCCGGGGCCGAGCAGCGCCGGCAGCGGCTCGGCGAGGGTGGTGCTGCGGTGAACCGCGACCGCGCCCTGATGGACCAGGTGGGTCCCCTGCAGCAGGCCTACCTGCACCGGGTCGAGGCCCTGCCGCCCGGCACGGTCGAGCCGCGCGGCCTGGTCCGGGTGCGCTGGTTGTTGGAGGAGTACCGGGTCAGCCTGTGGGCACAGTCCCTCGGCACGGCCGAGCCGGTCTCCGACGCACGGATCCGCAAGGCACTCGACGCCGTCTGAGGGGCCTGTCTGAAGGGCCTGCGGCAACCGCGCTGTGTGACGCCAGGCAGCCGGCGGGGCCCGCGACGCCTGCGTGACGTCACGCAGCTCGGGGCGAGGCCGGGCTCAGAGCTCCGGGTAGTACGCCCGGGCCGCCTCCAGGACGGCCGCGAACATCTCCGGGTCCAGGGCAGCGCCCTCGCGGCGGACGTCGGCCTCCGGCAGGGTCAGCAGCCGGTTGAGCCGGACCTCGCTGGGCCGGTGCTCGGGGTCCCAGTCGCCCCGGCCCACGTCCATCCAGAACCGGCCGACGGACGCCTCCTGGGCGGCGTCGCGGTCGTGGTCCTGGCTGGTCAGCTGGAGTGCGAGCAGCAGGCCGGCGCCGTCCGCGCCGGTCGTCCGGGCCAGCACCAGCACCGGCCGGTCCTTGCCCTGCGCCGGGTCGTCCTCGTAGGGCACCCAGGTCCACACCACCTCGCCGGGGTCCGGGAGGCCGTCGGGCTGCGGGTCGTAGCTGCTCACGTCCGGCACCCTAACCGGGCCGGGCACCCGGAGAGCCGCGGCGGGCAACGTGCTTGCTAACGGCTAGCGTGGGGACATCGACGAGGGGAGCGACCGTGGGCGCGACGCTGCGGGTGGCGACGTACAACCTCTACCTGGGTGCGGACCTCAGTCTCGTCTTCGGGGTGGCCGACGAGCACGAGCTCGGCGAGCGGCTGCTGGAGGTCGCCGACCAGCTCGGCTCCACCGCGTTCCCCCTGCGCGCGCCGAGCCTGGCCCGGGTCATCGCCGAGCACCGGCCCGACCTCGTGGGGCTGCAGGAGGCGTGCACGTGGTCCGTCGACGGCGAGGAGCTGTGGGACTTCGGCCCGATCCTGCTCGCCGAGCTGGAGGCCCTCGGCACGCCGTACGACCTCGTCGCCAGCATCCCCACCTTCACCGGCTCCGGCGACGTCCCCGAGGGGCCGGCCCCGGGCGCGGCCACGGTCCGGTTCGACATGGTCGGCGCCAACGCTGTGCTGCACCGGCGTGACTCGCCGTTCGCGGTCCACGCACCCCGCAGCGGCCTGTTCACCGAGGCGCTGCAGCTCGACACCACGCCCGGCACCGACATCGCCATCGTGCGCGGGTGGTGCGCTGTGGACGTGACCGGGCCGGACGGCGAGCGCGCGGTCTTCGTGGACACGCACACCGAGGCCTACGAGCAGGGCTCCCGGGACCGCCAGCGCGACGAGCTGCTCGCGGCCCTCGACGCTCTCGACGGCGGCGGTCGGCTGGTGCTCGTTGGCGACCTCAACGCACCGCCGGACCTGGTCGGGCTGCCCGACGACCTGACCGACGCCTGGGCGGAGGCCCACCCCGACGGCCTGGGGTCGGACCGCACCGGCGGTGCCACCTGCGGACAGCACCCGGCGCTGCGCAACGAGCAGAGCCAGCTCAGCGACCGCATCGACTACGTGCTGGTCCGCGGGCTCGAGGTGGTCGACGCGTTCCGGGCCGGACACCGGGAGGTCGACTTCAAGCACGCCGGCCGCTGGCCCTCGGACCACGCCGCCGTGCTGGCCGACCTGGTGTGGCCGGAGACCGGCGACTGAGGAGGTTGGCGCGTCGGGCCGGGAGCGCCTCACGGCGCGTGGCCGCTCGTAGCGGCTAATTTTGGGACCCGGGGCTGCCACGGCCCGACGCGAGGACCAGTGTACGTCGGGGTGGTGACGCCGTCCCGCATCCGGCGAAGCCGGTCTCGGCCAGCGACGTCAGGCGAGCTGACCGGCGAGCTCGAGCCGGCCCGCGGCCTCGAGCTGCTCGGCCATGGTGACGAGCTTGCTGGCCGAGATGTCGGTGCGGTACGACGACGCGTCGCCGTGGTCGAGGTGGGCGCGACCGATCGCGGCGACCCGCGCGAACGCGGCCGCCCGGAACAGGGTGTCGGCGAAGTCGCCGACCCGGATGCCGCGCAGCACCGTGTCCGCGAGCAGCTGCACGTCCTGCGGGCCGGGAGGGTCGGTCACCCCGGCGACCACCTCGTGGACCGGCGTGTGCCGGCGGCCCTCGTCGAACTCGCGGGCGGCCCGGTGCGGGTCGGCGTACACCCAGGCGCGGAGCAGGAAGAGGCGCCACAGGCACCCGGCCAGCGAGTCGGGGGCCGCCCCGGACCAGAGCTCGGCGATCTCGTCCAGCCCCTCGGTCTCGGCGAGGTGCACCACGCGCTCGATGACCTCCTCGTCCTCGGCCACCCGCGGGCCCCGCACCAGCAGCGTCGCGGCGCGGTCGGCGGCCTCGCTGCGCAGGGCCGGGTCGATGTCGCCGACGAGCTCCTCGAAGTGCGCACCGGTCTTCAGGGCCGGTCGGTGGTGCCGGGGATGGTCGCTCACCCGGCCCAGACTAGGTGCTGGTGCCTCACCGCGCCGAGCATCGCGACACCCGACCCGGAGAGCGGGCTCAGCCGGCGACCGTCGCCCCCACCCGCCGCAGCGCCTCGGGCATGGTCGTCTCCGACGCGCCCTGGGCGGGCACGGGCCCGCGGGTGACCACCACGGCGACGTCGGTCCCGGAGCGGAGGTAGCCGACCGTCTCGACCGTGCCGGCCGCCTCGTCGGTCACCGCGTACCAGTCCGCCTCGTCGCTGCCCGAGGCGTCGTCCACCGGCGTCCAGGAGGTGACCGTCAGCCCGGTGCGCTGGGCGCAGCTCGTGTGCCAGGAGCGGAGCACGGTGTAGGTCCGCCGGGCGGTGACCGCGTCGACGAATCGGGCCATCGTCTGGGTCGCGGAGGACGTGGGGTCCTCGGCGGAGCCGAAGCTGCGGCTGGCCACCGACCGCGCCCCGACCGACAGCAGCGGTGCGCGGTGGCAGACGGGCAGCACGGCGGGCTCGGACGTGCCCGTCGCGGTCTCGCGCCAGGACACGCCGTCGGCCGGGCGGGGGAGCTGGTCGGCCCCGAGCAGTGCCGAGGCGAGCGCGGGCGCCGGGGTCGCGCCGGGCGGCGGCGGCGTGCTCGACGTGCTCGGGGACGCGGTCGGGTCGGCGGGGGACGGGCTGGGCGTCGGCGTCGGGTCGTCGCTGAGCACGGTGCCGGGCGACGCGCCCGAGGGGCTCGCCGCGTCGGTCGCGCGGGCGGAGGTGGTGGCGGGGTCCTGGGCGCACCCGGCGGTGAGGGCCAGCAGGGCCGTGACCGTCAGCGGGACGAGGGCGGAGCGCAGTCGCGGGCGCGGCGTGGGGGAGGGCGTCAGCACGAGGTCACTGTAGGTGCGGTGTTGGTCACGTCCGTCGCGTCCGCACGTCCCGGCGTGTTGGGGAACGGATACGGTGGGGGCGGCCGTCGGTCCGTGGGACCGGGGGCCAGGTCTGTGGGTCCACCGTCGCGTGGGCGGAAGGGGGCGAGGGGTGGCATCGGTGAGGAAGCTGGCGGGCTCGCTGGCGGTCGCGGGCATCGTGCTCGCCCTGTCGGCCTGCAACGGTGGCACCGACCCCGACCCCAGCGCGTCCTCCGACCCGAGCGCCACCTCGCCGAGCTCGACCGGGCCGAAGACCCTGACGCTGACCCTCAACGTCTACGGCTCCGAGCCGGCGATCGCGGCCTACCACCAGATCGCCGCCGACTACTCAGCCGCGCACCCCGAGGTCACCTTCCACATCAAGGACTTCTCCGACGCGGCCGCGGCCGCCGAGGGCACCATGGCGCAGCTCGAGGCCAGCAAGGGGCCCGACCTGTTCCTCCTGGACCAGGAGTACCTGCCCCGCTTCGTGGCCAGCAACCACCTCGAGCCCGTCGACGCTCTGCTCGAGGACCGCGGCACCGACTTCGGCGACGGCTACCAGCGGACCGCACTGACCGCCTTCAGCGCGAACGCCGGCCTGCAGTGCATGCCGGCGGAGATGTCGCCACGGGTCGTCTACTACAACAAGCGCCTGCTGCCCCAGGCCCTGCTGGAGGGCCAGGGCGTCACGCTGCCCTCGGGGCTCGACTCCTGGACGTGGGAGGACTTCGCGACCACGGCGCGGGCGGCCGTCGAGGTGCACGGCGCCCAGGGCGTGAAGGGCGCCTACCTCCCGCCCGACCTGGAGTCGCTCACGGCGTTCCTCCGCTCGGCCGGCAGCGACTCGGTCGACGCGGTCAACGACCCGACCACGCTGACACTCTCCGACGACACCGGCCTGGCGACGCTGACCTCGATCGCCACCCTGACCCACGACCCGACCGTCTCGCTGACCGCGCGGGAGATCGTCGCGGAGAGCCCGCTGGACCGCTTCGTCGCCGGCCGCCTCGCGATGTACGTCGGCACGCGCGCCGACCTGCCGTCGATGCTGGCGGCCAAGCGGCTGCGCTTCGACGTCTTCCCGCTGCCCACCTTCGGCAAGGCGCAGTCCACCTCGGAGGTCAACGGGTTCTGCCTCAACCGGTCGAGCACCGCCATCCCGGAGGCCGCGGACTTCCTGGCCTACGCGGTGAGCGACGAGGCGGCGGTCACCGCGGCGGAGTCGAACGCGATCGTCCCGGCCAGCCTGCAGGTGCTGCGCACGGTGAGCTTCACCGAGCCCGAGGGTCGGCAGATGGACGCCAACGTCTTCATCACCGCGCTGCGCCGCTCCGCGCCGATGCCGAGTGCGCAGGCCTGGCCCGAGGTGCTCGCCGAGGCCGGTGGCACGCTGACACGGGTCTACCTCGACCCCACCTTCGACCTGCAGAACCGGCTCGGGCCGGTGCTCGAGCGGCTGGAGGCCAAGTCAGCGCTGCTCTTCTCCGGCGCCACACCCACGCCCAGCCCGACCGGCTGAGGTCCTGCTCCGGTGCGAGGCGGATCGGGCTCTCAGGACGGATGGTCGGCGATCGCCTGGGCCAGCACGGGCCCGACCAGCTCGATCTGCCACCGGCGCGCCCCGAGCGCGGCGAGGGCGTCGGCGACCGCGGCCGCGTCGTCGCCCGGGGGCTGCCACAGCACCCGGCGTGCGTAGTCGGGGGTCAGCAGGTTCTCCACCGGCACGCTGAGCGACTCGGCCAGCGCGGCCAGGGCCGTGCGCGACTGCGCCAGCCGGGCGGCCGCCGCAGGGTCCTTCTCGGCCCACGCCCGCGGTGGCGGCGGGCCGTCGTACCGGGCGGCGGAGTGGGGCAGGTCGGCCTCGGGGAGCTCGCGGGCGACCCGGAGCGCCTGCACCCAGGTGCCGACGTACCGCTCGGCGCCGCGGCCGTGGAACCCCTTGAGGCCGAGCAGGGCCGCCCGGTCGCGGGGCAGCGCGGTGGCGGCCTCGACGATGGCGGAGTCGGGGATGAGCCGGCTCGGGGTGACGTCGCGCTGCGCGGCGATCTCGTCGCGCGCCTCCCAGAGCTGCTGCACCGCTGCCAGGGAGCGACGCCCGCGGACGCGGTGCAGGCCCGAGGTACGACGCCACGGCTCGGGGCGGGGACCCGGGGGCGGCGCGGTGATCAGGTGGTCGAACTCCTGCTGCGCCCACTCCCACTTGCCGGCCGCGACGAGCTGCTCGTGCAGGACGTCGCGGAGCTCGACGAGCACCTCCACGTCGAGGGCGGCATACTCCAGCCACGGCTCCGGCAGCGGGCGGGTCGACCAGTCGACGGCGGAGTGCTCCTTGCGCAGCCGCCGGCCGATCAGCTCCTCGACCAGGGTGGCCAGGCCGACCCGGGGGTAGCCCAGCAGCCGTCCGGCCAGCTCGGTGTCGAACAGGGACGCCGGACGCAGGCCCACCTCGGTCAGGCACGGCAGGTCCTGCGAGGCAGCGTGCAGGATCCACTCGGTGCCCTCGAGCGCGGCGACGAGCGGGTCGAGGTGCTCGAACGCGATCGGGTCGACCAGGGACGTGCCGGCGCCCTCGCGGCGCAGCTGGATCAGGTACGCCCGGGCGGAGTAGCGGTAGCCCGAGGCCCGCTCGGCGTCGACGGCGACCGGGCCGGTGCCGGCGGCCAGCGCCGCGGAGATCTCCCGCAGCCGGTCGGGACGGTCGATGACCGGCGGGAGCCCGTCGCGCAGCTCCAGCAGGGGAGCCGGCGGGACCTCCACGGTCTCGGCGGGCGTCTCGTCGGGTGTCGGATCGGGGGCCTCGTCGGCCGGCAGGACGGGTGACTCGTCGGGCTCGGCCATCAGTCTCCGCGCTGCCCGCGCCGGCTGGGCAGTGCCGTGACGCCCTCCGGGACGGGCTCCAGGCCGACGGCGGTGCACATCAGCTCGCCCCATGCCTCGACGTGCGGGCCCACCTCGCCGGTCGGGGTCCAGGACGCCCGGATCTCGAGCTGGGCGGTGCTCTCGTCGTCCGCCATCCCGCCGAAGCTCTCGGAGGTCACCTTGGTGACGGTGCCCGAGGGAGCGGTGAACGCGGCCCCGTGCGCCTCCAGTGCCTCGAGCAGCCAGGTCCAGGCCACGCCCGCGAGGAGCGGGTCCCCGGCGAAGTCGGCGGTCAGCTCGGCTCGTGCGTAGGCCACGCAGCGGAACGTCCCGCCCCAGGCGTCGTTGCCGGCCGGGTCGTGGAGCAGCACGATGCGTCCCGTGCCGACGTCCTCGCCGTCCACGGTGATGTCGGCGGAGAGGGCGGAGGCGAAGGGGGCGATGCGCTGCGGCGCCGGCATCTCCTCGCAGAACACCTCGGGGCGCAGTCGCGCCGCCCGCATCTGCGCGACGGCCTCCCGGAACGCCTGCGGCGGCACGGGAGCCTCCACACGAGGCTGGTGACGTGTGGCCATGCCCACAGAGTAGGTGGGCCGAGGCTCGGGGGGACACCGACACGCGGCCGGACACAGCCGCTGACCTGCGAGGATGGGCGGGTGAGCGACGCCCCCGCAACCCCGTCCGTCCCCTCCGTCCCCGCTGACTCGGCACCCTCCGACCCGGCCCTCGCCGGCTCGGCCTTCCTCAAGGCCGCCCGGGGCGAGCCCGTGCCGCACACGCCGGTCTGGTTCATGCGGCAGGCCGGGCGCTCGCTGCCGGAGTACCGCAAGGTGCGGGAGGGCGTCGGCATGCTCGAGTCGTGCATGCGACCGGACCTGATCACCGAGATCACCCTGCAGCCGGTCCGCCGGTACGGCGTGGACGCCGCGATCTTCTTCTCCGACATCGTGCTGCCGCTCAAGGCGGTCGGGGTCGACCTCGACATCAAGCCCGGCGTCGGCCCCGTGGTGGCCTCGCCGGTCCGCACGCTCGCCGACGTGGCCGCGATCCCCGACCTCACCCCCGAGCACGTCTCCTACGTGACCGAGGCCGTCGGCCTGCTCACCGCCGAGCTCGGAGGCACCCCGCTGATCGGCTTCGCGGGCGCCCCGTTCACGGTCGCGTCGTACCTGGTCGAGGGTGGCCCGTCGAAGGAGCACGCCCTCACCAAGGCGATGATGTACGGCGCCCCGGACGTGTGGGACGCGCTGATGCGCAAGATCGCGGGCATCTCGGCGGCCTACCTCGAGGTCCAGGTCGCCGCCGGTGCGTCCGCGGTGCAGCTCTTCGACTCCTGGGCCGGGGCGATGTCCCCGCAGGACTACCGCGCCCTGGTGATGCCCTACTCGGCGTCCGTGCTCGCCGCCGCCGGCAGGCTCGGCGTACCGCGGATCCACTTCGGCGTGGGGACGGGCGAGCTGCTGGGCCTGATGGGCGAGGCCGGTGCCGACGTCGTCGGGGTCGACTGGCGGGTGCCGCTGGCCGACGGGATCGCCCGGGTCGGCGACCGGGCCGTGCAGGGCAACCTCGACCCGTCCCTGGTCTTCGCCCCGACCGAGGTGATGCTGGCGCGGGCGGCCGAGGTCGTCGCGGCGGGTCGTGCCGCGCGCGGCCACATCTTCAACCTGGGCCACGGCGTGCTGCCCTCCACCGACCCCGACCAGCTGACCCGGCTGACGGAGTTCGTGCACGCCCAGGCGGTGTGACCAGCGTGTGACCGCCGGTGACCGGGTCGCGACCTCGGGACGAGTGGCCCGGGTAGTCGGGATGGATGGTGCTGGCGCACGGGCTGTTCACGGAGGAGAGTCCCGTTCACGAGGTGGAGGGGGAGGTTCCGATGGGGGAGCAGCACGAGACCGGGTGTGAGCGCGTGGTGACCGCCTGGGAGGGGCCCGAGCTGGCCTCGTCCGCGGTCAAGGCGCGGCTGCGCTGGACCCCGGACCGTCCCGACGTCGTGGAGATCACCGTGGTCGTGCCCGCCGGGCCGACCGTGGTCGTGCCGGTGGCCGGCCTGCTCGAGGGCACGGTCGACGGCGCCTGCGTGTGGCGCCAGTGCGTGCCGGCGCCCCCGGAGGGCACCGGGGTGCGCTGGCTGCCGGACGTGCCGGCCGAGGGCGAGGTGCCGTCGTCGGTGCTGACCGGTGGCGTGCGGATCGGCTCCAACGCCGCGATCACCGAGATCGTCGACCTGACGGACCCGGATGGCGCGACCGTGCTGCGCCTGGTCCGGTGGCCGGTCCGGATGTTCCTGACCCGCGACCTGAGGGCCGTCGGCACCCGACCGCGGTCCTGACGAGCCTCCCGAGCCTCCCGAGCCCGTCGGCGCAGCCGGCGCTCAGGCCTCGGTCGGTGTCGGGGCGGGCGGTGGCGTCCGGCGTCCGCGGGTGCGGCGCACCCACCACAGCAGCGGCGTCCCGACGAGGCCGACCACGAGCGCGAACGGCAGGGCCGCGCCGACGGCGGTGAGCGCGACGACGGTGGCGTCGCCGAGCGCCGACCAGCCGCCGCGCAGACCGCTGAGGAACCCGGCGTCGGCGAGCGGGTCGTCCTTGACGACCTCGTCCGGCGGCAGGTCCATCACGACCGTGATCGTGGCCAGGCTGGTCTGGTCCGCCAGGTACTTGGCGCGCGCCGCGAGCGACTCCCGCTCCGCCTGGCGCTGGGCGATCTCCTGCTCGACCCGGACCAGGTCGGGGACGGTGTCGGCGCGACGGAGGAACGACCGCAGCCGGGCCAGGCTGCGCGTCTCGGTGCGCAGCCGGGACTGCACATCGATCACCTCGGTGGTCACGTCCTCGGCCTTCACCGTCGCGCTGAGCACGGTCGCGTAGTCCTGGAAGGAGTCCATCACCGTCGCGAACGCGGCCGCCGGGACGCGCGTGGTCAGCGTCGAGCGCTCGGTCCGTCCGCGCTTGTCGTTGACCGTCCTCTCGTCGGCGACGTAGCCCCCGTGGCGGGCCAGCAGCCGGTCGAGGTCGGCCCGCAGACCGGACAGGTCCTTGCTCTGCAAGCGGACCTGGCCGGTGGAGATCACCTGGCGGTCGACCGGATCGGCCGCCTGGGACGCGTTCCTCAGGGTCGCGGCGTCGCCGGTCGCCAGCGAGTCCGACGCCACCGGGGCGTCCTTGGCGGCGAAGTCGCCCCCGGCGTCGGCAGCCACCCCGGCCGCGGTCCCGCCGGAGTCGGAGCCCGCCGAGTCGGCGCTGCCGCCGGTCCCCGAGCAGGCGGAGAGGCCGCCGACGAGGGCGAGCACCGACGCGGTGGCGAGGGCACGGCGCACGAACGGGCGCACCGAAGGGCGCACGGACCGGCGCGGGCCTGAGCGGGGAACGGGGAGGACCGGGCTCATCGTCGTACTCCTGCGGTGCGGTGGCTGTTCACCACGGGGGCGGGCTGGACGGCACCGGGTGCGGGCGCCGCGAGGGTGTGACGTGTCGGACGCGGGCCCGGTTCCCACCTCGGCGGCGATCTTTGCGACGCTGGACCCGTGACCACCCCGATCCGACCCACGCGCCGTCCCGACCCCGAGGCAGCGGCGCCACGCGTCGCGGTGGTGGGCGGCGGGATCGCGGGCCTCGCGGCAGGGGCCGCGGTCCGGCGCGCCCGGCCCGACGTCGAGGTCGTGGTGCTGGAGGGCTCACCCCAGATCGGCGGCAAGCTCCTGCTCGGCGAGGTCGGCGGCGTGAGCGTCGACGTCGGGGCGGAGTCGATGCTCAACCGTCGCCCCGAGGCGGTCGGCCTGGTGCGGCAGAGCGGCCTCGGTGACGACCTGGTGCACCCCACCACGATCACCGCCCGGATCTGGTCGCGCGACCGGCTGCACGTGATGCCGCGCTCCCTGATGGGCGTCCCGGTCGACCAGCGGACGCTCGCGGACTCCGGCATCCTGTCGCGGCACGGGCTCGCGCGAGCCGCGATGGACTCGGTGCTGCCGGCCACCGAGATCGGCGACACCGACGTGAGCGTGGGCTGGCTGATCGAGCAGCGGTTCGGCAAGGAGCTCGTCGACCGGCTCGTCGAGCCCCTGCTGGGCGGGGTCTACGCCGGCCACGCCCGCGAGATCTCGGCCCGCGCCGCCGTCCCGCAGGTGGTCGCGCTGCTCGGGCGGGACAAGTCGATGAGCAGGGCGGCGGCCGCCGCGCTCGGCCCGGACGCCGACACCCCCGTCTTCGCGGGGATCGCGGGCGGTCTCGGACGGCTCCCCGCCGCCGTGGCCCGCGACCTCGACGTCCGCACCGGGGCGACGGTCCGCGAGCTGGTCCGCTCCGCGGACGGTGGCTGGAACCTGGTCGTGGGACCCACCACCGCCCCCGAGGTGGTCACCGCCGACGCCGTGGTCGTCGCCGTCCCCGCCGGACCCGCGTCCCGGCTGCTCGCCGGTGCGGCACCGGACGCCGCCTTGGAGCTGGCCCGGATCGAGCACGCGTCGATGGCCGTCATCACGATGGCGTTCCCGGCCCGGGACTTCCCGCCCGTGGAGGGGTCCGGCTTCCTGGTGCCGCCGGTCGAGGGCCGGCAGGTGAAGGCGGCGACGTACTCGTTCCAGAAGTGGGACTGGGTGCGGGCCGCCTCCGACGACGTGGTGCTGATGCGGACCTCGATCGGCCGGCACCGCGAGGAGCAGTCGCTGCAGGCGAGCGACGAGGAGCTCGTGGAGACCTCCGTCCGGGACCTGTCCTCGGCGATCGGCCTGTCGGTGCGTCCCGTCGACTGGCACGTCCAGCGGTGGGGCGGCGGCCTGCCGCAGTACGCCGTCGGACACGTCGACCGGGTCCGCCGGATCCGGCAGGCGGTCGCGCGCGAGCACGGGCTGGCCGTCTGCGGAGCGGCGTACGACGGGCTCGGCATCCCGGCGTGCATCGCCTCGGCCGAGCTCGCCGCCGACCGCGTGCTCGCCGACCTGCCCGCCCCGGACGCGGTGACCCGCGGTTGAGCACACAGGAGACAATGACCTCATGAGCCAGACCGAGCCCGAGACCCAGCAGACCGAGCGCATCCCCAACCGCGGCAAGCTGGCCAAGGACATCAACGACACCATCCGCTACACCATGTGGTCGGTCTTCAAGCTCCGTGACGTCCTCGGGGACGCCGATCGCGAGACCGAGGCCAAGGAGGTCGAGGCGCTCTTCGCCGAGATGGGCGAGACGGTCACCATCCGCGGCGTGTACGACGTCGCAGGTCTCCGCGCCGACGCCGACCTCATGGTGTGGTCGCACGCGGAGTCCTCCGACGACCTGCAGCAGCACTACCACCGGTTCCGCCGCACCGCCTTCGGCAGCAGGCTGACCCCGGTCTGGTCGCAGATGGCGCTGCACCGGCCGGCCGAGTTCAACCGCAGCCACGTGCCGGCCTTCCTCGCCGACGAGGTGACCCGGGCGTACGTGTGCGTCTACCCGTTCGTGCGCTCCTACGAGTGGTACCTGCTGCCCGAGGAGGAGCGCCGTGCGCTGCTCACCGAGCACGGCCAGATGGCGCGCGACTACAAGGACGTCCGGGCCAACACGGTCGCCTCGTTCGCGCTGGGCGACTACGAGTGGCTGCTGGCCTTCGAGGCCGACGAGCTCTACCGGATCGTCGACCTGATGCGCGAGCTGCGCGCCTCCGGCGCCCGCCGGCACGTCCGGGAGGAGATCCCGTTCTACACCGGCAAGCGCCGCGAGGTCGCCGAGCTCCTGGCCGACCTGCCCTGACCGGCGCCCCCGAGCGCCCGGCTGCTACTCGGCGGGCTCGAGGGTCAGGCTGATCGAGTTGATGCAGTAGCGCTGGTCGGTCGGGGTGCCGTAGCCCTCGCCCTCGAACACGTGCCCGAGGTGGGAGCCGCAGTTGGCGCAGCGCACCTCGACGCGCTTCATGCCCATCGTGCGGTCCTCGATGTAGTCCACCCGATCCTCGGCCAGCGGCGCGAAGAACGAGGGCCACCCGCAGTGGGAGTGGAACTTCTCGGTCGAGCGGAAGAGCTCGGCCTGGCAGGCGCGGCAGCGGTACACGCCCTGGGTCTCGGTGTCGGTGTACTCGCCGGTGAAGGCGCGCTCGGTGCCCGCCTTGCGCAGCACCTGGTACTCCTGCGGGCTCAGCTCCGCACGCCACTGCTCGTCGGACTTCTGGACCGGGTAGGTCTTCTCGGGGGTGTCGTCCTTGCTCTTCATCCACGCCATGTCCCCACCGTAACCAGCCACCCCAGCGGGTCCCAGGGCTCCTGCTTACGTCGCGGTGACGGCCGGGCGTGGCAGGGTTGACCCCATGCCTGCCGCAGCCGCCGAGGTCGTCGCCGGAGACCGCGCCGTCCGGGTCTCCAGCCCGGACCGGGTCATCTACGAGGAGACGCCGTGGTCGGCGGCGGTCACCAAGCTCGAGGTCGTCGAGTACTACGTCGCGGTCGAGGACGGCATCATGCGCGCCCTGCGCGACCGCCCGACCGCGCTGGAGCGGTGGTCCAAGGGCGTCCGCGAGGGGATGACCCTGGCGACGCGCACGGGGGAGTCCGCGGACGCCTTCTACTCCAAGCGGACGCCGAAGGGCGCCCCGCCGTACCTGGAGGAGGTCGAGGTCACCTTCCCGTCGGGCCGCACCGCGAAGGAGATCTGCCCGACCGAGATCGCCACCGTCGCGTGGGCGGCCCACATGGGCACCATCACCTTCCACCCCTGGCCGGTGCGGCGCGAGGACGTCGACCGGCCCGACGAGCTGCGGATCGACCTCGACCCCCAGCCGGGCACCGACTTCGCCGACGCGGCCCGGGTCGCCCTGGGCGCCCGGGACCTGCTCGCCGAGCTCGGGATCCGGGGGTTCCCCAAGACCAGCGGCAACCGCGGCGTGCACGTCTACGTGCGCATCGAGCCGCGCTGGGACTTCGTCGACGTCCGCCACGCCGCGATCGCGTTCGGTCGCGAGCTGGAGCGCCGGGACCCCGGGGTGACGACGGCGTGGTGGAAGGAGGAGCGGGGCAGCCGGATCTTCGTCGACTTCAACCAGAACTCCCGGGACCGCACCATCGCGAGCGCCTACTCGCTGCGGCCCCAGCCCGGCGCCCCGGTCTCGACGCCGGTGGAGTGGGACGAGCTCGACGGTCTCGACCCGCGGACCCTCAACCTGCACACGGTGCCGGCGCGGCTCGCCGACCGCGGCGACGCGATGGCCGCGATCGACGACGTGGCCCACGACCTCACCCCGCTGCTGGAGATGTACGACGCCGACATCGCCTCGGGGCTGACCGACCTGAACTACCCGCCGGACTACCCGAAGATGCCGGGCGAGCCGCCGCGGGTCCAGCCGAGCAAGAAGGTCGCCGAGCACTGGGACGAGCGCGGGAACCGCGTCGCCGACTGATCCGGTCGGGTATCTGCCGCCCTACTGGGTAAGCGGAAAGTGGTGGCCCGGCCCTTCTTCAGCTCTCCTCCCCGGGGCCGGGTCACCCCGGCCGCGGGAGGGGTCAGAGCCCGCTGACGCCCTCGCCGGCACCGGCCTGCTCGTCGAAGTTCTCGTGCTCCAGCAGGTGCAGCACCGGGACGCCCAGCTTGCGGCGCGCTCGTGAGGTCCAGTCGACGTGGAAGAACTCCGCCACCACGTGCGGGCGGGTCAGCACGATCACCTCGGCCGCGGCGACCTCCTTGACCTTCGCCGCCAGCGCGTCGATCGGCTCGGCGGTCACGCACTCGCCGGTCGCGGTGGCGCCGGCGGTCTCCAGGCACGCGAGCGAGGAGGTCACCTGGCCGCGGGCGTCGTCGAGGAGCTCCTGCTGGATCTCGGCCATCTCCTCGGGGTCCATCAGCATCGGGGGCGCGATCATCGCGTCGCCGGTCGCCAGGGCGCCCATGGCCGACTCGATCTGGCCGGCGGCGTCCTCCACGGGCAGCAGCACGTGGTAGCGGACGGGGTCCGGGATGTCCTCGTGCAGGCTCCGCACCTGGCGCGCGTCCTGGTCGCTCAGCGCCTGCTCCACCAGCAGCACCACGTCGTAGGTGCTGGTCGGGGCGGTTCCCTCGGTCATCGTGCCCTCCTCGTCGGGATCTCCCCTCAGCCTAGCCACGTCCGGGCCCGCGGGAGCCCGGACGGGGGGCATGCGCCGTCAGCGCGTCCCGAGGATGTCGGCGAGGTCGTAGGAGACCGGCTCGTCGAGCTGCTCGTAGCCGCAGGTCAGCGGGTCCCGGTCGGTGCGCCAGCGCTTGAACTGGGCGGTGTGCCGGAACCGCTCGCCCTCCATGTGGTCGTAGCCGACCTCGAGGACCCGTTCGGGGCGCAGCAGCACGAAGGAGAGGTCCTTGCCGGCGTTCCAGCGGCTCACGTTGGCCTGCGCGGCCGCTCCGCCGCTGGCGCTCACCTCGGCCCACCGGCCCCAGGGGTGGTCGGCCGGGTCGCAGCGCAGCTCCTGCAGCTCCTCGAAGAGTGCGGCCCGCTTGGCGGCGGTGAAGGAGGCGGCGACGCCGATGTGGCGCAGGTTGCCCTCCGCGTCGTAGAGCCCCAGGAGCATGGACCCGAGCAGGGGAGCCTCGTCGGTGGAGTTCTTGTGCGGCCGGTAGCCGCAGAGCACGACGTCGGCGGTGCGCTCGTGCTTGACCTTGAGCATCGTGCGGGCGTTGGGCTGGTAGGTCCCGGTCAGCGGCTTGGCCACGATGCCGTCCAGCCCGGCGCCCTCGAACTGCTCGAACCAGTCCGCGCCGACCCCGGCGTCGGTGGTGGCCGGGGTCAGGAAGACCGGGGGAGCGGCGTCGGCGAGCAGCCGCTCCAGCCGCGCGCGTCGTACGGCCAGCGGCTCGCCGGTCAGGTCCTCGTCGCCCTCGGCGAGCAGGTCGAAGGCGACATAGGACGCCGGGGTCGCCTCGGCCAGCATCCGCACCCGGGAGTCGGCGGGGTGGATCCGGTCCTGCAACCGGTCGAAGTCCAGCCGGTCGCCGGTCGCCACGATCACCTCGCCGTCGAGCACGCACCGCTCGGGCAGGGTGGCGTGCAGCGCCGCGACGACCTCGGGGAAGTAGCGGGTCAGCGGCTTGGTGTTGCGGCTGGTCAGCTCCAGCTCGTCGCCGTCCTTGAAGACCAGGGCCCTGAACCCATCCCACTTGGGTTCGAACAGCAGGCCCGGGTGCTCCGGGTCGTCGAACTTCGCGGGGTCGGGCACGCCCTTGACGGACTTGGCGAGCATCGGCAGGACCGGTGGCATCACGGGGAGGTGCACGTCAGCGACCCTAACCCCGCTCTCTAGACTGCGCGGGTGCCCCTCGCCCTGTCCGACCGCAACCCCACGGTGGCGCGGGACCGGCTGCTGGCCGAGCTGGTGCCCCCGCCGCGGTTCGCCGCGGTGAGCTTCGACTCCTACCGACCTGACCCCGCGCAGCCCTCGCAGGCCGAGGCGGTCCAGGAGCTGCGCGCGTTCGTCGAGCGGCTCAACGCCCCGGAGCGCAAGCGCCTGCTGGGCTTCGGCCGCAAGTCGACGACCGAGGGACCCACCGGGATCTACCTCGACGGCGGGTACGGCGTCGGCAAGACCCACCTGCTCGCCTCGACCTGGCACGCCGCAACCGGACCCAAGCTGTTCGCGACGTTCGTGGAGCTGACCCACCTGGTCGGCGCGCTGGGCTTCCACGACGCCGTCGCGGCGCTGTCGGACTACGCGCTGGTCTGCGTGGACGAGTTCGAGCTCGACGACCCCGGCGACACCGTGCTGGTCTCCACCCTGCTGACCCGGCTCCGCGAGGCCGGCGTCCGGCTGGCCGCGACCTCCAACACGCTGCCGGACAAGCTCGGCGAGGGCCGCTTCGCCACGGCCGACTTCCTGCGCGAGATCCAGGGGCTGGCGGCCTCGTTCGCCTCCGTGCGCATCGACGGCGAGGACTACCGGCACCGCGGGCTGCCCGCCGCGCCTGGTGCGGCCGACCTCGAGACGGTGCGGGCCCGCGCCGGTGACGCGGGCGCGTCGTACGACCACTTCCGCGACCTGACCCGCCACCTCGCCGACGTGCACCCCTCCAAGTACGGGGCGCTCCTGGACGGGGTGCGGACGGTCTGCCTGGAGGAGGTCGAGACGGTCAGCGACCAGGCCGTCGCGTTGCGTCTGGTGGTGCTCGCCGACCGGATGTACGACCGGGACCTCCCGATCGTCGCCAGCGGCGTCACCTTCGACCGGCTCTTCGCCCCCGAGCTGCTGGCCGGCGGCTACCGCAAGAAGTACTACCGCGCCGTGAGCCGGCTGGTCGCCCTGTCCCGTGAGGGCGCCGGCCTCAGCGACGCCGAGGACGCCTGAGCCTCCGCAGTAGCCTCCTGGGATGGAGAACCTGAGCGAGCTGCTGCGCGTGCGTCCCGGCGCCGTCGACCTGAGCGACTACGACCCGTCGGCCACGCCCGGCTTCGACGGCGGCAAGAAGGCCGGGCAGCAGGCGCTGGCCGCCCTCGACGGCGAGATCGACGAGCTGCAGAGCAAGCTCGCCGCGCACGGCTACACCGGCGGGCACCGCAGCGTCCTGCTGGTCCTGCAGGGGATGGACACCTCCGGCAAGGGCGGCGTGCTCACCCACGCCGTGGGACTGCTCAACCCGGGCGGCGTCCGGATCAAGGGGTTCAAGGCGCCCACGAAGGAGGAGCTCGCCCACGACTTCCTATGGCGGGTGGAGAAGGAGACCCCGGCGGCCGGACTGGTCGGCATCTTCGACCGGTCGCACTACGAGGACGTGCTGATCGTGCGGGTGCACGGGCTCGCCCCGGCCGACGAGGTCGAGCGGCGGTACGGCGCGATCAACGACTTCGAGAAGCGGCTGGCCGACGAGGGCACCACGATCATCAAGTGCTTCCTGCACATCTCGAAGGACGAGCAGCGCGAGCGGCTGCTGGCCCGGCTCGACGAGCCGACCAAGGTGTGGAAGTTCAAGCCGGAGGACGTCGACGAGCGCGGGCACTGGGACGAGTACCAGCGCGCCTACGAGATCGCCCTCGAGCGGTGCAGCACGGACTGGGCGCCGTGGCACGTGATCCCGGCCAACCGCAAGTGGTACCGCACGCTCTCGATCGCGACCCTGCTGCGCGACGCCCTCGCCGCCCAGCACCTGGACTGGCCGGAGCCCGACTTCGACGTCGAGGAGCAGAAGCGCCGCCTCGGCGCCGGGTGAGCCCTGGGGGCCGTCCGGTCAGCGCAGCAGGAGCCGGACCGCGACGTCCATCGAGTTGCTGACGTCAGTCGCGCTCGCGCGCCCGGTGACCCACTGGACGAGGCTGGCCAGCCAGACGTCGCCGATCACCTTGGCGATGGCGATGTCGTCCTCGCTGGGCTCGACGTCCTCGAAGGGCGTGTCCGGGTCGGCCATCGCCCGCATCAGCAGCCGGGTGACGTGCATGCCGACGACGTGGATCTCGGTCGCCACCGAGGCGTCGGCGAACATGAAGGCCCGGGTCAGCGCCTCGGTCAGGTTGGGGTCGCGCTGCAGGCCCCGGGTCGCGCGACCGAGCACGTACATCACCCGCTCGTGCGGGGTGTCACCCGGGATCGTGCGCTTCTCGAAGACGGCGCTGGCCTCCTCGAACTGGCGCGCGAGGGCCGAGACGAGCAGGTGGATCTTGGAGGGGAAGTAGCGGTAGAGGGTGCCCAGGGCGACGTCGGCGCGCTCGGCGACGGCCCTCATCTGGACGGCGTCGAACCCGCCCTTGGAGGCCAGGGCCACCGTCGCGTCCAGGATCCGCTTGCGTCGTTCGCGCTGGGCGGCGGAGCCGAGGTCGTCGTAGGTGAGCGAGTTCAGCGTGGACATCGCCCGTGCTCCTCATCGTCTGGCCGCACCGTCCCGGGCCCCCGAGGCACGTGCACACATCCGGTGGCGGTCACTGAGTAAGATATCACCGGAGCGACGTAAAGTGGAACGCGTTACAGTTTATCCACTCCCTGGGTGTCCCCGGCGGAAGTAGTCAACCGGGAGGACCCCCACGTGAGAATCGCTCTGCTGTCCTACCGCAGCAAGCCGCACTGCGGCGGGCAGGGCGTGTACCTCCGCCACCTGAGCCGCGAGCTGGTCCGGCTCGGCCACGAGGTCGAGGTCTTCTCCGGCCAGCCGTACCCCGAGCTCGACGAGGGCGTCACGCTGACCAAGGTGCCCAGCCTCGACCTCTACCGGGAGCCCGACCCGTTCCGGATCCCCAAGCCCCGGGAGTTCCGCGACCTCGTGGACGTCGAGGAGTTCCTGAGCATGTGCACCGCGGCGTTCCCCGAGCCGCGGACCTTCTCCAAGCGGGTCGCCCGGCTGTTCCGCGACCGGGTCGGCGACTTCGACGTCGTGCACGACAACCAGACGATCGGCTACGGCACGCTCGACATCGAGAAGCTGGGCTTCCCCCTGGTCACGACGATCCACCACCCGATCACCTTCGACCGGCGCGTCGACCTCGCCCACGCCCCGCTGCGCAAGCAGGTCCCGCTGCGGCGGTGGTACTCCTTCCTGCGCATGCAGGGCAAGGTCGCCCGGCAGCTGAAGACGATCCTGACCGTCTCGGAGTCCTCCAAGCGCGACATCGCCCGCGACTTCGGCGTCGACCCGGCGCGCATCGAGGTCATCACGCTCGGCGTGGACGACGTCTTCCAGCCGCCGACCCTTCCGCGGGTGCCCGGCCGCCTCGTCGCGATGGCATCCGCGGACACCCCGATGAAGGGCGTGCACACCCTCCTGGAGGCGCTGGCCAAGCTGCGCACCGAGCGCGACGTCGAGCTGCTCCTGGTCACCAAGCCGACCGAGGGCGGCCGCACCGAGAAGCTGATCGCCAAGCTGGGGCTGGCCGACTGCGTCCGCTTCGTCAACGGCATCTCCGACGCCGAGCTCGTCGAGGTGATGGGCTCGGCCGAGGTCGCCGTCGTGCCGTCGCTCTACGAGGGCTTCAGCCTGCCCACTGCCGAGCTGATGGCCTGCGAGACGCCGCTGGTGGTGAGCCGTGCCGGCGCGATCCCCGAGGTCGTCGGCGAGGACGGCGAGTGCGCCGACCTGGTCACTCCCGGCGACGTCGGGGAGCTGTACGAGGCCATCGGCGCGCTCCTCGACGACCCGGAGCGCCGGGCGCGGATGGGGGCCGCCGGCCGCCGCCGCGTCCTGGAGAAGTTCAGCTGGCACGCCGTCGCGGTGAGCACCGCGGCGGCCTACGAGCGCGCGGTCGCCGCCCACGCGGCCGCGCAGAAGTGAGGAGTCCCCGATGCTGACCGTCGACTTCGACCGGCTGGGCCTGCGCGCCGGCGAGCGCGTGCTGGACATGGGCTGCGGCGCCGGGCGCCACGCCTTCGAGATGTACAAGCGGGGCGCCGACGTGATCGCCCTGGACATGGACGCCGACGAGCTGGCGACCGTCAGCGAGTGGTTCGCCGCGATGCGCGAGGAGGGCAGCGTGCCCGCCGGCGCCGAGGCGGACGTCAAGCAGGGTGACGCGCTCGACCTCCCGTTCCCCGACGGCGAGTTCGACCGGGTGGTCGCCTCCGAGGTGCTCGAGCACATCCCGGACGACGAGCGCGCGATCAGCGAGCTGGTCCGGGTGCTGCGCCCGGGCGGCACGATCGCGGTCACCGTGCCGCGCTGGCTGCCCGAGAAGGTCTGCTGGGCGCTGTCCGACGAGTACCACGAGGTCGAGGGCGGCCACGTCCGCATCTACAAGGGCCACGAGCTCGTCGCCAAGCTCGAGCGGGCCGGCCTCCGTTTCACCGGCAAGGACCACGTGCACGGTCTGCACTCGCCGTACTGGTGGGTGAAGTGCGCCGTGGGCGTCACCAACGACCAGAACCCGCTGGCCAAGGCGTTCCACCAGGTCCTGGTGTGGGACATCGTCAAGCGACCGCTGCCCACCCGTTTGGCCGAGAAGGTCCTCGACCCGCTGATCGGCAAGAGCATGGTCCTCTACCTGGAGAAGCCCGGGGCCTGACCCCGTCACCGAGATGACAGCACGCATCCCCGCCGTCCCCGGTCTGCTCACCAGCGACCAGGTCGTCCGTAGCGCCGCCGCGATCGCCCGCGTCCAGCAGGCCGACGGCGGCATCCCGTGGGCGGTCGGCGAGCACATCGACGCGTGGAACCACGTCGAGGGCGCGATGGCCCTCCTCGTGGGCGGCGAGGTCGCAGCGGCCGAGCGGGCCTACGAGTGGTGCCGGGAGCACCAGCGGGCCGACGGCTCCTGGGCCATGAAGATCGTCGGGGACCGGGTCGAGGACGCGAGCGGCGACACCAACATGTCGGCGTACCTGGCGACCGGGGTCTGGCACCACTGGCTGATCCGGCGCGACTCGGCGTTCGTGCAGCGGCTGTGGCCCTCGGTCCGCTCCGCGCTCGACTTCGTCACGGGGCTGCAGCTGCCGTTCGGCGGCATCGCGTGGTCGCGCGAGGCAGGCGGGCGGGTGAACGCCGAGGGCCTGCTGGCCGGGAGCTCCAGCATCTACCACTCGCTGAAGGCAGGGCTGGCGCTGGCGGACCTGCTCGACGAGCCGCAGCCCGAGTGGGAGCTCACCGCTGGGCGGCTCGGACACGCCCTGGAGGCGCACCGCGACCTGTTCCTCGACAAGTCCGAGTTCTCGATGGACTGGTACTACCCGATCCTGGGCGGGCCGGTGCGCGGACAGGCGGCGCACGACCTGCTGGCGAGCCGCTGGGAGGAGTTCGTCACCGCGGGGCTCGGGATCCGGTGCGTGGTGGACAACCCGTGGTTCACCGGCGCGGAGACCTGTGAGCTGGTGATGGCGCTGGACAACCTCGGGGACCGCGACCGTGCGTTGGCGCTGTTCGGGGACATGCTGCACACGCGGCACGAGAGCGGCCTCTACTGGACCGGGTACGTCGTACCGGAGAACGTGCACTGGCCCCCGGAGCAGACGACGTACACCACGGCCGCGGTGATCCTCGCCGCCGACGCGCTGTCCGACGCCACCCCTGCCGCCGGCCTCTTCCGGGGCGAGACGCTTCCCGGCGACCTCCCCCCGCTCGCCCTCGAGTGCGGCTGCGCCGAACCCGCCACCGTCGACTGACGGCGGAGGTCGAGGTGCCGCGACTACGGAGGTCGAGGTGCGAACGCGCAGCGTGAGCCACGAGACCCTCGCGCGCCTACGGAGGTCGAGGTGCGAACGCGCAGCGTGAGCCACGAGACCCCGCGCCAGGCCCTACCATGCTGCGATGACCGACCAGCAGCCCGCGACCACTGACCCGTCTGCCGTAGCGGTGCGGGAGATTCGCTACGTCGGCACTCGCATCCTGCGTGCGCTCGGCGGGGCGGCTGCTGGTTCGGGGCTTCTCGTGCTGGTCGCCGCTGTGCTCACCGGTCCCGCAGGGGCGGTTGCCGGGATCGCCCTGTTGATCGCATCGGCGGTCTTCTTCAGCGCCGCCGGCCGCGTGCGGTCCGGCATCTGACGTCCATTGCCGGTCAGTCTCGGCGCAGTGCCCGCATCGAACCGCAGACGCCGACCTCGGTGAAACCGTCCTCCAGCGCCCGCAGGTAGATCTCGTACGGCGGCCGGCCGCCGTCGGCGGGGTCCGGGAACACGTCGTGGATGAGCAGCAGACCATCGGGCTGGACCCACGGGGTCCACGCCTCGTAGTCGTCGTGCGCTGGCTTCTCGCCATGGCCGCCGTCGATGAAGAGCAGCGCCAGGGGGGTCCTCCAGAACCGCGCCACCGTGGTGGAACGGCCCACGACCGCGACCACCTCGTCCTCGAGCCCGGCCTCGGCGATCGTCCGCCGGAAGACCGGCAGGGTGTCCATCAGTCCGAGGTCCGCGTCGACGAGCGAGGCGTCGTGGTGCTCCCAGCCCGCCTGGTTCTCCTCCGAGCCGCGGTGGTGGTCGACCGTGAACAGGGTGCTGCCGGTGTGCCGTGCGGCCGCCCCCAGGTAGATCGCGGACTTCCCGCAGTAGGTGCCGACCTCCAGCAGCGGCCCCCGAGCCCCGGCCTCGACCGCGCGCTCGTGAAGGAAGAGCCCCTCGTCCTCGGGCATGAACCCCTTCGCGGCGAGCGCCGCAGCGAGCAGGTGATCGGGCAGCGAGGGGAGTCCGGATGGCATGAGCAGGACCCTAGACGGCTGTGGTCGGGCTGGGTCGCGGAGCCCGGGCTGTGTCATGATCTGGAACACGTTCTAGTTTCGCGACAGGAGTGACGGATGCCGATCGGGATGACCGAGGACCAGCGGGCCCTGGCCGCGGCGATCCGCGAGTGGGCCGCCCGGCTCGACACCCCGGCGCTGGCCAAGGCGTCGGAGACCGAGGGAGTGGCCGCCTGGACCGGGGTCGCCCGCGGGCTGGCCGAGCTCGGCGTGGCCGGCATCGCCGTCCCCGAGTCGCACGGGGGAGCGGGCGGCTCGTTCGTCGACCTCGCCACGGCGGTCGAGGCCTGCGCCGCGGCGATGGTTCCCGGGGCCGTGCTCCCGACGGCGGCCGTCGCCACCCTGCTGGCCGAACAGGCCGACAGCCCGTCGGCGAAGGCGCTCCTGCCCGGGATCGCGGACGGCACGGCCACTGTCGCGCTGGCCCTGAGCGCTGACCTGACCCTGAGCGCCGGCCACGTCTCGGGCCGGACCGGCCCCGCGCTGGGCGCCGGTGTCGCCACCCACCTGCTGGCGCCGTACGACGTCGACCGCTGGCTCCTGGTCGACCTCGCCGGCCCGGGTGCAGCCGTCGAGCCCGGCCTGGAGCTGGACCTCGCCGGACGGGTGGGGGCCGTCGTCCTGGACGAGGTCGCCGTCGGGCCCGACGCGACCCTCGAGCTCCCGACAGCGCACGTCCGCGCGGTCCTGGCCACCCTGGCCGCAGCCGAGGCCTCCGGGATCGCCGGGTGGTCCCTGGAGACCGCGGTGGCCTACGCGAAGGTACGCGAGCAGTTCGGCCGGCCGATCGGGTCCTTCCAGTCGGTCAAGCACCTCTGCGCCGAGATGCTGGAGGCTGCCGAGTCGGCCGCCGCGGTCGCCTGGGACGCGGCGACCGCGTACGGCGGGAGCGCCGACGACGCCCAGTTCACGGTCGCCGCCACGGTCGCCGGAGTCGTCGGACTCGACCTGGGCGTGACCACCGCCCAGACCTGCATCCAGGTGCTCGGCGGCATCGGTTTCACCTGGGAGCACCACGCCCACCTCTACCTGCGGCGGGCCACGAGCACCCGGCAGCTGCTCGGCGGCACCGACACGTGGGCGCGTGAGCTGGCCGACCTCGCCCTGGCCGGGGCCCGGCGGCACCCGCACGTCGATCCCGGCCCCGCCGGTGAGCAGACCCGGGCGACGGTGCGCGCCGAGCTCGCCGCCGTGGCCGCGCTGCCGGTCGCCGACCAGCGTGCGGTGCTCGCCGAGACCGGTCTGCTGATGCCGCACTGGCCCGCGCCGTACGGACGCGACGCCTCACCGGCCGAGCAGCTGGTGATCGACGAGGAGTACGAGGCGGCTGGGGTGGCCCGGCCCAGCCTGGGGATCGGGGCGTGGGCCGCGCCCACGATCGTGGTGCACGGGAGCGACGCCCAGCGTGAGCGCTTCCTCGGCCCGACGCTGCGCGGTGAGCTGGTCTGGTGCCAGCTGTTCAGCGAACCCGGGGCGGGCAGCGACCTGGCCTCGCTGCGGACCCGAGCCGAGCGCACCGAGGGCGGGTGGGTACTCACGGGCCAGAAGGTGTGGACCTCGCTGGCGGCCACCGCCGACTGGGGTATCTGCCTGGCCCGCACCGACCCGGACGCCCCGTCCCACCGGGGGATCACCTACTTCCTGGTCGACATGCGCAGCCCCGGCCTGGAGATCCGGCCGCTGCGCGAGCTCACCGGGGAGGCGCTCTTCAACGAGGTCTTCCTCGACGGGGTCGTGGTGCCCGACGAGTGCGTCGTCGGTGCGGTCGACGGGGGCTGGCCGCTGGCGCGCAACACCCTGGCCAACGAACGGGTGGCGATCAGCGACTCCTCCTTCGGGGTCAGCGTCGAGCGCGCCCTGCGCACCGTCGCCTCGCGTGGGGCGGGCGACGCCGACCGGCTCCGCGTCGGTCACGCGGTGGGTGCGGCCGGGACGGTGAAGGCGCTGGGCACGCGGGCCACGCTGCGCTCGCTCAGCGGTCAGGGGCCGGGCCCGGAGTCCAGCGTGCTCAAGCTGGTCGGCGTCCGGCAGCGGCAGGAGTCCGCGGAGCTCGCGCTCGACCTGCTCGGCCCCGACCTCCTGCTCGGCACCGGGGAGGCAGGGCCGGCGCTGGCCGAGGTGCTGGTGACGCGGTGCCTGAGCATCGCCGGTGGCACCACCCAGGTGCTCCGCAACGTCGCCGCCGAGCGGATCCTCGGGCTCCCCCGGGACTGAGCCCGCGAGCGATTGCGCGCCACCTCGGAGGTCGAGGTGCGAACGCGCAGCGTGAGCCACGAGACCCCTGCAACTCATGGGGCACCGGTCCGCGGGACCGTCCCGGGGTCTCGTGGCTCGCCTAACGGCTCGCGCCTCGACCTCCGTACTTGGCGCCGGAGGTCGAGGTGCGAACGCGCAGCGTGAGCCACGAGACCCCTGGCACCGGTCCGCGGGACCCCTCCCGGGGTCTCGACACGCCCTCCGCAAGCTCCGGGCTACTCGACCAGCGAGAAGGTCCCGACCTCCGTACTTGGGCCTGGAGGTCGAGGTGCGAACGCGCAGCGTGAGCCACGAGACCCCCTGCAACCCTCCCGGGGTCTCGACACGCCCTCCGCAAGCTCCGGGCTACTCGACCAGCGAGAAGGTCCCGACCTCCGTACTTGAGCCTGGAGGTCGAGGTGCGAACGCGCAGCGTGAGCCACGAGACCCCTGCAACTCATGGGGCACCGGTCCGCGGGACCCCTCCCGAGGTCTCGACACGCCCTCCGCAGGCTCCGGGCTACTCGACCAGCGGGAGGGGGGTCGGGCGAGCCAGGCGTCCTGGACGACCTCGGCCAGCTCGCGCCGGGTGAGCTCGCCGACCCGGCTGCCGCGCAGCAGCACCGAGAGGTGGCCGTCGAAGTGGGGGGTGGTGAAGTACGGCGTGGACGGGTCGCGCACCATCGCGTCCTTGTCGACCTCGGAGGCCACCCAGAAGACGATCACGTCGTCGTACCGCTCCCCGGTGTCCGGGTCGACCGCGTCGGGCCGGGGGTTGCGGAAGAAGACGAACGACCGGCCGCCGACCTGGTAGACGGGGTTGTCCCCGGGGTAGGTCGTCACGTGGGGCATCGCCAGCGCCAGGTCGTGGACGTCCTGGAGCCGCGCGGGCCTGTCGTCGTGGGACATCCGGCCACGGTAGCCCCGACGGGGGACCGGCGAGGGACCGGCGGGGGTGACATCGGCGCCGGCAGAGGGCAGGGTGGGGGAGTGGTCCTTCCGGGCCGACGGGGAGACATCGTGACGGGGACGGCGGCGTCCGTGGAGATGCCGGACACCAGCAGGTTGCACCGCCTCCTGGGCGTGCCGCTCGCGGTCGCCCTGGTCACGCTCATCGTGGTGGTGGACCTCGCCGCCGGTGCGGGCACCGTCCTGGCCGGGCTCCTCGTCGTCGGTCCCGCCGTCGCCGCTGCCTCCGCGGGTCCGCGTGGGGTGGTGGGGGTCGGGCTCTACGCGCTGGTCGGCATCGCGGTCGTCACTCCGCTGGACGACCTGTGGGGGACGGCCGAGCTGCCCAGCTTCGTCCTCGCCGTGGTGGCGGTGACGGCGCTGAGCGGGTACGCGGCCTCGTGGCGCGACCGGGTGCTCGGTGACGTCTCGGCCCTGGCCGAGATCGTCCGGTCCTCCCGGGACGCCATCATCGGCAAGGACCTCGACGGCACCATCACCAGCTGGAACGAGGCCGCCCACGAGACCTACGGCTGGAGCGCGGAGGAGGCGGTCGGGCGCCACATCTCCCTGATCGTCCCCGAGGAGCGGCGTGCCGAGCTCGAGGAGGCCCTGGCACGGGTGACCGCCGGCGACCGGGTCCCGTTCTTCCTGACCCAGCGGATGACCAAGGACGGCCGCCTCCTCGACGTCACCGTGTCGATCTCGCCGGTGCGCGCCGCCGACGGCCGGGTGGTCGGTCTGGCGGCGATGGGGCGCGACGTCACCGCCCAGATCCGGGAGCAGGAGGCGGTGCGCGCCAGCGAGGCACGCAAGGCCGCGATCCTGGCCGGGGCGCTCGACCCGGTCGTGACGATCGACCACCGGGGCCTCGTGATCGAGGTGAACCCGGCGATGGAGGCCACGTTCGGCTGGACCGCGGAGGAGATGGTCGGCGCGGAGCTGGCCGCGTTCATCGTGCCGCCGGAGTCACGGGAGGCCCACCGGTCCGGGCTGCTCGCCTACCTGCGCACCGGGGAGTCGCCGCTGATCGGGACCCGGCTGACGCTCACCGCCCTGCACCGCGACGGCCGTCGGCTGCCCGTCGAGGTCACGATCACCCGGGTCGACGTGCCCGGAGACCCGGTCTTCACCGGCTATCTGCGGGACCTCTCGGCACGCAACGCCGCCGAGGAGGAGGCCGAGCGGCTGCGCGACCGGCTCCGCCAGACCGACCGGCTCGACGCGCTCGGCCAGCTCGCCGGCGGGATCGCCCACGACTTCAACAACCTGCTCGCCGTGATCCTGACCTACAGCGACCTGGCGCACCACGCCCTGCCGCCCGGCGGACCGCGCGACGACGTCGACGAGATCACCGCTGCGGCCAAGAGGGCCTCGCACCTGACCCGGCAGCTGCTGACCTTCAGCCGCGGCGACCAGGGCAAGAACGCGGTCTCGGACGTCAACGCCGTCGCCCAGCAGGTCTGCGACGTGCTGCGGCGCACCCTGCCGGCGACGATCACGCTGGAGACTCGGCTGGCCGCGGACGTCTGGCCGGCGCGGTGCGACACCACCCGGCTCGACCAGATCCTGGTGAACCTGGCGGTCAACGCCCGGGACGCCATGCCCGCGGGCGGCACGCTCACCGTCGAGACCCGCAACATCCACCTCGACGAGCTCGCCTCGGGCAGCCGGGTGCTGCTGGCGCCGGGCAGGTACGTCGTCCTCGCGGTCACCGACAGCGGCACCGGGATGACCAAGGAGGTCCAGCAGCGCGCGTTCGACCCGTTCTTCACCACCAAGGCGCAGGGGGAGGGCACCGGGCTGGGCCTGGCGACCGTGTACGGCATCGCCCGGCAGATGGACGGCGAGGTGTCGATCTACTCCGAGCCGGGCCAGGGCACCACGGTGCGGCTGCACCTGCCCGCCGCCGACGCCCTCGAGGCCCGGTCGCCGGAGCCCGCGGTGCAGCAGGCCGTGCAGCGCGGGCACCGGGTGCTCCTGGTGGAGGACGAGGAGATGCTGCGTCGTCCCCTGGTCAGGAGCCTGACCGAGGTCGGCTTCGTCGTCCGCGCTGCCGGGAGCGCCGAGGAGGCGCTGCGCCTGTGCGAGGAGGACGCGTCGGCGCCCGACCTGCTGGTCACCGACGTCACCCTGCCCGGGATGACCGGGCACGACCTCGCCAACCGGCTGCGGGAGCGGTGGCCCGGGCTGCCCGTGGTCGTCATGACGGGCTATGCGGCGTCTCGCCTGCCCGAGCAGCTCAGCGCCCGCGTGGTCATGCTCAGCAAGCCGTTCGACTTCGCCGAGCTGATGACCGCGGCCGGCGAGCTGCTGAACCTGCGGCAGGAGCGCACCCAGCCCTGAGCCGGACCGGGTGCGTTTGATGGGGCGGAGGCAGGGAACGTCCTGGGCAGGACGACGAAGGAGCCCTCATGGACACGACCACCGATGCTCCGCTGCTGGTCCGCTGGACGCTGCGGCTGGAGGGTGCCTCCGCGCTCGACGGGCCGGTCCGCGCCCTCGAGCCGCACATCCGCTCGCTCTTCGGCAGCGGCGCACGCGGTGCCGCCCTGCGCGGCGACTGGCTGGGGCACGCGGTCCACCCGGTCCTGACCGACCTGACCCTGGGGTCCTGGACCTCGGCCACCGCCCTGGACCTGCTGGGCGGCCGGGCGGCATCCGGCGCCGCGCAGAGGCTCGTCGGGCTCGGGCTGCTGACCGTCGGCCCGACCGCCTGGACCGGCTGGGCGGAGTGGTCCGCCGCAGGTCCGCGCGAGAAGCGGGTCGGGCTGGTGCACGCCCTGACCAACGCGGTCGCCATCGCCAGCTATGCCGGGTCGTGGACGGCCCGCCGTCGCGGCGACCACGCCGCCGGGGTCCGCCGTGCGCTGGTGGGTGCCGCGGTCGCGACGGCCGGCGGCTACCTGGGCGGCCATCTCGCGGCAGCGCGGGACGTGAGCAGCCACCACCCGGCGTACGACGCCTGAGCGCCGCTCGCGACCGCCGCGCCCACTACGCTCCGAGGATGGCCTCAGCACCGGACTCCACCAGGCTCGCCGTCCTGATCGACGGGGACAACACCACACCGACCATCGTCGAGGCGCTGCTGGCCGAGATCGCGAAGTACGGCAGCGCGACGGTCAAGCGGGCGTACGGCGACTGGACCACCTCCCAGCTGCGGGGCTGGAAGGAGGTCGTCAACGCCCACGCCATCCAGCCGATGCAGCAGTTCGCGTACACGACCGGCAAGAATGCCACCGACAGCGCCCTGATCATCGACGCGATGGACCTGCTCTACACCGGCAACCTCGACGGGTTCTGCCTGGTCTCCTCCGACAGCGACTTCACCAAGCTGGCCTCGCGGCTGCGCGAGTCGGGCAAGACCGTCTACGGCTTCGGGGAGCCACGGACGCCGCACTCCCTGGTGGCCGCGTGCGACAAGTTCGTCTACCTCGACGTGCTCCGCACCCCGGAGAAGCAGCCGCCGCCGAGTGCCGAGGCGCCGGCGGCCGCGCAGGCACCAGCCCGCCGCAGCTCCGCGGACCTGCGGCGCGACGCCAAGCTGGTCAAGCTCCTGCGGGACGGCATCGACGTGGCCTCCGACGACGACGGCTGGGCGAACCTGGGCGGGGTGGGCACCTACGTCGCCAAGCAGGCGCCCGACTTCGACTCCCGCAACTGGGGCTACGCCAAGCTCGTCGACCTGGTCAACGCCCTCGAGCTCTTCGAGGTCGACCGCATCCCGGGCCAGGGCGTGCAGGTCCGTGAGCGCCCCAAGGGCAGGGCGACGGAGGTCGCTCCTCCGGTGAAGCAGGCCGGTGCGAAGAAGGCGCCCGCGAAGAGGTCGGCCACCAAGAAGGCCGGCCCTGCCGCCCAGGGCTGACGCCGCCCCGGGTGGTCGTCACTAGCCGACGCTGCTCCCGGTGGCGTCGGGGTGACCCGCCTCCAGGTGCTCGGCCGCCGGCACCGCGGGCTCGGGCACGCCGGCGCGGCGGGCCTTCCACGCGTCGTGGGACCAGCGCAGGAAGCGCTCCACGCCGCGCACCGAGTTCTGGCTGCGGGCGGAGGGGAAGACGTCGAAGGCGTGCTGGGTCCCGGCCAGCTCGGTGTAGGCGACCGGCTCGTGCGAGACCGCGCGCAGGGCCGCGACGAAGCGGCGGGCCTGGACCACCGGCACCAGCGAGTCGTTGACGCCGTGGATCACGTAGAACGGCGGCGCGTCCGCGTTGACCCGGAGCAGCGGCGAGGCCTTCTCGAAGGGGGTGAGGTCCTTCGAGGGGTCGCTGAAGAAGACCCGCGGCCCGAGGAAGCGGTCGCGCATCCAGACCGCCGCGCCACCGGTGATGCCGGCCATGTCGTAGACGCCGTAGAACGGCACCGCGGCCTGCACGGTCGTGTCGGCGTCCTCGAACCCCGGCTGGTACTCCGGGTCGTTCGGGGTCAGCGCAGCGAGCGCGGTCAGGTGCCCGCCGGCCGACCCGCCGGTGATGGCGATGTACGCCGGGTCCGCGCCGTACTCCGCCCCATGCTGGCGGATCCAGGCGATCGCGTGCTTCACGTCGACGAGGTGGGCCGGGAAGGCGTCACGGGGGGAGAGGCGGTAGTTGACCGCCACGCACACCCAGCCGCGCGACGCCATGTGCTTCATCAGCGGGATGCCCTGCTGGTCCTTGTTGCCGATCGTCCAGCCGCCGCCGTGCACCTGCAGCAGCACCGGGGCACCGGTGACGTCGCCGGCCGGCTTGTAGACGTCGAGCAGGCCACGGGTCCCGTACTGCGGGGCGTAGGAGATGTTCTTGATCACCTCGATGCCCTCGGACGGGATCGAGAACGGCCAGGCGAGCTGGCGCAGTGGCGTCGTCCAGTCCAGGTCGGCGTACCGGGTGGAGAGCTCGCTGAGCGACTCCTCCCCGAGCGCCTCGCTCAGCCCCTGGCTGAACGCGGCCGAGGACAGTCGCCCCTGTCGGGCCACGTAGCCGAGCGCAGCGAGGTTCGCCAACCCCAGCAGGGCTCTGGTGCGCCTGCCCTTGGGGTGGGCCAGCTCCAGCGCCGTGTCGACGGCCGTCCCGAGCATCACGTGCGGGGCGAGCTCGCTGACCATCCAGCCGGCGAACATCGACGGGATGCTCGTCGCCACGTGGCGTGGGGGGTGGACGGCGTTGGCGGCCAGGGCGGAGACGACGAGCTGTCGACGCAGGTATCCCATGCCTCCAACCTAGCCTCGGAGGAACGAGAACACGTTCTAGTTCTGTCGTACGATGGGTCACATGGAACGACTCAGTGGCCTCGACGCCTCCTTCCTCTACCTGGAGACCCCCGAGCAGCTCCTACACGTCTGCGGGCTGGTGGTGCTGCGGCCGGACTCGATCCCCGGCGGCTACTCCTTCGAGGCGATGAAGGCCCAGGTGGAGGAGCGGGTGCTCGCGGTCCCCGAGTTCCGGCACAAGCTGCGCCGCGTGCCGCTGGGCATCGACCACCCGGTGTGGGTCGACGACGAGCACTTCGACATCGACCGGCACGTGCACCGAGCCGCCCTGCCCGCCCCGGGCGGCGACGACGAGCTCGCCGAGCTCGTCGGCCATCTGGCCGGCCAGCTGCTGGACCGCTCCCGGCCCCTGTGGGAGATGTGGCTCGTGGAGGGGCTGGCCGAGGGCCGGGTCGCGGTGGTGCTGAAGATGCACCACGCCACCGTCGACGGGATGTCGGGCATGAGCATGCTGGCGCACCTGTGCAACCTCGAGCCCGCGCTCCCGGCCCTGCCGCCGACGGGCCGCTCGCTGTCGGCGACCAAGGCCCCGGGCGGCGCCGAGCTGCTCGCCCGCGGAGCCCTCACCCTGGCCACCCGGCCGGCCCGGCTCGTCCGGCTGCTCCCGCCGACCGTGGCGGCGCTGACCGGCACCGTCGGCCGAGCCCGCGCCGGTCTCGCCATGGCAGCGCCGTTCACCGCGCCACGGACGGCCTTCAACGCGACGATCTCCGGTCGGCGCGTGGTGGCGTTCGCCGACCTGCCGCTGGACCAGGTCAAGGCCGTCAAGAACGCCACCGGGACCACGGTCAACGACGTCGTGCTGACCGTGTGCGGGGGCGCCCTGCGGCGCTACCTCGAGGGCCGCGGCGAGCTGCCCGCCCAGTCCCTGCTCGCCACCGTGCCGGTCTCGGTCCGCGGGACCTCGTCGGCCGGCGGCGCCAACCAGGTCTCCGCCCTCTTCGCCCGGCTGGGCACCGACCTGGCCGACCCGGTCGAGCGGCTGGCGGTGGTGGCCCAGGGCAACCGGGTCGCCAAGGACCACCACAAGGCCATCCCGGCCGAGGCGCTCCAGGAGTGGGCCGAGCTGGCCGCGCCCCGGACCTTCGGACTCGCCGTGCGGGTGTACTCCGGGCTCCGGCTGGCCGAGCGGCACCCGGTGGTCCACAACCTGGTGATCTCCAACGTGCCCGGCCCGCCGGTGCCGCTGTACTTCCTCGGCGCCCTGGTCGAGGGGATGTACCCGTTGGGCCCGGTCTTCCACGGAGCCGGGCTGAACATCACGGTGATCTCCAGCAACGGCCGGCTGCACGTCGGCCTGATCGCCTGCAAGGAGCTGGTGCCGGACCTGGACGCGCTCGCGGCCGCCTTCGCCGGCGAGCTGGAGGCGCTCGCCGGCGCGGTCCTTCCCGCCGCCGTCCCCGGCGGCTAGACTAGAACACGTTCCAGTTCTGATGCGGAGGAGCACTCGTGCAGTTCACCCCGACGGAGTCCCAGGCCGACGTCCTCGGCGTGGTCAGCGACGTCCTGACCCGCACGCAGACCCCGTCCTGGGCTGCCCTCGCCGACGCCGGCCTGCTCGGTCTTCCCCTGCCGGACCGGCTCGGCGGTGAGGGTCTCGGCCTCGCCGAGGTCGGCGTGCTGCTCCAGGCGCTCGGTCGGCACGCGGTGCAGCTGCCGGTCTGGGAGACCCTCGCCTGCGGTGTCCTGCCGCTGGTCCGCGCCGGCACCGCGGACCAGCAGGACCGGGTGCTGGCGGGCGTCGCCGAGGGGCACACCGTCCTGACCGCGGGCCTCCAGGAGCCGGGCACGGCGCTGCCGGTCCGACCCCGCACCCGGCTGACCGCGGACGGGGACCGCTGGCGCCTCGACGGCCTCGTGACCGGGGTCTGGTCGGCCGAGCAGGCGAGCACCGTCCTGGTCACCGCCTCCACCCCCGACGGCGACCGTGCGGTCGTCCTGCTCGACCCCCACGCGGCCGGCGTCACCCTGCGCGCGTCCCGCTCGTCGCGCGGGGCCACCGAGCACACCATGGTCCTCGACGGGGTCGCCGTCGCCGCCGCGGACGTGCTGGGCGGGCCGCCGGGGTCGGCCGAGGCCGACCGCGGGTTCGTGGTCCTGCGCGAGCACGCCCTGGCCGGGCTCTGCCTGCTCGGGGACGGCCTGGTGGCCGGGGCCCGCGACCTCACCGCGGCGTACGTCAAGGAGCGTCGCCAGTTCGGTCGCGCCCTCGCGGAGTTCCAGGCGGTGGCCATGCAGCTGGCCGACGTCTACATCGCCTCGCGCACCATCGACCTGGCGGCCACCGCCGCGGCCTGGCGCGTCGAGGAGGGCCTGCCGGCCGACGACGACCTCGCGGTGGCGGCGTACTGGCTGAGCGTGGAGGGTCCCGAGGCCCTGCACACCTGCCATCACGTCCACGGCGGCATGGGGGTCGACCTCACCTACCCGCTGCCGGCCTACTCCTCCTGGCTCAAGGACGTCGTGCGCGCCCTCGGCGGCACCCGCCAGACGCTGTCCGCGGTCCCGCTGCAGGAGACCGCGGCCAAGAACGCCGAGCTGACCGAGGCCCAGCGTGCCTTCAAGGCCGAGGCGCGGGCCTACTTCGAGGGGCTGGTCAGCCCGGAGGACCGGCACACCCTGCTGACCGAGCGGCACGGCGAGACCTACCACCGGATCATCAAGCAGATGGGCGCCGACGGCTGGATGGGCGTCGGCTGGCCCGTCGAGTACGGCGGCCGCGGTCTGGGGGAGGTCGAGCAGCAGATCTTCGCCAACGAGGCGGCCCGCTCGGACGTCCACCTGCCCGCCGTCACCCTGCAGACCGTCGGGCCGACCCTGATGAGCTACGGCACCGAGCTCCAGAAGCAGCGCTTCCTCGGCGACATCCTCAGCGGCGACGTGCACTTCGCGATCGGCTACTCCGAGCCCGACGCCGGCACCGACCTCGCCTCGCTGCGCACGAGCGCCGTTCGCGACGGCGACCACTACGTCGTCAACGGCCAGAAGATGTGGACCACCGGCGGCCACGCCGCCGACTTCGTCTGGCTCGCGGTGCGCACCGACCCCGACGCCCCCAAGCACAAGGGCATCTCGGTGCTCATCGTCGACACCCGCGACCCGGGCTACACCTGGACGCCGATCATCACCGCGGACGGGTCGCACCACGTGAACGCCACCTACTACTCCGACGTGCGGGTGCCGGTCGAGATGCTGGTGGGCGAGGAGAACCGCGGCTGGCAGCTGATCACCAGCCAGCTCAACCACGAGCGGGTCATGCTCGCCCCGGCCGGCCGGTTCGAGGGCCTGCGGGACCTGGTGCTCGACTGGGCCTCCCGTCGTACGGCGCCGGACGGGAGGACGGTCGCCGAGCAGCCCGACGTCCACGACCTGCTCGCCCAGGTGACCGCCTGCTTCCGGGTCAACGAGCTGCTGAACTGGCAGATCTGCGCCGGCGCCGCCTCCGGGGAGCCTTCGGTGGCCGACGCCTCGGCGAGCAAGGTCTTCGCCTCCGAGCGGCTCCAACTCGTGGGCAGGCTCGTCGAGGAGGTCGTGCACCGGTACGGCGACGCCTCCGACCCGGAGACCGCCGAGCTGCTGCACTACCTGGACAGCAACGCCAAGCGCTACCTGGTGCTCACCTTCGGGGGCGGCGTCAACGAGGTGCAGCGCGAGCTGGTCTGCCAGTTCGGGCTGGGCCTGCCGAGGGTGCCGCGATGAGCGGGGACCACGAGGGCACCCACGAGTGGATCATGGCCGAGGCGGGCAGGCTGCAGGAGCTCGGCGAGACCGAGCCCCGGCTCGCCCGCGACCCCGTCAACCAGCCGCAGGTGCACACCTGGCTCGAGGCGCTGGGGGAGTCCAACCCGGTCTTCCGCGACACCCCCGAGGCGCACGCGATCCACGGCGGACCGGTCGCACCCCCTGCGATGGCCCAGGTGTGGACCATGCGGGGGTTGGGTCTTCCGGGTGGTCACCCTGCTGGTGGCGTCGGCGGGCCGGATGTGCTTCAAGGGATGATGCAGGTCCTCGACAAGGCCGGCTACACCTCGGTCCTCGGCACCAACGCCGACCAGGTCTACGACCGGTACCTGCGTCCGGGCGAGACCGTCAGCATCAGCACCCGTCTGGAGTCGGTCGTCGGCCCCAAGACGACCGGGGTCGGCGAGGGCTACTTCGTGACCACCACCTCGGTGTGGCGGGTCGGCGACGAGCAGGTCGCCTCGATGACCTTCCGGGTGCTGAAGTTCAAGCCCGGCACGGCGGCCCCCCGGGTCGACCGGACCCGCACGCTCCGGCCGATGGTCAACCGCGACACGGCCTTCTTCTGGGAGGGCGCCCGCGCCGGCGAGCTCAGGATCCAACGCTGCAACGCCTGTGGGACCCTGCGCCACCCGCCCGGCCCGATGTGCCCGTCCTGCCACGCCGCCGACCGCGGGTACGTCGTGGCCGGCGGCACCGGCACGGTGTTCTCCTTCGTGGTGCACCACGCACCCCAGGTCCCCGGCAAGGAGCTGCCCCTGCCGCTGGTGCTGGTCGAGCTCGACCCCGTCGACGGGACGTCGGGCCTCCGGATGGTCGGTGAGCTCCGCCGCTGCGAGGGCGGGCCCGACCCGGCGACCGTGGCCGTGGGGGACCGGGTCCGAGTCGTGTTCGACCGGATCGACGACGACCTCACCCTGGTCGCGTGGACGCCGCTCGAGGAGGGCAGCCGATGAGCACCCTGACCGCCGTCGCCGTGGGGGACACCCTGCCCGGTTGGGAGCTGCCGATCACCCCGACCTTGGTGGTGAGCACCGCGCTGGCGACCCGCGACTTCCAGGACGTGCACCACGACCGCGACCTCGCGGTGCAGCGGGGCACGAAGGGCATCTTCCTGAACATCCTGACCACCACCGGGCTGGTGCAGCGCTACGTGCACGACTGGGCCGGGCCCGCCATCCGGCTCGCCTCGTGCACCATCCGGCTCGGTGCGCCCGCCCACCCCTACGACACCCTCGCGTTCTCGGGGACGGTCGCCTCCGTCGAGGGCGCCACGGTGCAGGTCGACGTGGTCGGCCGCGTCTCCCTCGGGACCCACGTCACCAGCCGGGTCACCCTCGCGCTGCCGGCCCCCGGCTCCCCGGAGGCGGAGCAGTGAGCCTTCCCTTCAGCGGTGCGGCCGCGATCGCCGGCATCGGGGCCACCGAGTTCTCCAAGGACTCCGGGCGCTCCGAGCTCCAGCTCTCCTGCGAGGCGACCCTCGACGCCCTGGCCGACGCCGGGCTGACCCGCGGTGACGTCGACGGCCTGGTCACCTTCACGATGGACACCTCCAGCGAGATCGCGCTGGCCCGCGAGCTCGGCATGGGCGACCTGCGGTTCTTCAGCCGGATCAACTTCGGCGGCGGAGCCGCGTGCGCCACCGTCCAGCAGGCGGCGATGGCCGTCGCCACCGGGGTCGCCGACGTCGTGGTCTGCTACCGCGGGTTCAACGAGCGCTCGGGGCAGCGGTTCGGCCAGGTCTCCCGCTGGGCGGCCGAGCAGGTCAACACCAACGGTCTCGACAACGCCTTCACCTACCCCGCCGGGCTCTCGACGCCTGCGGCCACCGTGGCGATGCAGGCGCGGCGCTACCTGCACGAGTACGGCGCCACCAGCGCCGACTTCGGGACCGTCGCGGTCGCCGGTCGCCGTCACGCCGCCACCAACCCGAAGGCCTGGTTCCACGGCAAGCCGATCACGCTGGAGGACCACCAGGCCTCCCGGATGATCGCCGACCCGCTCCGGCTGCTCGACTGCTGCCAGGAGTCCGACGGCGCGGTCGCCCTCGTCGTCACCAGCACCGAGCGGGCACGCGACCTGCGGGCCGGGGCCGTCCCGGTGCTGGCCGCGGCGCAGGGCAGCGCCCCCGACCAGTTCGTGATGACCTCCTACTACCGCGACGACATCGGCATCCCCGAGATGGGCGTCGTCGGACGGGAGCTGTGGCGGCAGTCGGGTCTGGGGCCGGCCGACATGGACACCGCCGTGCTCTACGACCACTTCACGCCGTACGTGCTCATGCAGCTCGAGGAGCTCGGCTTCTGCGGCCGCGGTGAGGCGCCCGGCTTCGTCGCCGACGGCGCGATCGAGCTCGGCGGGCGGCTGCCGATCAACACCCACGGGGGCCAGCTCGGTGAGGCCTACATCCACGGCATGAACGGCATCGCCGAGGCGGTCCGGCAGCTGCGGGGGACCTCGGTGAACCAGGTCGACCGCGCAGCGCATGTGGTCGTCACGGCTGGCACGGGCGTGCCCACCAGCGGGCTCGTGCTCGGGCGGGCGTAGCCGTCGCGGCACCCGACGGCTCGGCAGATGAGAAGTGCCGGTCGGGGAGGGCCGCTCCACCGATCTCCCCGACCGGCACTGTGTAAAGAATCCACGGTTCCGGGGGCAGAGCCCTCCGATTTGACCGAACCTTGAGGAAGTTTCCTCGGACACGTCCGCGGCGACCTCCAGGGCATGGATGCCCGACGCACACCACGGAAGGTACGACGATGCGGATCTCGCGACCTCGCACGCGGGCGGCCGGCGCCGCCGTCGCCGCGGCGGAGCCCCGTCGGGGCGTGCACCTCGCCGTGGCCGGCGCCCTGCTCGCCGCGTCCCTCTCCTTCGTGGCGGCCGCCCAGCTCGGCGGCGGATCGGCCTCGCCCTGCGGACCCGACGGCTCGCTGCAGCGGGTCGGCCTGGGACCGGTCGCCTGCGTCCACGAGGACGAGGCGCCCGCCGGCGTCGACGTGACCGCCCCGGTCAGCACGACCGACCTCAAGGCCCGCAAGGGCGGGGGCCTGCGCGCCTACAAGGCAGCCCAGCAGCTCGGCGTCCCGATGGCTGTCGCCTCGGTCGCCACCAGCCCGGCCGTCACCTGCGACGGCGACGGCACCAGCGGCTACCGCGTGCAGGCGATGTACGTCGTCGAGGCCGACAAGACCAACCGGTTCTCCTCGCTCCTGTCCAGCTTCAAGCTGTGGGCGGCCGGCGTCGACGACGTCTTCAACCGCTCCGCCGCGCTGACCGGCGGGGTCCGCCACCTCCGCTACGTGACCGAGGCGGGCGCCACCTCCGGCACCTGCGAGGCGAAGGTCCTCAACGTGACCGTCCCGGCGGGGTCGATGAGCAGCTTCAACGCGACCATCCAGGCCGTGCAGGCCTTGGGCTACACCAACCCGGCCCGCAAGTACCTGATGTGGACCGACGCGACGGTGCTCTGCGGCATCGCGACGATGTACCCCAACGACGCCGCCGCGCAGACCAACCCCAACAACGGCAGCTACGCCCAGTACGCCCGCGTCGACAGCGGCTGCTGGGGTGGCGGCAACGGCACCTCCGGTCACTCCGTCGAGGCGCACGAGCTCTCGCACACGCTGGGCAGCGTGCAGAACACCGCCCCGCACAGCACCAACGCCGGCCACTGCTGGGACGAGGCCGACACGATGTGCTACGCCGACGGCGGCAACCACGCGATGGTCTCGGTCTGCCCCGCCGAGCGGGAGTACCTGCTGGACTGCAACACCGACGACTACTACTCGACCTACCCGGACCCGGGCTCCTACCTGGACACGCACTGGAACACCGCCGACAACCGGTTCCTCATCGGCGGCGGGGACGGCTCCGGTGGCGGCACGACCGGGTCGCCGACCGTGCTCGGGGCGACCCTCGGGGTCAACAACCCGGCGGTGCCCGGGCTGAAGACCCAGGTCGAGGTGACGCCGGCCCTGCCGGACGGACGCACGCTCACCTCGGTGCGGTGGACCTCCAAGCGGGCCGACTGCGTCTTCTCCGCTCCCACCGACCTGCAGTCCGACGTCACCTGCGCCGCGGCGGCGACCGGCTCCACCACCGTCACCGCGACCCTGGTGGACTCCACCGGCGCGACCAAGGCGGTCACCGGGAGCCTGACCTTCGCCTCAGGCGCCGCCCGCGCGGTCAGCCTCGACCTCGCCGTCGCCGGCCAGGACGCAGCCGACGTCACCACCGCCTCGGTCTGCGCCGGGGGCGCGTTCCCGCTCCAGACGACCGTCACCGACGTCGCGACCGGACTTCCCGTCAAGGGCCTGGCCGCCGCCTTCACGAAGAAGACCGAGGCGATGACCGCCCCGGCGACGGCGGGCTCCGGCGCGACCACGATCGACGGCGTCGCGACCGCCTCGGCCACCGCGACCGTCAGCACGACGTACGCGGCCAGGGTCGCCGCAACGACGGTCTACGCCGCCGGCGCGTCCGACAGCCTGGCCGCCGTCCCGGGGGTCTGCGCGACCGACCTGTCCGCCGAGGCGGACACCACCGAGGTCTTCTACGGCGACCCGGTCACCGTGAGCGGCCGGCTGACCCGGCAGGCCAACGGCGCGACCGTCGGCGTCGCCGGAGTGTCCCTGCCCGTCAAGCAGGCCACGGTGGTCAGCGGCGCGACCAAGGTGGTGACCCTGGCGACCGCGAAGACCGGTGCGGACGGCAGCTACAGCATCGTGGTGAAGCCGACGGTGAGCGGCGTGCTCGCGGTGGCGCTGGCGGCCTCCGCCGGGTACGAGGCGCGCGCCGCCGAGATCGGGACGGTCACCGTGACCCTGCCCGAGACCGAGCTCGCGGCGTCGGTGGACACCGACGACGTGGGCTACGGCGACACGGTCACGGCCACCGGGCACCTCACCAAGACCGCCGGCAGCCTGTCCGCGGGCGTCGTCGGAGCGGCCCTCACCGTGTACGTCACCACCGACGGTGGCGCGGTGGTCAAGGTCGCCGCCGGCAAGACCGTCGCCGACGGCGCGTTCACCATCGCGGTGCCGCTCAAGGTCTCCGGCTCCTTGCGGGTGGTGTTCGCCGGCTCCGCGGGGCTGCCCGCCGCCGACGATGTCGTCGGACCGGTCACGGCCGGCACCTGGGCCACGGCGCTCACCCTGAGCGGCTCTGCGGTCCCGCCCTCGGTCAACCTGACCGGGAAGCTCACCCGCACCTACGCCGACGCCTCGTCGGGACCCAAGGGCGTCAAGGTGAAGATCTACTTCGCCCCGACCGGCGGCGCGCCCGTGCTGGTGACCTCGGCGACGACGCTGGCCGACGGCGCGTTCACCGCGAAGGTGGCGCCCAAGGCCTCCGGTGCCTACACGGCGGTGGTCTCCGCCACGGTCGGGTACGCCGACGCACAGAGCCCGTCGGTCGGCGTCACGCTCGGCTGAGGTCCACCCGGTCTTTCCGGGCCGCCGCACCATCCCCCCACGACGGTGCGGCGACCCGGTGGGTGGTCACGGCGTGACGGTGACGACCTGCCCGTTGCTGAAGGCGCCGATGCCGACGTACAGCTTGCCGTCGGAGTACTCCACGGCGGCCGGCTCGGTGAGGTCGACCACCGGGGACACCTGGCCGTGGCGGACCTGGGAGAGCCGGTTGGCGAAGAGCTCGGTCACGTAGATGCTTCCGCGGGGGCCGAGCGCCAGGTTGGTCGCGCCGAGGAACCCCGATGCGATCACCTTCTGGTGCACGCGCAGGCCGTGCTCGTGGCCGCGCGCCCAGCCGCCGTGGCGCTGGGACAGCGAGAGCCGCACGACCGAGCCGCGGGCCCCCAGGGACGCGTCCTCGGGACCACCGGGGAGCAGCGTGACGAAGACCTGGCCCGACCGGCTGACCTCGACGTCGGTCGGCACCGGCTCGAAGGCGTACGGGTGCCCGACGGTGCAGTCCGGCAGGCCGACCGCGGCGGCCGCGTCGGCGGTCACGGTGGTGACCTGCGGCGGGAGGACGGCCACGGTCCGGATGTCGCCCCGGGCGGAGACGTAGAGGACGGCGTTGCCGCCCGCCTCCGCGACGTACCAGCCGCCGCGCGGGCCGTTCGCCAGTGCGTAGGGGTGCGCGTCGACCTGGCCGGTGTACGGGTCGCCGCCGCCGACCTCGGCCGGCACCTGCTGGGCGCAGTACGGGTCGAGGTCGAGGAAGCCGTAGGTGTTGCCGGCGTCGGGGTTCTTGTCGGACTCGTACTGGTAGAGGTCCGCGATCTCGGTGACCGTGCCGTCCCAGGCCCGGAGCTTGAGCAGCGACGAGGGCGTCGGGTCGTCGATGTCGGTGGTGAAGGCGATGCCCTTGCGGCTGACGGCCAGCCCGTTGACCGCGTCCTGCACCAGGTCGGTGGTCGTGCCGTCCGGTGCGATCCGGGTCAGCAGCCCGGCGAAGGCCTGACCCACGAAGACGTTGCCGTGGGCGACCTCGAGCTGCAGCGGCCCGGCGAGCCCGCTGGCGAGCGGGTCGGAGACGACCGGCGCGGGCCTGGGGTGTGCCGTGGCGGTGGTGCCGGCGGCGAGCACCGCCGCGGTGGCGGCGGCCGTGACGGTGAGAACTGCGCGTGAGAACTGCACGTGACCCTCCCCCTCTGAGAGTTCGACGAATGAGTGCCTCCGATCCGAGCACGCCTCCGCTTTGGTGAGAAGAGGTGGGCCGGCGTGGTCTAGGTCGTTTGACCTGAAGGCTTGTCAGGAAGGTTTGAACGCGCCCAACGGGTACTCCGACAGCGAGAGCCCACCGCCGAGGAGGTACCGAGGATGAGCGCAACAGCAGAGGCGACCACGACGGTCGCCGCACCCGCCGGCGAGGTCTGGAAGGCCCTGACCGAGCCCGACCTGGTCGCCCAGTACATGTTCGGCTCCCGGGTCGAGTCCGACTGGGAGCCCGGCAGCCCGATCGCCTGGAAGGGCGAGTACGAGGGCAAGCCCTACGAGGACCACGGCGAGATCGTCGAGGTCGTGCCGGACCAGGTGCTCGAGGTGACCCACTTCAGCCCGCTCAGCGGCCAGCCCGACGAGCCCGAGAACTACCACCACGTCCGCTACGAGCTCCACGAGAGCGACGGCACCACGACCGTGCGGCTCACCCAGGACAACGCCGGCAGCGACGAGGAGGCCGAGCACTCCGCCCAGAACTGGCAGATGATGCTCGACGGCCTGAAGAAGGTCGTCGAGGGCGGCTGACCGCCCGCGAGGTCAGGCCGGGGTCAGGACGCAGTCGGCGAGCACCGGGGCGCCATCGCGATCGGGGCGGGATGAGGCGATGGTGGCGGAGACGACGATGCGGTCGCCCTCGTCCCAGGCCTGGGTGCGGATGGTCTCGCCGGGGAACACCACACCGGCGAAGCGCGCGGTGAACCCGCGCACGCGGGCGGCGTCGGAGTCCAGCAGGCCCTGGACGACCGAGCGCAGCACGATGCCGTAGGAGCAGAGCCCGTGCAGGATCGGCGCGGGGAACCCGGCGCCCTGGGCGAACGCCGGGTCGGCGTGGAGCGGGTTCCGGTCGCCGCAGAGGCGGTAGAGCAGCGCCTGCTGCGGCGTCACGTCGTACGACGTGTCGAGGTCGGCCGGTCGCTCCGGCAGCTCGACCTTCGTGGAGGGTCCGCGGTCGCCGCCCCAGCCGCCCTCGCCGCGCACGAAGATGCTCGACCGGGTGGTGAACAGGGGCTGGCCGGCCCCGTCCACGCAGGTGCCCTCCTGGACGATCACCGCAGCCTTGCCCTTGTCCCACACGTCGCTGACCACCGTGTGCACCGTGCCCGACCCGGCTGTCGGCAGCGGTCGGTGCAGCACGATCTCCTGGCTGACGTGGACGACCTGCGCGAGGTTGATGTCGCAGCCGGGCAGGTCCAGGGAGGGCGGGTCGGTGTCGTGGAAGGACGGCGCGACGATGCCGAAGCTCGGCAGCACCTGCAGCCCCTCGCCGTCGAGGGTGTAGGTCAGCGTGGCGGGGTCGAGGTTGTCGCCCGGACGCGAGCCGAAGCCGATGCCGAGGTGGTAGAGCAGCACGTCGCTCGCGGTCCAGGAGAAGCTGCGGTCGGGCAGGGGAGCGCCGATCGCCTTGCCGGCATCGATGGGCATCTCAGTCCTTCCCGGCCAGGTCCAGGGCGGCGAGGTAGCCGAAGGTCATCGCCGGTCCGATGGTCGCACCGGGGCCGGCGTAGGTGTGGCCCATCACGGCCGCCGAGCAGTTGCCGGCGGCGTACAGGCCCTCGATGACCGACCCGTCGGGGCGCAGCGCGCGAGCCCGCTCGTCGGTGACCAGGCCACCCTTGGTGCCGAGGTCGCCGGGCACGATCTTGACGGCGTAGAAGGGCGCCTGGTCCAGGACGTGCAGCGAGGGGTTCGGCTTCACGGTCGGGTCGGAGTAGTACTTGTCATAGGCCGACTCGCCACGGTGGAAGTCCTCGTCGACGCCGGTGCGGGCGAACCCGTTGAACCGGTCGACGGTGGCGACGAGGCTGTCGGCGGGCACCCCGATCTTCTCCGCGAGCTCGGCGAGGGTGGCGGCCTTGACGACGACGCCCGCCTTGAGCCAGCTGCCCGGGAAGGGCTGGCGCGGCCCGAGACCGGCGAAGAGGTACCGGTTGCGGTAGCGCTGGTCGATGACCATCCAGGCCGGCACGTGGCTGACGCCGGTGGCCTCGCCGGCGTAGATCTCGTGGACGGCCTCGACGTAGGGCAGCGCCTCGTTCATGAAGCGGCGGCCCTCGGCGTTGACGATGATCGAGCCGGGCAGGTTGCGCTCGGCCAGGCAGAACCACGGGCCGCGGGGGAGCGGGATCGTGGGCCCCCACCAGGCGTCGTCCATCAGGGCCGTCTCGGCGCCCGCGGCCACACCGGCGAGGATGCCGCCGCCGGTGTTGGAGGGCGCGCCGGTGGACCAGTCGATGCCGATGGGGGCGGGCTGGTGCTTCTGCCGCAGCTCGAGGTTGAACTCGAAGCCGCCGCTCGCGAGCACGACCCCGCGGCGGGTGCGGACGGTGGTGCGGACCTCGCCGCGCTGCAGGACGGCGCCTACGACGCGGTCGTCCTCCAGGACGAGGTCGGTGAGCTCGGCGCCGTACCAGAGCGGGACGTCCGCGTCCTGGAGGCCCTTGCGCAGAGCGATCATCAGCGCGTTGCCCATGCCGTACATCTGCTTGCGGGTCAGGCTGGCCAGCAGCCGGCGGACGAAGACCAGGAACATCGTCACCGGCCCGCGCAGCGTGCGGAAGCCGAGGCTGATCCACCGGAAGTTGGCCTGCGTGACGACCAGGTTCGCCGGCGCCTTCGTGTACGGCGGGTGCAGGCGGTCGAGCTCGGCGCCGATGATTCGCCCGTCGAGCGGCACCGGCTCGACCGAGCGGCCGCCCGGCTTCCCGCCCGGCGCCTCGGGGTGGTAGTCGGCGTACTGGGGGACCCACGAGAAGCGCAGCGGGGTCCGGTCCCGGACGAAGTCCATCATCTCGGGGCCGCGGTCGACGAAGGTGTCGCGGCGGACGGCGGGCACCTCGTCGCCGACGATCGACTGCAGGTAGAGCTTGGCCTGCTCGGGGGTGTCCTCGACCCCGGCTGCCTTCAGCGCATAGTTGCCCGGGACCCACACGCCCCCGCCGGAGCGGGCGGTGTTGCCGCCGAAGTACTCGCTCTTCTCGGCCAGCAGCACGTCCAGCCCCTGGGCCTGGGCAGCGAGCGCCGCGGTCATCCCGGCGCCGCCGGCTCCGACCACGAGGACGTCGACGTCGAGGGTCTCTTCCACCCCAAAACTGTAACAGGTTATAGTTTCGCGGAACCAGAGCAGCAGAGAGGCGGCCCCATGCTCACCGACCAGGTCCGGCACGAGATCGCCGCTCTGCTCGCGACCGCCGAACGCACCCGCACCCCCGTGCGCCCCCTGGTCGAGCAGTGGCCCGGCATGGACGTGGTCGACTCCTACGAGGTGCAGCTGCTCAACATCGGGCAGCGGCTCGCCGCCGGTGCCACCGTGCTGGGCCACAAGGTCGGGCTCTCCTCGGAGGCGATGCAGCAGATGATGGGCGTCGAGGAGCCCGACTACGGCCACCTGCTCTCCGACATGCAGGTCTCCACCGACACCCCCGTGGAGGCGGCGCGCTACTGCTACCCGCGCGTCGAGGTCGAGGTCGCCTTCGTGCTCGGCGACACCCTGCCCGGCGAGGGGTGCACCGAGGAGGACGTCCTCGCGGCGACCGAGGCGGTCGCACCGTCCATCGAGCTGATCGACAGCCGCATCGTCGACTGGCGGATCGGCATCGTCGACACCATCGCCGACAACGCCTCCTCGGCCGGCTTCGTGCTCGGCCCCGAGCGGGTGAAGCCCCGCGAGATCGACCTGCTCGGCATCGACGCGCGGCTGCTGCGCAACGGGGAGAAGGTCGCCGAGGGCCGCTCGGACGCCGTGCTCGGCAACCCGGTGACCGCGGTGGCGTGGCTGGCACGCAAGGTGGCCTCCTTCGGGGTGACCCTGGAGGCGGGTCACGTGATCCTGCCGGGCTCGGTGCACCGGGCGATCGACGTACGACCCGGCGACTCGTTCCGCGCCGACTTCGACGGGCTCGGCTCCGTCTCGCTCGACTTCGTCTGAGAGGACCTGCGCATGACCGGCTCACGCAAGGCGACGGCGGCCATCGTCGGACCCGGGAACATCGGCACCGACCTGATGTACAAGCTGCTCCGCAGCGACTGGGTCGAGCCGCGCTGGATGATCGGCGTCGACCCGGACAGCCCGGGCCTGGCCCGGGCCGAGCAGCACGGCCTGGTCTCCTCCGCCGAGGGCGTCGACTGGCTGCTGAAGCAGGACGAGCTGCCCGACCTCATCTTCGAGGCGACCTCGGCGTACGTGCACCGCGCGTATGCGCCGCGCTACGCCGAGGCCGGCATCCGGGCGGTCGACCTGACCCCGGCCGCGGTCGGGCCGGCGGTCATCCCGGCGGTCAACGAGACCGAGCACGCGGGTGCGATGAACGTCAACATGATCACCTGCGGCGGCCAGGCCACCATCCCGATGGTCGCGGCCGTCTCGCGGGTCACCCCCGTGTCGTACGGCGAGATCGTGGCCAGCGTCTCCAGCGTCAGCGCCGGACCGGGCACCCGGCAGAACATCGACGAGTTCACCCGGACCACCGCCGCCGGCATCGAGACCGTCGGGGGAGCGGCCCAGGGCAAGGCGATCATCATCCTGAACCCGGCCGAGCCGCCGATGATCATGCGGGACACGATCTTCTGCGCGGTCGCCCCCGAGGCCCACGAGACCTCCCGTGACGCGATCGCCGAGTCGGTGCACCGGATGGTCGCCGCGGTGCAGGAGTACGTACCGGGCTACCGGCTGCTGCAGGAGCCGCAGATCGAGCCGCCCTCGGACTACACCCGCGGCAGCACCCTGGTCAGCGTCTTCCTCGAGGTGGAGGGGGCCGGCGACTTCCTCCCGCCGTACTCCGGGAACCTCGACATCATGACCGCGGCGGCCACCCGCGCCGGCGAGCAGCTGGCCCGCACGATCGGAGCGCACCGATGAGCCTGCAGCCCGTCACCCGCGACGTGAACCGCCTCGCGGTCACCTTCGACGACACCCTCGACCTGCGCCTGACCGACACCTCACTGCGGGACGGGTCGCACCACAAGCGCCACCAGTTCACCGCGCAGGAGGTCCGCGACATCGTCGCCGCCCTCGACGACGCCGGCGTGCCGGTGCTCGAGGTCACCCACGGTGACGGCCTGGGCGGCTCGTCGTTCAACTACGGCTTCTCGCGGACCCCCGAGCAGGAGCTCATCAAGATCGCGGCCGAGACGGCGAAGCAGGCCCGGATCGCGTTCCTCATGCTGCCCGGCGTCGGCACCAAGGACGACATCCTCGCGGCCCAGGGCAACGGCGGGCAGATCTGCCGGATCGCCACCCACTGCACGGAGGCCGACACCTCCGAGCAGCACTTCAAGCTCGCCCGCGACCACGGGCTGGAGACCGTCGGGTTCCTGATGATGGCGCACACCCAGCCGCCCGAGGTGCTCGCCAAGCAGGCCCGCATCATGGTCGACTCCGGCTGCCAGTGCGTCTACGTCGTCGACTCCGCCGGTGCGATGATCCTGGAGGATGTCAGCGACCGCGTGGCCGCCGTGCACGCCGAGATCGGCGGGCAGGCCCGGGTCGGCTTCCACGGCCACGAGAACCTCGGCAACGGCGTCGGCAACACGATCCTGGCCGCCCGTGCCGGCGCCACCCAGATCGACGGCTCCGTCCGCCGGTACGGCGCGGGGGCGGGCAACACGCCCTTGGAGGCGTTCGTCGGCGTCTGCGACAAGCTCGGCTGGAGGACCGGGGTCGACTTCCTCAAGATCGTCGACGCCGCCGAGGATGTGGTGCTGCCGACCATGCCGGAGGAGTGCACGCTCAACCGGATGACGCTGATGATGGGGTACGCCGGCGTCTACTCCTCCTTCCTCAAGCACGCCTCGCGCCAGGCCGAGAAGTACGGCGTGTCCGGCGCGAAGATCCTCCTGGAGGCGGGCCGCCGCAAGCTGATCGGCGGCCAGGAGGACCAGCTCATCGACATCGCCCTGCAGCTGAAGGCCCAGCAGCCCCTTCCGCTGGTCGAGTAGCGAGGGAGGAACGACCGAGCGTGTCGAGACCCCGGGAGACGTGCGCGGTCTCGACACGGGCCATGCCGCTCGCTGGTCGAGTAGCGAGGGAGGAACGACCGAGCGTGTCGAGACCCCGGGAGGCGTGCGCGGTCTCGACACGGGCGCTCCTTCGTCGCGCCCTACTCGACCAGCGAGACCTCACGCTCGCTGGTCGAGTAGCGAGGGAGGAACGACCGAGCGTGTCGAGACCCCGGGAGGCGTGCGGGGTCTCGACACGGGCGCTCCTCCGTCGCGCCCTACTCGACCAGCGAGGGAGGGGTGCGCGCTGCTCGACCAGCGAGGGAGGGGTGCGCGCTGCTCGACCAGCGAGGGAGGGGTGCGCCCTACTCGACCAGCGAGGGAGAGGTGCGCCCTACTCGACCGGCGAGGGAGGGGTGCGCCCTGCTCGACCAGCGAGGGAGGGATGGCTGGGCACATGCGCTATTCTCCAAAACGAGAACGTGTTCTAGTATGGATCGTGAGCGGGCAGCCCGCCCGCCAGCCTCTCGGAGGAGAACCGCATGTCCCAGGCAGTCCTCGACGGAGTCCGTGACCTGCTGCCCACGCTGCGCGAGCGTGCGGACGAGGCCGAGCGCCTCCGGGTGGTCCCCGAGGCCAACATCAAGGAGCTCGAGGAGACCGGGTTCTTCCAGCTCCTCCAGCCCAAGCGGTACGACGGCCACGAGGCCGACCCGACCACGTTCTACACCGCGGTGCGCGACATCGCCGGCGCCTGCGGGTCGACCGGCTGGGTCTCCTCCGTCGTCGGGGTCCACCCCTGGCAGGTGGGCCTCTTCAGCGACGAGGCTCAGCAGGCGGTGTGGGGCTCGGACACCAAGACCCGGCTCAGCTCGTCGTACGCCCCGACCGGCAAGGCGACCCTGGCCGAGGGCGGCTTCACCCTCAACGGGCGCTGGAGCTTCTCCTCCGGCAGCGACCACTGCCAGTGGGTGCTGCTCGGCGGCCTGGTCTTCAACGACGAGGGCAACGTGGTCGACTTCCGGACCTTCATGGTGCCCCGCTCCGACTACACCATCGAGGACGTCTGGCACACCGTCGGCCTGCGCGGCACCGGCTCCAACGACATCGTGGTCGACAACGTCTTCGTCCCCGAGGCGTTCACCCTCTCGATGTCCGACACCGGGCGCTGCTTCGGACCGGGCCAGGAGGTCAACACCTCCAACCTCTACAAGCTCCCGTTCCACTCGGTCTTCACCATGACCATCTCGACCCCGCTGATCGGGATGGCGTACGGCGCCTACGAGGAGCACGTGGAGATGCAGCGCAAGCGGGTCCGCGCGGCCTACATCATGGAGAAGGCGTCGAGCGACCCGTTCGCGGCGGTGCGGATCGCGCGGGCCTCCAACGAGATCGACTCCGCCTGGGTGCTGCAGATGCACAACCTGCGCGAGCTCCAGGCCTGCGTCGAGCGCGGGGAGAAGATCCCGCTGCAGCTGCGCCTCAAGGTCCGGCGCGACCAGGTCATCGCCTCCGAGCGGGCCATCCGGGCCATCGACACCATGTTCGAGGCCTCCGGCGGTCGGGCGCTCACCGAGGGCACCTACCTGCAGCGCGCCTGGCGCGACGCCCACGCCGGACGGGTGCACGCGGCCAACGACTCCGAGCGGGCCCTGCTGATGTACGGGAACCTGGAGTTCGGACACAAGATCGACCCGGGGATGTACTGAGCCGATGAGCGACCTCACCAAGGAGTCCACCGCCCGTACGGCGAAGGCGGGCGACGTGACGCTGGGCTACCACGAGGCCGGCACCGTCACCGACCTCGGCGGCGGTCTGCCCCTGGTGATGCTGCACGGCGGTGGTCCGGGCGCCTCGGCCTGGAGCAACTTCGGCTCCTGCCTGGGCGCGTTCGCCGAGGACTTCCGGGTCCTGCTCGTCGACCAGCCCGGCTTCGGCCTGTCCGACAAGCCCCCGGTCGTCGGGAACTACTACCGCTTCGCCGCCGAGAAGCTGGCCGCGCTGCTCGACGAGCTCGGCATCGAGCGTGTGCACCTGCTCGGCAACAGCCTCGGCGGAGGGACGGCGGCGCGCTTCGCGCTGATGTACCCGCGGCGGGTCGGCCGCCTCGTGCTGATGGGCCCCGGCGGCCTGTCGCAGAACGTCTTCGCGCCTGACCCGACCGAGGGGATCAAGGCGCTGTACGGCTTCGGTGGCGACCCGACCCCCGAGCGGCTGCGCGCCTTCATCTCCGTGATGGTCCACGACCAGTCGCGCGTCACCGACGAGCTCGTCGCCGAGCGGTTCGCCGCCGCGACGGCCCCCGGATCACGCGAGGCGATGGCGTCCATGGGGGCCTCGTTCATGTCGGCGGAGACCTTCGAGGACGGGATGGTGTGGCGCGAGGCCTACAGGATCCGCCACCACACGCTGCTGACCTGGGGCCGGGAGGACCGGGTCAACCCGCTCGACGGCGGCCTACTGCCGCTCAAGCTGATCCCGAGGGCCTCCCTCCACGTCTTCCCGAACTGCGGTCACTGGGCGCAGATCGAGGCCGCCGAGGAGTTCCACATGGTGACCCGCGGCTTCCTGTCCCTGCACCGCGAACGACCTCCCAAGGAGGCCTGATGTCCATCGCGATCCGCTCACTCGGGTACGTCCGGATCGAGTCGACCGATCTCGAGCAGTGGCGCCACTTCGGCGGCAAGGTGCTCGGTCTCGCGGAGGGTCGCGGGCCGAACCCCGACCACCTCTACTTCCGGATGGACCAGCTCTCCGCGCGCATCGTCGTGGTGCCCTCCGAGCACGACCGCTTCGGGTGCATGGGCTGGGAGGTCGCCGACCACCGCGCCCTGGCCGAGGCCGTCGACCACCTCAAGCACCACGGCGTCGCGGTCGAGGAGGGCACCGCCGAGGAGCTCGCCGAGCGCCGCGTCGAGGGCATGGTCCGCTGCACGGACCCCTTCGACAACGTCTTCGAGATCTTCCATGGGGCGACCTACGAGTCCCGTCCGGTCGTCACGCCGTACGCCAACACGTTCGTCACCGCCGAGCAGGGGCTCGGGCACATCGTGGTGCCGGTCACCGACGACGTGGAGGCGCTGCGGTTCTACACCGACGTGCTGGGGTTCCGGCTGCGCGACTCGATGCGGATGCCGGGGGAGTTCGTCGGCAAGGAGGCCGGGTCGACGGTCTGGCTGCGGTTCCTCGGCTGCAACCCGCGGCACCACTCGCTGGCGTTCCTGCCGATGCCGAACCCGTCGAAGTGCGTGCACATCATGCTCGAGGTCGCCGAGCTCGACGATGTCGGTCGCGCCCTCGAGCGGGTCCGCAAGCACAAGGCCCCGCTCAGCGCGACCCTGGGGCGACACATGAACGACGAGATGGTCTCGTTCTACGTCAGGTCGCCGGGCGGCTTCGACGTCGAGTACGGGTGCGAGGGGCTCCAGGTCGACGACGCGTCCTGGGTGGCCCGGGAGTCCACCGCGGTGAGCTACTGGGGCCACGTCTTCGGCGGCAACTAGAGTGAAGCGTGTGACCGACCTCGAGCCTCCCGACGGGATGAACCCGCGGGCCCGGGAGCAGTGGCCGTCCCCCGAGCTGATCGACCAGTTCCTCGGTGACTTCGACTTCCACTTCCGCCTCGGCGACGACGCGGAGCCGGGCACCGACGACCCCGAGGTGCTGGCCAGAGCGCGGCACTTCCGCGACGTGCTGGGCCGCTTCTGCACCGGCGTCACGGTGGTGACCTCGATGAGCAACGGCGAGCCGGTCGGGATGACCTGCCAGTCCTTCTCGTCGGTCTCGCTGACCCCGCCTCTCGTGCTGTTCTGCCCCGCCCGGACGACGCGCGCCTGGCCGGCGATCCAGCGCTCCGGCCACTTCTGCGTCAACCTGCTGGCCGAGGGTCAGGACCACGTGTCGAACCAGATGGCGACCAAGGGCGTCGACAAGTTCGAGGGCATCGGCTGGAGTCCGTCGAAGACGGGTGCCCCGCTGCTCGACGGCATCCTCGGCTACGTCGACTGCACCATCCACGCGGTCCACGAGGCGGGCGACCACTTCGTCGTGATCGGCGCCGTCCAGGACCTCGGCTTCGGCGACCCCGCCGACCCGTTGCTCTTCTACCGCGGCGCCTACGTCCGCACCGCACACTGACCGAGTCAGACCTGGCGAGGCCCGCGGTCAACCCGGGGTGAGGAAGCCCGCCACGAGCCGGTTGAAGGCGGCCGCGTGCTCGATCTGGGTCCAGTGGCCGCACCTCCCGAAGACGTGCAGCTGGGCGTCGGGGACCAGCTCGAGCAGCCGGTAGGAGTTCGTCAGCGGGACCACGCGGTCCTCGCGTCCGTGCACGACGAGCGTCGGGTGCGGCAGCGCGGCGAGGGCCTCCTCGGGGGTCACCATGGCGTCGACCCAGCGCTGGCGGGGCGCGGGGAACATCGAGGCGAAGGACTCCTGGAACCCGGGCTGGATGCTCGCGCGGTAGCGCACCTCGGCGAGCTCGTCGGTGACCAGCTCGCGCGAGAAGGCGAAGTAGTCCAGGAGGCGGCGCATCGACGCGAGCGACGGCTCGTAGCCCCACACCGCGTCGAGCCCCTCGGTGATCGCGAAGGGCACCCCGACACTGCCCATCAGGACGAGGCGGTCCACCCTGTCCGGGTGCCGGCTCGCCACCCGGAGCGCGATCGCACCGCCGAAGCTGTTGCCCACCAGGTGGGCCCGCTCGAGCCCGAGGGCGTCGAGCAGCCCGACCACCTGCTCCGCCCAGGTGGCGAGGTCGTAGCGCGCCCCCGCCGGCCGCTCCGTGAACCCGAACCCGACCAGGTCGGGGGCCACCACCCGGTGCGTGCGGGACAGGGACGGGAGGGTGAGCCGCCAGTTCGCGTACGCCGAGACGCCCGGACCGGAGCCGTGGAGGAGCACCACCGGATCGCCCTCGCCGGCCTCGAGGTAGTTGGTCGCGATCCCGCCGGCGCGCACGGTGGTGCCGAGCTCGGGTCGCGCCCGCAGTGGCTGCTGGTCGAGCGACGTCATCTCCCCAGGGTGGCCGGGGGCCAGGCGGAGAGCGTCGGGCGTTCCCGAGCGCGGAACGGGACGCGGCGGCGGGATGGGCGCGGGATGGCGGCGGAGGAACCGGTGGCCGTGGCCTCTGGCGCTCGGGACCCCGGGCCCGGACAGACTGGCCCGGGCACAGTGGCCCGGAGCCTGGCGCTGGCCGGGCAGTCGACGGGAGGCAGGCAGACGTGGGCGAGCAGATGCGGGGCGCGGACCTACTGGTCGAGTCGCTGGTCGACGCGGGCGTGGAGCTGCTCTTCGGGGTGCCGGGCGACACCGGCGTGGTGCTGTACGACGCGCTGCACGCCAGGACGGACCGGATCCGCCACGTCCTGGCCCGCGACGAGCGGCACGCCGCCACCATGGCCGACGCCTACGCCCGGCTGTCCAACCGGGTCGGCGTCGTCGAGGTGTCCAGCGGCGGCGGCGCCTGCTTCGCGGTCGGCGGGCTGGGCGAGGCCTACGCGGCCGCCGTCCCCGTGCTCCTGGTCACCTCCGACATCCACGCCGCCAGCCGCGGGACGGGCGCCCTGACCGAGATCGACCAGGAGACGCTGTTCACCGCGGTCACCAAGTGGCGGACGGTGGTGGCGTCGGCCGCCGAACTGCCCGCAGCCGTCGCCGAGGCGCTCCGTCAGGCGACCAGCGGACGTCCCGGCCCCGTCGCGGTGATCTGCCCCGAGAACGTCCTGGACGAGCGGGTCGATCCGGCCGAGCTCGGTCCTGCCGTCGTGCGGCTCGGCGCCGACCGGGTGCCGAGCGTCCGGGCCGCCGCCGACCCCGACCAGGTGGCCCGCGCCGCGGTGCTGCTGGCCCGTGCCGCGCGGCCCGCGTTCGTGGTCGGCTCCGGCGTGCACCTCTCGCAGGCCTGGGACGCGCTGGCCCTGCTCGCCGAGCGGGCCGCCGTGCCGGTGGCCACCACGATCCACGGCAAGGGCTCGGTGCCCGACTCCTCGCCCTGGTCGCTGGGCGTCGTGGGCAACAACGGCGCCTGGGACCATGCGAACGCCTACGTCGCCGACGCCGACCTCGTGGTGCTGCTCGGCACCCGCGCCAACGCCACCGACACCAACAGCTGGACCGGCCCGGCCCGGGCCGGCACCGACGTGGTGCACGTCGACGTCGACGCGGTCCGGTGCGGCGCGAATTACCCCGACGCGCTCCGGCTGGTCGGGGACGCACGGACGGTCCTCGAGCAGCTCGCCGCGGAGACGCCGTACGCCGCGCCCGAGGCCCGGGAGAGCCGCCTGCGCTGGGTCCGGGAGCACCGCGAGGCCTGGGAGAAGCAGACGCCGAGAGTGTCCGCGGGCCCGGGCCAGGTTGCGGCTGCGGACGTGGTCCGGTGCGCCCACGACGTGCTCGGCGGTGATGTCGTCGTGCTCGCCGATCCCGGCACCCCGACCCCGCACGTGGCCTGCTTCTGGGAGACCGGCACGGCCGGCCGCAGCGTCCTCGTGCCGCGCGGTCACGGACCGATGGGGTGGGCGATCCCCGCCGCGGTGGGCGCCGCGCTCGCACGTCCCGGCGAGCCGGTCGTCGCGGTCACCGCCGACGGCAGCTTCGCGATGGCCTGCGGTGAGCTGGAGACGGTCGCCCGGTTCGGCCTGCCGGTCCTCTACCTCCAGCTGACCAACCACAGCCTGGGCTGGATCAAGATGCTCCAGCACCTCTACACCGAGGGGCGCTACTTCGACGTCGACCCCGGCCCCATCGACGCGGTCGCGGTGGCGCGGGCCTGCGGCCTGGAGGCCGCACGGGCCCGCGACCTGGGCGAGCTGCGTGGGCTGGTGCGCTCCTTCGCCGAGGCCCCGCGTCCGCTCTACGTCGACGTGGAGGTGCCGCACCTGATCGACGACGTGCCCCCGGTGCCGGCGTGGCACGCCGCGCTGTCCGGGGACACCGAGCGCCCCGTCTACTAGCCGAGCGGTCGAGGCCCTCCGACCCTGCCGCCCTGCCGACCGGCCCGGGACGGGGTGCCAAGGGTCCCGTCCCGTTCCGCAGGTGCGAACGACTCTGTCGGGGCTGTGACGGTCGTCGCAGAGTCTGTCCAGGAACAACGTGGCGGAACCGAGAAGGTGACCGATGCCGATCATCACCGTGGACCCGACGGGGGAGGAGATCTACCTGACCGACGGCCAGACGGTGCTGGGAGGGCTGTATGCCGCCGGCTACGCCTACACCGTGGGCTGTCGCCGCGGCGGCTGCGGGATCTGCAAGGTCGACCTGGTCGCGGGCACCGTGACCTACGACCACCCCGTCGCCGCCACCGTGCTCCCCGCTGAGGAGAAGCAGGCCGGGGTCTGCCTGACCTGCCGGGCGGTCCCCGAGACCGACCTCACCATCAGCTTCCACGAGGCGTCCTTCCGCCTCGTCCAACCACTGCTCCGCACCATCAACGACAGCACGAGACGCCGCCTGGCGTCCTCGGCGTCCCAACCCAAGGAGTGAGATCGATGGGGATCATGCGGATGGGCTACGCCCACGTCCGGGTCACCGACATGACGGAGGCCAAGCACCACTACGCCAACACCATGGGCCTGTACCAGACCCTCGAGCAGGACGGCCGGGTCTACTACAAGGGCTGGGACGAGTGGGACCACCACTCCGTGGTCCTGGAGGAGGGCGGCGTCGGGGTCGTGAAGTTCGGCTTCAAGGTCGAGTACGAGGCCGACCTGGACGTCATCGAGAAGAAGGCCCTCGACTTCGGCCTCACCGTGGAGCGGATGAGCAAGGGCGACAACCCCGAGGTCTCCGACGGCATCCGGTTCATCACCCCGTCGGAGCACGTGATCGAGGTCTACCACGCCCAGACGCTGATCGGCACCGAGGTCGGCACCCACAACCCGGACGCGTTCCCGCGCCACCTGGTCGGGGTCGGCGTGCCCGCCCTGGACCACGCGCTGATCCTCGCCCAGGACGTCCGGCTGATGGAGAGCATGTTCCGCGAGGTCTTCGACTACTTCCCGACCGAGCGGGTGCAGACCGACCTCAACGACGACGACGCCCACTTCATCGCGTCGTGGATGACCAGCAACAACCAGATCCACCAGATCGCCGTCCTCGAGGGCGAGCAGGCCAAGCTGCACCACTTCGCCTTCAAGCTGAACGACTGGTCGGAGGTCGGCCGAGCCGCGGACATCATGACGATGGACGACGTGCCGATCGACATCGGCCCCACCCGCCACGGCATCACCCGCGGGCAGACCATCTACTTCTTCGACCCGTCGGGCAACCGCAACGAGGTCTTCGCCGGTGGCTACCCGGCGTACCGCGACCGACCGCTCAACAAGTGGACGCCCGACCAGATCGCCAAGGGCATCTTCTACCACGCCCGCGAGCTCAACGAGCGCTTCACGAGCGTCTACACGTGATCGGCAGCGCGGCCGCCGTGCCCGACCAGTCCCACCAGTCCGGCACCACCTGCCTCCGGCGCACCCTGTCGTACGCCGGAGCCAGGCGGGTGCTGGAGGGGGCGCTGGCCCGTGCCGAGCAGCTCGGGGTCCCGGTGAACGTGTGCGTGGCCGACAGCAGCGGCAACGCGCTCGCCACCGCCCGGATGGACGGGGCGGCCCTGCTCTCGGCGTCGATCGCGGCCGACAAGGCCTACACGGTCGCGGCGTTCCTCGGCGTGCCGACGCACGAGTGGTTCGACCTGATCAAGGACGAGCCGGCTCTGCGCGAGGGCATCGTGCACCGCGAGCGCCTGGTGGTCTTCGGCGGCGGCGTCGGTGTCCGCTCCGACGGCGAGCTCGTCGGGGCGGTCGGGGTCTCCGGTGGCAGCGCCGCGCAGGACCGCGACATCGCCGAGGCCGGAGCGGCCGCCCTGGCCTGAACCGCCCGCACCGACGGGCACCCCCCACGCCCCTCCCGCGCCGCGGCGACGAGGCGCAGTCCCGCACACCCTTCTGGAGGACCCATGACGCCTTTCATGATGCGCGTCGCCGACCTGATCGGCGCCGAGGGCGACCCCGAGCCCACCCCGGTGCCCCTGACCCGGGTGAGCCGCCGGATCGCCACCAGCACCGGAGCCGACCGCCAGGTCGCGATCCGCTCCCTGGCCGAGCAGCTGGTCTGCGAGGCCAACGCGGTGATGTCGGCCAGCGACGAGCACCTGTCGCTCGCCGACGAGACGCTGCCGCACGAGCTCGCCTTCTCGGTGGGCTACCACGGACGCGCCGCCCGGGTCTCCACGACCTTCGAGGACGGCACCGCCTACGGGCGGCTCGTCGGCGACGGCTTCGCCTCCGAGCTCCCGGTCGAGCTCGACGGACCCGACGCCCTGCCGGACCTGCTGATCCGGCTGCTCGCCGAGTCCGGCCTCACCCACCACCCCGTCCCGACCAGCTGACCCCGGGGCCCACCGGTCCCACCCCGACGAACGGAGACTGCCGTGCAGTTCGAGCTCCGCACCCAGGTCATCGAGCCTGAGCGCAAGACCTTCCAGCATCTCGTCGACCGGTACGGCGACCGGCCCGCCTCGCGCTACGAGGAGGGCACGGTCGACCTGCAGGCCACCGCCAACTACCACTTCCGCCCGCTGTGGGGCCCCGACAAGGAGATCTACAGTCCGGAGTACTCGGTGCTGCGGCTGACCGACCCGTACTCGTTCACCGACCCGCGCCAGTTCTACTACGCGCCGTACGTCGCCTCGCGGGCCGACCTGCACGACTCCTTCGGGGCCACCCTGGGCTACCTGGAGAAGCGTGGCATGTTCGAGCGGCTGCCGCAGTCGTGGCGCTCGGTCGTCGCCGAGGTCGTGCTCCCGATGCGCCACTACGAGGCGGGCGCGCAGATGATCTGCAGCCACGCCGCCCGGTTCGGCTGGGGGACCTCGATCACCCAGTGCGCGGCCTACGCGGCGTTCGACAGGATCGGCAACGCCCAGATCCTCTCCCGGGCCGGGATCTCCTTCGGAGGCGGGACCGCGGACTCGCTGGCGTCGGCCAAGCAGCTCTGGCTCGACGACCCGGCCCTGCAGCCGCTGCGCCGGCTCGTCGAGGAGACCCTGGTGGAGGCCGACTGGGGCGTCGGCCTGGTGACCCTCGACGTCACCGACCAGCTGCTCTACCGGCTGCTGTACACGCACCTCGACGACGCCGCGATCGGCGCGGGGGCGGGCTCCTACAGCCTGGTCTCCCAGCACCTGTCCGGCTGGTTCCTCGACCAGCGCCGCTGGCTCGACGCGCTCTACCGGACCTGGGTCGCCGACCCGGAGCTCGGCGACGCCAACGTCGAGCACCTGCGCAGGATCGTGGCCCGCGCGCTGGCCGGCGCCGAGGCGGCGCTCGTCCCGGTTGCCGAGAAGCTCGACGGACTGGTCGACGCCGGCTGCCAGGAGGCGCTGGCCGCCGCGGTCGCCGAGACCCACACCGCCCTGGCCGCCCTCGGCCTGACCCAGCACCAGACCCGGGAGGCCTGAGATGAGCGTGGCAGCGACCGAACGCCCCGTCGGCGTCGACATCCAGGAGAGCGAGCAGAACCGTGCGGTGATCGAGGCCATCGAGGCCGACAACCTCGGAGCCACCGTCAACCACATGCCCGGGATGGTGCGGGTGACCTCACTCGGGCGGCTCGTGATCCGGCGCGAGAGCGTCGAGCAGCGGCTGGGTCGCGAGTGGGAGACGCACGAGTTCCAGCTCGCGATCATCAGCTACTTCGGCCACATCAAGGAATGGGATGACGACGAGATCGTCATCGCCTGGGACCACTGAGCGTCCCTGAGAAGGAGGAACCCGCGATGACACTCACCCCCCAGAAGCCCACCCCCCAGAAGCCGGTCGTGCCCGGTGCCCGCGAGGGCGCCGGCCGTCGGCCCCGCAAGCTCGGCATGAAGGAGCGCTACTCCGCGCTGACCCGCGACCTCGACTGGGAGCCGTCGTACGTCACCGAGGACGAGCTGTTCCCGTACACCACGTTCGAAGGCATCAAGATCCACGACTGGAGCAAGTGGGAGGACCCGTTCCGGCTCACCGTCGACGCCTACGCCAAGTACCAGGCCGAGAAGGACCGGCGGCTCTACGCGGTGCTCGACGGGTTCGCCCAGAGCCAGGGGCACCTCAGCCTCACCGACGCGTCGTACCTGAACGCCATGAAGCTGTTCCTGCAGGGGGTCACCCCCTTGGAGTACCAGGCGCACCGCAACTTCGCCTACCTCAGCAGGCACCTCAACGGCCCCGGCCCGCGGTTCGCCTCGCTGTGCCAGAGCCTCGACGAGATCCGCCACGCGCAGACCGAGATCCACACGCTGAGCAACTACAACAAGTACTACAGCGGCTTCCACTCCTACCTGCACATGCACGACCGCGTCTGGTACCTGTCGGTGCCGAAGTCGTTCTTCGACGACGCCCTGTCGGCCGGGCCGTTCGAGTTCCTGATCGCGATCGGGTTCTCCTTCGAGTACCTGCTGACCAACCTCCTCTTCGTGCCGTTCATGTCCGGGGCATCCTTCAACGGCGACCTGCCCACCATGACCTTCGGGTTCTCGGCGCAGTCCGACGAGTCACGCCACATGACCCTGGGCCTGGAGGCGATCAAGTTCCTGCTCGAGCAGGACCCCGACAACGTGCCGATCGTGCAGCACTGGATCGACAAGTGGTTCTGGCGCGGCTACCGGGTCACCGCCCTGGTCGCCCAGATGCTCGACTACATGCTGCCGCGCAAGGTGATGAGCTGGAAGGAGGCCTTCGAGCTGTACTTCGAGCAGCAGATGCTCGGTGGGCTCTTCCAGGACCTCGCCTACTACGGGATCACCCCGCCCAAGCACGTCGACAAGGCGATCCAGGAGAAGGAGTACCTCTCGCACCAGGCCTACTGGATCCTCTACCAGTTCAGCCACGCGGCCGCCTTCACCACCTCCATCCCCAGCGAGGAGCACCTGGACTGGCTCGAGGAGCAGTACCCGGACACCTTCCCGACGTACCGGAAGCTGTGGGACAAGGAGCGGGAGAACCTCGCGAACGGCGGCCGGCACTTCATCCGCGGCCTGCCGCAGCTGTGCCAGGTGTGCCAGATCCCGATGGGCTTCACCGAGGCCGACGAGCCGTTCAAGATCTGCCAGCGCTCGGTGGTCTTCGAGGGGGAGCGGTACAACTTCTGCTCCGACGGCTGCCAGGACATCTTCGAGCACGAGCCGGTCAAGTTCCGCCAGGCCTGGCTCCCGGTCCACCAGATCTACCAGGGCAACTGCGGCGGCGCCGACCTCGGCGACGTCATGCAGTGGTACCACATGCAGCCCGGTGACGGCGGGGAGTACCTCGGCTCACCGGACCACCAGAACTGGCGGCGCTGGCACAACCAGGCGGACCACTCCGAGCTGGGCGAGACCGAGGAGGTGTGAGATGAGCAGCAGCTTCAACCAGGTCATCGAGCGACCGGAGATCCGGAGCATCGGCGCGTACGACTTCCCGTCGCGCTCCGCCCAGGCGCTCTACGGCGACGACCAGCTCGTCCACGTCTGGTACGACGGCAACCCGTGGTTCGTGGCGGCGGCGTGCTTCCGCGCTCCCCGGGCGATGACGTTCGGCGACTTCTGGACCGCATTGGTGGTGCCCTACCACGCCGAGGACCCCGACTGGCAGGCGTCGTGGACGCCGGCCGACTTCGTGTGGGGGTTGGACGACGAGGCGTGGTCGCCTGCCGAGGACACCGGCCTGGCCGACCTCGGGGTCGGCCACAAGTCGGTCATCCGGATGGTCAAGAAGTAGCCGGGACGGGGGAGGGAGAGCGGCAGCCATGACGACGTACACGGTCACCGTCGAGCCACTGGGTCGTGAGGTCCAGTGTGGCGAGGACCAGACGATCCTCGACGCCTGCCTGCGCAACGGCGTCTGGCTGCCGCACTCCTGCACCCACGGCACCTGTGCCACCTGCAAGGCCGAGGTGCTCGAGGGCGACGTCGACCACGGGGCGTCCAGCTCGTTCGCGCTGATGGACTTCGAGCGCGACGAGGGCAAGGTGCTGCCGTGCTGCGCGACGCCGCGCTCCGACCTCGTCCTCGAGGCGGACCTCGACGTCGACGAGACCATCGAGGTCTTCCCGGTCCAGGACTACACCGCCACCGTCGTGGAGCTCGCCGACATCGCCCAGCAGACGCGGCGGCTGGTCGTGGACCTGGACCGCGACCTCGGCTTCAACGCCGGCCAGTACCTGAAGTTCACCGTGCCGGCGACCGACGGGCTGCCGGCGGTCGACCGCACCTGGTCGATCGCGTCGCCGCCGCGGGAGACGCGGCGCCTGGAGTTCCACGTCCGCAACGTGCCCGGCGGGCGCGGGACGGACGGCTGGGTCTTCGGCACCCTCGCGGTCGGGGACACGATCTCGGTCTCGGGGCCGTACGGCAGGTTCGTGCTCCGCCCCGACGACGACCGGCACGCGATCCTGGTCGGCGGCGGGACCGGCTGCGCCCCGCTGAAGTCGATGGTCCGGCACGCCCTGGAGGCGGACGCCTACGACGGGCAGCTGACGCTGTACGCCGGCGCCCGCACCCGGGAGTGGCTCTACGACGTGGACTTCTTCCGCAGCCTCGCCAAGGAGCACCCGGACCGCTTCCGGTACCGGCCCTGCCTGTCGGAGGAGAGCGCCACCGAGGTCGCGGAGAGCGGCGACGACCCGGAGTCCTACGGCTACGGGATGGTCACCGACGTGATCGCCGAGGACCACGCCAGCCTGGCCGGGTGCGCGGGATACCTGTGCGGACCCCCTCCGATGGTGGAGGCTGCCCTGAAGACGATGATGGGCAGGAGGCTGTTCCCCCGGGACGTCTACCGGGAGGACTTCTTCAACGAGGCCGACAAGGCGGAGGGTGGCGTCAGGTCGCCGCTGATCAAGCGGTGAGCACCGCAGCCCTCAGCACCCCAGGAGGAGCGGTGGGTCAGGACGACGAGGCGACGGTCTCCTCGGTGCCGAAGCGCTTCTCCTCGCTCGCCAGCCCGGTGGCCGGCAGCCTGCGCTCGGTCGGCACCGCGCTGGACGTCCTGGAGTGCTTCGCCGTCGACGGCACGCTCGGGGTCTCCGACGTGGCGCGCCGCCTCGGCATCGCCAAGTCGACCGCGCACCGCCTGCTGCAGACCCTGAGCAGCCGCGGCTTCGTCGAGCAGGACCGCACGACCGGGCAGTACCGCCTGGGCATCCACCTCTACGAGCTCGGGTACCTCGCGCAGGCCCGGAACACCTTCCGCCACGCGGCGCTCCCGCACCTGCAGCGGATCGCGGCGGCGACCGGCTACACGCTGAACTTCAGCGTGCCCGACGGCGGTGACGTGGTCTTCGTCGAGCGGATCGAGACCGGCGAGGGCGGCCAGGTGCTCGGCCGGATCGGCCGACGGTTCCCGGCGCACGTGACCAGCTCGGGCAAGGTCATCGCGGCCTTCAACCCCGCCGTCGACCAGGCCCGCCGCGCCGCCGGCTTCACGCCGTTCGCGCGACGCACGATCCGCAACGAGACCGACTGGAGCCGCGCCCTGGCCGACGTACGGCGCCAGGGCTTCGCGGTGTCCCACGGTGAGTCGTTCGAGGGGATGACCTCCATCGCGCTGCCGGTCATGCAGCGCCGGGTCGCGGTGGCCAGCATCTCCGCGTTCGGCCCCACCGAGCAGCTCTCCGCCGACGGCGACAAGCTCATCGAGCTCCTCGCCGCCGCGGCCCGCGACATCGCCACCCACCTGACCTGACGAGAGGACCACCCGTGCATCCCGACGCTGTCCACGCGGCAAAGCTGCTGCTGGACGCCTACGCCAGCGGCACCCCCGTCCCACCGCTCACGAGCACCTTCGACGGGCTGACCATCAGCGACGCCTACGAGATCCAGCTGACGCAGATCGAGACGCTCGTCGCGGGCGGGCGCACCATCCAGGGGATGAAGGTCGGTCTCACCAGCGCGGCCATGCAGAACCTGCTCGGCGTGCGGCAGCCCGACTTCGGTCATCTGCTCGACGACTTCTTCTTCCTCGAGCACGAGCCGATCCCGCTGGCGGGACGCTTCCTGCAGCCCCGCATCGAGCCCGAGGTCGCCTTCGTCCTGAAGCGCCCGCTGCGCGGGCCCGGCGTGACCGTCCACGAGGCGATCGCGGCGGTGGATTTCGTGCTCCCGGCGCTGGAGATCGTCGACTCCCGAATCGCGGACTGGAAGATCACCATCGTGGACACGGTCGCCGACAACGCCTCCAGCGGCGGCGTCGTCCTGGGCAGCCGGCCGACCCGGCTGGGGGACGTCGACCTTCGCCTGGGAGGCTGTGTCTTCCGACGCAACGGCGAGATCGTCGGCACCGGCGCCGGGGGCGCCGTGCTCGGCTCCCCGATCAACTCGCTGGTCTGGCTGGCCAACACCGTCGGGGCGCTCGGCACCACGTTGGAGGCCGGTTACGTCGTCCTGCCCGGTGCCGTCACCGCGATGGTCCCGGTCGCCGCGGGCGACACCGTCAGCGCCACGTTCACGGGCCTGGGGAGCGTCACCGCGCGCTTCGCCGCCCACCCCGTCGAGGAGGAGAGGTCATGAGGACTGGAGGCAAGGCCACAGCGGCCATCGTCGGTCCGGGCAACATCGGCAGCGACCTGATGTTCAAGCTGATGCGGCGCAGCGAGATCATCGAGCCGCGCTTCATGGTCGGGGTCGACCCGACCTCCGACGGCCTGGCCCGGGCCAAGCGGCTGGGTCTCGACGCGAGCGCCGAGGGGGTGGACTGGCTCCTGGCCCAGGACGAGCTGCCGGACATCGTCTTCGAGTGCACCTCGGCCAAGGCGCACGAGGCCAACGCCCCGCGGTACGCCGAAGCCGGCATCCTCGCGGTCGACCTGACCCCGGCCGCGATCGGCCCCTACCTGTGCCCCCCGGTGAACCTGGAGTTCAACCTCGAGGCCCACAACGTCAACATGATCACCTGCGGCGGACAGGCGACCATCCCGATGGTCAAGGCGGTCAGCTCGGTCGTCGACGTGCCGTACGCCGAGATCGTCGCGTCGGTCTCCTCGAAGTCCGCCGGCCCGGGCACCCGGGCCAACATCGACGAGTTCACCGAGACCACCGCCGACGCGGTGACCAAGGTCGGCGGCGCCGGGTCCGGCAAGGCGATCATCATCCTCAACCCGGTCGAGCCGCCGCTGATGATGCGCAACACGGTCTTCTGTGCGGTTCCGGCGGAGGCAGGGGAGCCCGGCGAGCTCCAGGACCGGATCCTGGAGTCCATCCACGCCATGGAGACGACTGTGCAGGAGTACGTGCCCGGCTACCACCTGCGGGCCGCGCCGCAGTTCGACCACGCCCGCGACACCTGGAACGGACAGGCGCGGGTCTTCGTCCCGATCGAGGTGCGGGGCCGCGGGGACTACCTGCCCGACTACGCCGGCAACCTCGACATCATCACCGCCGCGGCAGCCCGGGTGGGCGACCTGATGATGGCGCACCGCCTCGGCATCGACCCGACCTGGACCGCTGAGAAGGAGGGCTGAGCCATGGGTGACATGACGATCAGACCCGAGGACGCCCCCGTCGTGAACCGCGAGGTCACCGAGACCGAGGTGCTGGTCAACACCCCGGGGGCAGGCGGACCCACCGACCTGCGGATCACCGACTCGACGTTGCGCGACGGGTCCCACGCGATGAGCCACCAGTTCACCGAGGAGCAGGTCCGCGGCGTCGTGCACGCGCTCGACGCGGCCGGCGTCCAGGTGATCGAGGTCAGCCACGGCGACGGCCTGGGCGGCTCGTCGTTCAACTACGGGTTCTCGCTCGTCGACGAGTTCCAGCTGATCCGCGCCGCGGTCGAGGAGGCCACCCAGGCGAGGATCGCGATCCTGATGCTGCCCGGCCTCGGGACCCTGCACCACCTGCGCAGGGCCCAGGACTGCGGTGCCCAGGTCGCCCGCATCGCCACCCACTGCACCGAGGCCGACGTCTCGGTCCAGCACTTCGCCGAGGCGCGCCGCCTGGGCATGGAGACCGTCGGCTTCCTGATGCTCAGCCACCGGGCGAGCCCGGCGAAGCTGGCCGAGCAGGCCCGGATCATGGTCGACGCCGGCGCCCAGTGCGTCTACGTCGTCGACTCCGCCGGCGCGCTGGTGCTCACCGACGCCCAGGAGCGCATCACGGCCGTCATCGACGAGGTCGGCACGCAGGCACAGGTCGGCTTCCACGGCCACCAGAACCTCAGCATGGGCGTCGCGAACTCGGTCCTCGCCTACCAGGCCGGGGCCCGCCAGATCGACGGAGCCCTGTGTGCGCTGGGCGCCGGGGCCGGGAACTCGCCGACCGAGGTGCTCGCCGCCACCTTCGAGCGGATGGGGATCAAGACCGGGGTCGACCTGGGCGAGGTGCTCAGCGCGGCCGAGGACGTCGTACGGCCGTTCATCCCGCGGTTGCCGTGGATGGACCGGGCGTCCATCACGCAGGGGTACGCCGGGGTCTACTCCAGCTTCCTGCTGCACGCCGAGCGCGCGTCGCTGCGGTACGGCGTACCGGCTCACCAGATCCTGGAGCGGGTCGGCGCCGCAGGGTACGTCGGTGGCCAGGAGGACATGATCATCGACATCGCCCTGCAGCTCGCCGAGGAACGCGACCTGGGCGACCTGGCTGCGGTCGGAGCACGCTGATGACCACGTGGACGATCGAGTCCGTCGCCGACGAGCTGCTGGCCTGCGAGGCCGAGCGGCGCGACCGGACCCGCTTCACCGACGAGTGGCCCGAGCTCGACGTCGCCACCGGGTACCGCATCCAGGACCTCACCCTGCAACGCCGTCTCGCCCGCGGCGAGCGGCTCATCGGGGTGAAGCTGGGGCTGACGAGCCGGGCCAAGCAGGAGCGGATGGGCGTCGCGATGCCGTTCGTGGCCTGGCTGACCGATGCGATGCTGCTGCCCACCGGGCTGCCCGTGCCGCAGGACCGGCTGATCCACCCGCGGGTCGAGCCCGAGATCGTCTTCACGATGGGCTCCCGCCTGGCGGGTCCGGGCGTCGGCCCCACCGAGGCGCTGGCCGCGGTGGACCGGGTGTACGCCGGCGCCGAGGTGATCGACAGCAGGTATGCGGACTTCCGGTTCCGGGCCGGGGACGTGGTCGCCGACAACGCGTCGTCCGGGGCCTTCGTCACCGGGTCGGTCGGGCTCGCACCGGAGGGTTTGGACCTGGCGCTGGAGGGCGTCCTGGTGGAGGTCGACGGGGCGGTCGTCGACTCCGCCACCGGTGCCGCGGTGCTGGGCCACCCGGCCGAGGCGCTTGCGCTGGCGGCCAACGAGCTGGCCACCCGTGGGCTGGCGATCGAGGCCGGCTGGGTGGTGCTGACCGGGGGCATGACCGACGCCGTCTACGCTCCGCCCGGCTCGTCGGTCGCCTGCCACTTCACCCACCTCGGATCGGTGTACCTCAACGGCGGACCGACCCCCACCCGGAGCACGTGATGCCGATCATCGAGGTCACCCTGGCCGAGGGCCGCAGCCCGGCCCAGCTCCGGCGGCTCATCTCCGGGCTGACCGCGGCGGCGGCCGAGGCGGTCGGGGCGTCACCGGAGTCGGTGCGCGTCATCCTGCGCGAGGTGCCGTTGACGCACTTCGCCGCCGGCGACGTGACCCTCGCGGAGCGCGCCGCCGCGACCAGTCCGCCCGACGTCGTTCCCGAGGGCGGAACCCCTGTCCCGCAGGGCCTGTCGGCGCTCTAGCGTCGAGTCAGGTTGCCATCCCTGCGACCCGAGGGAGACCCATCATGAGTGCAGAGCGCTACCCGTTCTTCGGCCACATCATCGACAACGTGGAGGTCGAGTCCGTCGACGGCGCACGGTTCGACACCGTGAACCCGTGGACCCGCGAGAAGTGGGCCGAGGTCGCCGAGGCCGGCGCGGCCGACGCCGACCTGGCCGTCGCCTCGGCCCGGCGTGCCTTCGACGAGGGGCCGTGGCCCCGGATGGGGCGCCGTGAGCGCGCTGCCCTGATCCACCGGCTCGCGGACCTGATGGAGCGTGACGCGGAGGTCCTCGCCGGACTCGACACCAGCGACATGGGCAAGCCGCACGCCCAGGCCCTGCACGACGTGTCGCGCTCGGTGCTGAACTTCCGCTTCTTCGCCGACCACCAGCGCGACAGCACCGCGGAGGTGCTGCCGATGGACACCGGCCACCACACCTACACCGAGTTCGGGCCGGCCGGGGTCGTCGCCGCGATCTCGCCGTGGAACTTCCCGCTGATGATGGCGACCTGGAAGATCGCGCCGGCCATCGCCTGGGGCAACACCTGCGTCATCAAGCCCGCCGAGGACACCCCGGCCTCGGTGGTGCACCTGGGAAGGCTCGCCGTCGAGGCCGGCTTCCCGCCCGGCGTCCTCAACGTGCTCAACGGGTACGGCGTACCGGCCGGGTCGTCGCTGACCTCCGACGAGCGGGTCGACCGGGTGACCTTCACCGGCGAGTCCGGCACCGGCAAGATCATCATGGCGGCGGCCGCCTCGCACCTGGCACCGGTCTCGCTCGAGCTCGGCGGCAAGGGCGCCAACATCGTCTTCGACGACGCCGACCTCGACAACGCCGTCCACTGGGCGGTCGAGGCGATCTTCCGCAACGCCGGGCAGGTCTGCCTGGCCGGGTCGCGCCTGTTCGTCCAGTCCGCGCTCTACGACGAGTTCCTGGAGCGGTTCGCCGCGGCAGCGGAGGCGCTCGTGTACGGCGACCCCACCGACCCGGAGACGCAGTTCTCGTGCCTGGCCAGCGAGGAGCACTTCCGCAAGGTCAAGGGGTACGTCGACACCGTCGAGGACGAGGGCGGCAAGATCCTCACCGGTGGCGTGGCCGACGACGGCAGCTGGACGGTGAAGCCCACCATCGTGGTCGACCTGCCCCTGGAGGCCTCGCAGTACTGCCAGGAGATCTTCGGCCCGGTCGTGGTGGTCAACAGGTTCGAGACGGAGGACGAGGTCGTCGCGCTCGCCAACGACACCCGCTACGGGCTCAACGCGATGGTGTTCACCGAGAACCTCTCCCGGGCGCACCGGGTCTCCTCCCGCCTCCGTGCCGGCACGGTCTGGGTGAACTGTTTCTTCATCCGTGACCTGCGCACCCCGTTCGGCGGGGTCGGTGACTCCGGTGTCGGACGCGAGGGCGGCAACTTCAGCCGCGAGTTCTTCACCGAGCCGAAGGCCGTGGTGATGCAGATCGACCGGGGCTGAGGCGAACGCCTGGGAGCCCCCTCGTGCGGTGTGCTGCCTGAGGTAGGCGACCGTCTATCGTCGGCCCATGAGTCGGGGAATCCTGGGGTCGTCGGTGCCGTCTCGGTCGCCGGCGGACGCCCTGCGTAACGGGGCCGCTCTCTGAGCGCCTTCCTCCACCTGCTGGTCGGCCTCGTCGCCGGGCTGGCCCTCGCCTGGGTCCTGCTGGTCCTGGTGCTCGGGTGGACCTCGCGCCGGCTCGGCTCGTCGGTCCGCTGGCGTGACCTGCTGCGGCTGTTGCCCGACGTGGTCCGGCTGCTGCGCCGACTGGCCCACGACCGGACGCTGCCGCGACGGGTGCGGGTCTGGCTCTGGCTGCTCCTCGGCTACCTGCTGCTGCCGCTGGACCTGGTGCCCGACTTCCTGCCCGTCATCGGATATGCCGACGACGCAGTCGTCGTGGTGCTCGCGCTGCGCCTGGTCGTCCGGAGCGCCGGGCCGTCGGCGCTGGACCGGCACTGGCCGGGCACTCCGGAGGGGCTGGCCCTGGTCCGACGAGCCGCCGGGCTCGGGGGTGAGCACAGCGGGGACGGGGTACCCGGAGGGATGACCGAGACCCCTGAGCACGACCGCGTCGACCGTCGAGCCGAGCTGCTCCCCGAGGAGGAGGTCGCCGGCAGCGACGACCCGGAGGCCCAGGCCGAGGCGATCCTGGCCGAGTCCGACGAGCGCACGCAGCACCCGGAGGAGACGCGGCACGACTCCACCCAGACCCCCGATTGACGGGTGTCGGGCCGCCCGCAACGGGTACCGCTCCGTCATGGGTGAGCTGGGCAAGGCCAAGGACCGTGAGGACGTCGCGACGACACCGGAGCCGCCGGAGACGGGGCTGGTGCGCGACGAGGACCTGCCAGAGGACCTGCGTCCGGCCGACAACCCGTTGGCCCGCGACCCCGACGAGGACGCCGACGAGCAGGGGTTGCACCCCGACGTCGGCGAGACCCCGCTGTCCTGAGTCTGCCCGTCCGCGCAGGGCGGGTGGACGCCTCGCAGGGGGCAGGAGCCTTGTGAAGCGACGGTAACCCCGCGTTACAGCGGGGGGCGGGGTGGCGTCAGGAGTGGTCGGCGTCGAGGGCGAGGATCGCCTCGTGCATCGACAGGATGCGCTCGGCGGACTCGACGTGGAGGTTCTCCACCATCCGGCCGTTGTAGGTGACGACCCCGGAGCCCTTGCCGTCCTCCCAGGCCTGGAGGATGCCGCGGGCGTCCTCGACGGCCTTCTCGCTCGGAGCGAAGGCGGCGTTGGCGCCCTCGACCTGCCCGGGGTGGATCAGCGTCTTGCCGTCGAAGCCCATCTCACGACCCTGCTGGCACTCGGCCAGGAAGCCTTCGACGTTCTTCACGTCGTTGTAGACCCCGTCGATGATCGCCTTGCCGGTCGCCCTCGCGGCGAGCAGGGCGAGCGAGAGACCGGTCAGGAGCGGCTGGCGTCCCGGCACGTGCTCGGCGTACAGCTCCTTGGCCAGGTCGTTGGTGCCCATCACCAGCACGGTCAGCCGGTCGGAGGCAGCGGCGATCTCCTCGGCGTGCAGCATCGCGTACGGCGTCTCGACCATCGCCCAGAGCTTGGTGTGCTCGGGCGCGTCGAAGGCGGCCATCCGCTCGACCAGGTCCAGGACGGCGTCGGCACTGTTGACCTTCGGGACGACGATCGCGTCCGGCCCCGCGGCGCACGCGGCCCGCATGTCGTCGACGTGCCAGCCGGTGTCGACGCCGTTGACCCGGATCGTGATCTCGCGGCGGCCGTACTCGCCGGAGGAGGCGGCCGCGCAGGCGTTCTCCCGGGCCGCGGGCTTCGCGTCGGGGGCGACCGCGTCCTCCAGGTCGAGGATCAGACCGTCGACCGGCAGGCTCTTCGCCTTCTCCAGCGCGCGCTCGTTGGAGGAGGGCATGTAGAGCACCGAGCGACGCGGCCGGAAGCTGCCGGTGGCGCTGCTCATGCGCCGACCTCCGCGTCGAGCGCCGCGTACTGCTCGGCCAGGGCGGGGTCGATCTTGGCCAGCTGCTCGGCGAGCTCGACCATCACCAGGCACTGCTTGAGGGAGGCGTCGTCCTCCATCTTGCCGTCGATCATCACCGCCCCGGTCCCGTCGCCCATCGCGGCGACGACCCGCTTGGCGTGCCGGATGTCGTCGAGGCTGGGGGAGAAGACGCGGTTGGCGATCTCGATCTGCTTGGGGTGCAGCGACCAGGTGCCGACGCAGCCGAGCAGGAAGGCGTTGCGGAACTGGTCCTCGCACGCGACCACGTCGGCGATGTCACCGAACGGGCCGTAGTAGGGGTAGATGCCGTGCATCGCGCAGGCGTCCACCATGCGCGCGATCGTGTAGTGCCACAGGTCCTGCTGGAAGATCTGCCGGTCGCCGGTGATGTCGCCGTCGACCGGGTCCTGCCGGACCAGGTAGCCGGGGTGGCCGCCGCCGACGCGGGTGGTCTTCATCCGGCGGTCCGCCGCGAGGTCGGCCGGGCCGAGGGACAGGCCCTGCATCCGCGGCGACGCACCGCAGATCTCCTCCACGTTGGCCACGCCGCGCGCGGTCTCCAGGATCGCGTGCACCAGGATCGGCCGAGTCAGGCCGGCCTTGGCCTCGAGCTGGGCCAGCAGCCGGTCGACGTACTGGATGTCCTCGGCGCCCTGCACCTTGGGGATCATCACGACGTCGAGCTTGTCGCCGATCGCCGGGACGAGCGTGGTGATGTCGTCGAGGAACCAGGGCGAGTCCAGCGAGTTCAGCCGGGTCCACAGCTGGGTCGGACCGAAGTCTGTCTCCCGGGCGATCCGGACCAGGCCCTCACGGGCGGCCACCTTGTTGTCGGCCTTGATGGCGTCCTCGAGGTTGCCCAGCAGCACGTCGACGGTGCCGACCATGGCGGGGATCTTGGCGGCCATCTTCTCGTTCGACGGGTCGAAGAAGTGGATGGCGCGACTCGGCCGGGCCGGGATCTCGGTGAGCGGCTGCGGGGCCCCGACGGCGAGCGGGCGGAAGAAGTCCTTGGCACTACGCATGCACCGGACGGTAGCAACGGGGCTCCTCAGCGGTACACAGCACCGGCTGTGGGGTTTCCCACCCCCACGGGCGGTGGGTGGTTCGCACGACCGGACCGGACGTTCGGCCGATGCCGGCGCCCGCGACCGCTCCGTAGAGTCCGGGGGACCGCCGAACCACGAAGGACGCACCCATGAAGCACGCCCTGAAGCTCCTCGCCGTGGCGCTCGTCGCGCTCGCCCTGATGGTGCCCACCGCGGACGCCGCCGGCACCCACGTGACCGCGAAGTCCTGGCACGTCTACACCGGCAGCACCCTGCACAAGGTCGCCCCGGGCGGCACGTACCACGTCTGCCCGAGCAACCCGGTCACCGAGCTCTACCTCAAGGGCCGCGTGACCGGCGCCAAGAAGGGCAGGGCCTTCAAGGAGATCTGGTTCGTCGACGGCATCCGTCGCGGCATCGTGACCGCCACCTGGACCCAGGGCGGCACCTTCACCGACTACTTCGCCTTCCTCCCCGCCGGCGGCGGCACGCTGGAGACCGGCACCTGGAAGCTGAAGATCAAGCAGGCCGGCAAGAAGATCGGAGGCTCCACGGTGCGCCTTCCGGCCGCTGCCTGCTGAGGCCGGCTGGTCGCTCAGACCAGGGTCGCCCGGTGCAGGTGCGCCGGGCCGAAGAGCTGACCCAGGGCGTGCGCCCGCTTGAAGACCAGCTGGGCGTCGTGCTCCCAGGTGATCGCGATCCCGCCGTGCAGCTGGACGGTCTCGGACGCGACCGCCTGGCACGCCTCGGAGCACCACGCCTTCGCCACCGCCGCACGACGGGCCGCGTCGGTGCCCTCGGCGACCGCCACCGCCGCGTCGAGGGCGGCGCTGCGGGCGGTCTCGACCTGCACGAGCATGTCGGCCATCCGGTGCTTCAGCGCCTGGAAGGAGCCGATCGGCCGGCCGAACTGCACCCGTTCCTTGCTGTAGGCCACCGTCAGGTCGAGCCCACGTTGGGCGACCCCCACGGCGCAGGCCGCCACCCCGGCCGCGCCGACGGCGAGCAGAGCGCCCAGGTCGACCGGCCCCAGCGGCGTGCCGGGCACGGCGTCGAGGGTGACCCGGGCCAGCCGGAGCGCATGGTCCATCGCGGGCGTCACAGCGCGGCTCAGGCCGGCGGAGTCGAGGTCCACCTGGTGCAGGACGGCGCCGGCGGTCGTGCCGGCGGCGACGAGCAGGATCCCGGCCGTGTCGCCGTCCAGGACGTACGTGGCCTCGCCGGTGAGCCGGCCGTCGACTGCGAGCACGGAGGTGCGCGCGGCGCCGGTCGCGCCGTCCCAGACGACGGTGGCCGTCTCGCCTCCGGCGATCCGGCGCAGCAGCTCCCCGGTCACGGTCGAGGGGTCAGGGAGTCCGAGCAGGGCGGCGGTGGCCACGGTGGTGCCGAGCAGGGGTGCGGGCGCGAGCGCGTACCCGAGGCGCTCCAGGACCAGGGCGCTCTCGACGAAGCCGCAGCCGGCCCCGTCGTACGCCTCGGGGACGGGCAGGGCGGTCACGCCGACCTGGTCGCAGAGCAGGGACCACAGCCGCTCGTCGTACCCGCGGGGGGCGTCGACCGCGGCGCGGACGGCCGCCGAGCCGGCGTGCCGCTCGAGGAGGGCGTCCAGCAGGGCGCCGAGCTCCTGCTGCTCGTCCGACAGCCGCAGGTCCGTGCTCACCGGGCCGCCTCCAGCGCGGCCAGGATCCGGCCGCGGTGGTACGCCGTGGTGCCCCAGGCAGCGACCAGGGCCTGAGTCTTCAGCAGCCACAGCGACAGGTCGTACTCGGCGGTGTAGCCGATCGCACCGTGTAGCTGCAGCGCGGTCCGGGCCGCCCGGTGGGCGGCGTCGGAGGCCGCCACCTTGGCCGCGCCGACGTCACGCGCCCGGTCGGGGCCCTCGAAGGTGAGTGCGGCCCCGTGCACGAGGGGCCGGACGAAGTCCAGCGCGATCCGGACGTCGGCCGCCGCGTGCTTGAGCGCCTGGTAGGACCCGATCTCGCGGCCGAACTGGCGCCGCTGCCGCAGGTACGTCGTGGTGGTGGCCAGCAGCTGCTCGCCCAGCCCTAGCAGCTGCGCCGAGCAGGCCAGGGCGGCGAGGTCGAAGGCGCGGTCGCGGTCGGGCTGCGCGACTGCGACGGCCTCGCCCCCGGTCACCTCGAAGAGCCGCCGAGCCGGGTCGACCGAGGTGCGCTGCCGCCCCGGGAGGGCGACCCGGACCTCCTCGTCGACGAGGTAGAGGTGCGCGGCGACGTCGGCGTCCAGGGCGCACGGAGCGTGCCCGGCGACGCGGACCGAGCCGACGGCGCCCGCGGCGAGCGCGGCGACGACCTCCGGGTCGGCGGTGGCGAGCAGGGTGGGCAGGTAGGCGACCGACTCCACCCACGGTCCGGGTACGGCGTACCGGCCGAGCTGCTCGAACGCGACGCAGAGGTCGATCGGCTCGGCGCCGAGCCCCCCGGCCCGCTCGGGCACCACCAGCGCGTGCGCGCCCTGGTCGGCCAGCCGCTTCCACAGCGCCAGGCCGGGAGCGGTGTCGCCCGCCGCCCACGCGCGGGTGGTGGCGGGCACGTCCGCCCCGCCGAGCAGGTCGCCCAGCGAGGCCGCGAACCCGGCCTGCTCGTCGGTCAGGGTGAACCTCATCGGCCGGCCCCCTTGGGCTCCCGCGGCAGGCCGAGCACGCGCTCGGCCACGATGTTGCGCTGCACCTCGTTGGTGCCGGCGTAGATCGGCCCGGAGAGGGCGAAGAGGTAGCCGTCGGCCCAGCGTGCGTCGGGGCCGTCGCGCAGCTCGGCGTCGGCGTCGAGCAGGTCAAGCGCGGTCTCGTGCAGGGCGATGTCGAGCTCGGACCAGAACACCTTGTTGACCGACCCCGCCGCCCCCATGTCGCCGCCCCCGGCCAGCCGGGTCACCGTCCCCCAGGTGTAGAGCCGGTAGGCCTGGGCCGCCACCCACGCGTCGACGACCCGGTCGCGCAGCTCCGGGTGCGCGCCGCCGCGCTCGCGCCACAGCCCGACCAGCCGGTCCGCGGCCGCGCAGAACCGGCCGGGGGAGCGCAGCGAGAGGCCGCGCTCGTTGCCGGCCGTGCTCATCGCCACCGCCCACCCGTCCCCGGGCGCGCCCAGCACGTCGCTGTCGGGGACGAACACCTCGTCGAAGAAGACCTCGGCGAAGCCCGGGGTGCCGTCGAGCTGGTCGATCGGGCGGACCGTCACCCCCGGGGCGTCGAGCGGGAAGAGGTAGTAGGTCAGCCCGGCGTGCCGGGCCGCGTCGGGGTCGGAGCGGAAGAGCCCGAAGCCCCAGTCGGCGAAGGGCGCCCGCGACGCCCAGATCTTCTGACCGTCGAGCACCCAGCCGCCGCGCTCCTCGTCACGCCGGGCGGTGGACCGCAGGCTCGCCAGGTCGCTGCCGGCCTCCGGCTCGGACCAGCACTGCGCCCAGATCCGCTCCCCGCTGGCCATCGTGGGCAGGAAGCGCCGCTGCTGCTCGGGGGTGCCGTGCTCGAAGAGGATCGGGGCCAGCAGGAAGATGCCGTTCTGGCTGACCCGGAGCGGCGCTCCCGCGCGGTAGTACTCCTCCTCGAAGACCACCCACTCCACCAGCGAGGCCTCCCGCCCGTGGAACTCGCGCGGCCACGAGACGACCGACCAGCGGGCGGCGGTCAGCTCGGCCTCCCAGGCCTGGTGGGCCGCCCAGCCCTCGGGGGTGTCCATCGGCGGCAGCGGCTCGGCCGGCACGTGCTCGGCCAGCCAGGCTCGGGCCTCCGCCTGGAAGGCCAGCTCGTCGGGGGTCAGGTCGAGGTTCATCAACGCAGGTCCTTCTTCAGCACCTTGCCGGACAGGTTGCGGGGCAGCACGTCGAGGAACTCGACCTGCCGGGGGACCTTGAAGTTCGCCAGCCGCTCGCGGGCGTGGGCCATGACGTCCTCAGCGGTCAGGTCGCTGCCGGCCCGGCGCACGACGTACGCCTTGCCCACCTCGCCGAGCCGCTCGTCGGGGATGCCCACGACGGCGGACTCCACCACCCCGTCGAGCCGCGCCAGGACCTGCTCGACCTCGGCCGGGTAGACGTTGAAGCCGCCGACGATGAACAGGTCCTTGAGCCGGTCGGTGATCCGCAGGTAGCCCTCGGCGTCGACCCGGCCGACGTCGCCGGTGTGCAGCCACCCGTCCTCGTCGATCGCCTCGGCGGTGGCGGCGGGGTCGTCGAGGTAGCCCAGCATCACGGTGCTGCCGCGCAGCAGCAGCTCCCCCTCCTCGCCGGGAGGAAGGGCGGCATTGGTGCCGGGCCGCGCGATCCGCAGGTCGAGCCCGGGAACCACCCGCCCGCAGGTGCCGGCGACCACGTCGGGAGCGTCGCCGGGGCGGCACATGGTGGCCACGACGCACTCGGTCATCCCGAAGGCGGTGAGCACCAGGTCGAAGGAGAGCTCGGCCTGCATGCGCTCGACCAGCGCCACCGGGACCACCGCCGCCCCGGTGACCGCGAACCGCAGCGAGGACAGGTCGTACGACGCCCGGTCGGGCGCGTCCAGCAGCGTCTGGTAGATCGTCGGCGCCCCCGGCAGCACGGTGATCGCGTGGTCGGCGACCAGCCGCATCAGGGCGCTCGCGTCGAAGACGGGCATGGGGTGGAGCGTGGCGCCGGTGAGCAGGCTGGTGACGATGCCGACCTTGTAGCCGAAGGAGTGGAAGAAGGGGTTGACCACCAGGTAGCGGTCGTCGGAGGTGACCTCCCCGAGCTCTCCCCAGACCCGGGCGACCGCGACGGTCTGGCGGTGCGCGGACATCGCGCCCTTGCTGCGCCCGGTGGTGCCCGAGGTGAAGAGCACGTCGGCGACGTCGTCGGGGGAGACCGCCGCCGCGGTGGCCTCGATGGTGGCGAGGTCGGCGAGGGGAGGCGCGTCGGGACAGCGGAGGACCTCCAGGGGCCTCGTGCCGTGCTCCTCTCGCGGCTCGGTCTCCGTCGACGTCCCAGGGGCCTCGTCGGCGGCATCGTCGGCCACGGTCAGGACCCGGGGGAGCGTGGTGCCGGCCTCGGCCGCGGCCGCCGTCAGCTCGTCGACCTGGTGCCGGTGGAGGAACCCGTCCGCCACCACCACCAGCCGGGCGCCGACCCGGTGCAGCACGTCGACGACCTCGTGGCCGGTGTAGCGGGTGTTGAGGGGCACGAGCACGCCACCGGCGTACGACACGGCCAGGGCGGCCACCTCCCAGCGCCAGCTGTTGGGGGCCCAGAGCGCGACGCGGTCGCCGCGGCGCAGGCCGAGGGCGGCGTAGAGCCGGGCGGTGTCGCGGACCGCCGTGAGCAGCCCGTCGAAGCCGAGGGTGGTGGGTCCGTCGACGACGGCCGGGTGCTCGCCGTACTGCTCGGCGGCGCGTTGCAGCACGCGCGGGAGCGTGTCGGCCGCGTGGTCGCTCATGCCTACCTCTCTGTTGTCCCAAGCAAGTGCTTGGTAGGCTACTCTACGCCGAGGTCGACCGCGATCACCAGGGACAGGAGCTGACATGCCCGAGCCGCACCGGGAGCTCCGTGAGGAGATCCGCACCTGGTTGGACGAGCACCTCGTCGGTGACTTCGCGGCCCTGCGCGGGACCGGAGGTCCGGGCAGCGAGCACGAGCACCACGACGAGCGGCACGCCTGGAACCGCGAGCTCGCCGCCGGCGGCTGGACCTGCGTGGGCTGGCCGCGCGAGCACGGCGGTCGGGGCCTGACCCTGCCCGAGCAGGTGGTCTTCCACGAGGAGTACGCCCGCTCCGACGCACCCGCCCGGGTCAACCACCTCGGCGAGGAGCTGCTCGGCCCGACTCTCATCGCCTTCGGCACCGAGGCCCAGCAGGCCCGCTTCCTCCCCCCGATCGTGTCGGTGGACGAGCTGTGGTGCCAGGGCTACTCCGAGCCCGGTGCCGGCTCCGACCTCGCCGCGGTCGCCACCCGGGCCCGCCTCGACGGCGACCAGTGGGTGCTGGACGGGCAGAAGGTGTGGACCTCGATGGCGCAGGTGGCCCAGTGGTGCTTCGTGCTGGCCCGCACCGAACCCGGCTCGCAGCGGCACCGCGGGCTCAGCTTCCTGCTGGTCCCGCTCGACCAGCCTGGCGTCGAGATCCGTCCGATCCAGCAGCTCACCGGCACCAGCGAGTTCAACGAGGTCTTCCTGACCGGGGCGCGCACGGACGCCGACCTGGTCGTGGGCGCTCCCGGCCAGGGCTGGCAGGTCGCGATGGCGCTGCTCGGCTTCGAGCGCGGCGTCTCCACGCTCGGCCAGCAGGTCGGCTTCGCCCGCGAGCTGGACGGCGTCCTCGCGCTGGCCCGTGACAACGGTGCGTACGACGACCCGGTGCTGCGGGACCGGCTGGCCCAGGCCGTCGTGGGCCTGGAGGTCATGAAGGCCAACGCGCTGCGCACCTTGGCCGAGAACCTGTCCGGTCACGGCGCCGACCGAGGGCAGGACAACATCGCCAAGCTGGTCTGGGCGTCCTGGCACCGCAACCTCGGTGCCCTGGCCATGGACGTCCTCGGCGCGGGCGGCCTGCCGACGCGGGGGAGCTCCGGTGCGAGCTACGACCTCGACGCCTGGCAGCGACTCTTCCTCTTCACCCGCTCGGACACGATCTACGGCGGCTCCGACGAGATCCAGCGCAACATCCTCGCCGAGCGCGTGCTCGACCTTCCCCGAGAGGCGCGTGCCTGATGACCGCCACCCCCGTCCCCGTCGCGACCCCGGCCTACGTCCCCGGTCACGGGCTCCTCACCGACAAGGTGGTGGTGGTGACCGCCTCTGCCGGGGCCGGCATCGGTGCCTCGGTCGCGCGGCGCAGCCTCGAGGAGGGTGCCCGCGCGGTCGTGCTCAGCGACACCCACGAGCGTCGCCTCGCCGAGGCCCACCAGGGGCTCGCCGACGAGTTCGGCAGCGACCGGGTCGCCTCCGTCGCCTGCGACGTCCGCGACGAGGCCCAGGTGCAGCGGCTGCTCGACGCGGCCGAAGGGTTCGGCGGGCTCGACGTGATGGTCAACAACGCCGGCCTGGGCGGCACGGCCAGCGTGCTGGAGCTGACCGACGAGCAGTGGGGCCTCGTCCTGGACATCACCCTGACCGGCACCTTCCGCTGCGTGCGGGCGGCGGGGCAGCGCCTCGTGGCTGCCGGCCGGAAGGGCGTGCTGGTCAACAACGCCTCGGTGATCGGCTGGCGGGCCCAGGAGGGGCAGGCGCACTACGCCGCCGCCAAGGCCGGGGTGATGGCGCTGACGCGCTGCGCGGCCCTCGACCTCGCGCCGTACGGGATCCGGGTCAACGCCGTCTCGCCGAGCCTGGCGATGCACCCGTTCCTGGAGAAGGTGACCTCACCGGAGCTGCTCGAGGAGCTCAAGGGCCGCGAGGCCTTCAAGCGTGCCGCCGAGCCGTGGGAGGTCGCCAACGTGATGGTCTTCCTGGCGAGCGACTACGCGTCGTACCTGACCGGCGAGGTCGTCTCGGTCAGCAGCCAGCACGCCTGAGGGGGAGAGCACATGGCCACACGCAGGGACGAGCTGCTCGGCATCGCGGGGCACCTGTTCGCGCAGCGGGGGTTCAAGAACACCACCGTGCGCGACATCGCCGACGCGGCCGGCATCCTCTCCGGCAGCCTCTACCACCACTTCGACTCCAAGGAGACGATGGTCGACGAGCTGCTGAGCAGCTTCCAGACCGCGCTCTTCGCGACGTACGACGAGATCGTCGGGTCCGACCTCGACGCCCGCGCCAAGGTCGACGCGGTCGTCCGCGCGTCCTTCGAGGCGATCGACCAGCACCACGACGAGGTCGCGATCTTCCAGACCGACGCGGCCTACCTGACCGAGTTCGAGCGGTTCGCCTACCTCGACGAGCACAACCGGCGCTTCCGCACGATGTGGCTGCGGCTGCTGCGCGACGGCGTGGAGGCCGGGGCGCTGCGCGCCGACCTCGACGCCGAGCTGGTCTACCGCTTCATCCGCGACACCGTCTGGGTGGCCGTGCGCTGGTACCGCCCCGGCGGCGAGCTCAGCGCCCAGCAGGTCGCCGACCAGTACCTGTCCATCCTGCTCGACGGCATCGCCGCCACCTGACCGTCCGGCGGGGCAGGTCTCGTGGCTCGCTCCGCTCGCACTCGACCACCGGAGAAGAGAGACCCATGCCCGAGGCCTACATCGTCGACGCCGTCCGCACCCCGGTCGGCCGCCGCGGCGGCGCCCTGTCCGGCGTCCACTCCGCCGACCTGGGCGGCCACGTGCTGTCCGCGCTGGTGGAGCGCACCGGGATCGACCCCGGTGCCGTCGACGACGTGATCCTGGGGTGCTGCGACACCATCGGGTCGCAGGCCGGGGACGTCGCCCGGACCGCCTGGCTGGTGGCCGGGCTGCCCGACCACGTCCCGGGCGTCACGATCGACCGGCAGTGCGGCTCCTCCCAGCAGGCGGTCCACTTCGCCGCCCAGGGCGTCATGTCCGGCACCCAGGACCTGGTCGTCGCCGGCGGCGTGCAGAACATGTCGGCGATCCCGATCTCCTCGGCGATGCTCGTCGCCCAGCAGTACGGTTTCTCCACCCCGTTCGCGGAGTCCCCCGGCTGGCTGGCCCGGTACGGCGACCAGGAGGTCTCCCAGTTCCGCAGTGCCGAGATGATCGCGGAGCGCTGGGACCTCTCGCGCGACGACCTGGAGGCCTACGCCTTCGAGTCGCACCAGCGGGCGCTCCGGGCCGTCGACGAGGGCCGGTTCGTCAGCCAGATCGCGCCGGTGGGCGAGTTCACCACCGACGAGGGCCCGCGTCGCGACACCACCCGGGAGAAGATGGCCGGCCTGCAGCCGCTCAGCCCTGGCGGTCGGGTGACCGCGGCGGTGGCCAGCCAGATCAGCGACGCAGCCTCGGCGATGCTGATCGCCTCCGAGAAGGCGCTGGCCGACCACGGGCTCACCCCGCGGGCCCGCGTGCACCACCTGTCCGTGCGCGGCGACGACCCGATCTGGATGCTGACCGGCCCGATCAACGCCACCCGGCACGCGCTGACCAAGGCCGGGATGAGCATCGACGACATCGACCTCTTCGAGTGCAACGAGGCCTTCGCCCCCGTCGTGCTCGCCTGGGCGAAGGAGACGGGCGCGCCGCTGGAGAAGGTCAACGTCAACGGCGGCGGGATCAGCCTCGGTCACCCCATCGGCGCCACCGGCACCCGCCTGATGACCACCCTGCTGCACGAGCTCGAGCGCACCGGTGGCCGCTACGGCCTGCAGACCATGTGCGAGGGCGGCGGTCAGGCCAACGTCACGATCATCGAGCGCCTCTGACCGGGCGGGGCGCGCGGAAAACCGGTTGGCACGGCCGCGCCCGACGGAGCAGCCTGGCGTGATGGACACCGCCCGCCTGACCGTCACCCCGCTCAGCCCCGACGACTCCGAGCGGGTCGCCGCTGCCGTCGAGGTCGAGAACGCGACCATCGCCGCCGACTCCCCGTGGGTGCACCCCGACTCCGTCGAACGCATGCAGGCACGCCTGCGCTACGGGTGGGACCTCGAGCCCGCGCAGCACTTCACCGCCGCGGTCGACGACCAGGTGGTCGCGGTCGGCTACGTGCACACCCCGCAGCACGACAACCTCGACCTCGCCTGGATGGGCGTCACCGTCCACCCCGAGCACCGGCACCAGGGCATCGGCTCGGCCGTCGTCGAGGAGCTCATGGCGGTCTCCACGGCGCTGGGTCGCACCAAGTTCGGCGCCGACTGCTGGGACGGCCACGGGTTCGAGGGCTTCGTCGAGCGGTTCGGCTTCACCCGCGGCTCCCAGGCCATCAACCGGCGCCAGCATCTCGCCGAGCTCGACCGGGCCGAGCTGGCCCGTCTCCACGAGCAGGCGCTCGAGGCGTCCGCGGCGTACGAGCTGCTGCGGCTGCCCGGCCGGACGCCCGAGGACCTCCTCGAGGCGGTCACCGAGATGAGCGCCGCCATCAACGACGCCCCGCTGGACGACCTGGCGCTCGAGGACGACGCGTTCTCCGTGCAGCGGACCCGGGACTACGAGACCGCTCGGGAGAAGAGCGGCGACCGGCTCTACCGGCTCGTCGCCCGGCACCGCGAGACCGGGGAGCTGGCCGGGCACACCGTGGTCGCCGTGGAGTCGGCGCGTCCTGCGGTGGGGCACCAGCACGACACCTCCGTGGTGCGGGCGCACCGCGGACACCGGCTGGGCCTGCTGCTCAAGAGCGGCATGAACCTCTGGCTGGACGAGGTCGAGCCGCAGGTCGAGACCGTGGACACCTGGAACGCGGAGTCCAACGACCACATGATCGGGGTCAACGAGCTGCTGCGGTACCGCTGGATGGGTCGGGGGCTGCAGTTCCAGCGGCTGCCCTGAGCGGTTCGTGAGGCGCGGTCGAGTACGTTGCAGACGTGCCTGAGTTCGTCGACCGCATCGATGCGTTCCAGCGGAGACACCCCGTCGTCGGCTTCCCCCTCGGCGTCACCTACAAGTTCTTCGACGACCAGGGTCCCTACCTCGCGGCGATCCTGACGTACTACGCGTTCATCTCGATCTTCCCGCTGCTGCTGATCGCCTCGTCGGTGCTGGGCTTCGTGCTCCAGGGCGACGTCGAGCTGCAGCAGCAGCTGTTGGACTCCACCCTGAGCCGGATCCCGATCGTGGGCACCCAGCTGGCCACCCCCGAAGGCATCCAGGGCAGCACCTCGGCGGTCGTGATCGGCTCGCTGACCGCTCTGTACGGCGTGCTTGGCCTGGGCCAGGCGGCGCAGAACGCACTCAACGTCGCCTGGGCGGTGCCGCGCAACAGCCGGCTCAACCCGATCGTCAGCCGCTGGCGCAGCCTGGTGCTGGTCAGCGTCGCCGGCGTGGCGACGATCGCGCTGACCGTGCTGACCACGTTCCTGAGCAACCTGCGCTCGTTCGGCATCGACACCGCCGCGTGGCTGCACGCCGGGACCCCGGTGCTCTCGGTGCTCATCACCACGCTGTTCCTCAGCCTGATGATGCGCTACACCACGGCCCGCCGGCCGTCCTTCCGGCAGTCGCTGCCGGGGGGCTTCGCGATCGCGGTGATGTGGCAGGCGCTGCAGGTGGCGGGGAGCCAGTACGTGAGCCGCGTGGTCGCCAAGGCGACCGACATCAACGCCACCTTCGCGTTGGTCCTCGGCCTCTTCGCGCTGCTCTTCCTGGCCACCTCGATGGCCGTGATCGGCATCGAGATCAACGTCGTCCTCTTCCGCAAGCTCTACCCCCGCGCCCTGCTGACCCCGTTCACCGACGCGGTGGAGCTGACCGACGCGGACCGGAAGGCCTACGGGCTCTACGCCAAGATGCAGCGGCACAAGGGGTTCCAGACCGTCACCGTCAGCTTCGACGACGCGAGCAGTGCCGGCGACCCCGACGACGCCGGCAGCACCGACCTGCCGGTCGACGTCGAGGAGGCCATCGAGGGCGAGACCCCGGCGTACGCGACGACGCAGGACCCGGACCTGCCCCGCGGCGCGTCCTAGCCGTCCGCCGCGGTCGCGGGGTCGGCGGCCGGGCCCTCGACCAGGCTGTGCAGGTAGCGCTTCGTGTTGGCCCGCATCGGCTTGCCGGCGAACCGGGCCGAGAGGAACGAGAACGCCGAGGAGTACGACGTGAGGGCGGCGCCGGCGTGGGTGGGCGCCAGGTTGGTCGAGAGCCGGACCCGGCCGCCGTACCCGGCCCAGCGCTCGGCGACCGCCCGGCCCGCCTCGTAGGGGACCACGTCGTCGAACCTGCTGTGCGAGACGAGCGCGGGCACCCGGGGGTAGCGCCCGTTGCCGATCTGCTGCTCCGCGACGATCGAGGCGAACGGCTCCTCGTCGAGGATGCGCACGATCGAGCGGCCGTCGGCGGTCAGGGAGGCCGACTTGGTGAAGGCGTAGCGACGCAGGGACTCGAACATGCACTGCTCGCTGATCGCTGCGACGACGCCGAGGCCTCGGTGGTTGAGGTAGGTGGTGATGTCGACCTCGTAGTCGGCGGCCAGGCCGGCCAGGGCGTAGCCCAGGAACGCGAAGTAGGGGCTGCCGTCGAGCATCCGGGCCACCAGCCGCAGGTCGCCGGGGATGGCTCCGGCCACCGCGCCGGTGAGCCGGAGCTCGGGGGCGTACTCGTGCCACGTCTCCGCCGCCGACGCCGCGGCACCGCCGCCCTGTGAGTAGCCGGTGATCGCGACCGGGCCGTCCCGGGGGATGTCGGGCAGGTCCATCCGCTGGGCGGCCCGCAAGGCGTCCAGCACGACGTGGCCCTGGACCTCGCGGCTCATGTAGGTGTGGGTGCCCCCCACGCCCAGGCCCTGGTAGTCGGGGACGACCACGTTGTAGCCGCGGGCCAGCAGCCCGGTGATGAAGACCGACTCGTACTCGCGGCCCACCGCCATCTGCCGCGACGGCGCGCACTGGCTGCCCATGCCCTGGGTGCCGACGGCGAAGACCACCAGGCCGCGGTCGGCCCGGCTCGAGCGGGGGCGGGTCGGGCTCATCACGGTGCCGGTGACGGCGATCGGTCGACCGAGCCGGTCACTCGAGGTGAACATGATCCGCTCGACGGTCGCCGGGGCGGGCACGACCCGGAACGGGTCGAGGTAGAAGCGCGCAGGCTCAGCCTTGAGCACGGTGCCGGGCTCGGCAGGGACGTGCTCGGGCCGGTCGTAGAAGTGGTCGGCCGGGGTGGCGCGCAGCGACCGTGCGCCGATCGCCGAGAGCGCCAGGCCGACCGCCGTGCTGACCGCGCCGCCGACGAGCTCGGTCATCCGCGCCCGTCCAGGACCAGGGCGCCGTCCTCCAGCCGCACCGGGAGGGGGTCGGTGATCTCGAACTGGAGGATGCCCTCCGGCTCGGTGTTGCGGAAGCCGAGGAGGACCCACCGGCCGGACCGGTCCTGGACCAGGGGAGCGGCGAACAGGAACGGCTCGGCCACGAACGGCTGGGCGGCGTCGATGTCCCAGGGACCCAGGATGGACCCGCCGGGCTCGCCGGCGACGGCCCAGGTGCAGTAGTAGCCGGACCGGGCCTTGCGCGCACCGGTCATCTCCTGCGGGTGGCAGGTGAACACCAGCACCGGGGTGCCGTCGATCATGCGCACCTGGCCGACCTCGAGCTGCCCGAAGCCGGCCCCCGGTGCGCACACGGGCGGTCCGAGCTCCCAGGTGAGCATGTCGGGCGAGGTGGCGTGGGCGAGCACACCGTCGTCGTTCGGGGCCGCGTCACGTGCCCGGGCGGTGACGAACATGTGCCAGCCGTCGCCGGCCGGGTCGCGGAAGACCACCGGGTCACGCCAGGTCTCCGAGGCGCGACCGTCCTCCGGGAGGCTCTTGTACCACCGGGTGTCGACCTCGAGCAGCGGGGTGTCGCGCACGCGCCGCCAGGTCACCAGGTCGTCGGACTCGACGACGCCGACGCGCTGGTCGCGCAGCCCGTGCCCGCGGGTGTTGATGGCGGTGTAGTACATCCGCCAGACGCCGTCGTCGCCGCGCGCCACCGAGCCGGTCCAGATCGCCAGGTCGTCCCAGCCGTCCGGGTCCGGTCCCAACGCGTCGGGGAGCACCTCCCAGTCGACCAGGTCACGGGACCGGGCGTGGCCCACCGTGGCCGCGGCGTGGCGCAGGCCGGGGTCGCCCAACGCGGTCGGGGCCTGCAGGTAGAAGAGGTGGAAGTGCTCGCCGTCGTCGGCGATCCAGCTGTCCCAGACCCACCGGTCGTCGAGGCGCAGCATCAGGTCTCCTGGGGGCTCGGAGGGCGGCGCGGTCGGCGCGCCTGCCAGATCATGCCGTCTGGGCCGGGCCGCCGCCACCTCCGCCGGAACGCCCGGTCGCGTCGGTATGCTCCGGCCATGCTCATCCTCGGCATCATCCTGTTCGGCATGCTCGTCGGTGCCGCCGCCCAGCTCATCCTCGGCAAGTCCGGCACCGGCATCGACTGGGGCATGGCGCTCGGTGCGGGCATCCTCGGCTCGTTCGTCGGCGGCCTGCTGATCAGCCTGCTCGCCGGGGACGGCCTCGAGCTGCGGGCCAGCGGCATCATCGGCTCCATCGTCGGAGCGGTCATCGTCACCGCCGTGTGGCGCAAGGTCCAGAGCGGCTCGAAGACCGCCTGAGCCCGCTCAGCGGGGCGAGGCCACCCAGGCGAGCATCTCCTCGGCGAGACCGGTGCAGACCTCGCCGTGACCGAGCGCGGCGCGCACGTCCAGGACCGCGCCGGGGATCCGGTCGGCGAGCCAGCGGCCGTGGCTCGGGGGCACCAACCGGTCCCGCTCGCCGTACCAGAGCCTGGTCGGCACCCGGAGCGCGCTGACGTCGATGTCCCACGCTGCACCCCAGGAGACGTTGTCCCGGGCATAGCCGTCCATGGTCCGCCAGGCGTCGCGCATGTCCCGTGCCCAGGCCACCCGGGCGTCCTGGGTCAGCCAGGTCAGCTCGCCGGGGGAGAGACCGGCGAAGAACGCGTCGACCATCGCCTCGTCGTCCAGGTCGAGCAGCCCGCCCCGCTCCTCCTCGCACAGCGTCCGCATGGCCGCCACGGCGCCTGCGACGTCGCCTGCGTCGGCCAGCGCCAGCGCGGCGAGCTCCGGGTTGTCCTCGGGACCACGGTCGACGAGCCGCCAGGGTCCGATCCCGGCCGCCACGCCGACCCTGCGCACCCGGGCCGGGTCGGCGAGCCCGGTGGCCAGCGCGTAGGGACCACCCCCGGACACGCCGAGCACGGAGAAGTCGCCGAAGCCGACCGCGTCCGCCACCGCGAGCCCGTCCTGCCCCACCGTCGCCAGGCTGGGCGGCGTGACGGTCGAGTCGCCGTACCCGGGACGGTTGACGGCGACCAGGCGTACCCCCGCGGCGCGGGCCTGCCGGTCGTACCCGAGCGCCTGGAAGCGGCCTCCGGGGCTCCCGGCGTGGAAGAGGACGGCGAACCCCGCCGGGTCGCCGACCTCGCACGTCGCGACGACGCGACCGTCGGGAAGCGTCACGAGGCCGTCGGAGCCGGAGGAGGTCATGCAGGTCACCGTAGGCCCGCCGGTCGGGGCCGGGACAGGGACCAAGATCAGGGTCAGTGTCAGGGTCAGGGTCGGCGTCAGAGCGTGAGCCCGCGCAGCCGGGCGAGCTCGGCCGCCGCCTGCGTGACGACGCGGTCGACGAGCTCCTCGCAGGTGGGCAGGTCGTCCAGCACGCCCACCACCTGACCGGCGGCCAACACGCCCGCACCGGTGTCGCCCTCGACCAGACCCGCGCGCAGCATCGTCGGGGTGTTGGCGGCCAGCACCATCTGCGACCAGGACCGCTCGCTGCCGTGCTTCATCGACCGCCCGTCGGCGGCGAGCTCGCGCCAGCTCATCCCGCTGGACCGCTTGAACTCCAGCGTGCGGCGGGCGGTGGGCAGCAACCGGCGCAGCCGGCTCTCCTCCTCGATCTCCTCCACCAGCCGGGTGCGCAGCATGCGGTGCGGCATGCCGTCGACCTTGGCGGTGACGACGGTGCCGTCGAGACCGTAGGACAGGTAGAGCTCCTTGACGGCCTGGGGCACCGCGGAGTCGGCGGTGAGCAGGAAGCGGGTGCCCATGCCGACCCCGGCGGCGCCGTACGCCAGTGCGGCGGCCAGGCCGCGGCCGTCGAAGAACCCGCCGGCGGCGACGACCGGGATGTCGACCGCGTCGAGCACGGTGGGGAGCAGCAGCGTGGTCGGGACGGCGCCGGTGTGACCGCCGCCCTCGCCACCCTGGATCATCACCGCATCCGCGCCCCACGCGGCGACCTTCTCGGCGTGCCGGGGTGCCCCGACGCTCGGCATCACGACCAGCCCGTGGTCCTTGAGCTTGGCGATGAGCTCCTGCTTGGGCGCCAGGGCGAACGAGGCGACCTTCACCCCGTGCTTGATCAGCAGGTCGACCCGCGCAGGGGCGTCCCCGGCGTCGGCGCGGAGGTTGACCCCGAACGGCTGGTCGGTGCGCCCCTTGACCTCGACGATCGCGCGCTCGAGCTCGTCGTAGGTCATCGTGGCGCTGGCCAGGATGCCGAGGCCGCCGGCGTTCGCCGTCCCCGAGACCAGGCGGGGGCCGGCGACCCAGCCCATCCCGGTCTGCACGACCGGGTGACGCACCCCGACGAGGTCGGTCAGCGGGGTCCGGAGCAGCTGCTCGATCATGCCGGCACCTCACGGTGGCGCAGGCCCTTCGGGTCGAGGACCTCGCGGATCACGACCAGCTCGGCGTCTGTCGGGAGGCGGGTGGTGGGCACCTGTCCGTCGACGTGCAGGGGGAACCCGGTCTGTGCCTGCACCTCCTCGACGCTCACGCCGGGATGGACGCTGCGCAGCCGGACGGTGTCGCCGGGGCCGCCGACGTCCAGGACGGCCAGGTTGCTGACGATGCGGTGGATGTCGTTGTAGCGCGCGGCTGTGGGGCCGGCGGCCTTCGCCCGGGCCGGGCCGACCCCCGAGACGACGTCGACCTGCTCGACGAACACGCGCGGGGAGTGCTTGGGCACCCAGTACGACGTCCGGTTGTTGACCGTGTTGCCGGGCGCGCCCCGCGAGCCGAGCAGCTGGCGGGTGGGCCGGGCGAAGTCGCCGATGGCGGAGATGTTCTGGTTGCCGTGCCGGTCGACCTGGGTGGCGCCCATCATCACGTGCCGCTTGCCGTAGGCGACGACGTCGAAGACCCGGCGGAACGGGATCCAGCCCTCGACGACCTCCTTGGTCTGCCCCAGGGGCGGCACCCCGGCCAGGAAGAGCGACTCGCCGTCGCTGATCACCAGGTCGGGGTTGGAGGTCAGCTTGCAGAGCCGGGCGCCGAGCATCGGGAGCAGGCCCATCGGGCTGCCGAAGATCTCGCCGTCCTCGGCCCAGCAGTCCGCCACAGCGACGGCACAGACCTCGGCGCGGGTGACGTCGCTCATCGGGAGGCCTCCTGCTCGTCGTGGAAGGCCCGCACGGCCTGCTGGTAGGCGTCCTCGTCGCCGGAGAGGAAGCGCTCCTCGAAGGCGGCCCACGCGTCGGGGTCGGCGGCGGCCTGCGCGTAGTGCCGCTGGAACGCCTCGTCGCGCTCGTAGTCCGGCGTGCAGGTCGTGAAGTGTGCGCCGTTCGGGGCCTCGACCACACCGGTGACCATCATCCGGCTCAGCAGGAGGCGCTGGACGGGGGTGTCGACCGTCAGCCCCGCGGTGTCGACGACCTGCTCCACGCTGACGTACGCCGCGTCGGCAGCCAGGCAGAAGAGGTCGTCGAAGTAGGGGTCAGGGCCGAGGTAGGTCGCGTTGCCGTTCCGGTCGGCCCGGTTGAGGTGGACCAGGGCCACGTCGAGGCGCAGCGCCGGGACGGCGACGTACTCCTCGCCGTCGTCGTATGGGCTCGTGACGGTGCGGATCCACGGGTTGTTGACCAGCACGTCCGACCCGAGGCCGGCGCGCATCGGCAGGAACGCGAGGCGCTGGGCAGCGGCGCGCAGGCCGGTCTGGAACATGCCCTCGTCGAGCTCGACGACGTCGGGGATGGTGCCGCCCTGCCGGGCGAGCTGGAAGTTGGGCTCGAGCGGCACCGAGTCGAGCGAGACGAACGCGTAGACCAGCCGGCGGACCTTGCCGGCCCGGACCAGCAGGCCGACGTCGGCGCCGCCCCACGACACGATCGTCAGGTCCTTCAGGTCGGAGCGCAGGATCGCCCGGACCAGCGCCATCGGCTTGCGCCGCGGACCCCACCCGCCGATCCCGATGGTCATGCCGTCCTCGAGCCGGTCGACGACGTCGGCGATCGTCATCCGCTTGTCCCGCGGCCCGCTCACCGCGAGACCTCGCCGGTCGAGCCGATCTCGCCGGTCGAGCACGTCGCAACGCTCTCGCCGGTCGAGTAGGGAGCGAGGAACGAGCGACCGTGTCGAGACCCCGCACGCAGCCCGCTCACCGTCGACCCGCCTTGTCCGTGCCGGCGAAGTCGTCGCGCAGCTCGTCGGCCACGCCGGCCAGGTTCAGCTCCATGGTGAAGCCCTGCTCGAACCGGTAGCTGCGGTTGACGTCGACGGGGTCGATGCCGTTCAGCGCCTCCTTGGCCGCGCGGATCACCCGGGTGTCCTTGCGGGCGATCTCGCCGGCCACCGCGAGCGCGGCCTCGTCCAGGCGGTCACGGGGGACGACCTCGAGCACGCTGCCGTGCGGGACGAGGTCGGCCGCGGCGATGGTGCGGCCGGTCAGGTAGAGCGTGCGCATCAGGTGCGGCGGCACCATCCGGGCCAGGTGGGTGGCGGCGCCCAGAGCTCCGCGGTCGACCTCCGGGACACCGAAGTACGCATCCTCGGACGCGACGACGCAGTCGGCGTTACCGCTGCGACCACGGGCACCGCGCACTCGTAGACCGCCTTGAACGCCGCGAAGCAGCCCTTGTTCGCACCGATCAGCGCGTCGAACCCGGTGCTGTGCTGCATCTCCTTGATGTCGACCCCGGCGTTGAAGCCGCGGCCCTCCGCCCGGAGGACGACGACGTGGGTGGAGCCGTCGCGGCCCGCCTCGTCGAGCGCCTCGGCGACCTCGAACCAGCCGCGCACGGGCAGCGCGTTGACCGGGGGATAGTCCATCGTGACGACCCGGATGTGGTCCTCGCGCAGGACCGAGGAGATACCCATGAGCGCCCTCTCGGTTCACAAACCTAGCATTTGCTTGGTACCCTAACACTTGCTTGGTTTCGACACGAGACTCGCAAGCTCGTCTCTGCTCAACCCAAGGGTTACGAACACGAGACCGCAAGCTCGTCTCTGCTCGACCCAAGGGTTACGAACACGAGACCGCAAGCTCGTCTCTGCTCAACCCAAGGGTTACGAACACGAGACGGTCCCGGAGGTCGAGGTGCGAGCGAAGCGAGCCACGAGACCCCCCAACGCCCCGTCCACGCCCATCACCGAGGAGACACGTGAGCCTCAGCCTCGACCTCGACGGCCGCGTCGTGCTGGTCACCGGGGGAACCCGGGGCGTCGGCCGGGGCATCTCCGAGGCGTTCCGCGAGGCGGGCGCGACCGTGCTGACGTGCTCGCGTCATGACGCCGAAAACCCGGGTCACCGCGTCTGCGACGTCCGCGACCCGGCCGCGGTGACCGCCCTGGTCGACGACATCGTCGCCGAGCACGGCCGCCTCGACGTGCTGGTCAACAATGCCGGTGGCGCGCCGTACGCGCTGGCGGCCGAGGCGTCGCCGGGCTTCCACGCCAAGGTCACCGAGCTCAACCTGCTTGCCCCTCTGCTGCTGTCCCAGGCCGCCAACCGCGTGATGCAGGTGCAGCCCGAGGGCGGCGCGATCGTCAACGTCTCCAGCGTCAGCGCGCTGCGACCCAGCCCGGGCACCGCGGCGTACGGCGCGGCCAAGGCCGGGCTCGACTCGCTGACCCGGAGCCTGGCCGTCGAGTGGGCCCCGAAGGTCCGGGTCAACACGATGGACGTCGGCCTGGTCCGCACCGAGCAGTCGGCCCTGCACTACGGCGACGAGGACGGCATCGCCGCCGTCGCCGCGACCGTCCCGCTGGGCCGGATGGCCACCCCGCGCGACGTCGGCAACGTCGCCGTCTTCCTGGCCAGCCCGCTGGCCTCCTACGTCTCCGGCGCCTCTGTCGAGGTGCACGGCGGCGGGGAGCGCCCGGCGTTCCTGGCCGCTGCCCACCCCACCGAGGAGAAGAAGTGACCGGGATCTGCACAGGCCGCATCGCGATCGTGACCGGCGCCGGCCGCGGCCTGGGCCGCGAGCATGCCCTCGAGCTGGCCCGCCAGGGCGCGAAGGTCGTGGTCAACGACCTCGGCACGAGTGGCGCGGGCGAGGGCGCCTCCGCCGGCCCGGCGTACGACGTCGTCGCCGAGATCGAGGCGATGGGTGGCGAGGCCGTGGCCAACGGCTCCGACGTCGCCGACTTCGCGGGTGCGCGCGAGCTCGTCCGGCAGGCCGTCGACACGTTCGGCGGGCTCGACGTGCTGGTCAACAACGCCGGGTTCCTCCGGGACCGGATGCTGGTCAACACCAGCGAGGACGAGTGGGACGCGGTCGTCCGCGTCCACCTGAAAGGTCACTTCGCCCCGCTGCGTCACGCCGCGGCGTACTGGCGCGACGAGGCGAAGGCTGGCCGCCCACGCCAGGCCCGGATCATCAACACCTCCAGCGGCGCCGGGCTCCAGGGCTCCATCGGCCAGGGCACCTACTCGGCCGCGAAGGCCGGCATCGCCGGGCTGACCCTGGTGGCCGCGGCCGAGCTCGGTCGGTACGGCGTGACGGTCAACGCGCTGGCCCCGGCCGCCCGCACCCGGATGACCGAGGCCGCCTTCGCCGAGGCGATGGCCGAGCCCGAGGACGGCTTCGACGCCATGCACCCGGCCAACGTCGCGCCGCTGGTGGCCTGGCTCGCCAGCGTGGACTCCGGCGACGTCACCGGACGGGTGATCGAGTCCGAGGGCGGCCGGCTCTGCGTCGAGGAGGGCTGGCGGCACGGCCCCAGCGTCGACCTCGGTCGGCGCTGGGACCCCGCGGACGTGGGGGCCGCGGTGCGCGACCTGCTGGGGCGCGCGACACCGCCCGAGCCGGTGTACGGCACCTGAGCCACCACCGCGACCCCTTGTGACAACACGCCCTGTCAGAGAGCATGGTCCGACGTCGAAGGGAGTCCTGGTGAGCGAGCAGAAGGTCACGTACTGCCGGATCTGCGAGGCCTCGTGCGGTCTCGTCGCGACCGTGGAGGACGGCCGGCTCGTGCAGCTGCGCCCCGATCCCGAGCATCCGCTCTCCCAGGGCTTCGCGTGCCCCAAGGGCATCGCGTTCACCGACGTGCAGAACGACCCGGACCGGGTGCTGCACCCGCTGCGCCGGCAGGCCGACGGCACGTTCGTCCGGGTCGGCTGGGACGAGGCGCTCGAGGACATCGGGGAGCGCCTGCGCACCGCGGTCTCGTCGTACGGCGGCGAGGGGATCGGCTGGTACTTCGGCAACCCCTCGGCGTTCTCCTACTCGCACACGCTGTGGCTGCAGGGCCTGGCGCTCGGCCTGGGCAGCAAGCACCTCTACTCCGCAGGCTCGCAGGACGTGAACAACCGGTTCGCCGCCAGCAGCCTGCTCTACGGTGCGTCGTTCGTGGTGCCCATCCCCGACCTCGACCGGACCGACTTCCTGCTCGTGGTCGGCGCCAACCCCGTGGTCTCGCACGGCAGCATCATCTCCGCGCCGCGGATGAAGGAGCAGATGAAGGCGATCACGGCCCGAGGCGGCCGGGTGGTCGTGGTCGACCCCCGCCGCAGCGAGACCGCGGCCCTCTTCGAGCACGTGCCCGTCCAGCCCGACGGCGACGCCTGGCTGCTGCTCTCCCTGCTCCACGTCGTCTTCGCCGAGGGGCTCGCCGACGAGGCGGCCATCGCCCGGCAGTCCACCGGCGTCGAGCTGCTGCGTCGCGCCGCGGCCGAGCACCCGCCGGAGGCCACTGCCGTCCACACCGGACTCGACCCGGACGCGGTCCGCCGGCTCGCGCGCGACCTGGCCGCGGCGCCGAGCGCTGCCGTCTACGGCCGGACCGGGTCGTGCCTGGGCACCCAGGGCACGCTGGTCTCCTTCCTGCTCGACGCGCTCGCGCTGGTCACCGGCAACCTGGACCGGCCCGGCGGTGGCGTCTTCGGCCGGTCGCCCCTGCCGATCGAGGCGCTCGGGCAGAAGGTGAACCTGCTGTCCTACGACCGGATGCGCTCACGGATCGGGGGCTTCCCCGACGTGCTCGGCACCTTCCCTGCGGCCCTGATGGCCAAGGAGATGACGACGCCCGGACGGGGGCAGCTGCGGACGCTCTTCGTCTCCGCCGGCAACCCGGTGCTCTCGGTGCCCAACGGCGAGGAGCTGGTCGAGGCGCTCGCCGGGCTCGACCTGATGGTCTCCCTCGACCTATACCTCAACGAGACCAACCGGCACGCCGACTACGTGCTGCCCGCCACGACCTGGCTGGAGCGCGAGGACGCCCCCATCGCCTTCCTGAGCCTGTTCACCAAGCCGTTCGTCCAGTTCACCGAGGCGGTCGTCCCGGCGTACGGCGAGGCGCGGCCCGAGTGGGAGGTGATCGAGGAGCTCGCCCGGCGCGCCGGGGTGCCGTTGTTCGCGCCGCCGCTGGCCGGTCGACGCGTCTCCCGCGTCGTGGCCGGCGGCCAGCGTCTGCTCTCGGCCGTCGCCCCACTGACCCCGCGGCGCGCGCTGGCGTTGGCGTTCCGGGTCGGCAACGGTCAGGGCCCGCGCGGGTGGCTCCGTGGCGGCCGGCTGTCGCTGGCCGAGGTGGCCGCGCACCCGCACGGTCTCGTCCTTGCCGAGCACCACGCGACCGGGGTGCTCGAGGAGGTCGTGGAGCACCGCGGCGGCAAGGTCCGGCTGGACCCACCGCCGATCGCGGCCGAGCTGGACCGCCTGGCCGAGCGGGGCCGCCAGGCACCCGACGAGGACTACCCGCTGCGCCTCATCGGGCTGCGCGAGCTGCGCTCGCACAACTCGTGGATGCACAACGCCCCGACCCTGATGAAGGGCAAGCGCCGGCACGGGATGCGGATCCACCCCAAGGACGCCGCGGACCTCGGCGTCACCGACGGCCAAGAGTGCACCGTCGCCTCGCGGCACGGACGGATCGCGCTGCCGGCGATGGTGACCGAGGAGGTCCGACCGGGGACGGTCGCGATTCCGCACGGCTGGGGTCACGCCGGCGGGGGCTGGCAGCGCGCCAACGCCGCCGGTGGCGCGAACGTCAACCAGCTCGCCTCGACCGACCCCGATGACCTCGAGCGCCTCGCCGGGATGGCCGTGCTGAACGGCATCCGCGTCGCGGTCGCCCCGGCCTGAGCAGAGCGCCTCGCCGGGTCGCGTGGTCCCGGCTCTCGGAGGTCGAGGTGCGAACGCGCAGCGTGAGCCGTCCCCGGAGGTCGAGGTGCGAACGCGCAGCGTGAGCCGTCCCCGGAGGTCGAGGTGCGAACGCGCAGCGTGAGCCACGAGACCAGGTGAGCCGCTCACGGGGTCTCGTGGCTCGGGCTTCGCCCTCGCGCCTCGACCTCCAAGGCGCAGCACTCGTCACCGGGTCGCGTGCCTCGACCTCCGGGTTGCGGCGAGCTAAGGGGCGTCGTGGGTGAGAGCCGAGGATGCCCAGGGCGACGGCGACGCCCAGCTCGGCCAGGAAGACCAGGGGGATGGTGCCCAGCACCAGGAACGTCGCGGCCAGCACGATGCCCGCCGAGGTGATCACCCCGCCGGTCGTGGTCAGGGCGACCAGGGCACCTGCCCGGGTCCCGCGGGTCTGGGTCTCCTCGCGCACCCGCGTCATCAGGAAGATGTTGTAGTCGATGCCGAGGGCGACCAGGAACACGAACGCGAAGAGCGGGAACCCCGGGTCCGACCCGGCGAAGTCGAAGACGTAGCGGAACAGCACGGCCGAGATGCCGAGAGCCGCGCTGAACGAGAGCACCACGGTCCCGAGCAGGATCAGCGGGGCGGTCACCGCCCGCAGCAGCAGCGCGAGGATGAGGAACACGATGAGGAGCACGACCGGGATGATCACCACGTTGTCCCGCGTGGACGCGACCTTGGTGTCGAGGTAGATCGCCGACCAGCCGCCCACAAGGGCGTCCGCCCCGTCGACGGCGTGCACCCGGTCGCGGACGGCCTCGACCCGGTCGAAGGCGTCGGTCGAGGCCACGTCGCCGGAGATCGTCGCCTGGACGAACGCGACACCGTCCTTGACCACCGCCTCGGTGGGGACACCGACCCCGCCGATGTTGGTCATCGCGGTGCGCACCGCGTCGGCCGACCTCTCGTTGGTCACCACCATCACGGTGTTGGAGGCGTCCGCGAGGCCGTGGTCGGCCAGCGCCTGCTGCCCCGTGATGGACGGGTAGACCTTGGTGTAGCTGTCCTCGGTGGACAGCCCGGCGGTGTCGAGCGCGAAGAGCCCGAGGCAGCCGATCAGCAGCGCGCCGGTCGTGACGGTCCACACCTTGCGGGGCCGCACCTCGATCCAGCGGCCGACCTTGGCCCACACGCCGGTCTGGGTCGGCTCGGGCGAGCCGAACGTCGGACGCTTGGGCCAGAAGACCCACCGGCCGACGATCACGAGCAGTGCCGGCAGCAGCGTCACCATCACCAGGAAGGTGACCGCGACGCCGATCGCGGTGACCGGGCCGAGGCCGGCGGTGGAGTTCATCTCGGCCAGGGTCAGGCACAGCAGGCCCGCCACCACGGTGGCGGCGCTGGCCAGGATCGCAGGGGCGGCGCGGTGGAGCGCGAAGGCCATCGCCTCGTGCCGGTCCTCGTGCCGGCGCAGCTCCTCGCGGTAGCGGGCCACCAGCAGCAGGGCGTAGTCGGTGCCGGCCCCGATGGTGAGGATGGTGAGGATCGCCTGGCTCTGCCCGTTGACGGTGAGGTCGGCGTACTTGGCCAGGAAGTAGATCAGGCCCTGGGCGACCGTCAGCGCCACGCCGGCACAGACGATCGGCAGCAGCCACAGCACCGGGCTGCGGTAGGTGAACAGCAGGATCAGGATCACGATGCCCAGGGTGGAGTACAGCAAGGTCCCGTCGATGCCCTCGAAGACCTCGGAGGCGTCGGCGGCCTGGCCTCCCGCACCGCTGATGTAGACCTCGACCCCGTCCGCGGCTGCGATGTCGCGGAGCTCGTCGGCGACCTTCGGCATCTCCTGCCAGCCGTTGGCTCCGAAGTCGAAGGTGACCAGGGTCTGCGCCACCACTCCGTCCGCCGAGGGCACCGGACCCTGGATCTGCCCGACGACCCCGTCGAGGTCGGCGAACTCCTCGACGTCGGCGTTGGCGGCCGCGAGGTCGGCTGGGGTGAGCCCGCCGTCGCGCTGGTAGACGACCACCGTGGGGATGGCGTTGGGATCCTGGAAGGGGGTCAGCTTGACCAGGGCCCGGGTGGACTCCGCACTCGCCGGCAGCCAGGAGGAGGCCTCGTTGTTCTGGACGTCGGCCAGCTTGGAGGCGAACCCTCCAGCGACGCCCATCGCCAGGACCCAGAAGGCGAGGACCGCCCACTTGGTCACTCGACCGGTCAGCTTCCCTGCGATCTGTCGGTGCACCGTCCGATTCGACCACTGTGACGATTGGCAACGCACGGGACTTCTGGGACCGGACCAGACCGGTCGGCGTCAGCGCGGTTGCGGTGCCTCACGCGACCGGGACCGGCGGGACGGGCGCCCGCCGCTCGGCGACGGCACGACCGATGACCGCGGCCGACATCCGTGCGGAGATGGTGAAGCCGAAGAACGGTCCGAAGTGCTCCGCTGCCGGCAGTGAGGTGAGGTAGAGCCCGGGCACCGAGCTCTGGAAGGAGTCGTCGAGCACCGGGTAGCCGTCGCGCTCCGCCAGGGGCGGGAGGTTGCCGGCGGTGAGCAGGGCGAGCCGCTCGAGCCGGGGGAGGTAGCCGGTCGCCAGGAGGATCCGGTCCACCTCCGTCTCGACGCCGGTGTCGAAGGTGACCGCGAGGGATCCGTCGCCCCGACGACGTACGGCGGACATCGCGGTGCGCGGCCGCACCGTGACGACATCGTCCGGCAGCCGGGCCTCGAGCCACGGCTCGACCTTGAGCCGGCCCTCGGCCCACAGCCGGCGCCGGTACTCCTCCTGCTCGGCCGCGGGCAGCCGGTGGAACCAGCCCGGGTCCTGCACCATGGCGTCCACCAGGGGCCCGACCCAGGTCCAGTCAGCGGCGGCGAACGCGGGGGAGTCGTGCCGGTGCACCACCTCGACCGACGTCGCACCCGCTTCCACCAGCAGGGCCGCCCACTCGAAGGCGCTCTGGCGCCCGCCCACCAGGAGGTACCGCAGGCCCCGGGCGCCGCTGAGGTCGACCGCGTCGCACGTGTGCTCCCAGGAGCCGGCCGGCAGCAGCCCGACCACGTCGGTGGGCTCACGCCGGTGCGGGCCCATCCCGAGCGCCAGGACGACCGCCCTCGCCCGGATCCGGTCGCCGTCCTCCAGGGTCGCGACGAACCCGTCGGCGTCGCGGTCGAGCCTGTCGACGTGCTGCGGCACCGGCCGGAGTTCCTTCTGCTCGGCGAACCAGGCGCAGTAGTCCAGGTAGAGCTCGCGGCTCAGCGGCTCCGCCGTCGTGGGGGTGAGCCCGCGCGTCTCCAGGAAGGCCTCGATCGTGGCGTCGCCCGCGGTGTCGAGGTGCCAGTCGCTCGCCGAGCGCAGCAGCATCCCGGCAGGCATCTGCTCGCGCCAGAACGACATCGGCCGCCCGACGACCACGTGCGGCAGGGAGCGTCGTCCTGCCTCGGCCGCCAGGGCGAGACCGAAGGGGCCGGCGCCGACGACGAGGAGGTCGGTGGTCAGCATCCCCCCAGTCAGCACCAGAGTGGGGGGTCCTGACCAGAGGCGACGGGGCTGGGATCAGATCCGTTCGAGGATCGTGCCGCTCGCCATCGCTCCGCCGGCGCACATGGTGACCAGGGCCGAGGTGGCGTCGCGGCGCTCCAGCTCGTGGAGGGCGGTGGTGATCAGCCTGGTGCCGGTCGACCCGACGGGGTGGCCCAGGGCGATCGCCCCGCCGTTGACGTTGACGCGGTCGAGGTCGGGCCCGTGGACCTGCGCCCAGGACAGCACGACGGAGGCGAAGGCCTCGTTGACCTCGAACAGGTCGTGGTCGCCGATGCTGCGCCCGGACCGGGCGAGCAGCCGCTCGGTCGCCTGGACGGGCCCGTCGAGGTGGTAGTAGGGGTCGCCGCCGACCAGGCACTGCGACACGATCCGCGCCCGTGGGGTGAGGCCCAGCGACCGGGCGCGGTCCTCGTCCATCAGCAGCACCGCGGAGGCGCCGTCGGAGATCTGGGACGAGGTCCCGGCGGTGTGCAGGCCGTCCGGCAGCACCGGTCGCAGCCCGGCCAGCCCCTCGAGGGTGGTCTCCCGCAGCCCCTGGTCGGCGTCCACGACGCGGGTAGCGCCGGTCGGCTGCCCGTCCTCGTCGAGCACGGGCGCCTCCACCGCGAAGATCTGGGTCTTGAAGCGGCCCTCGTCCACGGCCACGCGTGCCTTCTGCTGGGAGGCCAGCCCGAAGGCGTCCAGGTCGGCTCGGGTCAGGCCCCGGTCGCGGGCGATCCGGTCGGCTCCGGTGAACTGGTCGGGCATGTCGAGGGTCCAGCCCGCGGACTTGGGGGACCCGGTCTCGGGAGGGATGTTGGCGCCGAGGGGGACCCGGCTCATCATCTCGACCCCGCACGCGATCCCGGTGTCGATCACCCCGGCGTGGATGAGGCCGGCCACCAGGTGGGTGGACTGCTGTGCCGACGAGCACTGGGCGTCCACGGTGGTCCCGGCCGTGTGCTCGGGCAGTCCGGCGAGCAGCCACGCACGGCGGACGAGCGCGTTGGACTGCTCCCCGGCCTGGGTGACGCAGCCACCGATCACCTGCTCGACCAGGGCAGCGTCGATGCCGGCGCGCTGGATCAGGGCGTGGTAGGTCGCGGCCAGGGTCTCCTGGGCGTGCAGGCCGGCCAGCAGGCCCTTGCGACGGCCGATCGGGGTCCGGACGGCCTCGACGATGACGGGGTTGCCCACGGCGGTGTCCTCTCGACGCTGCGGAGGCGGGGCGCCGCCTCTGAGCAAAGTAGAACACGTTCCTGTTCGGCTCGCCAGCATGCTCGGACCGAAATGGGCCGACGCCTTCCCAGCCGACCGCAGTTGTGCCTACGATGCCTAGAACGTGTTTCAGTTTTCTGCGCCGGCCGGCGACAGACCCCACCGTGGAGGACGTCCGTGACCACCCCTGCGACCAGCCCTGCGAGCACCCCTGCCGGCGGCGTACTGCCCGAGGCCTTCGACCCGACCGACCCCGACGTCAACCTGGCGTCCATCCCGCTCGACGAGTTCGCCGCCATGCGCGCGAGCGCGCCGCTGTTCTGGATCGACCAGGTCCCGGACGCCCACGCGGGCTTCCCGGACCAGCCCGGCTTCTGGGCGGTCACCAAGCACCAGCACGTCTCGGAGATCTCCAAGAACAGCCACGACTTCTCCACCCACGAGGACGGCGCGATCATCCGCTTCGCCGCCGACATGACGCGGGACCAGATCGAGCTGCAGCGGGTCATGCTGATCAACCAGGACCCGCCGGACCACACCCGCTACCGCCAGATCATCAGCCGCGGCTTCACCCCGCGCTCGATCGGCGCGCTCGAGGAGGACCTGCGCACCCGCACCCGGCAGATCGTCGGCGAGGCCCTCGAGCGGGGCAGCGGCAACTTCGTGGAGGACATCGCCGCCGAGCTGCCGCTCCAGGCGATCGCCGACCTGCTGGGCGTCCCCCAGCAGGACCGGGCCAAGCTCTTCGACTGGTCGAACCAGATGCTCGCCTACGACGACCCCGACTACGCCGCGGACCCCGAGCTGGCCTCGATCGAGATCCTCGGCTACATGATGGGCCTGGCCGAGGAGCGCAAGGCCAACCCGCAGAACGACCTGATCACCAAGCTGGTCACCGCGGATGTCGACGGGCACCTGCTGGGCAGCGACGAGTTCGGCTACTTCACCATCCTGCTCGCAGTGGCCGGCAACGAGACCACCCGCAACGCCATCACCCACGGCATGAACGCGTTCTTCGAGAACCCCGACCAGTGGGAGCTCTACAAGGAGCAGCGTCCCGCCACCGCCGTCGACGAGATCATCCGGTGGGCGACGCCGGTCACCGTCTTCCAGCGCACCGCCCTGCGGGACGTCGAGGTCGGCGGGCAGCGGGTCGCCGAGGGTCAGCGGGTCGGGCTCTTCTACGCCGCTGCCAACCACGACCCGGAGGTCTTCACCGACCCGCACCGCTTCGACATCACCCGTTCGCCGAACCCGCACCTCTCCTTCGGCGGTCACGGCGCGCACTACTGCATCGGTGCCAACCTGGCGCGGATGGAGGTCGACCTGATCTTCAACGCGATCGCCGACCAGATGCCCGACATCTCCAAGGCCGGCGAGCCGCGCCGGCTGCGGCACGCCTGGATCAACGGCATCAAGGAGCTGCAGGTCACCTACAAGTGACGCTGGTCAGTCGCGGGCGGTGAGGACCAGCGGGCCGTCGGGGGTGATCGCGACGGTGTGCTCCATGTGCGCGCCCCGGGAACCGTCGGCGCTGCGCAGGGTCCAGCCGTCGTTGTCGGTGTAGATCACGTCGGTGCTCTCCAGGAACCACGGCTCGATCGCGATGACCAGGCCCGGGCGCAGCGGGTAGCCCCGACCGGCGCGCCCGTCGTTGGGCACGTGCGGGTCGCCGTGCATGGTGCGACCGACGCCGTGCCCGCCGAACTGGGTGTTGATCGAGTAGCCGTCCGCACGGGCCACCTGGGCGATCGCGGCCGAGATGTCGCCGATCTTGTTGCCCGGCTGGGCCGCGGCGATGCCGGCCTCCAGCGCGCGGGTCGTGGTGTCGATCAGCCGGAGGTCCTGCTCCCGTGGGGTGCCGACGACGACGCTGACCGCCGAGTCCGACACCCAGCCGTCGACGGCGACCGCGAAGTCCAGGCTGAGCAGGTCGCCGTCGGCCAGCACGTAGTCGAAGGGCAGGCCGTGCAGCACGGCGTCGTTGACGCTGGTGCAGATCACCTTGCCGAAGGGGCTCGCCCCGAACGACGGGTGGTAGTCGATGTAGCAGGACTCCGCCCCGCGCTCGCGGATCAGGGCGTGGGCTCGCGCGTCGATGTCCAGCAGGTTCATCCCGACCTCGACCTCGCCGGCGAGCGTGGTCAGGACGTCGGCGACGAAGCGGCCAGCGGGACGCATCTGCTCGATCTCGGTGGGGGTTCGCAGCTCGATCATGGTCGGACCAGGCTAGGCCATGGCCTGAAACCTCTTGACCGCACCACGGCGCTCTGGACAGCGTGAAACCCGTGCACGTGGCGGTGATCGGAGCAGGGCCGACCGGGCTGGTCTGCGGGGCGGGTCTCGCACGGCTGGGGCACGCCCACAACTTCCGTGGCCAGGTCGTCGACGTCCTCCAGGAGCTCTGCCCCGGGGCGTACGACGCCTGGCGGGCCGACGGCGCCGAGCCGGTCCCGGTGGTGATGCCCGACGGCCAGGAGCGGTTGATGGGCGTGCTGTCCCGCCGCGTCACCTTCGAAGCCGCGGTCCGTCGTACGGCGCTGGCCACCCCGGGCGTGGAGCTGCGCCGAGGACACGTCGACGGCGTGCTGGTCGAGGACGGCAACGCCTGCGGCCTGGTCGTCGACGGGGCGCCCCTGCCCGCCGATGTGGTGCTCGACGCCGCCGGACGCTCCAGCCGGGTGACCCGTGACCTGAGGGCCGCGCCGCTCTCGGGCGGCCCGACCGGCATCGCCTACACCGACCGGGTCTACCGCCTCCGTCCCGGCGCCGAGCCTGGTCCGCTGGCCAACCCGATGCTGTGGACCGGCGACTTCGACCGCTACCAGGGCTACGTCATCCGGCACGAGCAGGGCATCTTCTCCGTCCTGCTGATCCGCCCGGACTCCGACGTCCCGCTGCGCCGGCTCCGGGAGACGCCGGTCTTCGACGCCGTGATGGGCGCGATCCCGGCGCTGGCGGCGTGGACCGACCCGGAGCGCGCGGAGCCCCTGACCGAGCCGTTGCCCGGCGGCGCGATGACGAACTGGTTCCGCTCGCAGAGCGACCTGCCCGGCCTGGTCGTGGTCGGCGACGCGGTGTGCACCACGACTCCCATCTACGGCCGCGGCGTCACCACCTCGCTGCTCCAGGCCCGCGAGCTGGTGTCGATCCTGGGCAGCACCACCGATCCGGTGGAGGCCGCGGACACGTTCGGGTCCTGGTCGCTGGCGGCGATGAAGCCGTGGGTCGACGACCACGTCGCGATCGACACCTGGCAGCGGCGCCGCTGGCAGGGCGAGGAGACCGACGACGGCGGCCCGCTGCCCTCGCACGTCGTCGCAGGTCTGCTCGAGGACGACCCGGACGCGCTGCCGGCGATGTTCCCCTACTTCGGCATGCTGGCCGGCCCGTCGTCGCTGGACCCGCTGCAGCCGCTCGCGCGCGCTCGGTACGACGCCGGGGCGCGTCCGGCCCTGGCGGACGGCCCCAGCCGCGACGAGCTCGTCGCCCTGGCCGAGCGAGCGGCCTGACCGCGCCGGCTGGGCCCAGGGTGGGAGCTCAGGCCGGCTGCTCGGAGCCGACCACCCACATCGCGAAGAACTGCGACCCGCCGCCGTACGCGTGGCCCAGCGCCCTGCGGGCGTCGGGCACCTGGTGCTCGCCGGCCAGACCCCGCACCTGCAGGGCGGCCTC
>JBGAFN010000008.1:0-275096 GCA_044227235.1 Marmoricola sp. | reverse complement strand
GCCGCCGTGGGGTCCGGACAAGATCACCGACGACGGCCGCGAGATGCTGCGCGCCCTCGGCTTCAACGTCTGACCGCCCCCGGAGGTCGATGCGCGCCGGCGCAGCCGACGATCGGAGGTCGAGGTGCGAAGGCGCAGCCTGAGCCACGAGACCCCCGCACCGCACCAGGTCTCCGCTCGCACCTCTGCCTGCGAGACGACGGCCACCTCTCCCCGTAGGTTGGGGGCGTGGACGACGTCGCGCAGGCCCTGGCCAACTACTCCCGCACGGGTCTGGCCGCCGAGGTGCTGGCCCGCGCCCGGGCCGCAGCCGGTGACGAGCCGCTGACGGTGGACCGTCTCGCTCTCTTCGACGAGTTCCACATGGGCGGCCGCTTCGCCACCCGCCGTGTCGCCGACACCCTCGCGGTCGGCCCCGGGGACCGCGTCCTCGACGTGGGCTGCGGGCTGGGCGGGCCGACGCGCGTGGTCGCAGCGCAGACCGGTGCGCACGTGACCGGCGTCGACCTGACCCCGGAGTACGTGGAGGCCGCCCGGGAGCTGAGCGGCGCTGTCGGTCTCGCCGACCGGGTCGAGGTCGTGGAGGGCGAGGCCGGACGGCTGCCGTTCGAGGACGGCGCGTTCACCGCCGCGATGATGCTGCACGTCGGGATGAACGTGGCCGACAAGACCGCCCTGGTCCGCGACGTACGGCGGGTGCTCACGCCCGGCGCACGGTTCGTCGTCTTCGACCTGGTCCTCACCGGGGACGCCCGCCCCGACTACCCGCTGCCGTGGTCCGCGACGCCTGAGGGGTCCTACCTGGTGCACGCGGACGTCTACGCCGATGCCTTCGCGGCGGCCGGCTTCGAGCTCGAGGGGGCCGACGACCTCGGGGACGAGATCCGAGCCCTGGCCGAGCGGCAGCGCGCCGGCGAGGTGCCCGGACAGCAGCAGATGATCGACGTCCTCTTCGGGGAGCAGGGGCCGGCCCGGTTCGGCAACCTGGTCCGGGCGCTCGGCGCCGGGGTGGTCGCACCCGTGGTGCAGGTGGCCCGTGCCCGCTGACGCCGCCCCGGACGAGCGGGTGGTGCCGGTCCCGGTCGCCCGGGTGGTCCGCTGGTTCGAGAACTTCCGGACCCGTCACGGTGAGGCCGAGCTCAGGACGGCCGACGGGGTCCTCGTCGCGGTCGCTCTGGACGGCGCCCACGCCACGGCCTCACTCCCGTTCGGCCGGGCCTACGGCGGTCCCGCCGACGCGGAGTCCTTCGCGGTGGCGGCGGGGGAGCCGACCGCATGGGGGCTCCTGCTCGTCCGCAAGGGAGGCTTCGCGGTGGCCACCGGGCTCGGGCCCCGCCCGGAGGCCACCAAGGTCGGCCGGCGGCACGTGCAGGGCAAGACCAAGGCCGGCGGCTGGTCGCAGCAGCGCTACGCCCGGCGCCGCGACAACCAGGCCCGGGCGGCGTACGACGCGGCGGCCGACCACGCCGTGCGGGTGCTGCTCACGGAGGCGAGGCGACCCCTGACCGCACTGGTCTGCGGCGGGGACCGTCCCGCCGTCGACGCGGTGCTCGAGGACCGGCGCCTGCACGGGCTGGCGGGTCTGCGGGTCGACCCGTGGCTCGCCGTGGGGGACCCCTCCGCAGCGGTGCTGGCGCAGGCCGTCGACGAGGCCCACGCGGTGCGCATCCACGTCGTGGACGCCTCGGCCTGAGTCGTCGGCGCGTCGACGGCTCAGGCGCGCGCCTCGAGGAGCTCGAGCCGGTTGCCGAACGGGTCGTGGGCGTAGAAGCGGTCGTGCCCGGGGAACTCCTGGTCCCAGGTGACCTCGACGCCGCCGGCCTCCAACCGGGCCGCGAGGTCCCGCAGGCCGGTGACCAGGATGCCCGGGTGTGCCTTGCGAGCGGGGGAGAAGGGGTCCTCGACCCCGAGGTGGACCTCCAGGCCGCCGCCGCGGAACCAGCAGCCGCCGCGGGCGGCCAGCACCGGCGGCTTCGCCAGCTCGGTCAGGCCGAGCAGGTCGCCCCAGAACGCGCGGCAGGCGTCCTCGCTGCCGGGCGGGACCGCGAGCTGCACGTGGTGCAGCCGGTGGAAGGTGAAGGCGTCCGTGTCGTCGGTCATGGCCCCAGGTTCCCGCTCGGGCGGACTTCACGCCCCCGCGGCGAGGACGCGCTCGATCTCGCGGAACAGCTCGCCCCACTGCGTGACCGCGTCGCTGGCGCCGAGTGCGAGCAGCGTGGGCCGCTGGGGCAGCGCGTCGGCGCCGGCGGCGAGCACGATGACGGGCACACGCAGGTCCCGGCGGCGGACCTCGACAAGCAGCGCCTCGGCCTGCGGCAGGTCCACGACGACCAGGTCGGCGCCGTCGGCGGCGACGGACTCCAGCCCAGCCTCGACGGTCGGCCGCTGCACCATCCGGCTCCGTCCCCCCGTGGCCTTCGCGGCATCGCGCAGCGTGCTCGCGCCGTACGCCGTGTCGTCGGGGTCGCTGTCCACCCACACCACCGTGCGCCCGTCGAGGACGCGGCCCAGGATCGCGCGCGGGTTGGTGCGGTCGTGCACCCCGCGCAGGATCGACTCGAAGCCGGACCAGTCGGTGCCGCCGGCGGTGTCGAACCCGAGCACCTGCAGGCCCTCGTGGGTGCGCAGGTAGCGCTCCTGGTGCGGCTGGACGTCGGCCAGGAGGGCGTAGGCGACAGGGTCGCCCGAACCGTCGTGGTCGATCATCGCGAGCACCTCGCTGCGCAGCTCGTTGAGATAGGCGTCGGTGAAGGAGACGCCGAGGTAGAGCACGGTGTGCGTCGCGAACAGCGACCGCAGGAACGTCATGTAAGCCGGGCTGCTGTAGAGCCGTTCGCGGTAGTCGCGCTGGGTGAAGACGACGTCGTCGCCGACGGGGCCGACCTCGCCGTGCAGCTTGACCACCGGGGCGCCCTGATCGCCCTCCCAGAAGCGGGGCTCCCACCACCGGCGGGGTGGGTCGCGCAGCACCCGCTGGTAGGCGGCGGGTCCGGGGACCTCGCCCATCAGGAAGTGGTCGAAGTTGGTGGTCAGGATCGCGTCGAACGGGATGCCGGCCAGGAGCCGTCGCCGCTCCGCGATCCGCTCCGGGTGGCCCCGCTCGACCAGCACCTCGGCCAGGGCGGGGTCGAAGTCCGGTCCCATGGCCACCTGGAGCACCTGCGCGGCCGCCTCCAGGTCGCGGTGTCCGCCCGCGGCCACCAGGTCGGCCAGCCAGCGCCGGGTGTCGTCGTCGAGGACGGCCTTCTCCGCAAGCCCCTCGAGCAGGGCGCGCCAGGCAGGCACGGCCGGCGCGGAGAAGCCGGCTCCGACGAAGGCCACGCACCGTCCGGCCGTGATCTGGTCGACGAGGTGCGCGGGGATCTCCGGTTCCATGCCGCACACCCTAGAGACGCCCCGCTGCTCGGCGGGGCAGAAGCGGTGGAAACAGCGGAGACCTTGTCGCACCCGCTCGGCATGATGGCAGCATGCCCTCCACCCCTGCCCCACCCGAGCCGTCCAGCCCCGCGACTGCCCCCGACCCGCTCGACCGGATCTCGTGGCCCGTGACGACGGCGCGGCTGACGCTGCGCCGGGCGGGGGAGGCCGACGTCGAGCCGACCTGGCAGTTCCGGCGACTCCCGGAGGTGAACCGGTGGCTGACCTCGCAGCCGGCCGACCTGGACGAGTACCGGACCAAGTTCCTCGAGCCGGGGCGGCTCGCCCGCACGCTGGTCGTCGAGCACGAGGGTCGCGTCGTCGGGGACCTGATGCTCGGGGTCGGCGACGGCTGGGCGCAGTCAGAGGTGGCCGAGCGGGCCGCCGGCACCAAGGCCGACCTCGGCTGGGTCATCGCGCCGGGCTCCGGGGGTCGGGGCCTGGCGACCGAGGCGGTGCTCGAGCTGCTCCGGCTGGCGTTCGAGGACCTGGGCGTCCGGCGGGTCGAGGCGGTCTGCTTCGCCGACAACACACCGTCGTGGCGGCTGATGGAGCGGGTCGGGATGCGCCGCGAGGTCCACACGGTCGCCGACTCGCTGCACGCCTCCGGGGAGTGGCTCGACGGCTTCGGCTACGCGCTGCTGGCCGAGGAGTGGCGGGACCGACGACGCCGGCCCGCCGAGCCCGACGCGAACGACCCGAAGGCGACCCTGCACCGCTACCTGCGCGACGCCCGCAAGGCCGTGCTGTGGAAGCTGCGCGGCACCAGCGAGTACGACGCCCGACGCCCGCTCACCCCCACCGGCACCAACCTGCTCGGGCTCGTCAAGCACCTGGCCTCCATCGAGGCGGGCTACCTCGGTGACACCTTCGGCCGGCCGTTCCCCCAGCACCTGCCCTGGATGGACGACGACGCGGAGGTCAACGCGGACATGTGGGCCACCGCGGAGGAGTCCCGTGAGGACGTCGTCGACCTCTACCGCCGGGTCCAGGCCCACGGCGACGCCACCATCGCGGCCCTGGAGCTTGACGCCCGTGGCCAGGTGCCGTGGTGGCCGGCCGACCGGCGTGAGGTCAGCCTGCACCGGATCCTGGTGCACCTCGTCACCGAGACCGAGCGGCATGCCGGCCACGCCGACATCGTGCGCGAGCTCGTCGACGGCGCGGTCGGGCTGCTGGAGGACCGGGACAACATGGCCCCTGGGGACAGCGCGTGGTGGACCTCGTACCGTGAGCGGCTGGAGCGGGTGGCTCGTGAGTCCGAGCACCGCTGATCGCACCGAATGGGAAGAGAGACCTCCATGGGCACCATCGCCGTCCACGAGTTCATCGCACTGGACGGGGTGTACGAGAACCCCGCCTGGACCATGCCGTTCGGCTTCGACCCCCGGATGGGGGAGACCCTGGCCGCGATCACCGGGGCCGCGACCGCGATCCTGCTGGGCAGGAACACCTACGAGATGTTCGCCCCGGCCTGGTCGACCCGGACCGTCGAGGACGACCCGGGCGCCCCGTTCTTCAACGACACCCGCAAGTACGTCGTGGGCACCCAGCAGTCCTCGGTCGACTGGCAGCCCACGACCCTGCTCGGCGCGTACGACGCCGCCGCGATCCAGCGGCTCAAGGACGAGACGGACGGGGCGATCTACGTGTCCGGCAGCGGCACCCTGGTCCGCTCGCTGCTCCGCGACGGGCTCGTCGACGAGCTGCATCTCTTCGTCTACCCCGTCGCCGTCGGCGACGGGCAGCGGCTGTGGGCCGACGGCGTGGACTCCACCACGCTCCGGCTGCTCGCCACCGACGTCTACGACAACGGCGTGGTCCACCTCAGTTACGGCCCGGCAGCCACCTGAGCCACGTGCGTCAGCGCTGGAACCTCAGGTAGACCCAGGGCGACGCCCGGTAGGAGTTCACGTCGTCGCCCAGGAAGGTGCTGCGCACCCGGACCGGGCGCCCGCGCAGGGCGCGTGAGGCGGTCAGGACGACCACCGCACGGTCGCGGCTGTCCAGCGCGGCGCAGCTGGTCCCGGCCAGGTTCTGCCACTGTCCGGCGGCGAACACCTGCGCCGCGAAGGAGACGCAGCGCCCGGGAACGCCCGGCTTGACCGTGGATCGCAGTCGTGCGGCCTGGTGCGCGCCGTATACGTGGTAGCGGCCGTCCTTCCGGAGGAACCGTAGCGCCCTCGTCGTGACCGCGGCCCGCACCTCGACGTCCTTCGAGGTCACCGCGCTCGGCAGGTCCGGCCCGCCGTCGAAGGCGAGCATGAAGGTGGTCCGCCGCGAGACCCGGTAGGACAGCACGTCGGTGCCGTCGACGGCCACCTGTCCCGACCAGACCAGCGACCGAGCGCCCCCGACGGGGGTCGCGTAGAGCGACACGGTCCGCGTGGACGAGCCGCGAGACAGTCCGACGGTCAGCTGCGCCTGGTCGCCGGCTACGAAGCCGGCCCGCGGGGTGTCCACGCCCAGCGAGATGCGCGGCGCGATGGCGGGCGCCGGGGTCTCGGCGTGCCAGTTGACCGCGCCCAGGATGGCGGCGGGATAGTCGTCGCACCTCACCTCGACCGTCATCGCGAGGCGGGTCACCGACCCGGCGGCGTCGAAGCCGATGTCGTGCAGCGTGGCGCGTCCTCGGGGGTCGCTGCAGAAGCCGTCCGGGGTGTCCACGTGCAGGGTGGGCGATGCGCTCGTGTCGATGACGGGGTCCTCGAAGGAGCCCACCGCGAGCTCGGTCGCGGGGTCGTTCAGGCTGAGTCCGAGGACGAGACGCTGCGCGTCCTCAGGCTGGGGACCGCTCCCCGGAGTCACCACGACGCCCACGGCGTGCCGGTCACCACCCACCCGGAACGTCGCGTTCGCCGGGGTGTACTCGTACTCGTGCGCACGTAGCGGGGTGCCGTTGGTCTGGCCGTGCAGGCTCCACGAGGTCGTGCCGCTCAGGCCGCGCCCCGCAAGGGCCACCGCGTGTGTCCCGGTAGCGGTCGAGTCCGCCACGGTCAGCGTCCCGGTGTGGACGCCGCTGGTGGTGGGGGCGAAACCGAGGGTGATCCGACAGGTGGCTCCGGGTGCGAGCACGGTGCAGGTGTGCGATTGCAACGTGAAGTCGGGCGCCCCGGCGTCGACCGACACTGACGAGACGTCGACGGGACCCGTGCCGGTGTTCACCAGCCACACCGGCGCCGGACGGGCCGGCAGCCCCGGCTCGGCCGCTGGCCAGGCCAGCTCGCGGGAGGCGAGGAGGAGGTCGGTGCCCTGGGCGGGCTGACCGAGCCGGATCTCCCCGAAGCTCGCCGCGTCCTCCCCACTGCAGTGCTGCTCGTAGACGACCCAGAGCCGCCCGGACGGGAGGTCGATGTCGCGGATGGTGAACGTCCCGGTCGCGGTGCACGGGTGGGTCGTCCCGACCTGCATCGCCGGCCGCGTGGTGCCAGGGTCGTACTCTGCGGCATCGATCGTCCCGGTGTAGGTGCCGACGGTCAGCGGCTGGCCAGGAGCCGGGTCGAACTCGAAGCCGAGCACGGGCGTCGTGGCGTTCGCGCCCTGCCCCTGCTGTGCCACGCCACGGACTCCGCCGTGGTCGGAGGCGACCGCGAAAACGGTGTCGACACTCGGGCGGAAGAGCCGCGGCGTTCCAGCGGGGTTGGCCGGGATGTAGGTCACGAAGTCGTCGGGACCGGTCGCCGCCGCAGCGGGGAGCGTGCCGAGCTGGGCCAGCAGACACACCACGAGGCATGCGGCCAGGGCGGCAACGGCTGCGCTCACCGGGCCGCGTCGTCGCGTGCAGGTTGGAACGGCGCTCATCGGGTCCTCCGTCGTCAGGCGAGGACCGATCCCCGGCGGGCAGAGTATGAACGTGAGAACACCTCAGGTCAACTCCCGCGCCCTGTCCGCCAGGCGCTCAGCTCGGGTAGAGCCGGTCGGTCGCGAACGTGTCGCAGGCCGTGAGGGTGCCTTCGCTCAGCCCGGTCCGGAACCACATCATCCGTGCGGCCGCGGAGCCATGCGTCCAGGTCTCCGGGTTGGTGCGCCCCGAGGTCGCCTGCTGGATCCGGTCGTCGCCCACCGAGGCGGCCGCGTCCAGGGCCCGGGCGATGTCGTCGTCGGTGAGGTCGAGGATGAACACCTCGCCGTTCTCGTCCTTCACCGTGGTCGCGTACTTGGCCCACATGCCCGCATAGCAGTCGGCCTGCAGCTCGAGGCGGACGGCGTCGCTCTTGGGTCCCTTCTGGGTGCGGACCTTGCTCATCGTGCCCAGCAGGTCCTGCACGTGGTGGCCGTACTCGTGGGCCAGCACGTAGGCCTCCGAGAAGGGCCCGCCCTTGGCCCCGAGCTGGCCCTTGAGCATCTCCTCGAAGAAGCTGGTGTCGAGGTACACGTGGGCGTCGACCGGGCAGTAGAAGGGGCCGACGTCGGAGGTGGCGCCGCCGCAGCCGGTGTCGGTGGACCCGCTGAAGAAGACGCTGTCGGCCTCGGCGTACGACGGGCCGCCCTGCTGTGGCAGCGCGTCGGACCAGAAGGCCTGGATGCTGTTGACGTCGGCGACCAGGGCGCACGACTCGTTGCTGTTGGCGTCGTCGCCGGACTGGCACTGGGGGAGGCCGGCCACCTGCGAGGTGTCGACCCCGGACGTGCCGCCTCCGCCGAGGACGCCGCTGAGCAGCATGATCACGACGATCACGATGATGCCGCCGATCCCGCCACCGACCTTGCCCCCCATGCCGCTGGGGATCGGCAGGGGGACGCCGCCACCCCGGCGCGAGCCTCCGGTGCGGACCTCGACCTGGCTGCTGTCCAGGCGTGCCTTGGGGTTGTAGCGCATGGTCGTCCTCCCGGGTGGGCTCCTCCGGGCGGGGAGGGGCTGGTCACACCGTACCGAGCAGGGGTCGCGGGGCCCGTAGAATCGGGTCCATGAGGAGCCAGGACCAGGACGAGTAGCCGACGAGCCGTCGACCGGCCGTGCAGCACCGTTCCCCGTCCCTCCCGTCCCGAAAGACCCTCATGATCACCGTTCACGACCTCGAGGTGCGCGCGGGCGCGCGCCTGCTGATGGAGCACGTCACCTTCCGCGTCGCCGCGGGCGACAAGGTCGGGCTCGTCGGGCGCAACGGCGCCGGCAAGACCACCATGACCCGGATCCTGGCCGGGGAGGCCCTGCCCGCCGGCGGCACGGTCCACCGGACGGGGGAGATCGGCTACCTGCCGCAGGACCCCCGCACCAGCGACCCCGAGGTCCTCGCCCTGGACCGGATCCTGTCCGCGCGCGGGCTCGACACCGCCGTCCGGCGGCTCCGCGAGGCCGAGGTCGAGATGGCCTCGGAGGACCCCGCCAAGCGCGAGAAGGCGATGAAGAAGTACGCCCGCGCTGACGACGAGCTGCACGCCGGCGGCGGCTACGCGGCCGAGGCCGAGGCCCGCCAGATCGCCTCGAGCCTCAACATCGAGGACCGGATCCTCGCCCAGCCGCTGCGCACCCTCTCCGGCGGCCAGCGCCGTCGGGTCGAGCTGGCCCGGATCCTCTTCTCCGGGGCCGAGACCCTGCTCCTCGACGAGCCGACCAACCACCTCGACGCCGACTCGATCGTGTGGCTGCGCGACTTCCTCAGGAACCACAAGGGCGGCCTGATCGTGATCAGCCACGACGTGGGCCTGCTCGAGGCGTGCGTCAACAAGGTGTTCCACCTCGACGCCAACCGCGCCGAGGTCGACGTCTACAACATGGGCTGGAAGGCGTACCTCGGCCAGCGCGAGACCGACGAGCGGCGTCGCAAGCGCGAGCGGGCCAACGCCGAGCGCAAGGCCTCCACGCTGATGGACCAGGCCAACAAGATGCGCGCCAAGGCGAGCAAGGCGCAGGCCGCCCAGTCGATGCTCAAGCGGGCCGAGCGGCTCATGGACGGCATCGAGACCGAGCGGCAGAGCGACCGGGTCGCCCGGATCGCCTTCCCGAAGCCCGCCCCGTGCGGGAAGACCCCGCTGACCGCCAGCGAGCTGTCCAAGTCCTACGGCTCGCTCGAGGTGTTCACCGACGTCGACCTGGCGATCGACAAGGGCAGCAGGGTCGTCATCCTCGGCCTCAACGGTGCCGGCAAGACCACGCTGCTGCGGATCCTGGGCGGCCTCGACCAGGCCGACACCGGTGAGGTCCACCCCGGCCACGGCCTCAAGCTCGGCTACTACGCGCAGGAGCACGAGACCCTGGACACGAGCCGCACCGTGCTGGAGAACATGCAGAGCGCGGCACCGCAGCTCACCGACACCGAGGCCCGCAGCGTGCTCGGCTCGTTCCTGTTCACCGGCGACGACGCGATGAAGCCGGCCGGGGTGCTCTCGGGCGGGGAGAAGACCCGGCTCGCGCTGGCCTCCCTGGTGGTCTCCAGCGCCAACGTGCTGCTGCTGGACGAGCCCACCAACAACCTGGACCCGGCCTCCCGCGAGGAGGTCCTGGCCGCGATCCGCGCCTACGAGGGCGCGATCATCCTGGTCACCCACGACGAGGGCGCCGTCACCGCCCTCGAGCCCGACCGGGTGCTGATCCTGCCCGACGGCGTCGAGGACCTGTGGGGCACTGACTACCTCGACCTCGTCGCGCTCGCCTGAGCGTGCGGAGATCAAGGAGCGAACGCGCAGCGTGAGCGCCGCCTCGGAGATCGAGGAGCGAACGCGCAGCGTGAGCACTACCTCGGAGATCGAGGAGCGAACGCGCAGCGTGAGCACTACCTCGGAGATCGAGGAGCGAACGCGCAGCGTGAGCACTACCTCGGAGATCGAGGTGCGAACGCGCAGCGTGAGCCACGAGATCACGTGAGACGCCTGCCGAGGGCCCAGGGGTCTCGTGGCTCGGGCTGCGCCCTCGCACCTCGACCTCCGGGGACGGGCTGCGCCCTCGCACCTCGACCTCGGGGCACGGGCTGCGCCCTCGCACCTCGACCTCCGGAGGAACTGCAGCCATCAGCGCCGTTTCTCGGGCTGCCGCCGCCCGCCTGTGACGGAGACGGCCCTTCGGCGGGCTAGCAGTTGCAGTGCCTCCACGTCGCCCCTGATCAGCGCCTCGCGCTTGGCCCTGCTCCACCCCTGCACCCGCTTCTCGAGTGCGAATGCCTCAGCCACCGAGTCCAGCTCGGCGGCGTACACCAGGACGACCGGCCGACGCCGACGCGTGTAGGCGGCACCCTCCCCGGCCTGGTGCTGTGCGAGCCGGAGCTCCAGGTCGACGGTGCTTCCGACGTAGTAGGTCCCATCGCTGCACCTGAGCATGTACATCCACGGCATGTCGCCAGCAGAGCATCCGGACCGGACAAGAACGGTGGTGCTTCCACAGGCGGCGGCGGCGGGTCTCGTGGCTCGGGCTTAGCCCTCGCACCTCGACCTCCGGGGACGAACCGAGTTCGGAGATCGAGGAGCGAACGCGCAGCGTGAGCCACGAGATCACGTGAGACGCCTGCCGAGGGCCCAGGGGTCTCGTGGCTCGGGCTGCGCCCTCGCACCTCGACCTCCGGGGGACGGGGTGCACCCTCGCACCTCGACCTCCGGGCGGACGGGGTGCGCCCTCGCGCCTCGACCTCCGGGGGGACAGGCTGCGCCCTCGCACCTCGACCTCCGAAAGCGTCGGCCGCCGCTCTAGGCTGCGGGCATGACACTCGCTCTGGACCAGGCCCTGCTCGCGCAGGGCGGCCTCGAGGTCGGCGTCGAGGGCGCCGTCCTGACGCTGACGATGAACCGACCCGCCGTCAAGAACGCGATGCTGCCCAGCACCTGGGCCGGGATGGCCATGGTCGGCGCGGCGCTGCGCGAGCAGGACACCGCGGGCGAGGTCCGGGTCGTCGTGGTGCGGGGTGCCGGCGACCTGTTCTCCGCCGGGCTCGACCGCCGGCTGATGAGCCCAGAGGGCGTGCCGGGCGAGGCCCCGATCACGGACCTGTTCACCTGCTCCGACGAGGAGTTCGACACCACCATCGCGACGTACCAGGAGGGGTTCCTGTGGCTGCGCGACCCCGCCTTCGTGAGCATCGCCGCGGTGCAGGGCTACGCGATCGGCGGCGGCTTCCAGCTCGCACTGGCCTGCGACCTGCGGATCGCGGCCGACGACGTGCAGTTCAGCATGCGCGAGCCCGCCCTGGGGATCGTCCCCGACGTGACCGGAACAAAACCCCTGGTCGAGGCGGTTGGGTACTCACGGGCGCTCGAGATCACCGCGAGCACCCGCTACGTCGGTGCCGAGGAGGCGCTGCGGATCGGCCTGGTGAACCGGGTCGTCCCGCGGGGCGAGCTGGACACGGCGGTCGAGGAGACGGTGGTCGCGATGACCACGCATCTCCCCGGCGTCGTCCGGGCCACCAAGCAGCTGCTGCTCGGCGCCGGCGACCGCACGCTCGACGAGCAGCGGGCCCACGAGCGGACCGTCCAGCGTGGCCGCTTCCGTGAGCTCGCCACGCTGATGGGCTGACCGGGCCGGGCCGGCGCCCGACCCGCAGGAGGAGGACCGCACGATGTCGATGGGCCACAGCATGGGCCCGGTCTGGCGCCACATGCGCACCGACCGGAGCGCGGTGGAGAACCGGCTGCGCCGCGACACCGTACGCCGGGTGCTGACGTTCGCCCAGCCCCTCCGCGGCCTCATCGGCGTCTTCCTGGCCCTGACCGTGGTCGACGCCGGCCTGGTCGTCGTCACCCCACTGCTGGTCCGGCACCTGGTCGACGACGGCATCAGCAAGGGCGACACCCGGCTGGTGTTCGGCCTCGCCGGCGCCATGGTCGTGGTCTCCGTGGTCGACGCGCTCCTCTCGCTCGGCTCGGGCTACCTGTCCTCGCGGATCGGCGAGGGCCTGATCCTCGACCTGCGCACGGCGGTGTTCGGGCACGTGCAGCGCCTCTCCCTGGCGTTCTTCACCCGCACCCAGACCGGCGCCCTGGTCAGCCGCCTGAACAACGACGTGATCGGCGCCCAGCGCGCCTTCACCTCGACGCTGTCCAGCACCGTGTCCAACTCGATCTCCGTGCTCGTCGTCGGTGGCGCGATGCTGCTGCTGAGCTGGCAGGTGACCGTGCTCTGCCTGCTGCTGTTCCCGCTGCTGCTGATCAGCTCCCGCTGGGTCGGGTCGAGGCTGGCCGGGCTGACCCGCCAGCAGATGGACGGCAACGCCGCCCTGGGCAACGCGATGACCGAGCGCTTCAACGTCGGCGGCGCGATGCTGCTCAAGCTCTTCGGACGTCGCGACGAGGAGGACGCCCAGTTCACCCAGAAGGCCGCCGTGGTGCGCGACCTCGGGGTGCGGATCTCGCTGATCACCCGCGTCTTCGGGGCCACCCTGATGCTGATCCCGGCGCTGGCCACCGCCCTGGTCTACGGCGTCGGCGGCTACCTGGTGATCCAGGGCGACCTGACCATCGGCACCCTGCTCGCCCTGGCCACCCTGCTGCTGCGCCTGCTGGCGCCCCTGCAGGGCCTGTCCAACGTGCGCATCGACGTGATGACCGCGCTGGTGTCCTTCGAGCGCGTCTTCGAGATCCTCGACCTGCCGACCACCGTCCCCGAGCGGCCCGACGCCGTGACGCTGCCGGCCGGGGCGGCGACCGTCTCCTTCGACCGGGTGCGGTTCCGCTACCCGCGCGCCGACGAGGTGTCCCTGGCCAGCCTGGAGTCGGTGGCCCGGAAGGAGACCGGCGACTCCGGCGAGGTGCTCCACGAGATCGACTTCACCGCCGAACGCGGGCAGATGGTCGCCCTGGTCGGACCGTCCGGTGCCGGCAAGTCCACGATCACCCACCTCGTCGCGCGGCTGTACGACGTCACCGACGGTGCCGTGCGGGTCGGCGGCATCGACGTCCGCGACCTCACCCTGCAGTCCCTCGAGGACGCCGTCGGGTACGTCACCCAGGACGCGTACATGTTCCACGACACGATCCGCGCCAACCTCGAGTACGCGCGCCCCGGCGCGTCCGAGGACGACCTGTGGGGCGCGCTGGAGGCGGCCCAGATCCGCCCGCTGATCGCGTCGCTGCCCGACGGCCTCGACACGGTCGTCGGCGACCGCGGCTACCGCCTCTCCGGGGGCGAGCGGCAGCGGCTCGCGATCGCGCGGCTGCTGCTCAAGGCGCCGGCCATCGTCGTCCTCGACGAGGCGACCGCCCACCTGGACTCGGAGTCCGAGTACGCCGTGCAGCGTGCCCTGGACACCGCCCTGACCGGCCGGACCTCCCTGGTCATCGCGCACCGGCTCTCGACGATCCGCCGCGCCGACCGCATCCTGGTCATCGACGACGGTCGCGTCGCGGAGTCCGGGACCCACGAGACCCTGCTGGCCCGCGGCGGGCTGTACGCCGACCTGTACCGCACCCAGTTCGCCGACGGCCCCGAGGAGCCCGAGCCCCTCACCGAGGAGCCGTTGGGTACGGCCTCCTGACACCCCCACCCGCCGATCGAAGGGCAGCCCACCGATGGACCTGGACCTGCAGGACCGTGTCGTGATCGTCACCGGCGGCAGCCGCGGACTCGGCGGGGCGGCTGCGACCGCCCTGGTCGCCGAGGGCGCCCGCGTGGTGCTGGCGGGCCGGACCGCCTCCGCCCTGGACGACGCGGTCACGGCGCTGGGTGCCGACCGCGCCACCGCGGTCGTGGCCGACCTGGCCGACCCGGACACCCCCGACCGGCTCGTCGCCCACGCCCGGACGACGTACGGCCGGCTGGACGGCGCCCTGGTCTCCGTCGGTGGGCCGCAGGCCGGGACCGTGCTCGGCACCTCGGACGAGGCGTGGACCGCGGGCTTCGCGTCGGTCTTCCTCGGCGCGGTCCGGATGTCGCGGGTGGTCGCCGCCGCCCTCGCCGACGGCGAGGGGGGCGCGCTGGCGCTGGTGCTGTCGAGCTCGGCGAAGAACCCGATCCCGGGTCTGGCGGTCTCCAACGGCCTGCGACCCGGCCTCGCGATGGTCGTCAAGACCCTGGCCGACGAGGTCGGCCCCGCCGGCGTCCGGGTGAACGGGGTGCTGCCGGGACGCCTCGACACCGAGCGGGTCCGCGAGCTCGACGCGGCCTCCGGCGACGCCGACGCGGCCCGGGAGGCCTCGGTGGCGACCATCCCGCTGCGCCGGTACGGCGACCCCGCCGAGCTCGGCCGCGTGGCGGCGTTCCTGCTCTCGCCGGCGGCGTCGTACGTGACTGGCGCGATGGTGCCGGTCGACGGGGGACTGACCCGCTCGCTCTGAGCGGAGCACCCACGGGCGCGGCCGGGGAAGCCATCCAGGCACGCCACCGCACCGGGAGGGCCAGGCGGCCGGCCGGGTGGGCGCAAGGTCTCGATCAGGTATCGGTCCTTGACCCCTACCCGCGGAAGGCATTGGGTACTCGTGTCCACACCCGGACATCTTGAGACCCAGGAGTTGTGTCTTGAACCAGAAGCGTCCATCCGTTCGCAGAAGAAGGGCAGCGGTGGGCGTTCTCGCCACGGCTGCCGTCGTCGTCGGCCTGACCGCCGCCGCCGTGCCGGCCACCGCGGCCTCCTCAGGTGGTGGCAAGCTGACCAAGGTCGGGTCACGGCCCGACAGCAAGCCGATGCCGTTCGTCGTCGTGCTCAAGGAGCCCGCGGCGACCCGCTACGAGGGCGGCCGCGCCGGCCTCGCCCGCACGCAGGCGGCCAACGGCCGCTTCGACGGCCGCAGCGCCGCCGTCCGGGCCTACAGCGCCCACCTCCGCTCGACGCAGCGCTCCATCGCGGACCGCGTCGGCGCCACCGTCCAGCGCAGCTTCACGGTCGCGCTCAACGGCTTCTCGGCGCAGCTGACCACCAAGCAGGCCGCCGAGCTGCGTGCGGACCGCCGCGTCGAGCTGGTGCAGCGCGACGTGGCCCGCAAGCTGAACACCTCGGTCAGCCCGACCTTCCTCGGCCTGACCGGCAAGAACGGCGCCTGGACCACCCACGGCGGTCCGGCCAAGGCCGGCGCCGGCACCGTGGTCGGCATCATCGACTCCGGCATCTGGCCCGAGGCCAAGTCGTTCGCCGGTCGCCGGCTCACCAGCACGCCGAAGACCAAGTACGACATCCGCCGCGTCGGCGAGGCCACCTTCATGGACAAGGCCGACGGCACCCGCTTCCAGGGCGCCTGCGAGCTGGGTCAGGAGTGGACCGCCGACAACTGCAACACCAAGCTGATCGGCGCGCGCTACTACGACGGCCCCTTCGTCGCCCTGCCCGACAACCAGAAGAGCCCTGACGAGTACCTCTCGGCCCGGGACGGCGACGGCCACGGCACGCACACCGCCAGCACCGCAGCGGGCAACTACGGCGTCCGCGCGTCGGTCGAGGGCCGCAAGTTCGGCAAGATCAGCGGCATGGCCCCGGCAGCCCGCGTGGCGGCCTACAAGGTCTGCTTCTCCGACACCGACGAGGCCACCGGCGACTGCTACACCAGCTCCTCGCTGGCCGCGATCGACGACGCTGTGAGCGACGGCGTCGACGTGCTCAACTACTCGATCAGCGGGGCCATCGACACCATCGTCGACCCGGTCGAGATCGCGTTCGAGGGAGCAGCCGAGGCCGGCATCTTCGTCGCCGCCTCCGCCGGCAACTCCGGCCCGGACGAGTCGACCGTCGCGCACAACAGCCCGTGGCTGGCCACGGTGGCCGCCTCGACGCACGTGAGCTACGAGAACACCGTCGTGCTCGGCAACGGCCGCAAGCTCGCCGGTGCCTCGATCAACGGGACCCCGCTGGCGAGCCACAAGCTCGTCAACTCCACCGACGTAGCCGCCTCCACCCCGGAGGGCGCCAACGCCACCCTCTGCGGACCGGACTCGCTGGACGGCACCAAGGTCGCGAACACCATCGTGATCTGCACCCGCGGAACCTACGACCGCGTCGCCAAGAGCGCCGAGGTCAAGCGGGCCGGCGGCGTCGGGATGATCCTGGTCAACCCGACCGACAACAGCCTGGACGCCGACTTCCACTCGGTGCCCACCGTGCACCTGTCGGTCGCCAACGGCGCCAAGGTGCTGAGCTACGCCGCGTCTGCGGGGGCCAGCGCCACGGCGAAGTTCCAGGTGGGGAACACCACCAAGAAGGTGACCCCGATCCCGCAGATCGCCGGGTTCTCCTCGCGCGGTCCGGCCGTGGCCATGGACTCCGACATCCTCAAGCCGGACATCGCGGCTCCCGGTGTCAGCGTCCTCGCCGCCGTGGCGCCCCCGACGAACTCGGGGCGCAAGTTCGACCTCTACTCGGGCACCTCGATGGCCTCACCGCACATCGCCGGTCTCGGCGCGTTCCTGATGGGCGTGCACCCGAACTGGACGCCGATGCAGGTCAAGTCGGCGATGATGACGACGGCGCGCTCCCTGGTCGACGACAAGGGCAGGCCCGCCAACGACCCGTTCGCCCAGGGTGCCGGCAACGTCCGCCCGAAGCGGTTCTTCAACCCGGGTCTCTTCGTCACCTCGGGCCCCCGCGACTGGCGCGGCCTGCTGGCCGACCAGGGCCTCAGCACCGGAGCCCCGGCGATCGCCCCGTCGGATCTCAACGAGCCGTCGCTCGCCAAGGGCCAGGTCATCTCCAAGGTGACGTTCACCCGGACGTTCACCGCGACCCGCGCGGGTCGGTGGGCGACCTCGGCGAAGGTGCCGGGCTTCTCGGTCAAGATGGCCAAGGCGGTCCGCAGCGACCGCAAGGGTGACCTGATCGACCTGCGGATGACCTTCACCCGGACCAACGCCCCGCTCGGGGAGTTCGCCACCGGCTTCGTGACCCTCACCGGTCCGACGACGGTGCGGATCCCCGTGGCGCTGCGCCCGGTCTCGGTGACGGCTCCGACCGAGGTGACCGGCACCGGTGCCTCGGGCTCTGCCGAGGTGGCCATCACCGCCGGCTTCACCGGCACCCTGCCGGTGACGACCAACGGGCTGGCGCAGTCGACGGCCGCCGAGGACACCGTTGCCTCTGGTGACCAGAACTTCTACTGCGTGCCGGTGGCCGCGGACAGCAAGCTCCTGCGCGCTGACCTCGACTCCGCCGACAACAGCGCCGACCTGGACCTCTACGCGTGGTACTACCCGGACCAGAACGCCTGCGAGAACGACCCGTTGCCGGCCGACTTCGCCGCCGTCGCGGCGACCGGGTCCGCGGACGAGTCGTTCACGATCGACGCACCCGACGCCGGGGTCTACCTGCTGATGGTCGACGGGTTCGACACCAACGGGCAGCCGTCGACCGACTACCGGCTCGACGCGTGGGACCTGAACGCGTCCAGCAACCTGGGCAGCTTCGCGGCCGACCCGAACCCGGTGCCGGTCACGGCGGGCACGCCCACGTCGTTCGACGCGACGTGGACCGGGCTGACCTCGGGTCGCTACCTCGGGACCCTGGAGTACGACGGGGCGCTCGCCCCGACCACGGTCCTGGTCGACGTGCCGTAGCGGCACGGCAGGTCCAGCACCACCCAGCAACACCCAGCAACACCAACGGCCGATGGCGGTCACCCCTCGGGGTGGCCGCCACCGGCCGTTCGCGGTCGGGGGCTACTCGACCGGGGTGAGGCTGGGGGCCTCGGGGGCCCTCTTCCTGCGCCGCTCGTCGTACGCGAGGTAGCCGAAGCCGAAGATCGCGAGCGCACCGAAGAACCACCACTGGATGCCGTAGAACAGGTGCGGGCCCTCGCCGAGGTCGGGCAGCTCCGCGCGCACCGGCACCGTGGCCGGAGCCGGGGTCTCCTTCTCGGCGTCCACGAAGCCCTGCAGCACCGGCTTGCCCAGGTCGGCGCCGATCGCGCGGCTCGACACCGCCCGGGTCGAGGAGTCGGTGACCTGGGTGCTCTTCCCGGTCGCGTCGGCGCGGGCCCAGCCCAGCACCTGCACGGTCCCGGCCGGGGGTGCGGGCAGGTCGGACGGCGAGGTCCCGGTGTTGTCGGTGGCGACCCAGCCCCGGTCCACCAGCACCACGGTCCCGTCGGCGGTGACCAGAGGCGTCACCACGTCGACCCCGCTGTCGCCGTTGCGGGTCTGGTAGCGCACCACCACCGTGGAGGACGCGTCGTAGGTGCCCTCCGCGGTGACCCGCTGCCACTCCCGCTCGGCGGGAAGCGGGCGGTCGAGGGCCAGCACGTCGTCGACCGGCGCGGGATCGGCGGCGAGGTTGGCCCGGGTCCAGGTGTTGCGCTGCTCCCGGTCGTGCAGCCGGTGGAACTGCCACTCGCCGAGCCGGATGCAGCCCCAGGCGAGGACGAGGACGGCCAGGGCGAAGAGCACCCAGCGACGGGAGAACAGGAAGCGCACCTCTCGAATCTAGGCGATCACCCGCAGCCCGCCGGGGCGGGTCTTGCCCCCCGACCTACACTGGGGCCGGTGACGACCATTCGGGGGCTTTCAGACGGGTTCGGCCGGACGGCCACCGACCTGCGCGTGTCCCTGACCGACCGCTGCAACCTGCGCTGCACGTACTGCATGCCGGCCGAGGGCCTGGACTGGCTGCAGGACGAGAAGCTGCTCACCGACGACGAGATCGTCCGGCTCGTCGACATCGCGACCCGCCTCCTCGGCGTCGACGAGGTGCGGTTCACCGGCGGGGAGCCGCTGGTGCGGCGCGGCTTCGTCGACATCGTGCGCCGGGTCGGACTGCTCGAGCACCGGCCGCAGATGTCGGTGACCACCAACGGGCTGGGGCTCGCCCGGGTCGCTCCGGCGCTCGCCGAGGCCGGGCTCGACCGGGTCAACGTCAGCCTCGACACGGTCCGCCCCGACACCTTCCTCAAGCTCACCCTGCGCGACCGGCTGCACGACGTCGTCGAGGGCCTCGCCGCCGCCAACGCCGCCGGCCTGCGGCCGGTCAAGATCAACGCCGTGCTGATGCGCGCGGTCAACGACGACCAGGCACCCGAGCTCCTGCAGTGGTGCCTGGACCGCGGCTACGAGCTGCGGTTCATCGAGCAGATGCCCCTGGACGCCCAGCACGAGTGGCGCCGGGACGAGATGGTCACCGCGGACGAGATCCTCGCGAGCCTGCAGGCGGTGTTCACCCTCGAGCCGGCCGAGGAGCCGCGGGGGAGCGCACCGGCCGAGCTGTTCACCGTCGACGGCGGTCCCAGCACCGTCGGGGTGATCGCGTCGGTGACGCGCCCGTTCTGCGGGGACTGCGACCGGGTGCGGCTGACCGCCGACGGGCAGGTCCGCAACTGTCTCTTCGCCCGCGAGGAGTCCGACCTTCGCGGGGCGATGCGGGCCGGCGCCTCCGACGAGGCGCTCGCGGACCGGTGGCGCGCAGCGCTCGCGACCAAGCTGCCCGGCCATGGCATCGACGACGTCACGTTCCTGCAGCCCACCCGGCCCATGTCCGCCATCGGCGGCTGAGCGGCCCCGGGCGCACTCGCCCTCGCCCGCTCAGAGCGGGACGGTGTCCTTCAGGAAGGCGCGGGCGGACAGGAACGCCCCCAGCGACTCCCGGTGGTCGGCGCAGGCCAGCCACTCCTTGCGTCGCTCCGGCGTGTGCAGCTTGGGGTTGTTCCACAGCAGACGCCACTGGGCCGGAGCGGTGCAGCCCTTGGCCGAGCACACGGCGATCGGGGGCTCCTCCACGGGACGACCCTAGAGCACCCGGCCGGTCAGCCTCCGAGCGCCTTGAAGCTGCGGTTCGGGTCGTAGGCCTCCGGGACCGGGTCCGGATCGGTGGGCGCACCCGCGTTGGCGATGACCACCGCGAAGATCGGCAGGAAGACGCCGGCGGCGAGGAACAGCCACATCCACCAGTGGCCCATCGAGACCACGGCCAGCAGGAAGCAGACCGTGCGGACCATCATCGACAGGACGTAGCGGCGCTGGCGCCCACCGATGTCCTCGCTCCGGGGGCGCGACGCGGAGGTGATCCGCACCGACTCGTCCTTCTTCTGCCGCACGGCGCCAACGGTACGCCGCAGCCCAAACCGCGCACCGCTCCGCTTCCGCGCGTGGACGGCACCGCAGGCGGGCCGGGTACTAGCATCGGCAGGTCCCCACCACCCGTTCCCAGGAGCCCCCATGACCAACCGCACCTACCGCGTCACCGAGATCGTCGGCACCTCCCCCGAGAGCACCGACCAGGCCATCCGCAACGGCATCGAGCGGGCCGCCATGACGCTGCGCCACATCGACTGGTTCGAGGTGACCCAGGTCCGCGGCCAGGTCAAGGACGGCACCGTCGAGCACTTCCAGGTGGGCCTCAAGGTGGGCTTCCGGCTCGAGGACGACTGAGGTCACCGCGAGGTCACCGCGAGGTCACCGCGCTGTCCGGCGTGAGGGTCGCCACAGGTCCAGCGCTCGTTTTCCGGTACTGATCGGTAGCCCCTAGCGTCGGGGACAACGCTCGACGACGGAGGGAACCACGTGTCCAGATCGGTGCTCGTGACCGGCGGCAACCGGGGTATCGGCCGCGCCATCGCGCAGGCCTTCGCCGACCAGGGCGACCAGGTCGCCATCACCTACCGCAGCGGCGAGCCGCCGGCGGGCTTCCTCGCGGTGAAGTGCGACATCACCAGCGCCGAGGACGTGGACCGCGCGTTCTCGGAGATCGAGGCCGCCCACGGGCCGGTCGAGGTCCTGGTCGCCAACGCCGGCATCACCAAGGACACGCTGCTGCTGCGGATGAGCGAGGACGACTGGTCCGACGTCATCGAGACGAACCTGACCGGCACCTTCCGCGTCACCAAGCGCGCAGCCAAGGGCATGCTGCGGCTGCGGCGCGGCCGCATCGTGCTGATCTCCTCGGTCGTGGGCCTGCTCGGCTCGGCCGGGCAGGTCAACTACGCGGCCAGCAAGTCCGGGCTCGTCGGCATGGCGCGCTCGCTGGCTCGCGAGCTCGGCAGCCGCGGCATCACCACCAACGTGGTCGCGCCCGGTTTCATCGACACCGACATGACCGCGGTCCTCCCCGAGGAGACCAAGGCGCAGTACGTCGCCCAGATCCCGCTGCAGCGCTACGGGTCGACCGAGGAGATCGCGAACGCGGTCACCTGGCTCGCCTCGGACGCGGCGGGGTACGTCACCGGGGCCGTGATCCCGGTCGACGGCGGCCTCGGCATGGGCCACTGAGCCCCCACCTGACGACCCACCACCCAAGGAGCAGAGATGGGCATCCTCGACGGCAAGCGGATCCTGGTCGCCGGCGTCACCATGGACACCTCGATCGGATTCGCGACCGCCCGCGTCGCGCAGGAACAGGGCGCGACCGTGGTCGTGTCGAACTTCGGCCGCGCGCTGAACATCACCAAGCGCATCGTCAACCGGCTCCCGCAGCCGGCCCCGGTCATCGAGCTCGACGTCACCGACGCCGAGCACCTGCAGCGTCTGCCCGAGCTGCTCGGCGAGCACGTGGACGGCCTCGACGGCGTGGTGCACTCGATCGCCTACGGCAACCCCGAGACCCTGCTCGGCGGCAAGTTCCTCGACGGGCCCTGGGAGGACGTCGCCCAGGCGGTGCACGTCTCGGCGTACTCGCTGAAGTCGTTGTCGACCGCGTGCCTGCCGCTGATGGGTCCGGGCGGCTCCATCGTCGGGCTGACCTTCGACGCGACCGTCGCCTGGCCGGCGTACGACTGGATGGGCGTGGCCAAGGCCGGCCTGGAGTCGTGCTCGCGCTACCTGGCGCGCGACCTGGGTCCGAAGGGGATCCGGTGCAACCTCGTCGCGGCCGGTCCGCTGAAGACGATCGCCGCCAAGGCCATCCCGGGCTTCGAGGACCTCGAGGGTGCCTGGAAGGACCGCGCCCCGCTCGGCTGGGACGAGTCCGACCACGAGCCCACCGCGAAGGCGGTCGTCGCGCTGCTCAGCGACTTCTTCCCGGCCACCACCGGCGAGATCGTCCACGTCGACGGCGGCTTCCACTCCACCGGGCTCTGACCGCCCCAGCACGGTGACCGGGCAGATCCGGGACAGGCAGGACAGCCCGCGGATCCTCCTGGGAGACTGTCGCCCGTGACCTCCACCCGTCGCCTCATCGTCATGCGCCACGCGGCCGCGGTGCCGTACGCCGACTCCGACCACGAACGCACCCTGACCGAGCGAGGGGTGGCCGACGCCGTCGCGGCCGGGGAGTACCTGGCGTCGGCCGGCCACGTGCCCGACCACGCCCTGGTCTCCTCGGCGACCCGGACCCGGCAGACCTGGGACGCAGTCGCCCAGGGCTGCGCGGCCGACGCCGTGGTCGAGGTCGAGCAGGCCCTGTACGGCGCACAGCCGGAGGCGATGCTCGAGTCCGTGCGGCTCGTGTCGGCGGAGGCCCGCACCGTCATCCTGGTCGGCCACAACCCGGGTGCGGAGTACCTGGCCTCCCTGCTCGACGACGGCGACGGTGACCCCGACGTCGTGCACGGCCTGCTGACCGGCTTCCCGCCGGCCGCCCTGGCCGTCTTCGAGGTGTCCGGGCCCTGGGACGAGCTGGCCCCCGGGGGCGCCCGGGTCACCGACGTGCACGTCGCTCGCGCGTTGCGCGGGTGACGCCCGCCGCGCTCAGACCGGGGGAGCGGGCGTGATGATGCCGGCCTCGGCGTCGGCGGCCTCGACCTCCTCGCGCGAGATCCCCAGCAGGTAGATGATCGCGTCGAGGAACGGCACGTTGACGGTGGTGTCGGCAGCGAGCTGCACGACCGGCTTGGCGTTGAAGGCGATGCCGAGCCCGGCCGAGGAGAGCATGTCGAGGTCGTTGGCGCCGTCCCCAACGGCGACGGTGGCGGCCTGGGAGACGCCCGCGGAGGCGGCGAAGCGGCGCAGGGCGTCCGCCTTGCCCGCCCGGTCCACGACGGCGCCGACGATGTTGCCGGTCAGCCGCCCGTCGAGGACCTCCAGCTCGTTGGCCGCGGCGAAGTCGATGCCCAGGTCGGCGGCGAGCCGGTCGGTGATCTGGCTGAAGCCGCCGGAGACGATCGCGAACCGGTAGCCGAGCCGCTTCAGCGTCCGCACGAGCGTGCGGGCCCCGGGCGTGAGGACCAGGCTGTCGTAGACCTTGTCGAGGGCCCCGGCGTCGAGACCCTTCAGCAGGGCGACGCGCTCGCGCAGCGACTGCTCGAAGTCGAGCTCGCCGCGCATCGCCGCCTCGGTGACCCGGGTGACCTCGTCGAGGCAGCCGGCATGGTCGGCGAGCATCTCGATGACCTCGCCCTGCACCAGCGTCGAGTCGACGTCCATCACGATGAGCCGCACCCCGTGCCGCAGCAGGTTGGCGGGCTGGACCGCCACGTCGACCTGCTGGCGGGCCGCCTCCTCCGACAGCACCACCCGGAGCCGGTCGGGGTCGGTGCCCGAGACGTCGAGGTCGATCGCGGTGATCGGGTAGCGGGCCATCCGCTCGATCCGGTCGATGTTCCCACCGACGTCGGCGATCCTGCCCGCGATCGCCGCGACGGCGGCGGCGCGCAGGGGGGTGCCCAGCACCGTCACGTGCGACCGGCCGCGTCCGCGCTTGCGGTTGTCGCCGTGGCCCTTGTCGACGCGGACGTCCATGTCGAGCTCGGTGCCCAGACGGACCATCGCCTCGCGCAGGGTCTTCCAGGCCGGGGGAGCGGTGACCAGTACGCCGAGGACGAGCCGGCCCCGGAGGACGATCTGCTCGATGTCGATCACCTCGACGCCGAAGGTCGCCAGCTCGTGGAAGAGCCCGGCGGTCACGCCCGGACGGTCGGTGCCCGTCAGCGTGATCAGCAGGGTCTTGGGGATGTCGTTGTCCATGACGAGACGAAGGCTAACGGCCGAAGGGGTGGCTCGACGCCGCGACCAGGGCCCGTCTCGCAGCGCGGTCCAGCGGCACCAGCGCCGCCCGGCGGCGGTCGGCCTCGAGGGCAGTCACCGCGCCTCCGTCGTCGGCGAGCGCGAGCTCGACGATGGTCCGGCAGCGCTGCGCGAGCACCAGCATCCGCTGCGCCCGGGGGTCGAGGCCGACCGGCACGTCGAGGTCACCATCGCGGCGCAGCGCCATCAGGGCGTCGGCCACGTCGGGGCGCCAGCGGGCCACGTCGAGGTCGGCCAGGGCGTCGGCCACGGCCGGCAGGGTCGAGCGCAGCTCGGTGTCGGCTTCCGCGAGGTCGGGCACCTGACGCAGGCTCACGGCGGGCAGGCACCGCCACACCACGCCGGCACCGGCTCGCGCGGGGACCAGTCCCAGGTCGGCGCCGCGGAGGACGACGGCCTCACCGATCTCGAGCGCCTCGGCGTTGAACTCCGGGGGACCGGCCAGACCGAGCGGGTCGCCGGGCGTCGGCAGCGCCAGACCCGCCCCGGTCGCTCCCGCTCCGCGCAGCGCACCGAAAGCGAGGATGAGCGGCACGAGGTCGGGCGAGCCGGGCATCCCCACCACGTCGTGAGCGGCGTCGTCGGCCACGACCGCGTCGCGGGCCTCGTCGAGGCTGACCAGGCCCTCGCACCAGGCGCTGAACCACACGGCCAGCCGGACGGCGTCCGACAGCGCCACGGCCCCGTGACGCCGCGCGTGACGGCTCTCGTCCGCTGCCCCCGCAGCTCTGTCACCCACGCCTCAGAGCGTACGCGCGAGCGGGCCACATCCGGTGCCTCCGACCGGTAGGTTGGCCCGTGGCGCCCGACCGGGTGGCTGAGCCGAACTCAGGCAGGGAGACATGGAACCGGTAGTCGAGTTCAGCGACCTCACGGTGCGCCGCGGGGAGGCCACGCTCCTCGACGGCGTCGACTGGACGGTCGAGGAGGACGAGCGGTGGGTCGTCCTCGGGCCGAACGGAGCCGGGAAGACCACTCTCATGCAGGTCGCGTCGGCCCAGCTGCACCCGACCTCGGGCGACGCCCGGATCCTCGGCGAGCGCCTCGGCGCCGTCGACGTCTTCGAGCTGCGGCCCCGGATCGGCCTGACCAGTGCGGCGCTGGCCGAGCGGCTGCCCCGCAGCGAGCTGGTCCGCGACGTGATCGTCTCCGCCTCGTACGGCGTGATCGGGCGGTGGCGCGAGCGTTACGACCAGGTCGACCACGACCGCGCCGCCGACCTGATGAACGAGCTCGGCGTCACCCGGCTGGCCGACCGGACCTTCGGCACGCTGAGCGAGGGGGAGCGCAAGCGCGTCCAGATCGCCCGCGCCCTGATGACCGACCCCGAGCTGCTGATCCTCGACGAGCCTGCCGCGGGCCTCGACCTCGGCGGTCGCGAGGACCTGGTCTCGACCCTGTCGGTGCTCGCGCTGGACGGGGTGGCGCCGGCCATCGTGCTGGTCTCCCACCACGTGGAGGAGATCCCGCCGAACTTCACCCACGTGCTCCTGCTCCGGCAGGGCAAGGTCGTCGCCTCCGGTCCCCTCGAGCGGGTGATGACGGAGGAGATCCTCTCCTCGACCTTCGGGATGCCGCTCACGCTGACCCAGGCCGATGGTCGCTACGCGGCGCGCCGCCGTACCCGTTCCCGCGCACTGTGACCCGGCCGTAGGCTCGGGGCATGGACTGGTTCAGCGAGCACGCCTGGGAGGCCTGGCTGGGTCTCGCGATGTTGTTCGCCGTCGCGGAGCTGTTCAGCCTCGACCTGGTCCTGCTCATGTTCGCGGTGGGCTGCATCGCCGGCGTCGTCACCGCCGCCGTCGGGGCACCCGTCGTCCTCCAGGTGCTGGCCACGGCCGCCGCCTCGGTCGCGATGCTGGCGCTCGTGCGACCCTCGATGGTCAAGCGGCTGCACAACGGCCCGGACCTCAAGCAGGGCGCCGCGGCGCTGATCGGCCGCGAGGGGTACGTCGTCGCCGAGGTCACCGACCAGGGCGGCCAGGTCAAGATCGGGGGCGAGATCTGGACGGCTCGCCCCTACGACGACGACGCCGTCATCGCCCCCGGGGCGAAGGTCCAGATCTTCGAGATCCGGGGCGCCACCGCCTACGTCCACGAAGTACCGCGGCTCGGTTCCTGACGCCGCCGCGTCCACCACGGAGATTGGAGTCGCATGGGTGAGGTCATCGGGGGCTTGTTCCTCCTGCTGCTCCTGCTGGTGATGCTGGGCATCGCCAAGACGGTGCGGATCATCCCGCAGGCACGCGCCGGCATCGTCGAGCGCTTCGGCAAGTACCGCGCCACGCTGCCGGCCGGGCTCAACGTCGTGCTGCCGTTCATCGACAAGGTCCGCTACACCCTCGACCTGCGCGAGCAGGTCGTGTCGTTCCCGCCGCAGCCGGTGATCACCCAGGACAACCTGGTGGTCTCCATCGACACCGTCATCTACTTCCAGGTCACCGACGCCGTCTCGGCGACGTACGAGATCGCCAACTACATCCAGGCCGTGGAGCAGCTGACGATGACCACGCTGCGCAACATCGTCGGCGGCATGGACCTCGAGCAGACCCTGACGAGCCGCGAGGACATCAACGGCGGCCTGCGCACGGTGCTCGACGAGGCCACCGGCAAGTGGGGCATCCGGGTCAACCGCGTCGAGATCAAGGGCATCGACCCGCCGCCCTCGATCAAGGACGCGATGGAGAAGCAGATGCGGGCCGACCGGGACAAGCGGGCCGTCATCCTCACCGCCGAGGGCGGTCGCCAGTCCGCGATCCTGACCGCGGAGGGCAACAAGCAGTCCGCGATCCTCAACGCCGAGGGTGAGCGCGAAGCCGCGATCCTGCGGGCCGAGGCGGACCGGCAGTCCCGGATCCTGCGCGCCCAGGGTGAGGGGCAGGCCATCCAGACCGTCTTCCAGGCGATCCACGACGGCCAGCCGGACCAGTCGCTGCTGGCCTATCAGTACCTGCAGATGCTCCCCAAGATCGCCGAGGGGGACGCCAACAAGCTCTGGATCGTGCCGTCGGAGATCGGGCGCGCCCTGGAGGGCCTGGGGTCGGCCATCGGGTCGATCCCCGGCATCCCGCAGGAGACCGACGGGCCGCGCACCCGGGTCGACCTGGCCGCACCGATCGACGACTCCACCGACTCGGCGCTCTCCGCCGCCCGGGCGGCCGTCAGCGAGGCGATCGCTGCGGCCGAGGCCGGCATCGGCAGCGCCAAGGAGCTCAGCGCCACCGTCGGCCCGGCGGACGGCGCGGTTGACGCCGCCGTCGACTCCGCGGTCGCCGCGGCCGATGCCGGCACGGCGCCGGAGGCCGGGCGGGACGACGGCACCGAGGAGCGGCCCTCCCCGTGACCTTCTGGGAGCTGCTCGTCATCGGCGTCGCCGGTGGCGCGGCCGGGTTCATCAACGCTGTGGCAGGGTCGGGAACGCTCATCACGTTCCCGACCCTCCTCGCGTTCGGCGTCCCGCCGGTCACCGCCAACGTCAGCAACAACGTCGGGCTGGTCCCGGGCGCGGTCTCCGGCGCGATCGGCTGGCGGGCCGAGCTGGCCGGGCAGCGCAGCCGGGTCGTCCGGCTCGCCTCGGCCTCCGTCCTCGGCGGCGTCGCGGGCGCGGTGCTCCTGCTCGTGCTCCCCTCCAGCGCGTTCCGGGCCATCGTCCCGGTGCTGGTCGGGCTGGGCATCCTGCTGGTCGCCGTCCAGCCCCTGGTGAACCGGCGGGTCGCCTCCGCGGTGGAGTCCCACACCGGCGACGGCCGGGACGCCCGTTGGCTCTGGCCCGCCGTCGCAGGCACGGGCGTGTACGGCGGCTACTTCGGCGCCGCCCAGGGCATCCTGCTCATCGCGGTGCTGGGCGTCGGCACCGACGACACCCTGCACCGCAACAACGCCTTCAAGAACGTGCTGGCCGGCATCGTCAACGGCGTCGCCGCCGTCGTCTTCATCGCGGTCGCCCACGTCGACTGGCCGATCGCCGCGGTCATCGGGGTCGGCTCGATCGTCGGCGCCCAGGTCGGGGTGCGGGTCGGCAAGCGGCTCCCCGCCCCGCTGCTGCGCGCCTTCATCATCGTCGTCGGCGTCACCGCCCTCGTGGTCTTCCTGACCCGCTGACCGCCTGGTCCGCCGGCGACTACGCCTCGACGTACGCGGTGAGCCAGCGGTCGAGCTCGTCGAAGACGACGGCCCGGACCTCGGGGCGGGAGAGGGTGACCTCGTGCAGGGCGCCCTCGATCCGCACGAGGGTGACGTGCCTGCCGACCTTGTGGGCCCACTTGGCCATCAGGTCGACGTCGAGCACGATGTCGCTGCTGTCCACGGCCGGCTCCCAGACCGTCGGGTGCACGCTGCGGGCGGAGGTCAGCACCAGCACCGGTGCGCCCACGTCCACCCCGCGGTGCAGTGCGGCGTGCCCCCGTCGTACGGCGCGCAGCCAGCCGGCGTACACCGGCCAGGACTCCAGCGGCTTCCAGGCGGTGTCGAAGTCCCACTCGCCGCCGTGGTCGCGGTGCAGGCTGCGACCGTAGAGGCCGGAGACCGAGCGGGGGATCACCTGATAGGGCCGGCGGGCGCCCACCTGGTCCATCGCGGCGGTGCCCGCGGTGCGCAGCAGGAACGAGCCGTTGAGGTCGAGCCACGGCGAGTTCAGCACCAGCGCGGACACCGGGTGACCGGTGGCGTTCAGCCACAGCGCGGTGATCAGCCCCCCGGTCGAGTGCCCCACCACGACGACCTCGTCGTGTCCGTCGCGCTCGGTGATGATCCGGTACGCCGCGTCGAGCTCCTCGTGGTACTCGTCCATGGACCGGGCGAAGTTCGGGGTCTGGTGGGGGAGCAGCGACCGTCCGTACTTGCGCAGGTCGAGGGCGTAGAAGTCGTAGCCCCGTGCCACCCAGAAGTCGGCAGCCACCGTGTGGAAGAAGTAGTCGCAGAAGCCGTGCACCTGCAGCACGGCCTTGCGCGAGCCCCCGGGGGCGGCCCGGGCGACGAGCGTGGCGACCACCTCGCCCTCGTCGTCGGGCCGCAGGGTCAGCGTCTCGGCGACGTACGGCTCGCCGAGCAGGTCGGGGCGGGGCGACGCGTCGGTCTCGGCCATGGAGGGATTGTCGCGGACGGCCGTGCATGCCCGACCACCGCCCCGGCCGCTCACCCCGGCGCCGACGGTGCGGCGCCGACCGCACGGGCGAACGCCGCGTGGTCGGCTGCTGCCTGGTCGGCGTAGGCGAGGGCGAAGTCGGCGACGGCCTGCTCGAAGCGCGAGGAGGCTCCCAGGTAGGCGGCGAGCTCCAGGGCGCTGCCCGACCGGGCGTGCGCGTGGGCGAGCGTCCAGCCGCAGACGCGGGCGTAGCGCGCGAAGCCCTCCGCGGTCAGCCCGGCCAGGTCGAAGGACCCCTTCCGGTCGTGGAGCTGGCGCAGGTAGAAGTGCCGGCCCTCGGGCCCCTGGGTCCAGCCCAGCAGGATGTCGCCGGAGGCCTGGAGCAGCCGCTGGCCGCGCACCACCCGCTCGCCCTGGTGGGCGAACTCGCTGGGCCCGAGGAAGGGCTCGAGCACCGAGCGGCCGGCCTCCTTGACCTGGAGCACCAACGGCACGCCGGCGTCACGGTCCTGCAGCAGCAGGACCCAGCAACGGGTGCCGACGCTGCCGACGCCGACCACCTTGAGCGCGACGTCCAGCACGTCGAAGCGGCGCAGCAGCCGCTGTCGCTCCCAGTCGAGCGTGCCGGCGTACGCGTCGAAGACCGCCTGCACGGTGGTCGTCACGTCCAGCCCGCCGCGGGTGAGCTCGCGGGCCGGCACCAGGTACGGCGGGTCGCTGCGGAACCGCCGTACGCCGTCGACGACCTCCGAGAGCCGCCCCAGGGCCCGGCCGCTGGTCCGCCGCGCCGCCCGCGCCCCGACCCGCTCGACCTCGCGCCGCACCTTGGGCGAGGCCGCCGCGGCGAGCTCCTCCAACGACAGCTGGGCGTACCAGGCGTCGAGGGCCCCCACCTGCGCGAACACCTGCAGCTGCTCGCGGTACTGACGGACGCAACGCAGCGCGGCCGCGCGACCGGCGGCGTCGTCGTACCCGTGCTCGCGGACGGCGATCACGACGCTGGCCGCGAGCCGCTTGACGTCCCACTCGAACGGCCCGGGGTGGGTCTCGTCGAAGTCGTTGATGTCGAAGACCTGGACGCGCTCGGCGGAGGCGAACGTGCCGAAGTTGGCCAGGTGGGCGTCGCCGCAGAGCTGCACCTCCAGACCGCTGCACGGGGTGGTGGCGAGGTCGGCGGCCATCAGCGCCGCCGAGCCCCGGAAGAACGCGAACGGCGACTCCGCCATCCGCTGGTGCCGCACCGGCACGAGCTCGGGCAGCCGGTCGGCGTCCTGGGCGAGCAGCAGCGCGACCGGGTCGAAGCGCCGGGCCGCGACGTCCCAGACCGCGTGGCACCCGCGGGGGACGCTGCGACGCCGCGCCCGGGCCTGCGACGCGCGCGCCGCCGGACTGGGGGAGGTGGGCGGCATGAGGGTCACGCTGCTGGCGACGGACCGGAGGCGTCAAGGTCCCGACGATGAGAACCCGCCAGCCGGTAGGTTCGCGGCGTGGCTGATCTCCTCGACCGTGGCTGGTGCCCCGACGACCCCGACCACCTGCTGCCGTGCGCCGAGCGGTCCTGCGACGTGGCCGGGATCTTCCTGGTCGACGCCCGCGGCTGGGTGCTGCTGCAGGAGCGTGACGAGGGCGCCCCGGTCGCACCGAACCAGTGGGGGATCGTGGGAGGCCACGTCGACCACGGGGAGCTCTTCCCCGACGCGATGGTGCGCGAGCTCGTCGAGGAGACCGGGCTGCGGCTGCCCGAGGGCACCCTGCAGGTCTGGTACGACGGCGACCACACCCCCGAGGGCAAGGCGCGTCCCGGGCTGAGGAACCACTGGCAGATCTGGGTCGGTCGGGCCGACCTCACCGACCACGACATCGTGCTGGGCGAGGGCCGCCAGATCGTCTTCGTCGACCCGCAGCGGATCGGCGAGCTGGACCTGGCGGTCACCACCGCCCACTTCCTGCCGGCCTTCCTCGCCTCCGAGGAGTACGCCGCCCTGCTGGACTGAGCCCGCCGCGCGCCGTCAGTGCTGGTAGGTCCCGTGCAGGATCGCCCGGCCCAACGTCTTGAAGGCCAGGTTGAACGACACCACCGCCGGCGTGGCGTCGCTGTCCACGCCCAGCTTGTCCTCGCCGACGGCGTGCACCACGAAGAAGTAGCGGTGGACCTGGTCACCCTGCGGGGGAGCGGCCCCCATGAAGGCCTTCTGGTTGCCGTCGTTGCGGCACATGAACGCGCCGGCCGGCAGGTTCGCCCCGCCTTCTGCGCCCGCGTCGACCTCGAGCGAGGTGCAGTCCGCGGGCAGGTCAACGGCGACCCAGTGCCAGAAGCCCGACGGGGTCGGCGCGTCGGGATCGAAGCACGTAACCACGAAGCTCTTCGTGCCCTCGGGGAAGCCGCTCCAGCTGAGCTGCGGAGAGACGTTGCCCCCGTCGGCGACCTGGTCGTCCTTGAGCGGCTCTCCGTCGGAGACGTCGGCGCTGGTGACGGTGAACGAGGGGACGGCAGGCAGCAGCGGGTACGGGTCGGGGGTGACCGGGCGATCCAGCGACGACACAGGGGCTCCTCCATGCAGGCCTGCGGACAGGCACAGGTCAGGGACGGTCCCGACCCTATTCCGGTGGGTGGTCCCTCACCAGGGACGACGGCCTCGCGTCGCGAGAATGAGGCCATGAGCGACGACTTCCCGCCGTACCCGTCCGCGCTCCGCCTCGCGGGCAGACGGGTCGTCGTCGTGGGCGGCGGGCAGGTCGCCCAGCGCCGGGTGCCCGGACTGCTGGCCGCCGGCGCCGACGTCGTGGTGGTCTCGCCGGTGGTCACCCCCGCGATCGAGGGGCTCGTCGGCGGTGGTGAGGTGACCTGGCGGGCGCGTGGCTTCGAGGACGGCGACCTGGCCGGCGCCTGGTACGTCATCGCCGCGACCGACGACCGCGCCGTTAACGACCGGGTCTCGACGGAGGCCGAGGAACGGCACACCTTCTGCGTCCGCGCCGACGACGCCACCCAGGCCTCCGCCTGGACCCCGGCGGTGGGCCGGCACGCCGGCGTCACCGTGGCCGTGGTCGGCAACCGGGAGCCGCGACGCTCGGCCGCGATCCGCGACCAGATCATCACCGGCCTGCGCGACGGCGCGATCGCCGTCCGCACCCCCGACCGGACCCCGGGCGTCGTGCTGATCGGGGGCGGCCCGGGGGACCCCGACCTGGTGTCGGTGGCCGCCCGCCGAGCGCTGAGCGACGCCGACGTCGTGGTGGCCGACCGGCTCGCCCCGCGCGAGCTGCTCTCCGAGCTCTCCCCGGACGTCGAGCTGGTCGACGTCGCCAAGCTGCCGCGCGGACGCTCGGCCAGCCAGGAGGACATCAACGCGGTCATCGTCGACCGGGCGCTGGCCGGCAAGCGGGTGGTCCGCTTCAAGGGCGGCGACAGCTTCGTGTTCGGGCGCGGCTACGAGGAGATGCTGGCCTGTGCGGACGCGGGCGTGCCCTGCACCGTGGTGCCGGGCATCACCAGTGCGATCTCGGTGCCGGCGCTCGCGGGGATCCCGGTCACCCACCGCGGGGTGGCCCACGAGTTCACCGTCATCTCCGGGCACCTGCCCCCGGGTCACCCGTCCTCGTTGGTGGCCTGGGACGCGGTGGCCGGTCTGCGCGGCACCGTCGTCCTCCTGATGGCCGTGCAGAACCTCCCGCGGATCGCCGAGGCCCTCGTCGCCGGCGGGCGTGACCCGGGGACCCCGGTGGCGGTGGTGGCCGACGGCAGCATGCCGACGATGCGGACCCTCTACTCCACCCTGGCCGAGGTGGAGACCGACCTGGCCACCTCCGACATCCGGGCGCCCGCCATCGTCGTGGTCGGCGGCGTGGTCGCGGTGGCGAACCCCTCGCGGTATCCCGGCCACCCCGCCCTCGCTATCGACGGGGACGACTGACCCGTGGCCGAGCTGATCGAGGTCACCGACCCCGACGACCCCCGGCTCGCGGACTACCGCGACCTGCGCGACGTGGAGCTGCGCAAGCACCTGGAGTCCGCCGAGGGCCTGTTCCTCGCCGAGGGCGAGAAGGTGGTCCGGCGCGCGCTGGAGTCCGGGTTCCCGGCGCGGTCGTTCCTGATGGCCCCGCGGTGGCTGGACGGTCTCGCCGACGTCCTCGCGAGCAGCGACGCCCCCTGCTACGTGGTCAGCGAGACGCTCGCCGAGCAGGTCACCGGCTTCCACGTGCACCGGGGAGCCCTAGCCTCGCTGCACCGCACCCCGCTGCCCTCGGTCGCCGAGGTGCTCGCCGACGCTCGCACCGTGGTCGTGCTGGAGGACATCGTCGACCACACCAACGTCGGCGCCATCTTCCGCTCGGCCGCCGCCCTCGACGTCGACGCGATCCTGCTCTCACCGCGCTGCGCGGACCCGTTGTACCGGCGGGCGGTCAAGGTCGCCATGGGCGCGGTCTTCACCGTGCCCTACGCCCGCATCGAGCACTGGTACGACGCGGTGCACGCGCTCACCGAGGGCGGCTTCACCACCATCGCCCTGACGCCCGCCGACGACGCCGTCGACATCGAGGACGCCGTGGCCGGACGCGACCGGGTCGCCCTGCTGATGGGCACCGAGGGCCACGGGCTGTCCGCGCGGTGGATGGAGTCGGCCCAGGTGCGAGCGGTGATCCCGATGGCGGCCGGGGTCGACTCGCTCAACGTCGCCGCGGCCACCGCCGTCACGTGCTACGTCGCCCGGAGGCGTGAGAGCTCCATGGACGGGTAGGGGACAGGGAGACGATCCCGAAGGAGACACCCTGTGACCACCAGCGACACCACCACCGACACCGGCCATCTCGGTAAGCTCGTCGAGCTGCTCGACGACCTTCCCATCGGCATGCTGACGACCTTCGGTCCCGACGGACCCCGGAGCCTCCCGATGGCCCGCCAGGAGGTCGAGCCCTCGGCCGAGCTCTGGTTCATCACCGCGCGCGACACCGACCACACCAGGGCCATCCAGGCCGAGCCCCGGATCACCCTGACGTTCTCCTCGCGCGACACCTGGGTGGCGCTGCGCGGCACCGCGGAGGTCGTCGACGACGACGCCAAGCTGCGCGAGCTCTGGAACACCTTCGCCGAGGCCTGGCTCCCGGGCGGACCGGAGGACCCCAACGCAGTGCTCCTGCGGGTCGACGTCGAGGCCGCCGAGTACTGGGACACCCCGGGGAGCAAGGTCGCCTCGCTGATCAGCCTGGTGAAGACCAAGCTCACCGGCGCGCCGTACGAAGCGGAGCACGGCACCGTCCAGCCGTAACCCCCTCGCTCGCCGGCTCGCTGGTCGAGCGCGCCCCGCTCGCTGGTCGAGCGCGCCCCCTCGCTGGTCGAGCGCGCCCCTCGCTGGTCGAGCGCGCCCCGCTCGCTGGTCGAGCGCGCCCCTCGCTGGTCGAGTAGCGGGCGAGGAACGAGCACGCGTGTCGAGACCCCGCACCAGACGCGGGAGGTCTCGACACGCCACTCCTACGATGGAGCACATGACCGACGACGTCCTCGAGCCCTCGCCCGTGCTCCCGGCAGGCGGGACCGTCCGCCCGATCACCCGCTGGGGCGAGCCCGTGATGCACCGCACCCAGGAGCCCGTCACCGACTTCGGGGACGAGCTGCGCCGCCTCGTGGCGGACATGGTCGCCACGATGTACGCCGCCGACGGGGTCGGCCTGGCCGCCTGCCAGATCGGGGTCGACCGGTCGGTCTTCGTCTTCGACTGCCCCGACGCCAACGGGATGATGGTCCAGGGGGTCGTCTGCAACCCCGAGCTCTTCCTGCCCGAGGGGAAGGACCGGCGGCTCGACGACGACGACGAGGGATGCCTGTCGTTCCCAGGGGCGTTCGTCCCGTGCGCCCGCCCCGACTACGCCGAGGTGCGCGGCCAGGGGCTCGACGGCGCCGAGGTCCGCTTCGTCGGCACCGGGCTCCTCGCGCGCTGCCTGCAGCACGAGACCGACCACTGCTTCGGGACCGTCTTCGGGGACCGCCTCAACCGGCGGGCCTCCAAGAAGCTCGGCAAGCAGCACGACTCGATGGTCGAGAGCTATCCGCCGGGGTGGCCGGCGGGAGCGTCCTCGTCGGAGTAGCTCGCTCCAGGGGTCTGCGGGCACGTTGCGGGGTCTCGACACGCGGGCTCGTTCCTCGCCCGCTACTCGACCGACGAGGACACAGTTGCGGGGTCTCGACGCCGACCGAGGGGGCGTGTGACCCCCGACACGCCGAGCAGGTGTAGCGCTGTGTGTAACTCGAAGTTACATTGACTGTCATGTCCGTGATCAAACCGTCGTCGGCCCGCAAGAACGGCCTGACCGCCTCCGAGAAGGCCGACCCGATCGGGTACGCCGTCGCCGCTCTCAACAAGCTCGCCCAGAGCCCCGCGCTGGACCGCTTCGGCCTGCGCAAGCCCGCCGAGCAGGTCGTGTTCACGGCCACCAAGTCGGGCTTCCAGGTCGTCGGGACCGCCGGGCGCCAGTTCGCCAAGGTCGGCAAGCGCTCCGCCGGCAGCCGCGTCCCGGCCGCCCAGCCGACCGGCGTCTTCGACCTGACCCCGTCCGAGGACGAGCAGATGCTCGTCGACGTCGTCTCCGAGTACGCCGCCGAGGTCCTCGCCCCGGCCGCGTCGGAGGCCAACGAGACGTGCGAGGCACCGACCGCCGTCCTCGAGGCCGGGCTGGAGATCGGCCTGCCGCTGCTCGGCGTCCCCGAGGAGCTCGGCGGCATCGCCGCCGAGCGCTCCGCCGTCGCCGGCACCCTCGTCGCCGAGGCGCTCGGCAAGGGCGACATGGGCCTGGCGCTGGCCGTCCTCGCCCCCGGTGCGGTCGCCACCGCGATCTCGCTCTTCGGCACCGACGAGCAGCAGGCGACGTACCTGCCCGCCTTCACCGGCGACGACGTGGCTGCCGCCGCGCTCGTCCTGTCCGAGCCCCGCGCCCTCTTCGACGCCCTCGAGCCGGCCACGACCGCCGTCCGCGACGGGGACGGGTTCGTCCTCAACGGCACCAAGTCCGGCGCCGTGCGCGGTGCGCAGGCCGAGCTGTTCGTCGTCGGCGCCCTGCTCGACGGCGCACCCCAGCTGTTCCTGGTCGAGTCCTCGACCCCCGGCCTGACCGTCGAGGCCGACCCCTCGATGGGTGTCCGCGCCGCGGGCCTGACCCGGGTGCACCTCGAGGACGCCAAGGTCGGGGCGATCGCCCTGCTCGGCGACGCCGACTCCTACCGCGAGGCCGTCCGGCTCTCCCGGATCGGCTGGTGCGCGCTGGCCGTGGGCACCGGACAGGCGGTCCTGGACTACGTCACGCCGTACGTCAACGGCCGCGAGGCCTTCGGCGAGCCGATCAGCAACCGCCAGTCGGTCGCGTTCATGGTCGCCAACATCGCCATCGAGCTGCAGGGCATGCGGCTGGTCACCTACCGCGCGGCCTCGCGCGCCGCGCAGGGCAAGGACTTCGCCCGCGAGGTCGCCCTGGCCCGCAAGCTGTGCGCCGACCGCGGCATGCAGATCGGCCTGGACGGAGTCCAGCTGCTCGGCGGCCACGGCTACACCAAGGAGCACCCCGTCGAGCGCTGGTACCGCGACCTGCGCGCCCTCGCCGTCCTGGAAGGAGGGGTCCTGGTCTGAGGACCGGGCACCGCCATGATCAATCTCGAGACCCCCAAGAAGCACCGCGCCCTGGTCGGGCAGGCCCACCAGGTCGCCATGAACCTGCTGCGCCCCAACTCCCGCAAGTACGACCTCGCCGAGCACGAGTACCCCGTCGAGCTCGACATGCTCGCCGCGATGATCGACGGGCTGTCGGAGTCCGGTGCCTCCGAGGGCGCCGGCGCCACCGGCGTACGACGCTCCGAGAAGCCCGAGGAGAAGGTCGGCGTGAAGAACGGCGCCAACCTGGCCTCCGTCCTCTCCATCATGGAGATGTGCTGGGGCGACGTGGGCCTGACCCTGTCGATGCCCCGCCAGGGCCTTGGCAACTCCGCGATCGCCTCGGTGGCCAACGACGAGCAGTCCGAGCGCTTCAAGGGCGTGTGGGCCGGCATGGCCATCACCGAGCCCGGCGTCGGCTCCGACTCCGGCGCGATCCGCACCACGGCCGTGCTCGACGGTGACGAGTACGTCATCAACGGCGAGAAGATCTACGTCACCGCCGGTGGGCGGGCCGACCACATCGTGGTGTGGGCGACGCTGGACCGCTCGCTCGGCAAGGCCGCGATCAAGTCCTTCGTGGTCGCCAAGGGCACCCCGGGGATGACCGTGGAGCGCCTGGAGCACAAGCTCGGGATCAAGGCCTCCGACACCGCGACGATCATCTTCGACAACTGCCGCGTGCCGAAGGAGAACCTGCTCGGGTCTCCGGACGTCAACGTCGAGCAGGGCTTCGCCGGAGCGATGGCGACCTTCGACAACACCCGCCCGCTCGTCGCCGCGATGGCGGTCGGCTGCGCGCGGGCCTCGCTGGAGCTCACCCGCGAGCTGCTCGAGCAGGCCGGCGTCGTCATCGACTACGACCGTCCGGCGCTGAACCAGTCGGCGGCCGCCGCGACCTTCCTCCAGCTGGAGTCGGACTGGGAGGCGGCGTACCTGCTGACCCTGCAGGCCGCCTGGATGGCCGACAACCGCAAGGCCAACTCGCTGGAGGCCTCGATGGCCAAGGCGAAGGCCGGCCGGATGGGCTCCGACGTCACGCTGCGCTGTGTCGAGCTCGCCTCCTCGGTCGGGTACTCCGAGCAGGACCTGCTCGAGAAGTGGGCGCGCGACTCCAAGATCCTCGACATCTTCGAGGGCACCCAGCAGATCCAGCAGCTGATCGTGGCCCGCCGGATCCTCGGCAAGTCCTCCGCCGAGCTCAAGTAGTGGGGCGCGCTCGCGGACGTTGCAGAATGTCCGCGAGCGCCCTCTCGACCGCTCCGTCCCCGAGGAGAACTCCCATGAGCGTCACCGGACCCGTCCTGATCACCGGCTGCTCGACCGGCATCGGCGCTGCGACCGCTGCCGACCTGGTCGACCACGGCTTCACCGTCTATGCGACCGCCCGCCGCGTCGAGACGCTGCGCGACCTCGAGGCCGCCGGGTGCCGGGCACTGTCCCTCGACGTCACCGACGAGGAGTCGATGGCCGCGGCGGTGGCGACGGTCGAGGAGGAGCACGGCGCTGTCGGGGCCCTGGTCAACAACGCCGGCTACTCCCAGTCCGGTGCGCTGGAGACGTTGCCGCTGGACAGCATCCGGGCCCAGTTCGAGACCAACGTGTTCGGCCTGGTCCGGATGGCCCAGCTGGTCCTGCCCGGCATGCGTGGCGCCGGAGGCGGCCGGATCGTCAACATCGGCTCGATGGGCGGCAAGCTGACCTTCCCCGGGGGTGGGGTCTACCACGCCACCAAGTACGCCGTGGAGGCGCTCAGCGACGCCCTGCGCTTCGAGGTGCAGGGGTTCGGGGTCAAGGTGGTGCTGATCGAGCCCGGGCTGATCACCACCGACTTCGCGAAGACCGCCGTCGCCTCGGTCGACAACGTGACCGACGACGGCCCGTACGCCCAGTTCAACAAGGTGGTCCGCAAGGGCACCGAGGCCGTCTACGAGGGCCCGCTGGCCAAGCTCGGCGGCGGCCCCGAGGACGTCGCCGAGGTGATCCGCAAGGCGCTGACCACCAAGCGTCCGCGCGCCCGCTACACCGTCACGGCGTCGGCCAAGCTCGCGATCGCCCAGCGCCGGCTCACCCCGGACGCGCTGTGGGACCTCTCGATGCGGGCCCAGTTCCCGGTGCCGCGGGCCTGAGAGACAGGGCTGAGCGACCGCGATCCGGAGGTCGATCCGGAGGTCGATCCGGAGGTCGATCCGGAGGTCGATCCGGAGGTCGAGGTGCGAGGGCGAAGCCCGAGCCACGAGACCCGGCGACAAGCGTCGTCTCACCGGAGGGGAAGGGCGCACAAGCGTCGTCTCAGCGGATCCGAAGGGCGCACAAGCGTCGTCTCGGCGATGGGTGGGGTTCACCGAGGTGTCACCGGGGTTCGGCAGGGTCGGGGTCATGAAGATCCAGCTGACCCTGGTGTACGGCCTCGCGGCCTACATCATCTGGTCCTCCACGTTCGCAGGCTCGGCCGGGGAGGTCCTCTCGGCCCTGCACTGACCCTCGGCCGTAGGTTGGGGACATGAGCGTCCCCACGGTCACCCTGAACAACGGCGTCGAGCTGCCCCAGGTGGGGTACGGCGTCTACAAGGTCCCCAGCGACGAGACCCGGCAGTGCGTGTCGACAGCTCTCGAGGCCGGCTACCGCCACCTCGACACCGCGACGCTGTACGACAACGAACGGGGTGTCGGCGAGGCGGTCCGCGACTCCGGGGTGACCGACGCGTTCGTCGTCACCAAGCTCTGGAACGACGACCACGGCTTCGACAACGCGCTGCGCGCCTTCGACGCCAGCCTGGGGCGCCTCGGCCTCGAGGTCCTCGACCTGTACCTGATCCACTGGCCCGTCCCCGGGCGCGACCTGTACGTCGAGACCTGGAAGGCCCCGGAGCGGCTCTACGCCGACGGCCGGGTGCGGGCGATCGGGGTGTCCAACTTCGAGCCCGACCAGCTCGACCGGCTGGTCGCCGAGTGCGAGGTCGTGCCGGCGGTGAACCAGGTCGAGCTGCACCCCTACCTGCAGCAGCGCGCCACCCGGGAGGCGAACGCGCGGCTCGGCATCGTCACCGAGGCGTGGTCGCCGTTGGCGCGCGGGGTGGACGTGTTCACCGACCCCGTCATCGCGGCGGTCGCCCGCAAGCACGGCCGCACGCCCGCGCAGGTGGTGCTGCGCTGGCACCTCGAGGCCGGCACCGTGGTGATCCCCAAGTCGGTGACCCCGTCGCGCATCCGCGAGAACCTGGCGGTCACCGACTTCTCCCTCGACGCCGAGGACCTGGCCGCGATCGCGGCCCTCGACGCCGGCCGCCACGTCGGCACCCGCCGCAACGACTGAGCGCGCCCCCTAGGCTGGCCCGCGGAACGCCGTACGACGCCGGACCACGCCGCCGGGACCCATCCGGGCGGCGCCGACGGGCGAACGGTTGAGGAGCCGGGCGAGCCTGCCCGGGACAGAGAGGCCACCATGACGACCACGTCCCCCCGCCCTGCCAGCACGAGCACCGCGACCGCGAGCTCTGCCCCGGGCTCCGGAGCGGCCCAGCAGCTGGCCTCCGTCGCCGAGCAGCTGTACGGCGGTGACCTGCCGGTGCGCATCAAGGCGTGGGACGGGACCGAGGCCGGGCCGGCCGATGCCCCCGCCCTGGTCGTGAACAGCCCGATGGCGCTGCGCCGGCTGATGTACCACCCGGGCGAGCTCGGCCTGGCCCAGGCCTACGTGCTGAAGGAGATCGACGTCGAGGGCGACCTGCTCGACGGGCTGCGCCGGGCCTGGGCGATCGCACGCGAGCGCAACGTCTCCTCCCGGCTGACCCCGGGCCTGGTCAAGGCGGGGCTGGAGACCGCAGTCCGTCTCGGCGCGATCGGGCGCCCCCCGGCCCCGCCGGCGTCGCAGGCACGGCTGCGCGGACGGCTGCACTCGCTGCGCCGGGACCGGGACGCCATCTCCCACCACTACGACTTCTCCAACGAGTTCTACGCCTTCATCCTCGACGAGCACATGGCGTACTCGTGCGCCTACTTCACCAGCACGGACCCGTCGTACACGCTGGAAGACGCCCAGCGCGACAAGCTCGACCTGGTGGCCCGCAAGCTCGGCCTGCACGAGCTCAGCCCCGAACAGCGGGCGACGCACCGCCACCTCGACATCGGCTGCGGCTGGGGCTCGCTCTCGCTCTTCATCGCCGCCGAGTACGGCGTCAAGGTCGTCGGCGTGACCCTGGCCAAGGAGCAGAAGGCCTTCATCGACGAGCGGATCGCCGAGCGCGGCCTGCAGGACCTCGTCGAGATCCGGCTGCAGGACTACCGCGAGGTGCCGGACGGTCCCTTCGACACGGTCTCCTCCATCGAGATGGGCGAGCACGTCGGGGACAGGAACTACCCGACGTTCGTGGCCAAGATCGAGAGCCTGCTGGTCCCCGGCGGTCGGGTGCTCATCCAGCAGATGTCGCGCAAGACCCGTCCCGGTGGCGGTCCCTTCATCGAGGCCTTCATCGCCCCGGACATGTCGATGCGACCCGTCGGCGACACGGTGGCCCTGATCGAGAAGGGTGGCCTGGAGGTGCGCGACGTGCACGCACTGCGCGAGCACTACGTGTGGACCGTCGACGAGTGGTACCGGACGTTCGAGTCCAACTGGGACCAGGTCGTGGCGATGGTGGGGGAGGAGAACGCCCGCGTCTGGCGGCTCTACCTCGTCGGCGGCGCGCTGGCCTTCGAGGAGGGCCGGATGGGCGTGGACCAGATCCTCGCGGTCAGGACACCCCCGAACGGCGCGAGCAGCCTGCCCCGGGTCCGGGCCTGGTGAGCGACTTCCACGGGTCCGACCTCCTCGCCGCCCTGCCCTGGACGGTCCTGTCGGTCGTCGTCGTCCTCGGCCTGACCTTCCTGATGGCCCTCCGGGTGGGCAAGCACGCGGTCGTCGACGTCGCCTGGGGACTGGGGTTCGTGGCGGTCACGGCGACGGCGTACGCCCTCTCCGGTGACAGCGGCGACGACACCCGCCGGCTCGTCACGCTGCTGCTCGTAGCGGCCTGGGGCTTCCGGCTGGCAGGCCACATCGGGTGGCGCTCGCGGGGTCACGGCGAGGACCCCCGCTACGAGGCGCTGCTCGCCAAGGCGCCCGGGTCGCGCAACCTCTACGCCCTGCAGCGGATCTACCTCACCCAGGGCGTCATCCTCTGGTTCATCTCCCTACCGGCCCAGGTCGCGATGTTCAGCCCCGCTGCGCCCGGGCCGCTGCTGTGGCTGGGCGTCCTGGTCTGGGTGGTCGGGTTCTTCTTCGAGACCGTCGGCGACTACCAGCTGCACCGCTTCCGCACGGACCCCGCGTCGAAGGGCCAGGTGCTCGACACCGGCCTGTGGCACTACACCCGGCACCCCAACTACTTCGGGGACGCGACCGCCTGGTGGGGCGTCTTCCTGGTCTCCGCCGACGGGGGAGCGGGCTGGCTGACCGTGCTCTCCCCGGTGCTGATGACGTGGCTGCTGGCCAAGGGCACCGGGAAGCCGCTGCTCGAGAAGGACATGGCCGAGCGCCGTCCCGGCTACGTCGCCTACGTGACCAACACCAGCGGCTTCGTGCCCTGGTTCCCCCGGAAGGGATGACCGGTGCCGGTGCTTCCCGAGCTCTTCGACCTGTCGGGGCGCACCGCGCTGGTCACCGGGGCCGGATCGGCCGAGGGGATCGGCTTCGCGACGGCCCGGCTCCTGGGCGCCCTGGGGGCCAGCGTCGCGGTGGCGGCGACCACCGAGCGCGTGCAGGAGCGGGTCGCGGCCCTGGCCGCCGAGGGCGTGACGGCCGCCGGTGTGGTCGCCGACCTCACCGACGAGGAGCAGGTCGCCCGGATGGTGGCCGAGGTGACCGCGTCCCTGGGTGCCCCCACGGTGCTCGTCGCGGCCGCCGGCATGACCAGCGCGGCCCGGCCCGTGCTCGGCCCGGGGGCCACCGCGCACGAGTCGGGCACCGTGGCCAGCCTGGACCCGGCCCAGTGGCGGGCCTCGATCGGTCGCAACCTCGACACCGCCTTCCTGACCACGCGCGCGGTGCTACCCGCGATGCTGGAGGCCGGCTGGGGACGGGTCGTCCTGGTCTCCTCGGTCACCGGGGCGGTGATGGCCATGCGCGGTGAGGCCGGGTACGCCGCGGCCAAGGCCGGCCTCGTGGGGCTGGCCCGTGCGGTGGCCGTCGACCACGGACGCGACGGGGTCACCGCGAACGCGGTGGCACCGGGCTGGGTCGCCACCGGGAGCCAGACCGCCGACGAGGCGCGGCAGGGCCGTCGTACGCCCGTGGGCCGCAGCGCGACCCCCGACGAGGTCGCCGCGACGATCGCGTTCCTGTGCACCCCGGGGGCCGCGTCGATGACCGGCCAGTGCCTGACCGTCGACGGCGGGAACGCGGTGGCCGAGGAGCGCGCCGACGGTTGAGCAGCACCCGTGGTCGACCCATTTGGTCACGTGACCTGGTCGACCGACTCCACAGAAAGCCACATCGACCCTCGGCACGCGATCCGGTGCGCGTCACGAACCACGCAATCCCTTACTCGCGCCGGAATCGACGGTTCTGGGGCCCCAGAACGACGAAAAGCGTCGCCAACGGTCCCTCGCGGCGGGACATAGGTCCTGACCTGCGGCAGAAAGGGCCCGATTGACTCTCACAATTGCGACATAAACGGACATTGCGGCAACACTGGTGTCACCGCCACAGCCCGCCGGTCACGACGACCGGCCAGATGCCGACCATCGTCGGCGCAGTCCATGGAAGGACCCGCACATGTCCCGCACGTCCAAGAAGGTCGTTCTCGCCGCCGCCATCCCGGTTGCCCTCGTCGCCAGCGGAGCGCTCGTGCTCCAGGCGTCGTACGCCGCCTTCTCCGCCACCACGACGAACCCGACCGAGAACTGGTCCTCCGGCACGGTGTCCCTCTCCGACGACGACACCGGCACCGCGATGTTCAACGCGACCAACCTCAAGCCCGGTGCGACCGGCACCAAGTGCATCGCGGTGACCTCCACCGGCTCGCTCGCCTCGACCGTGAAGCTGTACGGCACGTCGTACGCCACCACGAAGGCGCTGGGCAGCTCGCTCAACCTGACCGTGGAGGAGGGCACCGGCGCCACCTTCGGGTCCTGCACCGGCTTCACCCCGATCGCCTCCGGCTCGCAGGTCTTCTCCGGGACCCTGGACTCCTTCGGCACGACGAAGACCAGCTTCGCCACCGGTGTCGGCGTCTTCGCCCCGACCGGCACGGGCAACGAGACCCGCGTCTACCGGATCACCTACACGCTCTCGGGCAGCACCCCTGACAGCGCGCAGGGCGGCACCGCCTCCCTCGGCCTGACCTGGGAAGCCCAGAACAGCTGACCGCAGGCGCCCGACCCGGCCGAGCTGGCCGGCGGGCACACGGGTTGACCGCAGAGAGCCACGACGGCTCGTCCGCACTTCGTCGAAGGACCGACATGACCGAGCACTCCCACGCCGTCCCGGCCGGCGAGCCCACCTGGTGGGCCGTCGTCCGGACGTCGCTGGCGCGCGCAGTCGTCGTGCTCCTCGCTTCGCTGACCCTGTGGTCCGTCGCCCCGCTCGCGCTCGGCTGGTCGCCGGAGCTGATCATGACGGGCTCGATGCGTCCGAGCATCCTGCCCGGCGACGTGGTCCTCTCGCGTCCGGTGGACCCGTCGGCCCTGGCGCTGCGTCAGGTGCTCACCGTCGACGATCCCGACCACGCCGGCCGCACCCGCACCCACCGGCTGCACGCGTTCCGCGCGGACGGCACCCTGGAGCTCAAGGGCGATGCCAACCCGCAGCCCGACTCCTCGACGGTCGCGCGGACCGCGGTCCACGGCGTCGGCACCCTCCGCGTGCCGTTCGTCGGACTGCCCGTGCTCTGGCTGCGCACCGGCGCCTGGGCACGCCTCGCGCTGACGATGCTCGCGCTGACCTGGTGCCTGCTGAACCTGCGGCTCCGGTTCCCCGAGGACGAGGGTCCGGGCACCGACGAGGACCACGCCGGCGGCGGGGCTCACCGTGCTGCCCCCGCGACGATCCCGGGCCAGCGCGCCGCCGAGCTCGTCGGCAGCCGCCTCGGCCGGCTCTCGGTGATCCCGTTGGTCATGGTCACGATGGTGCTGGGCGCCGGCGCTGCCGACGCCGCCTTCCGCACGGTCACCTCCAACACCGCGAGCTCCTTCAGCGGTGCGGCGGACTACCACCCCTACCGCACCGAGGTGCTGGCCGACTCGCCGCTGTTCCTGTGGCGCCTCGACGAGCGGACCGGCACGACGATGTCCGACGCCTCGGGCAACGGCTACACCGGCACCCTGCTCTCGGTCTTCGGCGGCACCTACGCCCAGGCGCAGCCCGGCGCGCTGGCCGCCGAGCCCTACTCGACGTCGGTCAGCACGCAGTCCTCGGGCGTCAACTCCGACAACTCCATGACCGGTCCCGGCTCCTTCACGGTCGAGGCGTGGGTGCGCACGACCGACCCCGACGGCGGCCGGGTCGTCGGCTTCGGCAACGCCACCGGCGTGACCGCCTCGACGGTCGCCGACCGCCAGCTCTACCTGACCGCGTCCGGCAAGGCTGCGTTCGGCGTCGGGTCTGCCAAGACCGTCATCACCAGTCCCGCGGTCGTGAACGACGGCAAGTGGCACCTGCTCGACGGCAGCTACAGCCCCGCGACCGGGATGCGGCTCTACGTGGACGGCTCCCTCGTCGCCACCAGTGCCGTCGGCACCCCGGTCGCGATGACCGGCTGGTGGCGGGTCGGGGGAGAGGACATGACCGGCTGGTACGACGCCGGCAGCAACTACTTCTTCTCCGGCAACGTCGACGAGGTGGCCGTTTACCCCACCGCCCTCTCGGCCACCCGGGTCGCGGCGCACCGCACCACCGCCACCACCCCCTGACCTTTCTGCGAAGCGCCCTGCGCCCCGCACGCCCCGACGTGGACCTCGGTCCCTGTCATGGTCGACCTCGCTGTGGCGGTGTGGGTCGACCGAGCCGTGGTGGTCCCGGACCCCGTGATGAGTCGCTCTCCTCCGGGCCCGGGACCACCACGCGACTCCCGCCGGAGGCCGGACGCCCCCGCGCTTAGGCTGGTCGGGTGCACTTCCTCGAGGGACACGGCCTCCCTGCCTACGACCTGACCTACGACGACGTCTTCATGGTGCCGCGCCGCTCCTCGGTCGCCTCCCGGCACGACGTCGACCTGGCCACCACCGACGGCACCGGCGCGACGCTGCCACTGGTGGTCTCGAACATGACGGCGGTCTCCGGCCGGCGGATGGCCGAGACGGTGGCCCGACGGGGCGGCATCGCCGTGATCCCGCAGGACATCCCGCTGCCCGTGGTCGCCGACGTGCTCTCCTGGGTCAAGCGGCGCCACCTGGTCTTCGACACCCCGATCACCCTCGACCCGCACCACACCGTCGCCGACGCGCTCGCCCTGATCCCCAAGCGCGCCCACCGGGCGGCCTTCGTCGTGGTCGACGGCCGGCCGGTCGGAGTGGTGACCGAGGACGACTGCCGCAGCGTCGACCGGTTCACCCAGGTGCACGTCGTGATGAGCACCGAGGTCTCCTCGCTGCGCGACGACGTCGACCCGCGCGCAGCCTTCGACCAGCTCGACGCCGCGCGTCGCCGGGTCGCGCCGGTCGTCGACGGCGAGGGCCGGCTGGTCGGGGTGCTCACCCGGACCGCGGCCCTGCGGGCCACCCTGTACACCCCCGCCGTGGACGACCAGGGCCGCCTCCGGGTGGCGGCCGCTCTCGGCGTCAACGGCGACGTCGCCGGCAAGGCCGAGGCGCTGCTCGAGGCCGGCGCCGACTGCCTGGTCATCGACACCGCCCACGGCCACCAGGACCGGATGGTCGAGGCCCTGCGCCTGGTCCGCAAGGTCGGGCCGGCGGTGCCCGTGGTCGCGGGCAACGTGGTCTCCGCCGAGGGCACCCGCGAGCTCGTCGAGGCGGGGGCCGACATCGTCAAGGTCGGTGTCGGACCCGGCGCGATGTGCACCACCCGGATGATGACCGGCGTGGGTCGGCCGCAGTTCTCGGCGGTGCTCGAGTGCGCCGCCCAGGCGCGCAGCCTCGGAGCCCACGTGTGGGCCGACGGCGGAGTCCGCCACCCGCGCGACATCGCCCTGGCCCTGGCCGCCGGTGCCAGCTCGGTGATGATCGGGTCCTGGTTCGCCGGCACCCACGAGTCACCCGGAGACCTGCACGAGGACGCCGACGGGCGCCGCTACAAGGAGAGCTTCGGGATGGCCTCCGCCCGGGCGGTGCAGAACCGGACCTCGGCCGACGGCGCCTTCGACCGGGCGCGCAAGGCCCTCTACGAGGAGGGCATCTCGACCAGCCGGATGTACCTCGACCCGGCCCGGCCCGGCGTCGAGGACCTGATCGACACGATCTGCGCGGGCGTCCGCTCCGCCTGCACCTACGCCGGCGCCCGCGACCTCGCCGAGCTCCACGAGCGCGCGCTGGTGGGGCTGCAGTCGGCGGCCGGCTTCCACGAGGGCCGTCCGCTCCCCGGCGGCTGGTGACCCCTGGCGGGCCGACCTAGGAGCGGCGGCCCCGTCCCTGCCGCGCGGCCCTGGTGCCGCGACCGCCCGCCGGGCGGCCCCCCTTGGTCGCCTTGCCCGGCTTGCCGGGCTGTCGCGCCGGCTGGCCGGTCTTCTTCGTCGACGCCGTGTCGCGGGTCGCCGGTGGGGGAGTGCCCCGGGAGCTGTTCACGCTGCGCCCGCGCACGATGCCGACCATCTCCTCCACCCGGGGGTCAGGGCGGTCGGGGTCCCTGGGACGCGACCAGGCCAGGCCGACCGGAGTGGTGGCCAGGTCGTCGACCGGGACGGCGCTGACGTCCTTGCGGTGGTGCAGCCGCGCCACCGACATCGGCACCACCAGCACGCCCGTACCCGCCGCGACGGTGGCGACCGCCTGCGCGACGGTGAGGTCCGGACCCGGCTGCAGCGTGAGCTCGTCCACCAGGTCGGCCGCGGAGATCCGGTCGAAGGCGGTCGCGACGTGGTCGCGGGGGACCACGACGACCTGCACCTCGTCGTACAGGGGGATCAGGTGCAGCCCGGTCGTCTCGAGGACGCCACCGGCCGGCCCTCGCACCAGCGCCATGTCGACGGTGCCCTCCCTCAAGGCGGTGAGCTGGAGGCCCTCCTCGAGGGGCACCAGCTCCAGCGGCTCACGCGGGTGGCGTTCCTCCCAGATCCGGGCCCACTTGCCCGGCGTCGTACCGGTGACGTAGCCGAGGCGGAACGCAGGGACTGTCACAAAGGCTCCCGGGATCGCAGGACGACCGCCACCCTAGCCCGCCGGGGGCACGTCCTAGGCTGGCGGCATGGCCCGACCCCAGCAGCTCAAGCCCGCGACCGCCGCCAAGAAGCTGGGGGTGTACCTCCCCGCCACGCCCGCGGAGTTCCAGGAGGGGCCGGTGACCCGGGACGATCTCCAAGCCCTGCTGGCGGACCCTCCGGAGTGGCTCGTCACCCTACGACGCGAAGGTCCCCACCCACGCCCCGAGGTCGCCCGCAAGCTCGGCATCTCGACCTCCGGCCTGGCACGCTCCGGCGTCTCGGACTCGATGACCACCGCCGAGATCAAGGCGCTGCTCGACGAGATGCCCGACTGGCTGGCCCACGAGCGCGAGGTGCAGGCGGGGGTCAGGGCCGAGAACGCACGGGTGAAGGAGACCGCCCGGAAGCGGCCGGGCGGCGCGTGACGCGATGAGACCGAACGCGGAGGACCCGCTCATCGCGGTGGTCCCGACCTCGATCCACTCGCGGCTCCCGCTGGACGACCACGTGCGCCTGCTGGTCTGGGACGGCGAGCTCGCCGCACTGCCTGCGGAGGCGGCCGAGGCCGCGGTCTGGGTCCCGCCGTACGGCGTGGGGACCGGAAGGGACTGGATCTCCGAGCGCCTGAGCGCCCTGCCGTCGGTCCGGGTCGTGCAGCTGCTGTCGGCCGGCGTGGAGCCCTGGCCCGACGCGCTCCCCGCAGGCGTCACGCTGTGCGGAGGCCGCGGCATCCACGGCGGGTCGACCGCCGAGCTCGCGGTCGCGCTGCTGCTTTCGCTGGTGCGGGAGCTTCCGCGGTACGGCGTGCAGCAGGCAGGACGTCACTGGCAGCGGCACGCGCCGGACACCGTCGCCGGCCGTCACGTCCTGGTGCTGGGCGCGGGGGACATCGGGCGGCGGGTGGCGGAGGTCCTGCAGGTGCTGGAGGCCGAGGTGACCCTCGTGGGTCGGACCGAGCGAGACGACGTGGTGGGGCTGGACCGCGCACGCCGGCTCGTGCCGCACACCGACGCGGTGGTGGTAGCCCTGCCACACACGCCCGAGACGCACGGAGTGGTCGACCGCGCGCTGCTCGCGGCGCTCCCCGACCGCGCCGTGGTGGTCAATGTCGCGCGCGGGGCGCTGGTCGACCTGGAGGCGCTGACCGACGAGGTGGAGTCCGGTCGCCTGCGAGCCGGTCTCGACGTCACCGACCCCGAGCCCCTGCCCGCGGACCACCGGCTGTGGGGCCTGCCCGGGGTCGTCATCACCCCGCACGTCGGAGGCGGAGCCGCAGGGTGGCAGCAGCGCGCCGCCGAGGTCGTCGTCGACCAGCTCGCCCGCATCCGCGCCGGAGAGCCACCCCGCCACCAGGTCCGCGCCGGCTACTAGACCCCCGGAGGTCGAGGCGCGAAGGCGCAGCCTGAGCCACGAGACCACCAGCCTCGGGATCCGTCCGCTCCTCGGAGGTCGAGGTGCGAAGGCGCAGCCTGAGCCACGAGACGACTGTGCGGCGCCGGATCCGTTCATCGCTGGTCGAGTAGGGCGTGAGGAACGAGCGCCCGTGTCGAGACCCTCGGAACCGTCCGGGGTCTCGTGGCTCGCCTATCGGCTCGCACCTCGACCTCCGTACCCAAGCCCGGAGGTCGAGGCGCGAAGGCGAAGCCTGAGCCACGAGACCCCTGTGCGGCGCCGGATCCGTTCATCGCTGGTCGAGTAGGGCGCGAGGAACGAGCGCCCGTGTCGAGACCCTCGGAACCGTCCGGGGTCTCGTGGCTCGCCTCACGGCTCGCACCTCGACCTCCGCACCCACGCCCGGAGGTCGAGGCGCGAAGGCGAAGCCTGAGCCACGAGACCCCTGTGCGGCGCCGGATCCGTTCATCGCTGGTCGAGTAGGGCGCGAGGAACGAGCGCCCGTGTCGAGACCCCGCACGCGGCCCCCGGACCCAGCCCCACATCCGTACCCAGACACCCCAGTACGCCGAGAATCCCCAACCCCGCTTGACGAAACTCCCCTGTGAACGACCCCGAAAATGTCGGTGCCCCCTGGCAGAGTCACCCCCATGGCAGGCGACACCCCCACCCCCGGACCCCTCACCGGACCCACCCCGATGGAACTCCGGACCCGGCCCCAGCACCAGTTCACCGGCCGCCTCCACCAGGTCCTCGACCAGATCCTCCCCGCCCCCGCCTGGCCGCTCAGTTGTGACGAGCTGGCCGAGACCCTCACCGAGATCACCACCGGCATCGCCCGCCTCCACGCCCTGCACGCCACCCTGCTCGCCGACGCGACCGCTCGTGACCTCCCCACCGAGTTGGGTGCCACCAACCTCGTCGCCTGGCTCAAGGCCACCACCCGGCAGACCCCACGCGCCGCCAAGGACCTGGTGGCATTGGCACGCGGGTTGGAGGACCACGACCCCACCCGTACGGCGCTCGCCGCCGGCACCGTCCTCCCGGACCAGGCCGCGGTGATCATCCACGCGGTCGATGCGCTACCCGACACCGTCACCCCCGACGACATCACCAAAGCAGAACAGCACCTGCTCGCCGAGGCGGCCCATCACGACGCCCGCGAGCTGCGCGCGCTGGGGAAGCACCTCCTCGACGTGATCGACCCCGACACCGCCGACGAACGCCTCAACGCCCTCCTCGAGAAAGAAGAGAGGGAGGCCGCGAGGAAGACGTCGTTCACGGGGTTCCACGACGGCAGCGGGTCGTATCACTTCAAGGGCCGGATGCCGTCCTTGGATGGGGCGATCCTGGAGTCCCTGCTGGGGGCGTTCTTGAACCCGAGTCGCCCCGACCCCATCGCCCGCGTCGACGAGGAGGGGATCAAGGTCGCCACCCCCGAGCTCAAAGGCCAAGCGCTGGTCCAGCTGGTCGAGCGTTACCCCCGCCAGAGGCTGCCGATGACCGGTGGGGTGAACACCACCGCCGTGGTCCTGATCCCCCTCGAATGCCTCGAAGGGCGCCAGCAGGCTGCCGGGATCCTCGGCACCAACCTGGCGGTCTCCGCCGGGCAAGCCCGCCGCCTCGCCTGCGCCGGAGGACTCATCCCCGCGGTGCTCGGGTCGGACTCCCAGATCCTCGACCTCGGCCACGAAGTCCGCGGCTTCACCTTCCCCCAACGGATCGCGATGGCCGTCCACCAAGGCGGCACCTGCCCGGCACCACACCCTCGCCCACGACCTCAGGTTCGAACTGACACAACAGCCCACCGGTCGGTGGAAGCTCATCCGGATCAACCGACGCCAATAGCCCGCACCCCGCCGGGGGTCTCGTGGCTCGCCTCACGGCTCGCACCTCGACCTCCGTAGGCGACCCCGCCACCAGTCCGCGGGACCCTCACGGGGTCTCGTGGCTCGCCTCCCGGTTCGCACCTCAAACTCCATATGCCAGCCCGGAGGTCGAGGTGCGAAGGCGAAGCCTGAGCCAGGAGACCACTGGCAACGGTCCGCGGAACCCTCACGGGTCTCGACACGATGCTCGCAAGCTCGCACCTACTCGACCAGCGAGGAAGGGGTGTCGACCTCCCTAGGCGAACCCGGAGGTCGAGGTGCGAACGCGCAGCGTGAGCCACGAGACCCCGGCACCAGTCCCGGGCCACCGTCACGAGGTCTCGTGGCTCGCCTATCGGCTCGCACCTCGACCTCCGCACCCAAGCCCCGGAGCCAGTCTGCGGAAACCTTACGGGGTCTCGACACGGCGCTCGCAGGCTCGCACCTACTCGACCAACGCGAGAGGTGGTGCGGGCAGCGGGGGCCGTGGGGTGGCCCCCGCCGCACCTGCTGTGCCCGTCGGCGACACCGCTGCGACCAGGAGCCGGGGGAGCAACCAGGTCGGTACGCGGAGGGGTTCGTCGCTGATGATGCGGGCTGAGTCGGCTCCGTGGGGGGATGGAGTCGTCAGATATAAATGTAGGCATATGTCCGTTTTAGGTCAAGCGGCCACACCAGTCCTCCGCTCAACCGGAGGTCCGCGCCCACGCGGGCACGACCATCACAGCGGTGGGCTCCACGGTCACCCCGTCCGCGTCACCGAGCTCGCCGCGGACGCGCGTCTTGACGCCGTCGACCTCCTCGACCCACGCCACCGCGTGCAGCGGCACCCCGAGCGGCGTACCCCGCATGTAGCGGGCCGTCAGGGTCCCGGTCATCCCGTGCGTGCCGGCGGCCCGGCAGGCGTGACCGAAGAGGTGGTCCAGGAGCATCGCGGCGACCCCGCCGTGGACCAGCCCCGGTGGACCTTCGTACGCCGCCCCGAGGGTGAACCGGGTGTGCGCCCGCCCCGCCTCGTCGACGTCGATGTCGAGCGGCGGAGCGACGGGGTTGCGCAGCCCGATCACGACGTTGCCCCACGGCCGGAGCCGGCCGCCCTCGGTGTACCGGATCCCGTACGAGCCGGGCAGCTGCCGCTCACGGAGCCGGGAGGTCACCGCCTCGATCGCGGCCTGAGCCTCGCGCACCACCTCGGGGTGGGCCTCGGTCCGGATCGCCGCGTCCACCAGGTCGCGCACGCTGCGGGTGAACGGCCCGTACAGGGCCTCCTCGGCTGCCACCTGCTCGTCGGTCAGGGGGTCCAGCGCGAACTCCGTCATCGTGACTCCCGGCTCACCGCGGCTCGAGGACCACGACCGGGATGGTCCGCTCGGTCCAGGTCTGGTAGCTCGCGAAGTCCGCGTACAGCTCCACGAGCAGTGGCCAGAGGGCGGCTCGCTCCTCCGTCCCGGCGACCCGGGCGCGCACCCGGCGCACCTCCGCCCGCACCTGGACCTGGGTGTCGGGGGCAGCGAGCAGGTTGAGGTACCACTGCGGGTTGGAGGGCAGCCCGCCCTGGGAGGCGACCACGAGGAGGTCGTCGCCGTGCGGCAGGTAGAGCAGCGGGGTCGTGAACACGGTGCCCGACCTGCGGCCGACGTGCTCGAGGAGCAGGACCGGGACGGGCTTGCGGAAGCCGGCGCCGATGCGCCACTTCCCCCCGAGCCGGCCGTTGGTCCGCCGGTAGAGCCAGGTCTGGGTCCTGGCCATGTACTTGATGACGCGCGGGGTGATCGACGAGTCCATCCCGGGCGGTCGCTGCCGTGTCTGGGTCACGCTCGCTCCTGGCCTGGGGGACGGGTCGTGCGATCATCGCACAAGAGTGGAACGTGTTCTAGTTCAGCCGACGGGGTACGGCGCGTCCACGGGCACGATCTCGCGCCCCAGCGGAGTCAGCGAGACCGGGATCATCTTGAAGTTGGCCAGCCCCAGCGGGATGCCGATCACCGTCAGGCACAGCGCGACGCCGGTGAGGAGATGGCCGAGGGCGAGCCACCAGCCGGCCACCACGATCCAGACCACGTTGCCGATCGCGGAGCCGGCACCGGCACTGCGCTTGGGCACGATGGTGCGTCCGAACGGCCAGAGGGCGTAGTTCGCGATCCGGAACGAGGCGACGCCGAAGGGGATCGTGACGACGAGCATGCAGCACACGACGCCGGCCAGCACGTAGCCCACGGCCATCCAGAAGCCGCAGAGCACGAGCCAGACCACGTTGAGCAACAGACGCATGACGACATCCTGACGGAACGCGGCGACCGCACCGGCCCGGGCCCCCTGAGGGGGACCCGGGCCGCGTGGGTGCGAGGGTGCGTGGGTGCGAGGGGGTCAGGCTCCGGCGAAGGCCGGGTCCTGGTCGATGTCGCTGATGCCGTCGGTGTCGAGCGCCTTGAGCCGCTCGCCCTCGATGTCGACGTCGGGCAGCAGCCGGTCGAGCCAGCCGGGGAGCCACCACGCCTTGTCGCCCATCAGCCACAGCAGGGCCGGGATCAGCGTCATCCGGACGACGAAGGCGTCGAGGAAGACCGCCACCGCCAGCGCGAAGCCCATCGACTTCAGCACCGGGTCGGGCTGCGCCACGAAGGCGGCGAAGACCGAGATCATGATGATCGCCGCCGCGGTCACGACGCGGGCACTGTTGCGGAACCCGTCGACGACGGCCTGGCGCGCGGTGTCGCCGTGCACGTAGGCCTCGCGGATGCGACTGACCAGGAACACCTGGTAGTCCATCGCCAGCCCGAAGACCACGCCGACCAGGAACACCGGCATGAAGCTGACGATGGGGGTCGGCTCCATCAGCCCGAAGGTGCCCTTCTGGAAGATCAGCACGGTCGCGCCGATGGTGGCCATCACCGAGAGCAGGAAGCCCAGCGTGGCGGTGAGCGGCACCAGGATCGAGCGGAAGACCAGCATGAGCAGCAGGAACGCCAACCCGATGACCACGCCGAGGTAGAGCGGCAGCGCCCCGGACAGACGCGCGGAGACGTCGGTGGTGATCGCGGTCAGGCCGGTGACCCCGAGCGTCAGCCCGGTCGCCTTCTCCTGGCCCGACTGCCCGTCGCGCAACGCGGTCAGCAGGTCCTGCGTCGCCTGGGCGTCGGGCCCGCTGGTGGGGGTGACCAGGATCTGCGCACCAGTGCCGTCCTCGTTCATCGCGACGACCTGCGCGTTGTCGACGCCGCCCTGGGCGCCCGCCCAGGCGGCCACCGCGCCGTACGCCGCCGGCCGCGCGTCCGCGGGCAGGTCGCGTCCGTCGGCCACGACGACCAGCGGTGCCTCGCGACCGGGGCCGAAGGCGGCCGAGACCAGGTCGGAGGCCTGACGCTGCGTGGTGCTGACCGAGGCGGTGCTGTCGGTGGGGAAGGCGAGGTGCAGGTCGCGCGCCGGGATGGCGAGCGTGCCGAGCCCGACCACGACAGCGACGATCGCGAGGACGGGGGAGCGACCGACGGTCTGCGCCCAGCGCATGCCGTTGTTGACCACACGCCCCTGCTCGTCGTGCTGGACGCGGAGCCGCAGGACACGTCCACCGAAGGCCTTCGACTTGAGCAGGCCCAGGATCGCCGGGACCAGGGTGAGCGCGACCAGCACCGCGATCAGGACGGTCGCCGCGGCGGCCAGGCCCATCGCGGCCAGGAACGGGATGCGCACCAGGACGAGCGCGGCCAGCGCGATCATCACGGTCAGGCCGGCGAACACGACCGCCGAGCCGGCGGTCCCGACGGCGCGCCCGGCGGCCTCCTGCGGGGCGTGGCCCCGGGCGAGCTCGCTGCGGTAGCGCGCCAGGATGAACAGCGCGTAGTCGATGCCGACGGCCAGGCCGATCATGCTGGCCAGACCCGGGGTGCTCGAGCTGAGATCCATGAAGGCGGTCATCGCGGTGATGCCGGTGGTGGCCAGGGCCACCCCGAGCACCGCGGTGATGATCGGGAGTCCGGCCGCGACCAGCGAGCCGAAGGTCAGGATCAGGACCAGGATGGCCACGCCGATGCCGACCGCCTCGGAGGTGACGCTGGGGGCGGTCTGCGCCTGCATGCCCGGCCCGTTCGCCTCGATGCGGAGGCCGGCGACGCGGGAGTCCGCCATCGTGTCGAGCACGGCCTGGCGGGTCTCGGGGGTCACGTCGACCGGGGTCGCGACGTCGAAGGTGAAGCCGATGACGCCGGTGCTGCCGTCGACCGAGAGGGGCGACAGGGTGGCGGCGTTGGCCCGGGCCTGCGCCACCGGGGTGCCGGCCGCGGTGGCGGCGTCGACGATCGCCTTCTCCTGGGCGGCTGCGGCGTCGACCGGGTTCAGGATCGGCGTCGCCGTGTCAAGCTGGGGGAGCGTGGCGAGGTCGGCGACCAGCCCGTCGACCGCCCGGCGGTAGGTCGGCTCGGACAGCGTGTGGCCTGCCGGTGCCTTCACGACCACGGCGACGTTGGCGGCGGCGAAGGCGTCGGTCGAGGCCGGGAAGAGCTCGGACTGCAGGGCCGCGGCCTTCTCGGAGGGGATGCCGGGGATCGAGAACTCGTCGTTCATCGGGCGCGACAGCGTGGCCGCGACCACCCCGACGCCCAGGATCAGCACGAGCCAGCCGGCGATGAACGCCGGCCACCGCCGGAAGGCGGTCGACCCGAGACGGTAGAGCAGGGTTGCCATGGTGGGCTTCTTTCGGTGGAAGGGGGTGCGAGGGGTGAGGCCAGGGAGCAGGCCGTCAGGCCAGGCTCTGCCGGGCGAGCCGGACGGTGTCGCGGAAGATGTCGGCGAGGTCGCGGTCGGGCGCCTCGAGGAACAGGTCCAGGGCGTGGTCGAAGAGCACTGCGATGACCCGGATCAGGACCCGCGCCCGGGATTCGTCGTACGCCGCCCCCTCGCGCCGGGCCACCAGGCCGAGCGCCTCGACCGCGCGCACCTCGAACCGCTGGTGGGCCAGGGCGATGAGCCTCGGCTCGCGCAGCATCAGCGCGCGGACCTGGCGGACGTCGTCGACGGTCAGCCCCTCGGCGTCGAGCAGCGAGACCACCAGGGCGACGAGGTCGTCCACGAGCACCCCGTGCGGTCCGCCGCCCTCGAAGCGCTCGACCAGCTCGGGGGAGAAGGGCACGTCGTCGCCGAGGACGGCGGCGTCCTTGCCGGGGAAGTAGTTGAACAGGGTGCGCCGGGAGACCCCGGCGGCATCGGCCAGCTCGTCCATGCTGAAGCCGTCGAGACCGTGCGTCGCGGCGAGGTCGCGCGCGCAGACGTGGATGCGTCGCGCCGTCGCGGCCCGTCGGTCCCCGCGCAGATCGTGGGTTGCACTCTCGCTCATAGAGTGCATTGTTGCACTCAAACGTTTCGAGTGCACAACCGAACCGATGTGATTCCGGCCTCAGCCCACCGACAGCCGACGGACAGCGGCTCCTCGGTGACCCTGGCTCATCGGCGGAGCGCGGCCAGTGGGGGAGGGTCGGTGACGGCGGGCAGCGGGCCGAAGTCGTGCTGGCACGCCGCGGTCCCGGCGCAGTCGCGGAGCACGGCGAAGCGTCTGCGCAGCTCGGTCAGGACCTCGCCGTACGCCGGGTCCCGCAGCTGGTTGCCGTGGTCCACGTCGACGAGGTCCAGCAGCTCGTGCGGGTCACGGTCCAGGTCGTAGAGCGTCTCGGCCCCGTCGTACCAGGCCGTGTAGACGTAGGGGCCGGCCTGCACCCCGCGCCACCACCAGCCCGGGACGAGACTGCGCGGATCCCGCATCGCCGAGCGCCGCGAGGTGCCCGCCTGGATCAGCTGGGTCTGGGCGACCGGGTCGTCGGCACCGAGCACGCCGACCAGGCTGGCCCCGTCGATGCCGTGCCGGCGTGACACCCGGGGCAGCACGCCTGCCACGTCGAGGAAGGTGGCGGCCAGGCTGACGGTCGTGGCGACCTGGTCGCGCTGCACGCCCTCGGGCACGCCCGGCCCGCGCACCAGGAAGGGCACCCGGAGGTCCTCACGGAAGCCGAAGTTCTTGCCCTGCAGGCGATGCTCCCCGAGCAGGTAGCCGTTGTCGGAGAGGAAGAGCACGTAGGTGTTGGCGAGCTCGCCGGTCGCGGCCAGCGCGCGCACGGCTCGGGCGTTGGCCTCGTCGATGGCCTGCAGGCTGCGGATGCGCTGCAGGAACGTCTCGACCAGCGTGCGCACCGGCCGTGGGTGCGGCCGCCGCAGCGCGTGCGGCTTGTCGCTGACGTCGGCCTCGTTGAAGGACGGCAGCAGGCGGTCCGGCAACGGGGTGTGCCGGAAAAGCCGCTCGTGCCGGTGCGCCGGGATCGGCGGTACGAAGCCGCGCCGGTGCAGGTGCCGGCGCACGTACTCACCGGACGCCTGGTGGGGCCCCACGTGCGAGGCCCAGATGAAGAACGGCCGCGAGCCGTGCGCGAACTCGCGCACATAGCGCACGGTGGCGTCGCGGACCACGTCCGCGACGTACGTCGTGGGGTAGGCCCGCGGGCGGCCGTCGTTCCAGAAGGTCGTGCCGTAGTAGGCGTAGGTGTTGCGGCCGGTCGGGTTCCAGTGCGTCCAGCCGGGCAGGCGGCCGTCGCGGTGGGGGTGGTAGCCGTTGAGGAACTTGCCCACGAAGGCGGTCCGGTAGCCGGCCCGTCGCAGCCACACCCCCAGGTTCTGCGGGCGGTTCCCCCCGCGGACGAACGCGGCGTACCCACCCCAGCGCCCGGTGTTGTGCCGCACGCCCGAGTTCTGCGCGTACTTGCCGGTCATGATCTCGGCCCGCGCCGGGCAGCAGAGCGGGTGCGGGCTGATCGCGTGGGTGAGCTCGACGCCGTGCGCGGCAAGCAGCCGCCGGGTCCGCGGCATCCAGCGCAGGTCGGTGGCGGCCTGGTCGTCGCTGGTGATGAGCAGGATGTTGGGCCGCGACGGCGCGACCCGTGGCACCGGGTCGGCCCGTTCTCGGGCGCGCACGTCCGGCGCGAGCGCAACGGCGAGCCCGAGCGCGACGAGCACGGCGACCAGCGCCGCTCGGCGCTGCCGGCGACGCTGGTGTGACGACGAGGGTGCGGTCTCTTCGAGCACCCGGCGAGACTACGTCGCGCGTAGGCGCAGCTGGAGCGCCGGCGCGCAGCGCATTGACAATCCGCCATGGTGGAAGGCGAGTCCTGCCGCTAGCGTCAACGGCCGGGGCAGCACGGTCGCCCCCGGTCACGCGTGACGAGGAGGACCCATGAAGGCCGTTGCCTGCACCCACGGCGAGCTGGCGGTGGTCGACGTGCCGACCCCGGTCCCCGGCCCGGGACAGCTGCTGCTGGAGGTCGTCCGGTGCGGCATCTGCGGGTCCGACCTGCATGCCCGGCGCCACTGCGACACCCCGGCCGACCGAGCGGCCGAGCTCGGCTACGCCGACTTCATGCGCTCGGACCAGTCCGTCGTGATGGGCCACGAGTTCAGCGGCGTGGTGCTCGAGCGGGGACCGGGGACCCGCAGCGGTCCCCGACCGGGCACGCCCGTGGTCTCGTTCCCCGTGCTCCGGCACGGGACGGACGTGCACCTCGTCGGCCTCTCGCAGAAGGCTCCCGGCGGGTACGCCGAGCAGGTCGTCGTCCAGGCCGCCATGATGCTGCCCATCCCGAACGGCCTGAGCCCCGAGCTCGCCGCCTTCACCGAGCCCCTGGCCGTGGCCCGTCACGCGGTCCGCCGCGGCCGGGTCGGCCGCGGGGAGGTCGCGGTCGTGGTCGGCTGCGGCCCCATCGGGCTCGCCGTGGTCCTGATGCTCAAGGCGGCGGGCGTCCAGACGGTCGTGGCCAGCGACTACTCCGCCGGCAGGCGGGCGCTCGCGCTGCGCTGCGGGGCCGACGTCGTGGTCGACCCGGCCGAGCAGTCCCCCTTCGACGCGTACGGCGAGCGCAAGGGTCACCTGCGCTCGGTGACCGGGCTGGTCGAGCTCGGCATCGACACGATGCAGCAGCTCCGCGCCGTCCCGCTGCTGCCCTGGTGGCACGTCTTCCGCGCCGCGGAGCGGCTCGGCGCGTCCCCGCGCGGCCCGGTCGTCTTCGAGTGCGTCGGGGTGCCCGGGATCATCGACCAGGTCATCGGGGCGGCGCCGCTGCTGTCCCGGGTCGTGGTGGTGGGCGTCTGCATGGAGCCCGACACGTTCCGGCCGAGCCTGGCCATCAACAAGGAGATCGAGCTGCGCTTCGTGCTCGGCTACGACCCCGGCGAGTTCCGCGACACGCTCCACCTCATCGCCGACGGGACCGTCGACCCCTCGCCGCTGCTCACCGGCACCGTCGGCCTCGCGGGGGTCGCCGCCGCCTTCGAGGCGCTCGCCGATCCCGAGCAGCACGCGAAGATCCTGGTCGACCCCCGCAGCGACGCGACCACTCCCTGACCGTGACCCGGAGCGCCCGCGCGGCCCGGCACCTTGACCTGCGCGCCTCGAGTGGGTAGATCCAGGGGATGGGCGACACACGGGCGGCAGCCTTCGGCATCGACTTCGGAGGCAGCGGGATCAAGGGTGCGCCGGTGGACCTGGCCACCGGCGAGTTCGCCGCCGAGCGCGTCCGCATCGAGACCCCGGACGGGGCGACCCCGAGCGACGTGGCCGGGGTGATGCGCGAGCTGGTCGAGCGGGCGGGACTGGCCGACGGCGTCCCGGTCGGCATCACCGTACCCGGGGTGGTGCGCCATGGCGTGGTCCACACCGCGGCCAACATCGATCCCTCGTGGATCGGCACCGATGCCGACACCCTCTTCACCGAGCAGCTCGGCCGCCCGGTCACCGTCGTCAACGACGCCGACGCCGCGGGGCTGGCCGAGGCCCGGTACGGCGCCGCCAAGGACGTGCCCGGGCTGGTCATCCTGACCACCCTCGGCACCGGCATCGGCTCCGCGCTCGTGTACGACGGGACGCTGGTCCCCAACTCCGAGCTCGGCCACCTCGAGGTCGACGGCCACGACGCCGAGAGCCGGGCCGCCAACAGCGTCCGCGAGGCCCATGACCTGTCGTGGAAGGAGTGGGCCGAACGGCTCACCCGCTACTACCGGGCGGTGGAGGCGGTGCTGTCGCCGGACCTCTTCGTCGTCGGCGGCGGGGTGAGCAAGAAGGCCGACCAGTTCCTGCCGCTGCTCGACATCGAGACCCGGATCGTCCCTGCGACGTTGAAGAACACCGCCGGCATCGTCGGCGCAGCGCTGCTGGCGCACGAGGGACATCCCGCCGCCTGAGCCCCGACCGGTCAGCCGGCGTCCGGGTCCCGTTCGACGGCGAGCACGAAGTCGTCGCCGTGCTCGGTGACTCCGGCGACCACGGCCGCCTCGACGGCCTCCTGGGCGTACTGCTGGCGCACCATCAGCGGGTCCTGGCGCAGGTCCTTCACCAGCGCGACGGCGAGCCCGACCATCACCAGCACGAACGGCAACGCCGCGACGATCGTGATCGTCTGCAGCCCGGTCAGGGCGTCCGAGCCGCCGACCAGCAGCATCACCGCCGCCACGGCGCCGGTGGCCACGCCCCAGAACACCACCGTCGGTCGGCTCGGCTCGATGGTGCCGCGCTCGGAGAGGGTGCCCATCACGATGGAGGCCGCGTCGGCCCCCGACACGAAGAAGATCGCGACCAGGGCCATGACCAGCACGCTGGCGGCGGTGGCCCACGGGTAGGACTGGAGGACGCTGAAAAGCTGGGTCTCGACACCACCGGCTCCGGCGATGTCGGTCCCCGCCTTCTGCAGGTCGATGGCGGCGCCGCCGAAGATGCAGAACCACACCAGGCTGACCAGGCTCGGCACCAGCAGCACGCCGGAGACGAACTGGCGGATGGTGCGCCCGCGCGAGATCCGCGCGATGAACATCCCGACGAAGGGCGTCCAGGACAGCCACCAGGCCCAGTAGAAGACCGTCCAGCTCTGCAGCCACGTGTTGGTGCGGGCGCCCTCGGCGCCGGTGCGGGCCGACATCATCGCGAGGTCCTGCAGGTAGGAGCCCAGCGAGGTCGGCACCAGGTTGAGGATGAAGACGGTCGGGCCGACCACGAAGACGAACAGCGCCAGGGCGATCGCCATCACCATGTTGACGTTGGACAGCCACTGGATGCCCTTCGCGACGCCGGAGACGGCCGAGAGCACGAACGCCACGGTGAGCACGGCGATGATGCCCACCAGGACCGCGTTGCCGCCCGCGCTCCAGCCGCTCACCAGGCGCAGGCCGGAGCGGATCTGCAGCGCTCCCAGGCCGAGCGAGGCCGCCGAGCCGAAGAGCGTGGCGAAGATCGCCAGCATGTCGATCACCCGGCCGGCCGGACCGTGGGCGCGTTGACCCAGGAGCGGCTCGAAGGCCGCCGAGACGAGCTGGAGGCGACCCTTGCGGTACACGCCGTACGCGATCGCGAGCCCGACCACGGCGTAGATCGCCCACGGGTGCAGCGTCCAGTGGAACAGCGTGGTGGCCATCGCGGTCTGGGTGGCCTGCGCGTTGCCCGGCGCTCCGGTGCCCGGCGGGGGAGAGGCGAAGTGCGTGACCGGCTCGCTCACGCCGTAGAACATCAGCCCGATGCCCATGCCCGCGCTGAACATCATCGCCACCCACGAGACGGTCCCGAACTCGGGCTCCTCGTCGTCGCGGCCCAGCCGGATGGTGCCGAAGCGCGAGAGCGCGAGCCACAGGACGAAGACGACGAACCCGCTGGAGGTGAGCACGAAGAGCCAGCCGGTGTTGGCCATCGTCCAGCTCAGGGACCGTCCGGAGACCTCGGCCAGCGAGTCGGTGCTGACGAACCCCCACACCAGGAACGCCACCGCGATCGCGGCGGAGACGCCGAACACCACGCGGTCCAGGCCGGCTCGACCGTGCCCCGCCTCCTCGACGGGGACGTCGAGGGCGGGGTGCGGCTCCTCGACGGGCGCCGGCCTGCCCGCGTCGGGGGACTGCGCGGGGGACTGCTCGGAGTACAGGTCAGGGGGTGTCAGCTGGGTCGTCACGGTCGTCGGCACCGGCGGGCGCCGCCTCCTTCGTTCCGGGTGTGCGGTCGGTCCGGCCGTCTGCGGTCCTCGGGGGGCGCGGCGAAGACGACCAGCCCTCACGTTCCACGGTGGGTCGGGAGGCAAACCCCGGGGACGGCGTGACGGTCGTCTCGTCAGGCCGCCGCCCGCCTACGATGCGGGGATGACATCGGACGAGCTGAGGATCGGCCTGGTCGGCTACGGCTTCGGCGGACGGTACTTCCACGCCCCGCTGATCGGCGGCGTCCCGGGGTGCCGCCTCGCCGGCATCGTCACGGGCTCAGCCACTCGTCGCCACCAGGTGCAGGCCGAGCACCCCGGCGTCCCGGTGCACGCCTCGGTGGCCGAGCTGCTCGCGGCCGGCGTGGACGCTGTCACCGTCTGCACCCCGGCGGCCACCCACACCGCCCTGACCGACGAGCTGCTCGGACGGGGCGTGCCGGTGGTGTGCGACAAGCCGTTCGCGCTGGACGCGGCGGCGGCGCGTCGTACGGTCGAGCTCGCGGAGCGCAACGGCGTGCTCCTGACCGTCTACCAGAACCGGCGGTGGGACTCCGACCTGCTCACCGTGAAGCGGGTCCTGGAGTCCGGGCGCCTCGGCGAGCTCCTCCGCTTCGAGTCGGCCTTCGAGCGTTGGGCCGACGACCCGGTGCCTCCAGCCGGCGGGGGACTGCTGCGTGACTTCGGCAGCCACCTCGTCGACCAGGCCCTCCACCTGTTCGGCCCCGCGGTCAGCGTGTACGCCGAGTCCCACGAGGTCGCTCCCGGCGTCGAGGACGACGTGCAGGTCCTGCTCCGCCACGCGAGCGGGGTGGTGTCGCGACTCTCCGGGGCCTGGCGCCAGGCAGCCCCGGCCCCGCGCTTCCGGCTGACCGGCACGACCGGGTCGTTCGTGCTCCGGACGCCGATGGAGGGCCAGGAGCAGGCGCTCGTGGACGGCCGCTCTCCCGCGACCGAGGGTGACCGGTGGGGGCGTGAGCCGGAGTCCTCCTGGGGTGTCCTCCACCGGGGCGAGGACACCGAGGTCGTGCCGAGCGAGCGCGGACGGTGGGACCTCTTCTACGCCGAGCTGGCCCGGGCGCTGCGCGGCGAGGGACCTGTGCCGGTCGACCCGTGGGACGCGGTCGCCACAGCCACCGTCCTGGACGCCGCGCGGGTCAGCGCCGCCGAGGGCCGCAGCATCACTGTCTCGGCCCTCGATCTGCCGCTCTGAGGAGAGCTCTCGGCATCTGGCGCGGAGAACTCTCCTCAGATCGCGTGCCGGATGTCGAGAACGGGCGGGCGGCTCCGTCCCTGGGGTGAGCGCGACCAGAATGGGTCGCACCACCACCGAGGAGAACCACGATGGCCAAGTACCTGCTGCTCAAGCACTACCGCGGCGCCCCGGCGCCGGTGAACGACGTGCCGATGGACCGGTGGACGCCGGAGGAGATCTCGGCGCACGTGCAGTTCATGCGCGACTTCGCCACCCGGCTCGAGGGCACCGGCGAGTTCGTCGACGGCCAGGCGCTCGCCCCCGAGGGCACCTTCGTCCGGTACGACGGGGAGGGGCGGCCGCCGGTGACCGACGGCCCGTTCCCGGAGACGAAGGACCTGATCGCCGGCTGGATGGTGATCGACGTCGACACCTACGACCGGGCCCTGGAGCTGGCCGGGGAGCTCTCGGCGGCACCCGGCGCCGGCGGGCGGCCGATCCACGAGTGGCTCGAGGTCCGGCCGTTCCTGACCGAGCCGCCCACGATCACGGAGTGAGGGCGTGGACGACGTCCTCCTCCGGAGCCTCATCCCGGGAGTGATCGGGATCCTCGTCCGCCGCGGAGCCGACTTCGCGGCGGCCGAGGACGCCGTCCAGGACGCCCTGGTGGAGGCGGTCCGCACGTGGCCGGCCGACCCACCGCGCGACCCGAAGGGCTGGCTGGTCACCGTGGCCTGGCGCCGGTTCCTCGACGCGACCCGTGCGGACACTGCCCGCCGGCGCCGGGAGGACCAGGTCGACCAGGAGCCCGCACCCGCCCCGGCGCCGCCGGACGACGACAGCCTGCAGCTGTACTTCCTGTGCGCCCACCCCGCGCTGTCCCCGTCCGCGGCGGTCGCGCTGACCCTGCGGGCCGTCGGCGGCCTGACCACCCGCCAGATCGCCCAGGCCTACCTGGTGCCCGAGGCCACCATGGCCCAGCGGATCAGCAGGGCGAAGCGCACGGTGGCCGGCGTCCGGCTCGACCAGCCCGGCGACGTCGCCCTGGTGCTGCGCGTGCTCTACCTGGTCTTCAACGAGGGCTACTCCGGTGACGTCGACCTGGCGGCGGAGGCGATCCGCCTCACCCGCCGGCTCGCGGCGTCCATCGACCATCCCGAGGTGGCCGGGCTGCTGGCGCTGATGCTGCTGACCCAGGCGCGGCGGGCCGCCCGGACCGCGCCCGACGGGAGCCTGGTGCCGCTGGCCGCACAGGATCGTGGCCGCTGGGACACCGCCGCCATCGCCGAGGGCGTGGCCCTGCTGCAGGCCGCGCTGGCCCGCGACCGGCTGGGGGAGTACCAGGCCCAGGCGGCGATCGCGGCGCTGCACGCCGACGCGGCCACGGCCGAGGAGACCGACTGGGTGCAGGTCGTGGAGTGGTACGACGAGCTGGTCCGGCTCACCGGCAACCCGGTGGCCCGGCTCGGCCGGGCGGTCGCCGTCGGCGAGGCCGACGGTGCGCGCGCCGGCCTGGCGGCCCTCGCCGCGCTGGACCGGTCCCTGCCGCGCTGGGTCGCGGCCGCGGCGTACCTGCACGAGCGCGACGGGGACCCGGTGACCGCGGCCCGTCTGTACGTCGAGGCCGCGCGGGCAGCGACGAGCACCGCCGAGCGCGACCACCTCGTGCGTCAGGCCGCGCGCCTCAACACCGGTGCAGCCCAGCCCTGACCGCCCGGTGGTGGGACCCCCGCCGGCGTGCCAGGGTGGTGCGATGGAGACGGTCTACGACGCGGCCGGCGGCGAGGCGGGGATGCTCCGTCTCGCCGAGGCGTGGCACCACCGGGTGATGGCCGACGAGGTGGTGGCCCACGCGTTCAGCCACGGCTACCTGGACGACCACCTCGAGCGGCTCGCGGCCTACCTCGGCGAGGCACTCGGAGGACCGCCCTCCTACACGCGGCGGTACGGCGACGAGACCCACGTGGTCCGGCTCCACAGCGGCAACGGGGAGCACACCGACATGGACAACCGGGCGGTGCGCTGCTTCGACGAGGCGTTGCACGACCTCGGCCTCGATGCCGACGAACGGCTCCGCGGCACTCTCCACGACTACTTCGCGTGGGCGACCAGGACGGTGATGTCGCGCTACCACGCGTCGCCCGACGAGGTGCCCGACGACCTCCGGCTGCGGCGCTGGTCGTGGGACGGGCTGGTCCCCGGACCCGGCGAGTGGGGTGCGGAGGAGGTCAGCGGGTGAGCGACGCCTCGCCGCGCGTCGCGGGGTCGGCCTCACCTGCGAGCACGAGCTCGTCGAGGGCCTCGCGCAGGTAGCCCAGCAGGTTCGCGACGTCGGGGACCAGGTCACGGCACGCGACGATCCCGATGTCGACGGAGTCCTTGCGGGTGAAGACCGTGATGTTGAGCGCACCGGTGAAGTCGGTGACGGCCGAGACCGGGTAGATGCCCTCCACCACGGCGCCCGCCAGGTAGAGCGGGACGCGGGGGCCCGGCACGTTGCTGATGAAGAGGTTGAACAGCGGCCGGGTGACGGTCGCCAACCCGAGCATCGAACGGGTGGCGGCCGGCGCGGTCGGCAGCAGCGCGGCGAGGTCGTCGGCCAGCGACTTGGGCACCTCGTCGAACTTGGCCTTCGCCCGGTCCATCGACGCGCGGGCCGCCGCGAGCCGGTCGACCGGGTCGGTGACCTGGGTGGGCAGCTCGGCCAGCATGACCGAGATCTCGTTGCCGGCCTCGCCCTTGCGCTCCCGGCGCCGGACCGAGACCGGGACCGCCGCGACCAGCGGCCCCTCCGGCAGCCCGTCGTGCTCGATCAGCCACCGACGCAGCGCCGACGCGCACACCGCCATCACCACGTCGTTGACGGTGCCGCCGTGACGCTCGCGGACCGACTTCACGTCCGCCATCGGCAGCGAGCCGTAGGCGAAGCGGCGGTGGGCGCTGATCGCGCGGTTGAACGGCGTGGACGGTGCCTTCAGCCGCGAGGTCGTGGCCGCCAGACCCCGCAACGCCGGCGCGGCCGCGAGGCCCGCCGCGGCCTGGTCTCCGACCATCGCCACGACGCCGCGGCCCAGCAGGGCGCTCCACGAGGGGAGCGGCGACGGGGGAGGCGCGGGGTCGGGCTCGGGAACGGTCCGCGGCTCCGGGCGCAGGTCGAGCAGCGTGGTCAGCAGCTGGGCGCCCCCGACCCCGTCGATGGCGGCGTGGTGGACCTTGGAGTAGACCGCAGCACGCCCGTCGGCGAGGCCGGTGACGACGTAGAGCTCCCACAGGGGACGGTCCAGGTCCAGGGCGTGCGAGTGCAGGCGGGCGACCAGGTCGCCGAGCTGGCTCGGCGACCCCGGCGACGGCAGCGCCAGCTCGCGCACGTGGAAGTCGAGGTCGAAGGCCGGGTCGTCGGCCCAGTAGGGGCGGCTCAGCCCGAACGGCACCCGCACGAGGCGCTGGCGGAAGACCGGGGAGAGGTGCAGCCGCGCCTCCAGCAGGGGCCGGACCGTGGCCAGACCCCAGCCGCCCGCAGGCGCAGTCGACGGGTCGAGGATGATCAGGCTGCCGACGTGACCGGTGGTCGTCGACGACTCGACGTTGAGGAACTGGGTGTCCAGGGCGGACAGCCGGCGCAGAGCGGGATGGTCGGTCATCGGTTCCTCCTCCCGGCCGTGGTGCTGCCGAGGTTGTCACGGCCCGACGGTTACGCGCGAGTCACCACCGAAACACCCACGTAACCTCCGCTGTCGACGGGAGGAACGTGAGCCCGGGAGGCTCGAGGAGGGATTGCTTCAGGACAGGGACCGGGCGACGGTCGACCCCCTGCATCTCCACCGTAACCCCGGGGGGCGGGCTTGCGGCAAGGCCCCCCTCGTGCCGCAGAATCACCGACTCGAGGGCGGACGGACCAGGGGAGGTGGCAGGGTGGCGGAGCACGCCGTACTGATCGTGGGGGCCGGGCCCACGGGCCTGATGCTGGCCGGGGAGCTCGCCCTGGCGGGGGTCGACGTCGCGGTCGTCGAACGGCGACCCGTCCTGGTCCTCGCGGGGTCGCGGGCCGGAGGGCTGCACGCGCGGAGCATCGAGGTCCTCGATCAGCGGGGGATCGCCGAGCGGTTCCTCGACGAGGGGCAGGTGGCGCAGGTCGCGGGCTTCGCCGGGGTGACGTTCGACCTCAGTGACCTGCCGTCCCGGCACCCCTTCGTGCTGGGGCTGTGGCAGAGCCACATCGAGCGGCTCCTGGCCGGCTGGGTCCAGGAGCTGGCCGTGCCGGTGTACCTGGACCGCCAGGTCACCGGGCTCACCCAGGACGACACCGGGGTGGACCTCTCCCTGGCCGACGGCTCGACGATGAGGGCGACCTACCTGGTCGGCTGCGACGGCGGTCGCAGCGTGGTCCGGAAGGCGGCCGGGATCGCCTTCCCTGGTTGGGATCCGACGATGAGCGCGGTGATCGCCGAGGTCGAGCTGGCCGAGGAGCCCGAGCTGGGCATGCGCAAGGACGAGCGCGGGGTCCACGGCATCAGCCGGATCGAGTACGAGATCCGCGACGGTGAGATCGTCTGGGCCGACCACGGCCCCTACCGGGTGATGGTGACCGACGAGCGCCCGCTGCCCGGCGGCGAGCCCACCCTGGAGGAGCTGAAGGCGGCGGTCGTCTCCGTCTACGGCACGGACTACGGCCTGCACAGCCCCGTGTGGGTCTCGCGCTTCACCGACACCACCCGGCAGGCGGAGAGCTACCGCGCGGGACGCGTCCTGCTCGCCGGCGACGCCGCACACGTGCACTCGCCGGTAGGTGGGCAGGGGCTCAACACCGGGGTCCAGGACGCCGTGAACCTGGGCTGGAAGCTGGCCCGGGTCGTCGCCGGCACCGCACCGCCGACGCTGCTGGACACCTACCACGACGAGCGTCACCCGGTCGCGGCCCGGGTGCTGCGCACCACCATGGCGCAGGTGGCGCTGTCCCGGACCGGCGACCCGCGCCTCGACGCCGTCAAGGACACCGTCGTCGACCTGCTGTCGACCAGCGAGCCGCGCACCCGCTACGCCGCCATGATGGCGGGCCTCGACCTGCACTACGACCTCGGCGAGGGGCACCCGTTGCTGGGACGTCGCGTCCCCGACCTCGACCTGGTCGTCGACGGCGCACCCGTGCGGCTCTTCACCCTCCTGCACACGGCGCGACCGCTGCTGCTCGACCTGCGCGGGCCTGCCCTCGACCTCAGCGGCTGGGGGGACCGGGTCCTGCTCGTCCGGGCCGACGCGCCCGGTCCGTGGGTGCTCCCGGTGCTCGGCGAGGTGCCGGCGCCCACCGCGATCCTGGTCCGGCCGGACGGGTACGTCGCCTGGGTCGGCGAGGGGAGCGAGGACGGCCTCCACGACGCCCTGGTCCGCTGGTGCGGCCCTCCGGCTCGCGCTGAGGGGCCGTGAGATCGGAGGGCTCCGTGTCTAGGGTGGACCGATGGCATCGGTGAAGCAGGTCCAGGTCACGTTCGACTGCGCCGTCCCGGAACGGGTCGCCCGGTTCTGGTGCGAGGTGCTCGGGTACGTCGTACCGCCGCCCCCGGAGGGCTTCGCGACCTGGGACGACTTCGACCGGGCGCTCCCACCGGAGCACCAGGGGTCGGCCTTCGCCTGCGTCGACCCCACCGGCGCCGGTCCCCGGCTGTTCTTCCAGCGCGTGCCGGAGGAGAAGGTCGTCAAGAACCGTGTGCACCTCGACGTCCGGGTCGGCACCGGGCTGGTCGGTGAGGAGCGGGTGGCGGCCCTGGAGGAGGAGTGCGCCCGGCTCGTGGCCCTCGGCGCCGTACGGGTGCGGTTGCTGCCCGCCGACGGTGTCGACGAGTCGTGCCTGGTCATGCAGGACGTCGAGGGCAACGAGTTCTGCCTGGACTGATGCGCGGCACTTGACGGAATCTTGACATTTTACCTATTTCGCCGGATCTCGCCCGATCCGACTCCTAGACTCGGAGACCTGACCAGCGGCGGGGGATGACATGACGAGCGACATCGGGATCGGTCCGGACGTGCTGCCCGCGGGTGCGACCGAGCGGCGGCGTCCGGTCGCCCGCTACGTCGAGTTCGGGGACGAGCACCTGCAGGAGCGCTTCATCGGCCTCCAGGAGGCGGCCTTCCAGACGCTGCTCGCCGCGGACGTGGCCGAGACCTCCGGTCAGGTCGAGCTCCGCAGCCCGGTCCCGGAGACCCGGCGCGGCGTCTTCCGTCGCGCACCGCAGGCCGTCAGCCAGGTCGTGACGACCTCGCCGGCGTTGGCCCGCGTCGCCTGGACGGCCGCGCACGCGCCCGGCGAGGTCGCCGCGGCACCCAACGCCTGCACGTCCTCGCGCCGCGTCGCCGACATGCTGTCCGCAGTCGCCACCGACCTCGTCCGTGACCTGCTCCCGCTCAGCCCGGAGGACCAGGTCGCCCATCCGGCGTACCGGCAGACGCTGCGCCTGGCCGGCGAGCTCCAGGCGCTCGTGTCGACGGTGAACGCCTCGCCGTGCACGAACACCGACGGGTGCGTCGGCATCCGGCCGCCGGAGCACTGGGGCCGCCGGGCCGAGGACGTCGAGGTGGCCGAGGTGCGCGCGGTGCTGCTCCAGCTCGCGGTCGCGAGCCGCGCGCAGCGCCACCTCGCCTAGGCAGCGCGACGAGGATCTCCTCGCCACGCTGGGAGTCGACTGAGGATGCGGAGCCGCGTCCGAATGGACCAGGCCATGCCTACTACTTGACGATGCATGGTACCCGGCATAGCGTGGGTGCATGGTCGCCCCGGCGCATGATCCTCAGCTGCTGAAGGGTCTGCTCAGCTTCGTGCTGCTGCACCTGCTCGCCGAGCAGGAGTCCTACGGGTACGAGGTGGTCAGCCGGCTCCAGGACGAGGGCATCGACGTGCTCGAGGGCACCGTCTACCCGGCCCTGTCCCGCCTCGAGCGTGAAGGCCGGCTGAGCTCCCGCCTGGTGGCCTCCAGCAGCGGACCAGCCCGCAAGTACTACCGCCCCACGCCCGACGGCTACACCGAGCTCGCCCGGGGCGCCCAGAGCTGGCGGGCGCTGACCCGGACCGTCGGCGCGGTCCTCGACCGACCCGTGCCCGACCAACCCCAGGAAGGACCCTGACATGACGACGAACCTCAACCTGGTGGACCGCCTCCGGATCGAGAGCCGGGTGTGGGCCCTGGACCAGCAGCTCTACGACCTTCCGCGGCAGCGGCGGATCGCGACCCGGCGCGAGGTCCGCAGCAACCTCGTCTCCGCGGCCCAGAGCGTCGGCACCCGCGCCGCCCTCACCAACCTCGGGACGACCCGCGAGCTCGCCGAGGAGTACCTCACCGCCCAGTACGGCCCCGGTCCGCGGCCGTCCTGGCTGAGTGCGGCGCTCTTCCTGCTGACCACGGTGCTGGTGCTCACCAGCATCCTCACCGACGCCGCGAACGCGTTCGGCGCCGGCCTCGTGGCCTCCGCACCCGACCTCACCGGGCACTTCACCTGGTCGGGGCTGAGCATCCTGCAGAGCGACGTCGAGTACACCGTGACCGATGGCACCGTGAGCTCCGTCGGCGGCGCCTTCACCCCGGCCACCTACGTCCTGCTGGCCGTCGGGACCATCCTCGTCGGGCACCTGTGGCGGGTCCTGCCCGGCTGGCGCCGAGGGGCACGCGAGGGTTGAGGGTCCGTGGCCCACACACACCAGAACCCCAGGCATCGCCTGGGGTTCGCTGTGTCCGAGGGGGGACTTGAACCCCCACGCCCTTTTGGGGCACTAGCACCTCAAGCTAGCGCGTCTGCCTATTCCGCCACCCGGACGAGTGGACTCCCCGATGCCGTGACGACACCGGTGAGTGCGGCGGTAACTGTAGCAAAGCCGACCCGGATCGACCGCATCGGCCGGGTGGTGCGGCGAGTGCGAGGATGGGCCGATGGACGCCACCCCGACCGACCGTGAGGACCCTCGCCCGTCGTACGACCCGGCCGCCGAGGTGGTCGGCCTGTGCAGCGACCTGATCCGCATCGACACCACCAATCCCGGCGACGGCAGCGGCCCCGGGGAGCGGAAGGCGGCCGAGCACGTGGCGGCGCTGCTCGACGAGGTCGGGATCGAGGTCGAGGTCCACGAGTCCGAGCCCGGACGGACCAGCCTGCTGGCCCGGTGGGGCGGGAGCGAGGGCGAGCCGCTGCTGCTGCACGGCCACCTCGACGTGGTGCCCTCCAACCCCGAGGACTGGGCGGTCCACCCCTTGTCCGGCGAGGTGCGCGACGGCTACGTCTGGGGCCGCGGTGCCGTCGACATGAAGGACTTCGACGCCGTCCTGCTGAGCGTGGTCCGTGCCCGGGCGCGGGCCGGCGTCGTACCGTCGCGCCCGCTGGTGCTCGCCTTCACCGCCGACGAGGAGGCCGGAGGGGCGCTCGGCGCGGAGTTCCTCGTGCGCGACCATCCCGACCTGCTGGCCGGCTGCACGTCCGCCGTCGGCGAGGTCGGAGGGTTCAGCGCCACCGTCCGCGGCAAGCGGCTCTACCTCGTCCAGGCGGCCGAGAAGGGGATGGCCTGGATGAGGCTGACCGCCCACGGGACCGCCGGCCACGGCTCGATGCGCAACCCCGACAACCCCGTCACCCGGCTGGCTGCCGCGGTCGCCCGGATCGGTGCGCACACCTGGCCGGTGCGGCTCACCCCCGCCATGGAGGTCCTGCTGGCGGCGGTCGCCGACCTGGCCGGCACCGAGGCCACCCCGGAGAACGCGGAGTCCCTGGTCGAGGAGTTCGGCGGGGCCGCGCGGATGCTGGGCGCCGTCCTGCGCAACACCACCAACCCGACCGTCCTGGACGCCGGCTACAAGGTCAACGTCGTGCCCGGGCACGCCACCGCGCAGGTCGACGGCCGGTTCCTGCCCGGCTACGAGGACGAGTTCTTCGCGACCCTGGCCGAGCTGGTCGGCGACGGCATCGACGTCTCCTACCTGAGCCACCAGGCGGCCGTCACCACACCCTTCGAGGGCGACGTGGTGACCGCCATCAACCGGTCCCTGCTGGCCGAGGACCCCGACGCGCTCGTGCTGCCCTACCTGATGTCGGGCGGCACCGACGGCAAGCACTGGGCCAAGCTCGGCATCGACTGCTACGGCTTCGCGCCCCTGCGGCTACCGGCCGACCTCGACTTCACCGCGCTCTTCCACGGGGTCGACGAGCGGGTCCCCACCGACGCCCTGGAGTTCGGCGCCCGCGTCTTCGACCGGTTCCTCGACCTGGTCTGACGTGGCCGAGCAGCTCCCGGTCACCCGGGCGTGGTCGATCCCCGACGACGAGCTCACCGAGCGCTTCTCCCGATCCTCGGGACCCGGCGGGCAGGGCGTCAACACCACGGACTCCCGTGTCGAGCTCAGCTTCGACGTGGCCGCGGCCCGCTCGGTCCCCGAGCACCTGCGGGAACGGCTGCTGGCGCGGCTCGCGACGCGGCTCACCGCCGGGGTGCTCACCGTCGACGCCCACCAGTACCGCTCCCAGCTCGCCAACCGGCAAGCCGCACGGGCCCGGCTCGCGAACCTGCTGCGCGAGGCGGCGGCACCACCGCCACCTCCGCGCCGGGCGACCCGCCCGACCCGGGGCTCGCAGGAGCGTCGGCTGGCGGAGAAGCGGCGGCGCTCCCAGACCAAGCAGCAGCGACGCGGCGGGGGAGGACGGGACGAGTGAGGCTGCAGCGCAGGACCCTGCTCGCCGCGCTCGGCCTCGGCGCCCTGGGAGGGCTGACCGGGCTGAGCGCCTGCGCGACCACGACCGCGGTCCCCGCCGCGCCGACGCCGCCGCCCAGCCGGCGGCCGGTCCGCCACCGGTACGGCAACGACCCCGCCCAGTACGCCGACCTGTACCAGCCGGACGGCACCTCGCGTGGCGTGGTGGTCGTCCTCCACGGCGGCTACTGGCGCTCTGCGTACGACGCCACCCTGGGTGCGCCGCTGGCCGCCGACCTCGCCGAGCGCGGGTGGACGGCCTGGAACCTGGAGTACCGCCGCGTGGGCGGCGGAGGCGGTTGGCCGGCGACCTTCGACGACGTCGCCGCCGGGATCGACGCCCTCGCCGACGTGCGGGGTCTCGACCTGACCTCGGTCACCGCACTCGGCCACTCCGCCGGAGGTCACCTCGCCGCCTGGTCGGCCGCGCGGGGACGCTACCCGCGCTGGCGCCCCGAGCGGGTGGCGGTCACCGCCGTCGTGTCCCAGGCCGGGGTGCTCGACCTGACCCGCGCCTACGAGGACGACCTGGGCGGAGGAGCGGTCGGTGCCCTGATGGGCGGACCGCCGGGGCCGGCGTACGACCGCGTCGACCCGCAGCGCCAGCTGCCGCTGGACGTGCCGCTGTGGGCGGTGCACGGCCGCGACGACCGGGTCGTCCCCTTCGCGCAGTCGGCCGACTACGTGAAGGCCGCGACGGCCGCCGGGGCGACCGCCACCCTGGTCCCGGTCACGGGCGACCACGTCACGGTCATCGACCCGGGCTCGGCGGCGTGGCGCACCATCGTCCGCCTGCTGCCCTCCACCTGAGGCCCTGGCCTGGAGACGCGTGGCACCATGTCCCCATGTCCGGGGCGCCACTGCACACCACCCCCAGCCGCGGCGGACGGGTGCGCGCCAGCGCGGAGTACGAGTTCCAGCGGCTGACCATCTCCCGGGACTTCTCCCGCAACGTGGTCACCCGGATGCTCGTCGACCAGGCCGAGTACGGCGGTTGGGAGCTGGACCGGGTCCGCATCCTGCACGACGGCACCCGCAAGGTCATCCTGCGGCGCAAGATCATCCGGCAGCCCCGCCCGGCGTACCTCTGAGGGGTGGGCCTAGGGATCTCGTGGCTCGGGCTGCGCCCTCGCACCTCGATCTCCGCTGGTGGGGTGCGCGGGGGTTGATCTCGTGGCTCGGGCTGCGCCCTCGTGCCTCGATCTCCGAGACCCGGAGGTCGAGGTGCGAACGGAGTGAGCCACGAGACCGCGGAAGGAGCCTGCAGTCTCCTACTCGGTGGGGCGGGAGCCGGAGACGTCGTCGAGGGCGGCGACGATCTCGGTGGGGAGCACGCACTCCTCCACCGTCAGCGACCCGCGCAGCTGGGCCGCCGTACGGGCACCGAGGATCGCCGACGAGACGCCGGGGCGGTCACGGACCCAGGCCAGGGCGACCTCGAGCGGGGACCACTGCAGGCCGTCGGCCGCCCGCGCCACCGCCTCCACGATCCGCGAGCACCGCGGGTCCAGGTAGGCGCCGACGAAGTTGCCGAAGTGCGGGGAGGCCGCCCGCGAGTCCGCCGGCGTCCCGGTGCGGTACTTGCCGGTGAGCACGCCGCGCCCCAACGGCGACCAGGCGAGCAGCCCGATGCCCAGCCCCGCGGTGGCCGGCACGAGCTCGAGCTCCGCGGAGCGGTTGAGCAGGGAGTACTCCACCTGGTTGGAGACCACCGGGGCCCGGCCCGGGACCGCCTTCTGCCAGGTGGTGACCTGCGCGGTCTGCCAGGCGGAGTAGTTCGACACCCCCGCGTAGGCGACCCGGCCGGAGGAGACCGCGAAGTCCAGGGCGGACAGGGTCTCCTCCCACGGGGACTCGTCGGACCAGGCGTGCACCTGCCACAGGTCGATGTGGTCGGTGCCCAGCCGCCGCAGCGACGCGTCGAGGGTGCGGATCAGCTGGCCGCGGGAGACGTTGACCTCCCGCACGCCGCGTTGGCGGAAGACGCCGGCCTTGGTGGCGAGCACCACCTCGTCGCGGGGGACCACGTCGCCGAGCAGGGAGCCGACGAGCTCCTCGGCGGCGCCGTCGCCGTACCCCGCCGCGGTGTCGATCAGGGTGCCGCCGGCCTCGACGAACGACTTGAGCTGGTCGCGGGCCTCGTGCTCGTCGGTGTCCCGGCCCCAGGTGAGCGTCCCGAGCCCCAGTCGGGACACCTTCAGGCCGCTGCGACCCAGGAAGCGCTGTTGCATGGGGTCAACCTACCCACGACACGCCTCGGAGAGCCGGAGCCCCGCCGAGGTCCGCACCCGGGCGGGACCGTAGGCTTGCGCGGACGTCGGTACGACGACCCGGGAAGGGCCCATGAACTACTTCGACGCGATCGTGCTGGGCATCGTGGAAGGGCTCACCGAGTTCCTCCCGATCTCCAGCACCGGCCACCTGACCATCGCGGAGAAGCTCCTCGGCCTGAAGGTCGACGACCCGTCGGTGACCGCATTCACCGCGGTGATCCAGATGGGCGCGATCGCCGCGGTGCTGCTCTTCTTCTGGCGCGACATCCTGCGCTACGCGGTCGCCTGGGCCAAGGGCCTGGTCAAGCCCGAGCACCGCGGCGAGCTCGACCACCGGATGGGCTGGTACATCATCATCGGCTCGATCCCGATCGGGATCGTCGGCTTCGCCGCCAAGGATCTCATCACCGGACCGCTGCGCTCGTTGTGGGTCGTCGCCGGCGCGCTGATCCTGTGGAGCGCCGTGATGCTGTTCGCCGAACGGGTCGGACGACAGGACCGGCGCGAGGAGCAGATCACCCTGCAGGACGCGATCGTCATCGGCCTGGTCCAGTGCATCGCCCTGGTGCCCGGGGTCTCCCGCTCCGGTGCGACCATCTCGGCCGGCCTGGTCCGCGGCCTGGACCGGGTCGCCGCCACCCGGCTGGCGTTCTTCCTCGGCATCCCGTCGCTGACCGCCGCCGGGCTCTACGAGCTCAAGGACGTGCACGGCGTCGGCGTCGGTCCCACCCTGGTCGGGACCGGGGTCTCGTTCCTCGTCGCCTACGCCTCGATCGCCTGGCTGCTGAAGTTCGTCGCGCACCACAGCATCGGCAAGTTCGTGCCCTACCGGGTCGGCCTGGGACTGCTCCTCATCGTGGTGCTCGCGACCGGCGTGATGACTGCGACCTGAGCCGGTGGGGTGGGCTGGCGCGTCACAGCCAGCCGGAGCGCTTGAAGATCCGGTAGAGGACCAGCGCCGAGACCGCCATCAGCCCCAGCGCGTAGGGGTAGCCGTAGGCCCAGCCGAGCTCGGGCATGTGCTGGAAGTTCATGCCGTACACCCCGGCGACCAGGGTGCCGACGGCGGCGATCGCGACCCAGGCGGAGATCCGCCGCATGTCCTCGTTCTGCTGCAGGCTGATCCGCGCCAGGTGGGCCTCGAAGGCGCTCGAGAGCAGGTTGTCCAGCGACTCGGTGGCGTCGCCGACGCGGGCGAGGTGGTCGGCGACGTCGCGGAAGAACGGGGCGGCCTCCCGGGGGATGCCCGGCACCCCGCCCTCGGCGAACCTGCTCATCGGCATCCGCAGCGGGTTGACCGCCCGGCGCACCTCGGCGAGCTCCCGCTTGAGCACGTAGATCCGTTCGGAGTCGCGGGTCCGGTCGCTGGAGAAGACCGAGGCCTCCACCTCGTCGACGTCGGTCTCGAGCTCCTGGGCGACCTTCTCGTAGCCGTCGACGACCCGGTCGCAGATGGCGTAGACGACCGCGGCCGGGCCGTGCCCGAGCACCGCGGTGCGGTGCTCGAGGTCCAGGCGGACGCTGGCCAGCTCGACGCCGTGGCCCTGCCGCACGGTCACCACGAAGCCCTTGCCGAGGAACATGGAGACCTGCCCGGTCTCCACCGCGTCGGTCTCGTCGACGTACCAGAGCGTCTTGAGGACGAGGAACAGGGTGTCGTCGTACCTCTCCAGCTTGGGCCGCTGCGCCGCATGCACCGAGTCCTCGACGGCCAGGGGGTGCAGCCCGAAGAGCTCCGCGACCCGCTGCATCTCGGCCAGGTCCGGCTCGTGCAGCCCGACCCACACGAAGTCACCGTCGCAGGCCTCCTCCAGCAGGCTGTCCAGGTCGTGGGTGCGCACGTGCACCGGCATCCGCTGCCCGGCACGGTAGAGGGCGCTGTCGACGATCATGGGGACACCCTGACACGGCCCGCCCGTCGGACCCGGCCATTCGGCGGCCCGTCTGGGCCCGGGTGCCTAAGGTTGCGGGCATGGCAACGGTCATCCTGGTGCGTCACGGGCGCACCACCGCGAACTCCTCCGGCGTGCTGGCCGGCCGCAGCCCCGGGGTCCTCCTCGACGAGCTCGGTCAGACCCAGGCCGCCCGCGCCGGCGAGCGGCTCGCCGGCGTCCCGCTCGCCGCGGTCGTGACCAGCCCGCTGGAGCGCTGCCGGCAGACGGCCAAGGAGATCAGTGCGCGCCAGGCGACCCCGGTGCGCACCGCCCGGGAGAAGGGGATCGTCGAGGTCGACTACGGCGAGTGGACCGGGCAGGAGCTCAAGCACCTCGCCAAGGAGCCGCTCTGGCGCACCGTCCAGGGCCACCCCAGCGCCGTCACCTTCCCGGGCGGGGAGGCGATGGCCACGATGTCGACCCGCTCGGTGGCCGCCGTACGACGGTGGGACGCGCAGCTGGAGGCCGAGCACGGCCCGGGCGCCGTGTGGGTCGCGGTCAGCCACGGCGACGTCATCAAGGCGGTCCTGGCCGACGCCCTCGGCCTGCACCTCGACGCCTTCCAGCGGATCGTGGTCGACCCGGCCTCGGTCTCCGTGGTCCGGTACTCCCCGGGCAGGCCCTTCGTGCTGATGACCAACACCCACGAGGGCGACCTGTCCTTCCTCAAGCCCCCGCCGGCGAAGAAGAGCGCCCGCAAGCCGCGGGCCACCACGAGCGACGCGACGGTCGGCGGCGGCGCCGGCCCGCGGGGATAGGGTCGGACAATGCCTGTCGTCCACCGCTTCGACCCCCCGGAGCGCTTCGTCGCCGGCACGGTGGGACCCCCCGGCCAGCGCACCTTCTTCCTGCAGGCCCGCGCCGGCAGCCGGGTCACCAGCGTCGCCTGCGAGAAGCAGCAGGTGTCCCTGCTGGCCGAGCGGGTCGACGGCCTCCTCGACGACCTGATCCGCGCCGACGAGGAGAACGAGATCGTCCCCGCCGTCGCGCCGGTGGCCCTGGAGGACACCGCCCCCCTCGAGCAGCCCATCGAGGAGGAGTTCCGCGCGGGCACCATGACCCTGGCCTGGGACCCCGAGACGCACCGCGTGGTCATCGAGGTCTTCGCGCTGGAGGCCCCTGGGCCCGAGGAGGCGGAGGACGAGGTCGAGTTCGACCCCGAGACCGCCTCGGAGGTCCTCGTCGTCAGCCTCAGCACGGCGGTCGCCCGGGCGTTCTGCAAGCGGGCCGCCGCGGTCGTCGCCGCCGGTCGCCCGCCCTGCCAGTTCTGCGGCGGGCCGCTCGACCCGTCGGGACACCTCTGCCCCCGCGCCAACGGGTTCCGCCGCCGGTGAACGAGCCCGACCCGGTCCGCGCGGACCTGGACGCCGAGCTCGTCACGGTGCTGGACGGCGAGCTGGAGGTCCAGGGGCGGATCATGCCGGCCTCCAACGCCACGTTCCTGGCGCAGGCCACCCTCGGGCAGACCACGGTCGACGTCGTCTACAAGCCGGTCGCCGGGGAGCGCCCGCTGTGGGACTTCCCCGACGGCACCCTCGCCGGACGCGAGCTCGCCGCGTACGCCGTGTCGGAGGCGCTGGGCTGGGGGGTCGTCCCGTTCACCGTGCTGCGCGAGGGCCCGCACGGCCCCGGCATGGTCCAGCTCTGGCGCGAGCCCGACCCGGACGTCGAGGCGGTCGACCTGTGCCCTGCCGGGGAGGTGCCCGCCGGCTACAAGCACGTCCTGGACGCCAGCGACGGTCAGGGCCGGCCCGTCTCGCTGGTCCACGAGGACAGCCCCTCGCTGCGCCGGATGGCCGTCTTCGACGTCGTGGTCAACAACGCCGACCGCAAGGGCGGGCACGTGCTGGCGATGACCGACGGTCACCGGTACGGCGTCGACCACGGCATCTGCTTCCACCACGAGGTCAAGCTCCGTACGGTGCTGTGGGGCTGGGCGGGCCAGCGGCTCGACCCGCACCACCGGGCCGCCCTGGAGTCGCTCCTCGACCAGGTCGAGGACGGCGAGCCGCTGGCCGCCGTGCTCGAGCCCCTGATCACCGCCCGCGAGCTCGGGGCGCTGCGGGCCCGGTGCCGCCGGCTGCTGTCCACCGGGCGGATGCCGAGGCCGTCGGGGGAGTGGCCGTCCATCCCCTGGCCGGCGTTCTGACCCCCGGCCGGGGCTCACCCTCCGGTCGGTAGGCTGCGCGCATGCGTGCCTGGGCGAGTGTCGACGTGCCGTCGTTGGACCGTTTCGGCCGGGCGCCTGCGGTGCGGGTCTTCGACTCCGCGAGCGGCGCGGTGCGGGTCTCGAACCCGGTCGGGCCGGCACGGCTCTACGTCTGCGGCATCACGCCGTACGACTCCACGCACCTGGGGCACGCCTCGACGTACGTCGCCTTCGACCTGCTCAACCGGGCCTGGCGCGACGCGGGCCACGAGGTCCGCTACGTGCAGAACGTCACCGACGTGGACGACCCGCTGCTGGAGCGGGCCACCCGCGACGGCGTGGACTGGCGCGACCTGGCCGAGCGGGAGATCGAGCGGTTCCGCGGGGACATGGAGGCGTTGCGCATCCTCCCGCCCGACGAGTACGTCGGCGCGGTCGAGTCCATCCCGTACGTCGTCGAGATGGTCCAGCAGCTGGCCACCGAGGGGCACGTCTACCAGGTGGACGGCGACTACTACTTCGACGTGCACTCCGACCCGACCTTCGGCTCGGTCTCGCACCTGTCGGCCGAGGAGATGCTGACGGTCTTCGCCGAGCGCGGGGGAGACCCCGACCGTCCCGGCAAGCGCGACCCGCTGGACTGCCTGCTGTGGCTGGCCGAGCGCGAGGGCGAGCCGGCCTGGGACTCGGCGCTGGGGCGCGGTCGCCCGGGCTGGCACATCGAGTGCAGCGCCATCGCGCTGACGCACCTCGGCGAGGGGTTCGACGTCCAGGGCGGCGGCAGCGACCTGGTCTTCCCGCACCACGAGATGAGCGCCGCCGAGGCGCAGGCCGCGTTCCCCGGCATCTCCTTCGCGCGTGCCTACGTGCACACCGGGATGGTGGCCTACCAGGGCGAGAAGATGTCCAAGTCGCTCGGCAACCTGGTCTTCGTCTCCCGGCTCCGCGAGCAGGGCGTGGAGCCCGCCGCGATCCGGCTGGCCATCGTGTCCCACCACTACCGGTCGGACTGGGAGTGGACCGACGACGACGTCCCGGCGGCCGAGCGACGGCTCGCCTCCTGGCGTGCCGCCCTGTCCAACACCAACCAGGTGCAGGCCGAGCAGCTCGTCACCACCCTGCGCGCCGCCCTCTCCCAGGACCTCGACACCCCCCGGGTCGTCAAGCTCCTCGACGACTGGGCCGAGGGCTGGCACCGCGGCGACGGCTCGGGCGCCGACCTGGTCCGCTCCGTCGTCGATGCTCGGCTGGGGATCCTGCTGTAGCGCCGGCGGCCGGTTTCCCACGGTATGCAGGGGGACTTCCGGCAAATCGGGCGGGTTCTCGGCTCAAGGGCAACTGCCCATGGCAAACCTCCACTGCCCATGGGGCGTACGCCGTAGGCAGAGGCAGTTTGCCGACATCCCGTGGGAAACCGGGTCGGCCGATCTGGGAGGAACGCCGCCGGCCAGGCACGCCCCGACTCAGTCGTCGGGGTTCTCGCGGCGCTTGAGGTAGCGCTCGAACTCGCGGGCGATGGCCTCGCCGGAGGCTTCGGGGAGGTCGGCGGTGTCGCGGGTCTCCTCCAGCGACTTCACGTACTCGCCGATCTCCTCGTCCTCCTCGGCGAGCTCGTCGACGCCGCGCTCCCAGGCGCGGGACTCCTCGGGCAGGTCGCCCAGCGGGATGCTGATCTCGAGCAGGTCCTCGACCTGGCCGAGCAGGGCCAGGGTCGCCTTGGGGCAGGGCGGGTGCGCGACGTAGTGCGGCACGGCGGCCCAGAAGGAGATGGCCGGCAGGTCGATCCGGGTGCAGGCGTCGTGGAAGACGCCGACGATCCCGGTGGGCCCTTCGTACGTCGACTGCTCGAGCTTGAGCTTGTCGGCGAGGTCGGGCTCGGTGGTGGTCCCGGTGACCGGGATCGGACGGGTGTGGGGGGTGTCGGCCAGCAGGGCGCCGAGCGAGACGACCATCTCGGCGCCGAGGTCGTCGGCCACCGCGAGCAGTTCGGCACAGAACTGCCGCCACCGCATGTTGGGCTCGATGCCGCGCAGCAGGATGACGTCGCGCAGCGCCCCGGGCGGGGAGGCCACCGAGATCTGCGTCGAGGGCCAGGTCAGCCGACGCATGCCGTTCTCGTCGGTCCCGATCACCGGCCGGTTCATCTGGAAGTCGTAGAACTCCTCGGGGTCGACCACCGCGACCAGGGTGGCGTCCCAGACGTCCAGCAGGTGGTCCACCGCGCCCGACGCGGCGTCCGCGGCGTCGTTCCACCCCTCGAACGCGGCGATGAGCACCGGCGCTCGGAGCGGCGGCACGTCCTCGATCTCGATCACCTCTCCACCCTAGGGGTCAGGCCCTCACCACAGCGCCGTCGGAGCGGGTGTCAGGATCCGGTATTTCCTGGGGTGGACCATTTTGGTCGCCTACAGTGACGGACGTGACCGACACCCCCTCCGAGCTCGTGCGCCCCGACCTGACCGCGGAGCTGGCCGAGGCCCTGGCCAGCCGGATCCTGGTGCTCGACGGCGCGATGGGGACGATGATCCAGCGGCACCGCCCCGAGGAGGAGGACTACCGGGGCGAGCGGTTCGCCGGCTGGGACCGCGACGTCAAGGGCAACAACGACCTGCTGACCCTGACCCGTCCCGAGCTGATCGCCGGGATCCACCGGGAGTACCTCGACGCCGGTGCGGACATCATCGAGACCAACACCTTCAGCTCCAACTCGGTCTCGCTGGCCGACTACGGCATGGAGGAGCTCGCCTACGAGCTCAACGTCGAGGCGGCCCGGCTCGCGCGTCGCGTCTGCGACGAGGTCACCGCGCTCGACCCGGCCAAGCCCCGCTACGTCGGCGGCGCGCTCGGCCCGACCACCCGGACCGCGTCGATCTCCCCGGACGTCAACGACCCCGGCGCCCGCAACGTCTCCTACGAGCAGCTCGTCGAGGCGTACCTGACCGCTGCCCGCGGCCTGGTCGACGGCGGGGCCGACCTGCTGTTCATCGAGACGATCTTCGACACCCTCAACGCCAAGGCCGCCATCTTCGCGGTCGAGACGCTCTTCGAGGAGCGCGGCCGCCGCTGGCCGGTGATCGTCTCGGGCACCATCACCGACGCCTCGGGCCGCACCCTGTCCGGCCAGGTCACCGAGGCGTTCTGGAACTCGGTGCGCCACGCGCGCCCCCTGGCGATCGGGCTGAACTGCGCGCTGGGCGCCACCGAGATGCGGCCCTACGTCGCCGAGCTCTCCCGGGTCGCGGACACGTTCGTCTCCTGCTACCCCAACGCCGGCCTGCCCAACGCCTTCGGTGAGTACGACGAGCAGCCCGAGCAGACCGCCGAGGTCGTCGGCGAGTTCGCCTCCTCCGGGCTGGTGAACCTGGTGGGCGGGTGCTGCGGCACCAGCCCGGCCCACATCGCGGCGATCGCGGCCTCCGTCGAGGGCCAGAAGCCGCGGGTGCCGGCCGAGGTCGCCCCCGCGGCCCGACTATCGGGGCTCGAGCCGGTCACGATCACCGCCGACACCCTGTTCGTGAACGTGGGCGAGCGCACCAACATCACCGGGTCCGCGCGCTTCCGCAACCTCATCAAGGCCGGCGACTACAACACCGGCCTCTCGGTGGCCCGCCAGCAGGTCGAGGCGGGGGCGCAGGTCATCGACGTCAACATGGACGAGGGCATGATCGACGGGGTCGCGGCGATGGACCGCTTCACCAAGCTGCTCGCCTCCGAGCCGGACATCTCCCGGGTCCCGCTGATGATCGACTCCTCCAAGTGGGAGGTCATCGAGACCGGGCTGCGCACCGTGCAGGGCAAGCCGATCGTCAACTCGATCTCCATGAAGGAGGGCGAGGAGCGGTTCCGCGAGCACGCCCGGCTGTGCCGCAAGTACGGCGCCGCGGTCGTCGTGATGGCCTTCGACGAGGACGGCCAGGCCGACAACCTGGAGCGCCGCAAGCAGATCTGCGAGCGGGCCTACCGGATCCTGGTCGACGAGGTCGGCTACGACCCCTGCGACATCATCTTCGACCCCAACGTCTTCGCGGTGGCCACCGGCATCGAGGAGCACGCGACGTACGGCGTGGACTTCATCGAGGCGACCCGCTGGATCAAGCAGAACCTGCCCGGTGCGCTGGTCTCCGGCGGCATCTCCAACGTGTCCTTCTCGTTCCGCGGCAACAACGCGGTCCGCGAGGCGATCCACGCGGTCTTCCTCTTCCACGCGATCGAGGCCGGCCTCGACATGGGCATCGTCAACGCCGGTGCGCTCGTGGTGTACGACGAGATCGACCCCGAGCTGCGCGAGGCCATCGAGGACGTCGTGCTCAACCGCCGCCCCGACGACCCGCAGGCCGCCACCGAGCGGCTGCTGGAGATCGCCGAGCGCTTCCGCGGCGACGGCCAGGTGGCGGAGAAGGCCGACGAGGCGTGGCGCTCCCTGCCGGTGGCCGAGCGGATCACCCACGCGCTGGTCAAGGGCATCGACGAGCACTGCGTCGAGGACACCGAGGAGCTCCGCCAGGTCATCGCCGCCCGCGGCGGCCGACCGCTGGAGGTCATCGAGGGCCCGCTGATGGACGGCATGAACGTCGTGGGCGACCTGTTCGGCGCCGGCAAGATGTTCCTCCCGCAGGTCGTGAAGTCGGCCCGGGTGATGAAGAAGGCCGTCGCCCACCTGATCCCGTTCATCGAGGCGGAGAAGCAGCCCGGTGACGTGTCCAACGCGCGCGGCACGATCGTGATGGCCACCGTCAAGGGCGACGTCCACGACATCGGCAAGAACATCGTCGGCGTCGTGCTGCAGTGCAACAACTACGAGGTGGTCGACCTCGGCGTGATGGTGCCGGCGCAGAAGATCCTCGACGCGGCCAAGGAGCACGGGGCCGACATCATCGGGCTGTCCGGGCTGATCACGCCGTCGCTGGACGAGATGGTCAACTTCGCCGCCGAGATGGAGCGCCAGGGGCTCGACATCCCGCTGCTGATCGGCGGGGCGACGACGAGCCGCGCGCACACCGCGGTCAAGGTCGACCCGAAGTACCACGGGCCGGTGGTGTGGGTGAAGGACGCCTCGCGCTCGGTCCCGGTGGCGGCCGCGCTGCTGTCGGACGAGCAGCGCCCGGCGTTCCTGGCCGACGTCACCGAGGACTTCGACTCGATCCGGGAGCGGCACGCCGCCCGCCAGAACGAGCGGCCGCTGACCAGCCTGGAGAAGGCCCGCGAGAACGCCAGCCCGATCGACTGGACCGGCTACCACCCGCCCAAGCCGCGGATGCTGGCCCAGCAGGACAAGGACGTGTGGTCCCACCGGCCTGCCGGGGGAGCCACCCAGTTCGTCCGGGTCTTCCACGACTTCGACCTCGAGACGCTGCGGCGCTACATCGACTGGCAGCCGTTCTTCAACGCCTGGGAGATGCGCGGCAAGTTCCCCGACATCCTCAACAACCCGGCCAGCGGCGAGGCCGCCCGCAAGCTGTACGACGACGCCCAGCGCATGCTCGACCGGATCGTCGCCGAGAAGTGGCTGACCGCCAACGGCGTCATCGGGCTGTTCCCCGCCAACCGCGTCGGCGGGGAGGACGTCGAGATCTACGCCGACGAGGCCCGCACCGAGGTCCTCGCGGTGCAGCACCACCTGCGCCAGCAGGGCGAGCACCGGCACGGCCTGCCGCACCGGTCGCTGGCCGACTTCGTGGCCCCCAAGGAGACCGGGCTGGCCGACTTCGTCGGCGCCTTCGCGGTGACCGCCGGGCTCGGCTCGCAGGACCGGATCGAGGCCTTCAAGGCCGAGTTCGACGACTACAGCGCGATCCTGCTGGAGTCGCTGGCCGACCGGCTGGCCGAGGCGTTCGCCGAGCGGCTGCACGAGAAGGTCCGCAAGGAGCTGTGGGGCTACGCCCCGGACGAGCACCTCGACAACACCGGCCTGCTCAAGGAGCAGTACGTCGGCATCCGGCCCGCCCCCGGCTACCCGGCGTGCCCCGAGCACACCGAGAAGCTGACGCTGTGGGAGCTGCTCGACGTGGAGGCCGCCACCGGCATCACGCTCACCGAGTCGATGGCGATGTGGCCGGGCGCCTCGGTCAGCGGCTGGTACTTCTCGCACCCGCAGTCGCAGTACTTCGTGCTCGGCCGGCTCGGCCAGGACCAGGTCGCCGACTACGCCCACCGCAAGGGCTGGACCCTCAAGGAGGCCGAGCGCTGGCTGGCCCCCAACCTCGGCTACGAGCCGGAGGACTGATGCAGGCGGTCCTGTGGGACATGGACGGCACCCTGGTCGACACCGAGCCCTACTGGATCGAGGTCGAGCACCGGCTGGTGTCGTCGTACGGCGGCACCTGGACGCACGAGCACGCGATGCAGCTGGTGGGCAACGACCTGCTCGACTCCGCCCGCTACATCCGCGAGCACGGCGGGGTGCCGCTGGAGCCCTCCGAGATCGTCGAGGTGCTGCTCGACGGCGTGGTGGAGCGGATCCGGCAGGCCGTGCCCTGGCGGCCCGGCGCCGTCGAGCTGCTCGCCGACCTGCAGGGTGCCGGCGTGCGCTGCGCGCTGGTGACGATGTCCTACCGCCGCTTCGTCGACCCGGTGCTGCAGGCGCTGCCTCCGGGCACCTTCGAGGTCGTCATCACCGGGGACGCGGTCAGCCAGGGCAAGCCGCACCCGGAGCCCTACCTCAAGGCGGCCGCCGTGCTCGGGGTGGACGCGGCCGGCTGCGTCGCGATCGAGGACTCCAACACCGGCGCACGCTCGGCCGAGGCGGCCGGCTGCACGGTGGTCGTGGTGGAGAACCACGTGCCGGTGCTGCCGGGGGAGCGGCGGGTCTTCCTGCCGACCCTGGAGGGCCTGGCGGCCCCCGACCTGGCGGCGCTGCTGGCCGGCTGACGGCCCCACCTGCTCATCGGGAGGGGGACCGTTACCTGATCGTTGCGAGATCGGGACGCTCCCGCGCCGCCGGGGCGTGGCTATCGGACACGCCGCACGGCTAGTTTCGACGGATCCCCGAACCGACGACCACGTCGGTGCAACGCCAATCGTGAGGTGTGAGTGTGAACAGTCGACGAGGACTGCTGGCCGCCGCCAGTGCAGGGCTCTTGGTCGTCTCCTTGGCCGCCTGCGGAAGCGGGTCCGACGACGGAGACAAGGGCAGCGGCAGCGGCAACAACGCGTCCGGTGCCTCCTGGATCCTGGGCACCACCGAGTCGGTCACCGCGATGGACCCCGCCGGGTCCTACGACTTCGGCTCCTGGAACATGCAGTACGCGATCTTCGAGCAGCTCATGACGATCCCCGCGGGCGCCAGCGACCCGGTCCCCGACGCCGCCCAGTCGTGCGCCTACGACGACCCGAAGACCATCACCTGCAAGCTCAAGCCGGGCCTGAAGTTCTCCAACGGCGACGAGCTGACCTCCTCGGACGTGAAGTTCTCCTTCGAGCGCAACATCGCCATCGCGGACCCGAACGGCTCCTCGGTGCTCCTCGGCCAGCTGATCAAGCCGGATTCCGACCCGCAGGCGATGAACGAGGGCGCCATCGAGACCCCCGACGACGCCACGGTGGTCTTCCACCTCAACGCGCCCGACACCACGTTCCTCAAGCTGCTCTCCACCGCCACCACCTCGATCGTGGACGAGGACCTGTTCCCGGCCGACAAGCTGCTCGGCGACTCCGAGGTGATCGGCTCGGGCCCCTTCAAGCTGAGCCAGTACAAGCCCGGCGAGCAGGCCGTGCTGGAGAAGAACACCTCCTACACCGGTGACCGCGAGGCCCAGTCCGACCAGCTGTTCGTGCAGTACTTCAAGGACACCACGCCGCTGAAGGAGGCCATCTCGACCAAGCAGATCGACGTGGCGTGGCGGACGCTGAGCCCGACCGACCTCAACGACCTCGACGGCAAGGACGGCATCAAGGTCATCCACGGCGAGGGCTCCGAGTTCCGCTACTGGGTCTTCCAGCTGGCCAACCCGGCGGTCAAGGACGTCGCCGTCCGTCAGGCCGTCGCCCAGCTGATCGACCGCGACACCATCGCCAAGGACGCCTACGACGGCACGGTCACGCCGTCGTACTCGATCGTGCCGCCCGGCTTCGGCGGCCAGACCGACTCCTTCAAGACCAAGTACGGCGCCCCCAGCGTCGACGCGGCGAAGAAGATCCTCGACGACGCCGGCGTGAAGACCCCGGTCGAGCTGACGCTGGGCTACACCCCGACCCACTACGGTCCCAACGCCGTCGACGAGGCGAACGAGCTCTCCACCGAGCTGAACGACTCGGGTCTCTTCGACACCAAGATCGAGGACGCCGAGTGGGAGCAGTACCAGACCCTCTACAAGAAGAACGCCTACGACCTGTTCATCCTGGGCTGGTACCCGGACATCCTGGACGCGGACAACTACCTGACCCCGTTCATCCGGGACGGTGGCTTCTTCGCCAACAACTACTCCAACCCCGAGGTCAACAAGCTCCTCGACCAGGAGCTGGCCCAGACCGACACCGGCGCCCGCGAGAAGCTGATCGGTCAGCTGCAGGACATCGTGGCCGAGGACGTGCCGCTGGTGCCGTCCTGGAACGGCCAGAACGTGGCGGTCGCCACCGACGCGATGAAGGGCGTCGAGGCCACCCTCGACCCGACCTACATCTTCCGTCTGTGGGAGATCAGCAAGGGCTGACGCCGTGAAGGGGGTGTGCCCGGCCGGACCAGGCCGGGCACACCCCCTCGTCGGGCCCCGTCGGGGTCCCGTCCGGAAGGAGCACGATGGCGGCCTCTAACGGCTCGCTACCCCGGTACATCGCGCAGCGCGTGCTGCTGATGCTGCCGATGATCTGGCTGGTGCTGACCCTGGTCTTCCTGATGCTGCGGGTCGCTCCCGGCGACCCGGTCAGCGCCTCGGTGGGGGGTCGGCTCAGCGAGGACGAGCTCGAGCGCCGGCGTGCCTCGCTGGGGCTCGACCGGCCCCTGCTCGTGCAGTACGTCGAGTACCTCGGCGACGTGCTGCGGCTCGACCTCGGCCACACCCTGTCCGACAACCGCCCGGTGGTCGACCTCATCCGCGACAACGGCGGCGCCACGCTGACCCTGACCGTGGGCGCGTTCCTCTTCGCCCTCGGTCTCGGCATCCCGCTGGGCCTCCTGGCCGGCCGCTACCGCGACTCGTTCCTCGACGTGGTCGCCCGGATCTTCGGCATCGTCACCTACGCCGCCCCGATCTTCGTGGTCGGGCTCGTGCTGGTCCTGCTCGTCGGCGGCACCGGCTGGCCGACGTACGACATCGCCTCGCCGGTGACGAAGTTCAACACCCCGCCACGCACGCACATCCTGCTCGTCGACACCCTGCTCAACGGGGACAGCACCGGGTTCGTCGACGTCCTGAAGCACCACGTGCTGCCCTGCTTCACGCTCGGCCTGCTGCTGTGCGGCGTGTTCATCCGGCTCGTGCGCGTCAACCTGCTCATCACGCTCAAGGGCGACTACATCGAGGCCGCGCGCGCCCGCGGCATCCCCGAGCGGCACGTCGTCCGCCGGCACGCGTTCCGCAACGCCCTGGTCCCGGTGATCACGGTGATCGGCCTCCAGGTCGCCCTCACCCTGTCCGGCGCCATCCTGACCGAGACCACCTTCAACTGGCCGGGGCTGGGGACCCAGCTGGTGCGCTACCTCAACGCGCGGGACTATCCCGCCGTGCAGGGGCTGGTGATCTTCTTCGCGATCATCGTCGTGGTGGTCAGCCTGGTCATCGACATCGTCAACGCGCTGGTCGACCCGAGGGTGAGGTACTGATGCCCGGAACGCTCTCCCGCCTGGTGGCCCCCATCCGCACCACCACCGGCACCGCCCGCTGGCTGCTGATCATCGGCCTGGTGCTGACCACCGTGTTCCTGCTGCTCGCCGTCTTCGCGCCCTGGGTCGCCCCCAACGGCTTCGCCCAGTCCAAGGTCGACGGCGTCAAGCTCCCCAAGCTGGCCCACCCCAGCTCCGAGCACTGGTTCGGCACCAACGACCAGTTCTACGACGTGCTGTCCCGGGTGATCTGGGGAGCCCGGACCGCCATCGAGGTGGTCGTCCTCTCGGTGCTGATGTCGGCCGTCGTCGGGGTGCTGCTCGGCCTGGTCTCCGGCTTCCTCGGGGGGTGGACCGACCGGCTGCTGGTCTTCCTGACCGACGCGCTGTACGCGTTCCCGACGCTGCTGCTCGCGATCGTCTTCTCGTTCCTGCTGCGCGGCCCGCTCGGTGGGGGCGTGGTGGCGGCCGCGGTGTCGCTGACCGTCATCTACATCCCGCAGTACTTCCGGGTCGTCCGGAACACCACGGTCTCGGCGCGGGAGGCGACGTACGTCGAGGCGGCCCGGGCGATCGGGGCGAGCAACACCACGATCATGCGGCGCTACCTGTTCGGCAACGTCGTGCAGTCCGTCCCGGTGATCGGCACCCTCAACGCGGCCGACGCGATCGGCACCCTGGCCGGCCTGGGCTTCCTGGGCTTCGGCATCCAGCCCAACGAGGCCGCCGAGTGGGGCTACGACCTCAACCGGGCCCTGGACGACGCCGCCTCGGGGATCTGGTGGACCACGGTCTTCCCCGGCCTGGCCATCGTGCTGCTGGTCACCGGCCTGACCCTGGTCGGGGAAGGCCTCAACGAGACCGTCAACCCGGTGCTGCGCAAGCGTCGGCTGCGCGACGTGGTGCTGCCGCCTCGCGAGGAGGAGGGCGCATGACCGAGCTCGTCGACCACGCCACTGGGGCCCCGCTGACGGGTCCGGTCCTGGACGCCCGTGACCTGCGCATCTGGTACGGCACCGAGCGTGGACCCGTCCGTGCCGTCGACGGCGTCAGCTTCGCGCTCCACAAGGGCGAGATCCTCGGCCTGGTGGGGGAGTCCGGCTGCGGCAAGTCGACGCTGGGCCGCGGGCTGCTCGGGCTGCTGCCCGCGGGCGCCTCGATGGACGGCGAGCTCGACTTCCTCGGCGAGGACCTGCTCGGCATGTCCCGCAAGCAGATGCTGGCCAAGCGCGGCGGCGAGCTCGGCATGATCTTCCAGGAGCCGCTGACCCGGCTGAACCCGCTGATGCGGGTCAGCGAGCACTTCGAGGAGACCCTGCGCTCGCACGACCGGAGCCTGTCCAAGGACGAGGTGCGCCGGCGGTCGCTGGAGGTGCTGCGCCGGATGGGCATCCCGCCGACGCGGTACCGCTCGTACCCGCACGAGTTCTCGGGGGGCATGCGGCAGCGGCTGATGATCGCCCTGGCGCTGGTGCTGCGCCCGGCGTTCGTCGTCGCCGACGAGCCGACCACCGCCCTCGACGTCCTCGTCGAGGCGCAGATCATCCGGATCCTGCACGACCTGCGCTCGGAGTTCGACACCTCGCTGCTGCTGATCACGCACAACCTCGGCATCATCGCCGAGGCGTGCGACCGGGTCGCGGTGATGTACGCCGGGGAGATCGTGGAGATCGGCGACGCCCGCGAGGTGTTCGCCGACCCACAGCACCCCTACACCCGCGAGCTGCTCCGCTCGACCATCTCGCTGAGCACGACCGGGCTGCACTTCATCCCGGGCGCCCCACCGGACCTGGTCGACCCGCCCACGGGCTGCCACTTCCACCCACGCTGCCCCGACGCGATGGCGGTCTGCGCCACCACGTCGCCGCGTCCTCTGACCCTGGCCAGCGGCACCCGCGTGCAGTGCTGGTCCGCCGAGCTGGCCGCCGGGCTGGTCGAGCTCGACGCCGCCCAGCAGGCCCCGCTCGAGCAGAAGGAGCTGTCCGTTGCCGACGAAGCCTGACTCCTCGCTGGTCGACACCCCCCTGATCGACATCCGGGGCCTCGACGTCCACTACGGGCTGCGCGGGGGCAGCCTGGCGCGCCTCTTCGGCCGCGACAGCGGCACCGTCCGGGCCGTCGACGGCGTCGACCTGACCCTGCGCCGCGGCGAGGTGCTCGGGCTCGTCGGGGAGTCGGGCAGCGGCAAGACCACGCTGGGCCGGGCCCTCCTCGGCCTCGTCCGCCCGACCGAGGGGGAGATCCTCTTCCACCGGCGCGAGGGCGCCCCCGTGGACGTCGCGACGGCCTCGAACCGTGAGCTCCGCCGCCTGCGCACCGACCTCCAGATGGTCTTCCAGGACCCGCACGCCGCGCTCAACCCGTCGATGGACCTCGAGACCGCGGTCGGTCACCCCCTGGAGATCCACGGCCTCGCCTCGGGCGCCGAGCTGCGCACCCGGGTGGCCGAGGCCCTGGAGCGGGTGGGGCTGACCCCGGCCGACCAGTTCCTGCCCAAGTACCCCTCCGACCTGTCCGGGGGCCAGAAGCAGCGCGCCGTGCTGGCGCGCGCCATCATCCTGGACCCCGACCTGCTGGTGGCCGACGAGCCCGTCTCCATGCTCGACATGAGCGTGCGCGCCAAGATCCTCCAGCTGCTGATCGACCTGAAGGACGACCTCGGGCTGACCTACGTCTACATCACCCACGACCTGGCCTCGGCGAAGTTCTTCTGCGACCGGGTGGCGATCATGTACCTGGGCAGGATCGTCGAGATCGGCCCGACCGCCGAGATCTTCGCCGACCCCAAGCACCCGTACACCAAGGCCCTGCTGCGAGCCATCCCGGAGCCCGACCCGCGCCGCCTGGTGCCCCGGGACCTGCCCCCGGGTGAGATCCCGGACGCCGCGCGACCTCCGCTCGGCTGCGCGTTCCACCCGCGGTGCCCCGAGGCGACCGCGGCCTGCGGGTGGGAGTCGCGCGACCTGCGGGCGGCCCTGGAGGACCACTGGACCCGCCGCAGCGTCGCCACCTTCGAGCAGGAGTCGCGGCTGGTCGACCTGGACCGTCTCGACGAGCCCACCGTGCGGGTCACGGTGGGCTCGGCCGCGGACGCCGACCGCATCTCGAGCCTCCTCGACACGATGCGGACCGAGCGCCCGGACGCGCCCATCTGGCGCGGCGTGCAGGGCGTCGAGCGCACCGCCGACGGCGTGGTGGTCACCTTCCAGGAGGGCGTCGACCCCGCCCTGCGCCGGGCCGGTGGCGTCGAGGTGGCGTGCGTCCTGCACCCGGAGACGTGAGACCGGGCGCCGTCGTCGCAGTCTCGTCCGCCCATCCGTCCTAGTACCTCGGGGCCCTCCGGGCGACGCACGTCCTAGAACGACCGGACAATGGTGGCTCGCCCTGCTCCGGTCACAGACTCCGTCTACCAACCCAGACGAGAGGGAGTCACCATGACCATCCACCGCATCCCCCGCACCGTGATCACCGTTGCCGCCGTCGCCCTGATCGGTGCGTCCACGGCCGTCCCTGCCATGGCGAAGGACGGCGACGTCATCCGCCGCGGCGACTGCACCGGCAGCACCGACTGGAAGCTCAAGGCCAGCCCCGAGAACGGCGCGATCGAGGTCGAGGGCGAGATCGACAGCAACAAGAACGGCCAGACCTGGACCTGGCGGATCGAGGACAACGGCGTCCTGCGCGCCAAGGGCACGGCGCTCACCCAGGCGCCCAGCGGGTCGTTCTCGGTCCGCCGGGTCGTCGCGAACGTGGCCGGCACCGACGTGCTGGTCCTGCGCGCCGCCAACGCGGCCACCGGCGAGACCTGCAAGGGCACCGTCAGCTTCTGAGGGCGCACCGGCGTCTCGCGCGCCTGGTCCGGTGGTCCGAGGTACTAGGACCACCGGACAATGGCGGGCTGCCCGCCGTCGGCCGCACGATGGACCCACGCACGAGAGAGAAGGAGACGACGATGACCGCCCACCGCACCCGAGCGCTGGTCACCGTCGCCGCCGTGACCCTGGTCGGCATCACGACGGCACTGCCCGCCGTGGCGAAGGACGGCGACGTGATCCGTCGCGGCGACTGCACCGGGGCCACCAACTGGAAGCTGAAGGCGAGCCCCGAGGACGGCCGGATCGAGGTCGAGGGCGAGATCGACAGCAACAAGAACGGCCAGACCTGGAAGTGGAGGCTCAAGCACAACGGCACCCTCAGCGCCCGCGGCACCTCGACCACCAAGGCCCCCAGCGGCTCCTTCGAGGTCCGACGTGTCGTCGTCGACGTCTCCGGCACCGACAGCCTGGTCTTCCGAGCCACCAACCCGAAGACCGGCGAGTCCTGCCGGGGCACGGTCAACTACTGAGTCGCACGGAGATCCGGGTCTGCCCACAAGCCCCCCTGTCGGACAGACCCGGATCTCCGTGATCCCCACGACCCGCCCCTGAACCGGCGATAATCGAAGCCCCCTCGTCGTCAGGAGCACAGTGACCGTCGTCCGCAACCCCGTCGTCCTCTTCCTGGCGACGGGGTTGCTGTCGTTGGTGGGGATCGTGCTGGGGACGGCCTGGCTCAGCTCGCAGGCGGCCGCCCAGGAGGCGATCAACGACGCCCAGCAGACCACCACCCTGCTCGCGCACTCCGTGGCCCAGCCCGACCTGCCCCGGGGGCTGGTCTCCGGCGACGCCGGTGCGCTGGACAAGTTCGACCGCAAGATCCTCGGGCGGATCAGCCTGCCCGACGTACGGCGCGTGAAGATCTGGGCCGAGGACGGCACCATCGTCTACTCCGACAAGACCCAGCTGATCGGCGACCGCTACCCCCTCGGAGGCGACGAGCTGGCCGTCATCCGCGGGCGCGAGGAGATCGACGCCGAGGTCTCCGACCTCACCAAGCCCGAGAACCGCTACGAGCGCGGCACCCCCGGCGGCCTGCTTGAGGTCTACACCCGGATCGAGTCCCCCGAGGGCACCCCGCTGCTCTTCGAGGTCTACTACTCCGCCGACGCCATCGAGACCCGCTCCAACGAGGTCTTCCGCCAGTTCCGCCCGATCACCCTGGCCGCACTCGGCGGCGTGGTGCTCGTCGCGACCGCGCTGCTCTGGGGCCTGACCCGTCGGCTGCGGCGCTCGGCCGAGGTGCGCGAGCGGCTGCTGCGCAGTGCCGTGGACGCCTCGGACGCCGAGCGGGTGCGGATCGCCCGAGACCTCCACGACGGGGTGGTCCAGGACCTCGCCGGGGCCTCCTTCGCCGTGTCCGCGGTCGCCCGCGGCGAGGTCGACCCGGCCCACCGGCACTCCCTGGAGGGTGCCGCGGACTCGATGCGGTCCTCGCTGCGCTCGTTGCGCTCGCTGATGGTGGAGATCTACCCGCCCGACCTGCACGCCGTCGGGCTCGAGGCGGCCCTCGACGACCTGCTCGCCCCCGCGGCCGCGCAGGGCATCAACGCCTGGGCCACGGTCACCGACGTCGAGGGCGCCTCCGACGATGCCGTCGCCCTGGTGTGGCGGGTCGCCCAGGAGTCCGTGCGCAACGCCATGCGGCACGCCGGCGCGGACACGATCGGCGTGGAGGTCCGCGGCGCGGGCTCACGGCTCCACGTCGTGGTCACCGACGACGGCAGCGGCTTCGACCCGGTGGTGCCCCCGGAGGGTGCGCACTTCGGGCTGCGCGGCCTGACCAGCCTCGTCCGCGAGGCCGGTGGCACACTCGACGTACGCTCCGCGCCCGGCGAGGGCACCGAGGTGCACCTCGACATCCCGCGTCTGCTGGACAGCGGGGACACCCTGACCAGGAGACGCAGAACGTGACCGAGACCGACACGGACAGCGGCACCAGCACCCACACCATCCGGGTGGTGCTCGCCGACGACCACGCCGTGGTGCGGCGTGGTCTCGCCGGCCTGCTGACCAGCGCGGAGGACATCGAGGTCGTCGGCACCGCCTCCGACGGCGCCGAGGCGGTCGAGGTGGTCACCTCGCTGCGACCCGACGTGGTGGTGATGGACCTCCAGATGCCCGGCGTCGACGGGGTGGAGGCGACCCGGCGGATCGTGGCGGGGGAGAGCGGCACCCAGGTGCTGGTGCTGACCTCGTTCTCCGACAGCGAGCGGATCGTGGCCGCCCTGGACGCGGGCGCGGTGGGCTACCTCCTCAAGGACGCCGACCCCGACGAGGTGATCGAGGGCGTCCGGGCGGTCAGCCGCGGCGAGTCGCCGCTGCACCCGAAGGCGGCCCGCGAGCTGCTCCGGGCCCGGACCGAGCCGGTCGTGCCGACGGTGTCGGCCTCCCAGCTCACCCCGCGCGAGACCGACGTGCTCCGGCTCGTGCGCCTCGGGCTGGCCAACAAGCAGATCGCGCGCCGGCTCGGGATCAGCGAGCGCACCGTCAAGGCGCACCTCACCTCGGCCTTCCAGCGGATCGGTGTCGCCGACCGCACCCAGGCCGCGCTCTGGGCCGAGCGCGAGGGGCTCTGACCCCCGGCCGACCGACGGGACCTCAGTCGGTGTCCTCCGGGGCGAGCCCGGGGTCGACGACCTGACGCGCCGGGACCACCGGAAGCGGCGGCGGCGTCCCACCCCACTCGGGGCACAGAGCCTGGTGGGCGCACCAGTCGCACAGCCGCGACCTGTTCGGACGCCAGTCGCCGGTCTCCGCGGCCCGCGCGATCGCCTTCCAGATCGCCTCGACCTTCCGCTCGAGGGCCAGCAGGTCCTGCTCGTCGGGGACGTAGCGGAGCACCTCGCCGTTGCCGAGGTAGATCAGCTGCAGGAGGTCCGGGACCCGGCCGCGCAGCCTCCACAGCACCAGGGCGTAGAACTTCATCTGGAACAGCGCCTTGCCCTCGAACGCCTCGCCGGGCGAGCGACCCGTCTTGTAGTCGACCACCCGCACCTGGCCGGTCGGGGCCACGTCGAGGCGGTCCACGAACCCGCGCAGCAGCAGCCGGCTGTCCAGCACCGTCTCGACGTACAGCTCGCGCTCGGCGGGCTCGAGCCGGCGCGGGTCCTCGAGCTGGAAGTAGCGCTCCAGGGTCTGGCGGCACGACACCATCCACGCGCCGATCTCGGGCCCGTCGGCCCCGAACAGCTCGGCCAGCGCGGGGTCGGCGTCGAGCAGCGCCTCCCAGGAGGGCTGGAGCAGGTCGACGGCCCGCGCGGGGGTCCGGTCCGCGGCCGGGAGGTCGAACAGGTCCTCGAGCACCTTGTGCACCAGCGTGCCGCGGACCGCCTCCGGGGAGGACGGCTCCGGCAGCCGGTCGATGGTCCGGAAGCGGTAGAGCAGCGGGCAGGTCATGAAGTCCCCGGCCCGGCTCGGCGACAGCGAGCCGACCACCTCCACACCGTCGACGACGGTGCCGCCCTCGATGACCCGCTTGGGCCGCGGGAGCGGCACGGTCACCACGGAGTCCACCACCTCGTGTGTCATGGCCGTCAGCGTAGGTGCTGCCACCGACGATCCGCGGTCGCCGTCCCGACCGGCCGTACGCCGGACCGGCCTCGTCCCTCACGGTAGGTTGGGGTGGTGGCAGACCGCACCGGACTGGGAGCACCCGCCGAGCACCGCGACCCGGGGACCCTCCGGATCGGGTCGATCGGCGGGGTCGACGTGCTGGTGCGCTCCTCCTGGCTGCTGATCGCGGCGATGATCGCCTACCTGGTCGCCCCGGCGATCGAGCAGACCTCGCCCGGGCTGGGCTCGCTCAAGTACGTCGCCGGGCTGGCCTTCGCGGTGCTGCTCACCCTGTCGCTGCTGCTGCACGAGATCTCGCACGCCCTGATGGCCCAGCGGTTCGGCATCAACGTCCGCTCCATCACGCTGCACTTCATCGGCGGCGTGACCGCCATCGACGGCGAGCCGCGGACCCCCAAGGAGGAGTTCGCGATCTCCGCGGTCGGCCCGGTCACCTCGCTCGCGATCGCCGGGGTCTCCTTCGGGCTGCTGCAGGTCACCCCCGACGGGCTGCTGTCCTTCGCGGTCGGCGGCCTCGCGGGGGCCAACCTGGTCGTCGGCGTGCTCAACCTGGTGCCGGGCATGCCGCTGGACGGCGGCCGGGTGCTGCGGGCGGTGGTCTGGAAGGTCACCGGCGACCCGCACCGCGGGACGCTGGCCTCCGGCTGGGCCGGCCGTGGCGTGGCCGTGCTGATGCTGCTCTCCCCGGCGCTGATGCGGGCGGCCGGGCTGCAGACGACCGTGTTCGACTACGTCCTGGCCGTCGTGCTGGGCTGGTTCCTGTGGTCGGCCGCCACGGCGGCGATCCTCTCGGCCAAGGTCCGGTCCCGGCTGCCGCGGCTCCAGGCCCGCCGGCTGGCACGCCGTACGGTCACGGTGGTCGACGACATGCCGCTGGCGGAGGCGGTCCGGATCGCCCAGGAGCAGCAGGCCGGTTCGGTGGTCACCCTGGACCGGACCGGCCGCCCCGTCGGCGTGGTCGCCGAGGCGTCGGTCCAGGCCACCCCCCAGGAGCGCTGGCCCTGGCTCCCGGTCAGCGCCGTGACCCGCACGCTCGGCGCCGGGCTCACCCTGCCCGCCGACATCGCAGGGGAGGACCTGGTGCTCGCGATGCGCTCCGCCCCCGCCACCGAGTACCTGCTGGTCGAGCCCGACGGCACCGTCTACGGGGTGCTGGTCACCGCGGACGTCGACGCCGCCTTCAGCGCCGACTGACGCGGGCCGGCGCCCACGACCCGCCGACGACGCTCCTGGTCGCGTCCCTAGACTCCTCCGCATGCCCGACGAGACCCCCGCACCCGCCCCGCCCGCCCACCTCCCCGCCGTGGAGGACACCGCGGACGTGGCGCAGGAGTCCTGGTCCGGGGTGCACCGGGGGCCGCTCCGCGAGGGCGAGTGGGTCCGGCTGGTCGACCAGAAGGGCCGCAAGCACAACCTGCAGCTGGTCCCCGGCAAGCGCTTCTTCAGCAACAAGGGCCACCTCGAGCACGACGAGCTGATCGGGCGCGACGAGGGCTTCACCGTCACCTCCTCGGCCGGCGGGCAGTACCTCGTCTTCCGCCCCCTGCTCAGCGAGTTCGTGGTGTCGATGCCGCGCGGGGCGGCCGTGGTCTACCCCAAGGACGCCGCCCAGATCGTGGCGATGGCCGACATCTTCCCCGGCGCCCACGTCGTGGAGGCCGGGGTCGGGTCCGGCGCGCTGACCTGCTCGCTGCTGCGCGCGGTCGGGCCGACCGGGCGGGTCTCGTCGTACGAGCGCCGGGAGGAGTTCGCCGAGGTCGCCCGCCGCAACGTCACCCAGTTCTTCGGGGGCGACCACCCGGCGTGGCACCTGACCGTCGGCGACCTCGCCGAGGCCCTCCCCGGCGCCTCCGCGGACGCCCGGGTCGACCGGGTGGTGCTCGACATGCTCGCGCCCTGGGAGTGCGTCGACGCGGTGGCCACCGCCCTGCTCCCCGGCGGCCTGGTCTGCGCCTACGTCGCGACCACCACCCAGCTCAGCCGCACCGTGGAGACGCTCCGGGTGCACGGCGGGTTCACCGAGCCGCAGCCGTGGGAGACCCTGGTCCGCGACTGGCACGTCGAGGGACTCGCGGTCCGTCCGGGCCACAAGATGAACGGTCACACCGGGTTCCTGGTCACCGCCCGCCGGATGGCCGACGGTCAGCGCCCACCTCTGAAGCGACGCCGGCCCGCGCCCGGTGCCTACGGGGTCGACTACGCCGGACCGCGTCCGGGCGACCTGCCGCCCCTCGCCCTCGAGGAGCCGGACGACGCCTGAATCGCTGCCGTTACCCCCCTGTTACACAGCGGGGGATCGGGCAGGAGACACTCGCGCCAAAGCATCTTCACTTCTCCGGATCCACGGGTAGGTTGGGATGAAGTGCACCGCAGACGGAGGTGAGCGCCCATGTCGATGTCAGGAAGCTCCAGCGGATCGGGCCGTGCCCCCGAGGACTGGGAGGCCCAGGTCTCCTACCTCGAGCAGGAGGTCTCCGACCTGCGTCGCCGGCTCGCGGACACGCCCGGGAGCGCCCGGCTGCTCGAGCAGCGCCTCTCCGACGCGCAGCGCTCGCTGGCGGCGGTGACCGCCCAGAACGAGCGGCTTGCGCAGACCCTGCGGGAGGCCCGCGACCAGATCGTGACGCTGAAGGAGGAGGTCGACCGGCTCGCGCAGCCGCCGGCCGGCTTCGGCACCTTCCTGCAGCGCAACGAGGACGACTCGGTCGACGTCTTCACCGGGGGCCGCAAGCTCCGGGTCAACGTCAGCCCGTCGGTCGACCTCGACGAGCTGAGCAAGGGCCAGGAGGTGCTGCTCAACGAGGCGATGAACGTGGTCGCCGCCTTCGCCTTCGAGACCGTCGGCGAGGTCGTCATGCTCAAGGAGATGCTGGCCGACGGCGAGCGCGCCCTGTGCATCGCCAACGCCGACGAGGAGCGGGTCGTCCGCCTCGCCGACAGCCTGCGGGACCAGCCGATGCGGGCCGGCGACTCGCTGCTCTTCGACCCCCGCTCCGGGTACGTATACGAGCGCATCCCCAAGTCCGAGGTCGAGGAGCTCGTCCTGGAGGAGGTCCCCGACATCGCGTACGAATCGATCGGCGGCCTCAAGGGTCAGATCGACCAGATCCGCGACGCGGTCGAGCTGCCCTACCTGCACCCCGAGCTCTTCCTCGAGCACGAGCTCAAGCCCCCGAAGGGCGTGCTGCTCTACGGCCCGCCCGGGTGCGGCAAGACGCTGATCGCCAAGGCGGTCGCCAACAGCCTGGCCAAGAAGGTCGCCGAGCGGACCGGGCAGGAGGGGCGCAGCTACTTCCTGAACATCAAGGGCCCCGAGCTGCTGAACAAGTACGTCGGCGAGACCGAGCGGCACATCCGGCTGGTCTTCCAGCGGGCCCGCGAGAAGGCGTCGCAGGGCACCCCGGTCATCGTCTTCTTCGACGAGATGGACTCGCTGTTCCGCACCCGCGGCTCGGGCGTCTCCTCCGACGTGGAGAACACGATCGTCCCGCAGCTGCTCAGCGAGATCGACGGCGTCGAGACCCTGGAGAACGTGCTGGTCATCGGCGCCTCGAACCGTGAGGACATGATCGACCCGGCCATCCTGCGCCCCGGCCGCCTGGACGTGAAGATCAAGATCGAGCGCCCCGACGCCGAGTCGGCGCGCGACATCTTCAGCAAGTACCTCAAGCGCAACCTGCCGCTGCACGCCGAGGACCTCGCCGAGTTCGGCGGGGACCGCGAGGCGTGCGTGACCGGGATGATCCGGGCGACGGTCGAGCGGATGTACACCGAGACCGAGGAGAACCGCTTCCTGGAGGTCACCTACGCCAACGGTGACAAGGAGGTCCTGTACTTCAAGGACTTCAACTCCGGCGCGATGATCCAGAACATCGTCGACCGGGCCAAGAAGATGGCCATCAAGGACCTCCTCGAGCAGGACCAGAAGGGCATCCGGGTGCAGCACCTGCTCCAGGCGTGCGTGGACGAGTTCAAGGAGAACGAGGACCTGCCCAACACCACCAACCCCGACGACTGGGCCCGGATCTCCGGCAAGAAGGGCGAGCGGATCGTCTTCATCCGCACCCTCATCACCGGCAAGTCCGGCACCGAGCCCGGCCGTTCCATCGAGACCGCCTCCAACACCGGCCAGTACCTCTAACTCCCACCGGGTTGAGTTGCCCCTCGTTTCACGTTGAGTGGGCGCGCGTTTCTGGTTGAGTTGCCACTCGTTTCGGGTCTCAGGTTCTCGTGACTGTCGCAACACCTGCTCGTGTGGGAGGTGCTCGTGACGCTTTCGTTGATGGTTCGGCGTGAGGTTTTCGCGCTGCTAGGACAGGGGTTGCTGCCGCGGGAGGTGGCGGCCCAGCTGGGCGTGTCGCAGACCGCGGTCCTGTCGTGGCGGGCCCAGGTTGGCGGGGTGATCCGTGAACGCGCACAAGAGTCCGGTCGGTACCTGAGTCGAGAGGAGCGCTACGAGATCGCTCGGCTCCGTGACGCCGGCCAAGGGGTGCGGGAGATCGGTCGTCGTCTGGGTCGTCCGGCCTCGACCATCAGTCGGGAGCTGGGCCGTGAACGCCGACCCGTGGGCGTTCCGGGCCGGGTCGGTCGCGGTGGGCCCGAAGGCCGATACCAGCCCGAGGCGGCTCATCAGGCCGCGCTGTTGGCCAGGGTCAGGCCACGCAAGACCAAGCTCGCCGACCACCCGCGGCTGCGAGAGTGGGTGCAGGATCGGCTGGACCAACGTGACTCTCCCGAGCAGATCGCGGGACGGCTGCCGGTGGAGTTCCCCGACGAGGAGGACATGCGCATCAGCCACGAGACGATCTACCGGGCGATCTATGTGCTGCCTCGTGGAGAGCTACGCCGCGAGCTGCGCGCTCACCTGCGCACAGGCCGGAGGATCCGTGCCCGCCGCAACACCCGGCAGGGCCGTGAGACTCGGGGACAGATCACGGGCATGGTCTCGATCCACGACCGACCCGAGGAGATCGAGGACCGCACGATCCCGGGCCACTACGAGGGTGACCTGATCGTGGGCCCCGGCGGCACCCGTGCCGCGATCGGGACCCTGGTCGAACGCACCAGCGGTCACCTCACTGCGTTCCACCTCCCCACCGAGAAGACCACCCAGGCCACCGTCACCGGCCTGCAGCACGCGCTGACCCGGGCAGGATGGCCAATGAAGACCCTGACCTGGGACCGCGGCAAGGAGATGGCCGCCCACGCCCAGTTCACCATCGACACCGACATCCAGGTCTACTTCGCCGACCCCCACGCCCCCTGGCAACGCGGCAGCAACGAGAGCGCCAACGGGCTGCTCCGCGAGTACTTCCCCAAGGGCCTCGACCTGGCCACCGTCACCGACGAGGAGGTCCAGGCAGCCGTCACCCAACTCAACAACCGCCCCCGCAAGCGCCACGGCTTCCTGACCCCCAACGAAGTCATCGCTGCGATACTCGCCAAAGACCAAGAAGACCCGGGCGTTGCGACGACACCCTGAATCTGGGGGTTGAGTGGGCGCGCATTTCTGCCACGGCGGAAACGCGCGCCCACTCAACGTGAAACGCGCGCCCACTCGACGGGAAATGGGGGCCCACTCAACGGGGGTCGGTGACGTCGGCGACGGTGGCGTCGAGGGCGGCGACGAGGGCGGCGGCATCGACGGTCACGGCCACCCCGTGGGCGCCGGCGCCCAGCGAGATCGTCCCCTCGAGGGTCGCGTCGGCGACCACCGGCCACGCGGTGGTGCTGCCCAGGGGCGTGATCGTGCCGCGCTCGTAGCCGGTGACCTCCCGGGCGACCTCCGCGCTCGGCATCGACATCCGGCTGACCCCGAGCAGGGCTCGGAGCTTGGGCCAGGAGATCTCCCGATCCCCGGGGACCAGCACCAGCCGGTAGTCGTCGTCGGCCAGCCGGACCACCAAGGTCTTCACGATCCGGTCCGGCGTCACGCCGCGGGCCGCGGCGGCTTCGGCGAGCGAGCTGACCGGGCCGTGCCGGGTGACGGTGTGGTCGAGGCCCAGCGCCTCGGCGGCGGCGAGCGCCCGCTCCTCGCTCATGCGGGTGGCTTCCGGGCGACGCCGCGGTGGAGGTAGCCGAACGGACGGGCCACGGCCGGACCGGGCAGGTAGTGCCGCTCGACCGCCTCGACCTCGAAGCCGACGCCCTCCAGAGCCTCGACCGGGTCGCGGGTGAGGTGGCAGCCGCCGGCCAGGCGCTGCTCGAGCGGGTCGAGCCGGCGCTGCCAGGTCGCCACCCGGGCGTCGGGGGAGAGCCCGTGCTCCAGGAAGTGCACCCGCCCTCCGGGTCGCAGCACCCGCCACGCCTCGCGCAGCGCCTGCCGATGGTCGGGGATCGTGCAGAGTGTGAAGGTGCTGAGCACCGCGTCGTACGCCGCGTCGGGCTCGACCAGGCTCTGACCGTCGAGCCCGGACCTGACCACCGGGACCGGGCTCGCGGCCACCCGCGGACCCGCCAGGGTCCAGGCGAGGTCGCTCGGCTCGACCCCCGCGACCTCGGTGACCGCGGCCGGGTAGTGGTCCACGTTGAGCCCCGAGCCGAACCCGATCTCCAGCACCCGGCCGGACAGTCCCGCGCAGACCGCGGCACGCTCCCGGTGCACCGGCCCCGTCGACAGTGCCCGGTCGACCATCCGCGGCACCACCCGCGTCTCCCACCAGCCCATCAGCCGGCCTCCTGCCGGGGTTCCTCCGGGTCGACCAGCCGCAGCCGCGCGTAGTCGTGGACGCCCCGGCGGGCGAGCTCGGTCAGCACAGCGCGGGTGTCGGGCACGAAGAGCCAGGTCGGGTCGGCCAGGTGGTCGGCCAGCTCGTCGAGGGTCAGCCACGCACCCCAGACCACCTCGCCGTCGGCGAACGCCACCGGCCCGTCGTACGTCGCGGCGTAGGCGTGCAGGTAGCCGCGGATCCGCTCGTCCTCGTAGAGCAGCTCCAGCAGCGGGGTCAGCACGACCCCGGTGACGCCGAGCTCCTCGGCAAGCTCACGCCGCGCGGCCGGGGCCGGGTGCTCGCCGAACTGGAGCACCCCGCCGGAGGCCGCGTCGTGGTAGGACGCCGCCCAGTCCTTGGTGGGGGAGCGGCGGTGCACGAAGATGCGGCCGGCGCTGTCGCGCAGGATCACCGCGGTCGCCGCGTGGCGGAGGTTCTCCGCGCGCATCCGGGCCCGGGTGGCCGACCCGACCACCCGTCCCTCGATGTCGACCAGCGCGACCAGCTCCGAGGGCGTGACGGGCGGGGGAGCGCTGCTGGGGGGCACGACGGGGGACTCACCCATGCCTCAGGAGGCTACCCGGCCCTCCCGGTCGGCAGCGGCGCGGCGGGCCGACGACACGGAGGCGGCTGCGCGGGCGTCGACCGCGGCGAAGTAGGCGTCTCGGCGTCGGGCCACCACACCGTCGGGACGGGCCTGCCGCTCGACCTGCTCGGGCGAGAACGCGTGGTGCAGGACGTCCTTGAGCAGCACGAGCGCCTCGGCCCGCATCTGCGAGATGCGGGACTCCGAGACGCCGAGCTCGGCGGCCAGATCGGCCATCGGCCGCTCCCCGAAGAAGTAGCCCTGGACGACGACCCGCAGCCGCTCCGGCAGCTCGGCGACGGCGTCGACGAGGTAGCGGGTGAGCTCGCCCTGCTCGACCTCGTCCTCGGGCGAGGGCGCCCGCGAGGTGACGATCTCGTCCAGCGGCGTCTCCCCGAACCCGTGCAGGCTCAGGACCGAGGCCCGGTTCACGTCCTCGGCGTTGCGGGTGACGTCCTCGAGCGAGAGTCCGGAGGCCGAGGCGACCTCGGCGTCGGTGGCGGCGCGACCCAGCTGCGCCGCCAACGTGCCCCTGGTCGCCTCGACCTCGCGGGCGCGCCGTCGGACCGAGCGCGAGGCCCAGTCCACGGCGCGCAGCTCGTCGAGGATCGCTCCCCGGACCCGCGTCGTGGCGTAGGTGGCGAAGGCCACGCCCCGGCTCGGGTCGTACCCGCGGGCGGCGACCACCAGTGCGGTCAGCCCGGCGGAGGTGAGGTCGTCCCGGCTGACGTGGCCCGGCACGCGCGACAGCACGTCGCGGACGATGTGGCCCACGAGCGGCATGTGCGAGCGCACCGCCTCGTCGAACGCCTCGCGCGTCTCCCAGGCCGTCCCGATGGTCTCCCGGCCACCTGCGGCGCTCTGCGTGGACTCCCTCACGTCCACGAGACGGGGCAGCCTCCGGGGTATGACGCGGTTTTGTCCATTTTTTCTCGGTCGGGACCTGGGGCCCGGCACCGGCCTCGCCACGCACGGCCCGCGTAGGCTCGGTCCATGAGTGTTCGCCGCGTGATGGGGACCGAGACCGAGTTCGGGATCTCCGTCCAGGGACAGCCCAGCGCCAACCCGATGGTGGCCTCCTCGCAGGTCGTCAACGCCTACGCGATGACCACGCTCAAGGCACGCCGCGCCCGCTGGGACTTCGAGGAGGAGTCGCCCCTGCGCGACGCCCGCGGCTTCGACATGTCCCGGGAGGTGGCCGACCCCACCCAGCTCACCGACGAGGACCTCGGCCTGGCCAACGTGATCCTCACCAACGGCGCCCGGCTCTACGTCGACCACGCCCACCCGGAGTACTCCACGCCCGAGTGCACCAACCCGCGCGACATCGTGCTGTGGGACAAGGCCGGCGAGCTGGTGATGCAGGACGCGTGCCGGTTCGCGGCCACGGTGCCCGGCGCCTCGCCGATCGTGCTCTACAAGAACAACACCGACAACAAGGGGGCGTCGTACGGCGCGCACGAGAACTACCTGATGCGGCGGAGCACCCCCTTCGGCGACATCGTGCGGCACCTGACGCCGTTCTTCGTGAGCCGCCAGGTCGTCTGCGGCGCGGGACGGGTCGGCAAGGGCCAGGACGGCCGCGAGGACGACTTCCAGGTCTCCCAGCGTGCCGACTACTTCGAGGTCGAGGTCGGCCTGGAGACCACCCTGAAGCGGCCCATCATCAACACCCGCGACGAGCCGCACGCCGACCCGGAGAAGTACCGCCGCCTGCACGTGATCATCGGCGACGCGAACATGGCGGAGATCTCGACCTACCTCAAGGTGGGCACCACCGCCCTGGTGCTGGCGATGATCGAGGACGGCTACCTGACCCGCGACCTGAGCGTCGACCAGCCGGTCCGCACGCTCCGCGCGGTCTCCCACGACGCCAGCCTGAAGCAGACCCTCACCCTCAAGGACGGCCGCACGCTGACCGCCGTCCAGCTCCAGCTGGAGTACCTCGACCTGGCCAAGAAGTACGTCGAGGACCGCCTCGGCAGCGACGCCGACGCCCAGACCGTCGACGTCCTGGCCCGCTGGGAGTCGGTGCTCGACCGCCTCGAGCGCGACCCGATGCTGTGCGCCACCGAGCTCGACTGGGTCGCCAAGCTCAAGCTCCTCCAGCAGTACCGCGACCGCGACGACCTCAGCTGGTCCGACGCCAAGCTGCAGCTGATCGACCTGCAGTACGCCGACATCCGCTCCGGCAAGGGCCTCTACAACAAGCTGGTCTCGCTGGGCCGGGTGGACCGGCTGCTCACCGACGACGAGGTCGCCACCGCGGTGCACACCCCGCCGAACGACACCCGGGCCTACTTCCGGGGCCGCTGCCTGGAGAAGTACTCCGAGCGGATCGCCGCCGCCTCGTGGGACAGCGTTATCTTCGACCTGCCCGGGCGCGAGTCGCTCCAGCGGGTCCCCACCATCGACCCGCTGCGCGGCAGCCGGGCGCATGTGGGGGAGCTGCTCGACCGCTGCGACACCGCCGAGGAGCTCTTCGCCGCCCTCACCGCCCGCTGACCCGCGCGGGACCCGACGCCCGAGGTGCGCCCAACTGGCACGGGGCGCGCGGGCAGGCGCTAGGTTGGGGGCAACCGAGCCGGTGGAGGTGGCGGGCATGGCACAGGAGCAGAAGCAGCCCCAGAAGGGGACGCAGGACGACGCCCAGGTCGAGGAGGCCACGGCGTCCGACGTGGCCGAGCGCAAGGAGCAGCTCGACGAGGACATCGACGCGATCCTCGACGAGATCGACGAGGTGCTGGAGAGCAACGCGGAGGACTTCGTGAAGTCGTTCATCCAGAAGGGCGGCCAGTGAGCAGCGAACGTCTCCCGGCGGCGTACCTGACCCCGGGCTCCTCCTCGTTCACCGACTTCCTCGCCGCGCAGGCCCCCGACCTGCTGCCGAGCCGTCGTACGGTCCCGGCCAACGCCGGGGACCTCGCCCCGCACGGCACCACGATCGTGGCGGCCACCTTCCCCGGTGGGGTCGTGATGGCCGGTGACCGCCGCGCCACGATGGGCAACGTGATCGCCCAGCGCGACATCGAGAAGGTCTTCCCGGCCGACGAGTTCTCCTGCGTCGGCATCGCCGGCACCGCCGGGCTCGCGGTCGAGATGGTCCGGCTCTTCCAGACCGAGCTCGAGCACTACGAGAAGATCGAGGGCTCGCCGCTGTCGATGGACGGCAAGTCCAACCGGCTCGCCGCCCTGATCCGCTCGAACCTCGGCATGGCCATGCAGGGCCTGGCCGTGGTGCCGCTCTTCGCCGGGTTCGACCTGGCCCAGCAGCACGGGCGGATCTTCTCCTACGACGTGACCGGCGGCCGGTACGAGGAGACCGCGTTCCACTCGGTGGGCTCCGGCTCCCTCTTCGCCCGCGGTGCCCTGAAGAAGCTCTACCGCGACGACCTCGACGAGCTCGGCTGCGTCACCGCCCTCGTGCAGGCCCTGTACGACGCGGCCGACGACGACAGCGCCACCGGTGGGCCGGACATGGCGCGCCGGATCTTCCCGGTGGTCGGCGTCAACACCGCCGACGGGTACCGGCGCCTCTCCGACGACGAGGTCGCCGCCGTCGCCGACCGGGTGGTCGCGGGCAGGATGCAGCGCCCCGACGGCCCCGCCGCTTCCCTGACCTGAGAGACGAGGACCTTCACCGATGAGCATGCCGTTCTACGTCTCGCCCGAGCAGCTGATGAAGGACCGGGCGGACTTCGCCCGCAAGGGCATCGCCCGCGGCCGCAGCGTGGCCGTGCTGCAGTACACCGACGGGATCGTCTTCGTCTCGGAGAACCCCAGTGCGGCGCTGCACAAGATCAGCGAGATCTACGACCGGATCGCCTTCGCCGCGGTCGGGCGCTACAACGAGTTCGAGAACCTGCGCATCGCCGGGGTCCGCCTGGCCGACATGCGCGGCTACTCTTACGACCGGCGCGACGTGACCGGCCGGGCCCTGGCCAATGCCTACGCGCAGACCCTGGGCGCGATCTTCTCCTCCGGCGGCGAGAAGCCCTACGAGGTGGAGATCTTCGTCGGCGAGGTCGGCGACACCGCCGCGGACGACCAGATCTACCGGCTGACCTACGACGGCCAGGTCGCCGACGAGCAGGGCTTCGCGGCGATGGGCGGCTCCGCCGAGTCGGTCACCACGCACATCAAGGAGCGCTACGAGCCGGGGCTCGACCTGGCCGGCGCGGTCGCCCTCGCGGTGGAGGCGCTGGGCTACCACGAGTCCGGCTCGCGGACGATCCCGGTGACCTCGCTGGAGGTGGCGGTGCTTGACCGCACCCGCTCGCAGCAGCGGAAGTTCAAGCGGCTCACCGACGCCCAGCTGGCTGCGATGCTCGGCGAGCGGGACGACACCGGCGACGTCGCCCCCGCTGGGGAGGAGACCACCCCGACGGCGCCCCCGACGGCGCCCCCGACGCCGCCCCCGGTCGCACCCCCGACAGCCCCGCCCACTGCTCCGCCGGGCGACCCGCTCGGCTGACCCGCGGCCGCCATGACCTCGGTCCCGACGCTCAGCGCGGAGGAGCAGCGCCTGCTGGGCTGCCTGCTGGAGAAGGAGCGGACGGTCCCGGCGTCGTACCCACTGTCCCTCAACGGCCTGCGCACCGCCTGCAACCAGACCTCCAGCCGGGAGCCGGTCGTCGACTACGACGAGCGGCTGGTCGAGCAGACCGCCCGCGGCCTGAAGGACCGCGGGCTGGTCCGGGTGGTCTGGGCCGACAGCGGCCGGCGGACCCTGAAGTACCACCAGACCCTGGCCGAGGCGCTCGAGCTCGCCGAGGACGAGCGGGCCCTGCTCACGGTGCTGCTGCTGCGCGGCCCGCAGGCGGCCGGTGAGCTGCGGACCCGGACCGAGCGGCTCCACCCGTTCCCCGACCGGTCCGACGTCGAGGCCACGCTGGCCCGGATGGCCGCCGCGGACCCACCGCTGGTCGTCGAGCTCCCGCGCCGCAGCGGGGAGCGCGACCCGCGCTGGGCGCACCTGCTGGGCGAGGAGCCGCCGGCCCCGAGCGCACCGGCCGCCGAGGCCCCGGTCCGGCTGGACCTGACCACCCGCGACGACCGGGTCCGCAGCGGGTACGGCGCGGTGGCCGAGCAGTACGCCGAGCAGCTGGTCGACGAGCTGGACGGGCTCCCCTTCGAGCGGTGGCTGCTCGACCGGGTCGCGCTGGAGGCCCCCGGACCGGTCGTCGAGGTCGGCTGCGGCCCCGGCCACGTGACGGCCTACCTGGCCGACCAGGGCGTCGAGGCGAGCGGCCTGGACCTCACCCCGGCGATGGTGGAGCAGGCCGCCGCCCGCTTCCCGCAGGCGTCGTACGCCGTGGGAGACCTGCGCACGCTGATGCGGCCGCCGCACCACGACGGGTGGGGGGCGGTGCTGGCCTGGTACTCCCTGATCCACCTCACCGACGCCGAGCTCGGCGCGGCGCTGGGCGCGCTGGTCCGGCCCCTGACCGCGGGCGGGCTGCTGGTGGTCGGCCTCCACGCCGGCAGCGGCGTCCGGCACCTGGGGGAGTGGTTCGGCGCCGAGGTCGACCTCGACGTCGTCCTGCACGAGCCCGAGCACGTGGCCCGCCTGGTGGAGCAGGCCGGCCTGGTCGACGTCGAGTGGTACCGGCGCGGCGCACTCGCCGGTCGGGGCGAGACCACCCAGCGCGGCTACGTCGTCGGCCACCGGCCGGCGTGACCGTGGCGCACGGTCGGCGGCCCGGGCCGCGCCTGCTGCTGGTGGCCCTCACCGTCGCGGTGACGCTGACCGCCGCCGGGTTCAGCCTCGGCCTCACCCGCACCCCGTCGCCCCGCGACGGCCGCCCGACGGTGACCCGCCCGCTGCCCGGCCGCACCGTCGCCGACACGATCGGGGTGGCCTCGGAGAACGTCTGGCACCGCCTGCGCCTGGTCGGGACCCGGCACGACCTGGACCGGATCACCGCGGACCGGGCGGTCGACATCGTCGGCCGGCAGGAGGCCACCAGTCCGGCGTTCGTCCGGCTCTACCCCCGCTACCGGGCGCGGGGTTGGGCCACGGCCTACTTCCCGGGCGCGCAGGGGAGCCGGGAGAACCCGATCTCGTGGCGCACCCGCACCTTCCGGCTGCTGTCCACGGCGTCGTGGCAGATGCATCCCGGTGCGGGACGCGCCCGGACCGACGCCCCGTTCCCGGCCCGCTACGTCACCTCGGTGCTGCTCCGGCATCGGCGCACCGGTCTGACGGTCCGGGTGCTGAACACGCACGTGAACCAGACCATCGAGACGGGCCAGGCCTTCGAGGAGAACCTCAACGCCCGCTACGCCCGTCAGCACTTCGCCTGGCTGGCCGACCACCTCGACCGGCTCTCGGGGGACGTGGTGGTGGGCACCGGCGACTTCAACTGGGACTTCCGCGACGACGACGCCACCCGGCTTCCCGACGGCCTCGTCGAGCGTCTCGCGGGGAGGGGCGTCTCGTCGTACCAGGCGCTCGGGCTGACCGGGGTCGAGCCGACCAAGGGCAGCCGGTGGATCGACTACGTGCTGCTCTCGGAGCGGTCCGTGCGGACCGCGCGGGCGCAGTTCGCCACCCAGCGCACCCTCGACGGGTTCCGCTCCGACCACCGCCCGCTGCTGGCCAGGATCCGGCTGTACCGCTGAGCCCCCCGCTGAGGGGCCGTCGAAGCTCGGGGCGCCGGGGCTCCACTGACACCCGCGGGTTCGGCGACATCCCGCCCGCGGTGCCCGGAGCAGGCATAGGGTGAGTCCGTGGACCGTCGCATCTTCGGGATCGAGAACGAGTACGGCGTCACCTGCACGTTCCGCGGCCAGCGCAGGCTGAGCCCGGACGAGGTCGCCCGGTACCTGTTCCGCAAGGTCGTGTCCTGGGGCCGGTCCAGCAACGTCTTCCTGCGCAACGGCGCCCGCCTCTACCTCGACGTCGGCAGCCACCCGGAGTACGCCACCCCCGAGTGCGACGACATCTTCGACCTGGTCGCCCACGACAAGGCCGGCGAGCGGATCCTCGAGGGCCTGCTGCTCGACGCCGAGCGGCGGCTGCGCGACGAGGGCATCCAGGGCGACGTCTACCTCTTCAAGAACAACACCGACTCGGCGGGCAACTCCTACGGGTGCCACGAGAACTACTGTGTCGGCCGGCAGGGCGAGTTCGCCAAGCTGGCCGACATCCTGATCCCGTTCCTGGTGACCCGCCAGATCATCGTCGGGGCGGGCAAGGTCATCCAGACCCCGCGCGGGGCGATGTACTCGGTCTCCCAGCGCGCCGAGCACATCTGGGAGGGCGTCTCGAGCGCCACCACCCGCAGCCGCCCGATCATCAACACCCGCGACGAGCCGCACGCCGACGCCGAGCGGTACCGGCGGCTGCACGTGATCGTGGGCGACTCGAACATGTCCGAGACCACCACCATGCTGAAGGTCTCCACCTGCGACCTGGTGCTGCGGATGATCGAGGAGGGCGTGGTGATGCGCGACCTCACGATGGAGAACCCGATCCGGGCCATCCGCGAGATCAGCCACGACATGACCGGACGTCGGAAGGTGCGGCTGGCCAACGGCCGCGAGGCCAGCGCCCTGGACATCCAGAACGACTACCTGACCCGAGCCCGCGACTTCGTCGACCGCCGCGGGCTGCGCACGCCGGTCATCGACCGGACCCTGGACCTGTGGGAGCGCAGCCTCAAGGCGGTCGAGTCCGAGGACCTCAGCCTGGTCGAGCGCGAGATCGACTGGGTCATCAAGTGGAAGCTCATCGACCGCTACCGCAGCCAGCACGGGCTGCCGCTCAGCCACCCGCGGGTCGCCCAGCTCGACCTGGCCTACCACGACATCCACCGTGGCCGCGGGCTCTACTACCTGCTCGAGAAGCGCGGAGCGGTCGCCCGCGTCACCGACGACCTGCGCATCTTCGAGGCCAAGTCGGTCCCCCCGCAGACCACCCGGGCGCGGCTGCGCGGCGAGTTCATCAAGCGCGCCCAGGAGCGCCGCCGGGACTTCACCGTGGACTGGGTGCACCTCAAGCTCAACGACCAGGCCCAGCGCACCGTGCTCTGCAAGGACCCGTTCCGGGCCCACGACGAGCGCGTCCAGAAGCTCATCGAGGGCATGTAGGGCCGCCAGCAATCTCTCAGGGTCACCGGCTAGGGTGGCTCGGTTGCCCCACTCTCCATCTCCGAGGTCCCACCTGATGCTTCGCCGTACCGCCGCGCTCGCCGCGGCAGCCCTCCTGCTCACCGGCACCGCTGCGTGCGGCTCGGACTCCTCGTCCGACTCGGCCTCCTCGACCGGGGGGCCCTCGGCCGTCAAGGTCACCGGGGACGTCGGCTCCGCGCCCACGGTCAAGGTGGACTCCTCCTTCGACGTCTCCAAGACCGAGACCGAGACCCTGGTCAAGGGGGACGGCCCGGCGCTCGAGGCCGACGGGACCGCGCTGCTCAACATCGCGATCTACAACGGCACCAACGGCAAGAAGGCGTACAGCTCCTACGACGCCGGCAAGCCGGAGGTCGTCACGCTGACGCAGGGCAAGTTCCTCGACGAGCTGCTCAAGCCGCTCGAGGGCGCCACCGAGGGCAGCCGCCTGGTCGTGACCTCCACTGTCGCCAAGGGCATCGGCGCCGACGGTGCCACCCAGATCGGTCTGGCCAAGGACCAGGACGTCGTCTTCGTCATCGACGTGATGACCGTGGCCCAGCAGCCCACCGGTGACGCGAAGGCGCTCCCGTCCGGCTTCCCGGCCATCGTGGAGAGCGACGGCAAGGTCACCGGCATCGACTTCAGCAAGGCCGACAAGACCGCCTCGGACAAGCTGCAGGTCGAGACCGTGATCCAGGGCGACGGGCCCGCGATCGCCAAGGGCGACACCGCGGTCGTGAACTACTACGGCGTCGTCTACGGCGGCAAGAAGGCCTTCGACGAGTCGTTCAGCGGCAGCCCGGCCTCCTTCCCGGTCGGCGTCGGCGGCCTGATCAAGGGCTGGGACGAGGGCCTGATCGGCGTCAAGGCCGGCTCCCGCGTGATGATGGTGATCCCGTCCGACCTGGCCTACGGCAAGAAGGGCTCCCCGCCCAGCATCCCGGCCGACTCGGACCTGGTGTTCGTGATCGACGTGCTCGGGGTCGCCCCGGCTGCGAGCTGAGCGGAGCGGGGTCCTCGATGTCGGCGCGGAAGAGCGAGCGGCTCCTCAACGTCCTCATCGCGCTGCTGGTGTCGCGTCAGTACGTCACCAAGCAGCGGCTGCGTGAGGTGATCGAGGACTATCGCAACGCCTCCTCCGACGAGGCGTTCGAGAAGATGTTCGAACGCGACAAGGAGGACCTGCGCGCCCTCGGCATCCCGATCGAGATCGGCGGCTACGACCCGCTGTTCGAGGACGAGCACGGCTACCGCGTGGTCCGCTCGGCCTTCGAGCTCCCCGAGATCGCCCTCGAGGCCGACGAGGCCGCCGTGGTCGGCCTGGCCGCGCGCGTCTGGCAGCACGCCCGGATGGCCTCGGCCACCTCCGACGCCCTGCTCAAGCTGACCGCAGCGGGCGTCGAGGTCGACGGGCAGGCGCTCGACGTCCTGCAGCCGGTGCTCTCGGCCGACGAGCCGAGCTTCGAGACGTTCTGGGAGGCGGTCACCAGCCGCCGCCCGGTCGCGTTCGACTACCGCACCTCGACCTCGCCGACCGCCGCACCGCGTCGGCTCCAGCCCTGGGGCGTGGTCTCCTACGCCTCGCGCTGGTACGTCGTGGGCCACGACCTGGACCGTGGCCAGCCGCGGATGTTCCGGCTGTCGCGGATCAGCGGGGACGTGGAGCTGACCGGTCCGCCGGGGTCCTTCGAGGTGCCCGAGGGCACCGACCTGCGGGCCATCGCCGGGCTGTACCTGCCGACCGCCGACCAGGCCGACGCGCAGACGGCGGTCCTGCGGGTGCGCCCAGGCCACGCGGTCGGCCTGCGCCACCGCGCGACCTCCCCGGCGCAGGTCGCCGACGACGGCTGGGAGCGCATCGAGGTGCCCTACGGACGCGCCGACGCCCTGGTCGACGAGGTCGTCGCGCTCGGTCCGGACGTCGTCCTGGACGCGCCGGAGGAGCTGCGACGGGCCGTCGTGGACCGCCTCCGCGAGGTCGTCGCGGCCGGGTCGGGGGCGGCATGAGCACCTCGCGGGACCAGCTGGCCCGCCTGCTCGCCCTGGTGCCCTACCTCCAGGGACGCGGCGAGGTCTCGGTCGCGGACGCCGCCCGCGCCTTCGGCGTCTCGGAGGCCGTCATCGTGCGCGACGTCCGGCTGCTCGTGATGTGCGGCCTCCCCGGACTGCTCCCCGGCGACATGATCGACGTCGACTTCGACGCCCTGGACGAGCAGCGCGTGATCCGGCTCTACAACGCGGAGTTCCTGACCCGCCCGCTGCGCCTGGACAGCAACGAGGCGGCCGCCCTCGTCGTCGCGCTGCGCACCCTGGCCGAGGGCAGCACCCCGGAGGTGCGCGCGGTCGTCGACCGGGCCCGCGCCAAGGTCGAGCTCGCCGCGGGCGAGGGCGCCTCGGTGGCCGCCCAGGTCGAGGTCCACGTCCCCACCGGCCCTGCCGAGCAGACGCTGGTACGCCGGCTCGAGCAGGCCCTGGCAGGAGGACGCCAGGTGCGCCTGCGGCACTACTCGCCGACCCGGGACGAGCTCACCGAGCGGGTCGTGGACCCCGTCGCGGTCACCACCGCCGACGGCCACCACTACCTCGACGGGTGGTGCCACCGCGCCGAGGACCGGCGGCTGTTCCGGGTGGACCGCATCGACGACGCCGAGATCCTGGACAGCCCGGCGGTGGAGCACCCCGACCTCGAGCCCCTGGACCTCGCCCAGGGGATCTTCCGGCCGTCGGCCGAGGACCTGACCGCGACCCTGCGGCTGACCGCCCGGGCCCGGTGGGTCACCGAGTACTACCCGGTGGAGGAGGTCGTCGAGGAGCCGGACGGCGGGCTGACCGTCACGCTGCGCTTCGGCGACCCGACGTGGCTGGTGAGGCTGCTGCTGCGCCTCGGGTCCGCCGTACGCCGGGTGGAGCCGGACAGCCTCTCCCAGGAAACCACCAGGCTGGCCGAGGAGACTCTTGCGCTGTACGCGGGGACGACCGCGTACAGTTGACAGCGCGTCACACCCGACGCGCCACCCCGCTAGGACGAACGAAGGCAGACTGACATGGGCAACCTCGGACCGACCGAGATCATCTTGATCCTGCTCGTGCTGATCCTGCTGTTCGGCGCCAAGAAGCTTCCGGAGCTGGCGCGGGGCAGCGGTCGTGCGCTGCGGATCTTCAAGGCCGAGACCAAGGGCCTGATGGACGACGACGAGGACGAGGTCAAGACGACCCCGCCCGCCCCGCCGGTCGCCCCGCGTGCGATCGACCCCACGCGTCCGGTCGAGCCGCCGACGTACGTGCAGGACCCCACGGTCCAGCCGCACGGCGACACCGACCGCTGAGCCCCCTGCTGAGACCGGGTCCTGACCTGCTGTGAGCGTCGTCGGTGTCCTGAGGCTCTTCCGCACGCCCGAGGTCAGCGGGGCCGACGGCCGGATGGCGCTGGCCGACCACCTGCGTGAGCTCCGGGCGCGGGTGCTGCGCGCGGTCACGGTGCTGGTCGTCGCGTTCATCGTCGGGCTGTTCTTCTACGACCCGCTGCTCAACCTCGTGCTCGCGCCGTACAACGACGCCCAGGTCGCGCTGGGCGACAGCGTCGACACCCAGGCCTACATCAAGGGTGCGGCGGGCCCGCTGCTGCTGCAGCTCAAGCTCTCCGGGATCGCGGCACTGGTGCTGACCAGCCCGTACTGGCTCTACCAGATCTGGGCGTTCATCCTGCCCGGGCTGCACCCGCACGAGCGGAAGTGGACCCGGGTCTTCGTCGCGGTCGCCGGGCCGCTGTTCATCCTCGGCGTGGCGGTGGGCTACTACGTGCTGCCCAAGGGCCTGGAGGTCCTGATCGGGTTCACCCCGGCCAAGCTGCAGAACCTGGTCGAGTTCGGGGAGTACTTCAGCTTCTTCACCCGGATGCTGCTGGTCTTCGGGGTCTCCTTCATGATCCCGCTGTTCGTGGTCCTGCTGAACCTGGCCGGGGTCGTCTCGGGCAAGGCGCTGGGGGAGTACCGGGCCTGGATCATCGTCGGGGTCTTCGTCTTCGCCGCCGCGGCGACCCCCTCGACCGACCCGTTCTCGATGTTGATGCTGGCCGCGCCGATGACGGTGCTGTTCCTGGCCTCCGAGATCATCGCCCGCGTCGTGGACCGCCGCCGCGCCAAGGCCCTGGGCAAGGTCCTCGGAGGGGACACCGCCGACGACCAGGCCTCACCCCTCGACTACGACCCCGACGACATCCGCCCCTCGGGCCTCGGGGAGGACGAGGACTGATGCCCGCCCCGGCGGTGGCCCCTCTCGACCCGCTCGACCTCCCCGACTGGCTCGGCGAGCAGCAGGTCACCTGGGTGGGCGACACCTCCCTCGACGGCCGACCGCTGCTCCGAGGCTGCTTCCGCGACGGGGCCGACCGCAGCCTCGCCGCCGACGTCCTCGCCGGCGACCTCGCCTACCCGGTCGCGGTGCTGGGCGAGGGATGGCGCCACGACGCCCACCAGGCCTGGGCGCTGGACCAGGTGTTCGTCGTCTCCTACCAGGAGCGGCTGGCCCTGGTGGTGCCCGGGACGACCGTGACCTCCGAGGTGCTGCTGGAGGCGGTCCGCCGCTTCAGCAAGGCCGTCGGCTCCCGCCCCGACCGCTTCTCCGTCACCGTCCACCTCTGATCCCCCTCCGCCGGTCGAGTAGGGATCGAGGAACGAGCGACCCTTCGAGACTCGCTCCGCTCGCACCTCAGGAACCGCCGTGTCGAGACCCCCGGCACCGGTCCGCGGGGCCCTCGCCGGGTCTCGACACGCCGGCTCGTCCCTCCCCGGCTACTCGACCAGCGAGGGGGCGAGTCTCGAGACGCGGCGGGGGACCGGCCACGTCATGCTCGCGCCCAGGGGTGGGCCTCTAGGGTGGTGACGTGGCCAGGGAGATCGCGCTGTTGACCAACCCGACGTCGGGAGGGGGCCGCGGCACCCGCACGGCGGCCATCGCCCACCCGAGGCTCGTCGAGGCCGGGTTCCACGTCCGGTCCCTGCAGGGCCACGACGTCGAGGAGGCCCGGGCACTGGCCCGCCAGGCCGTCCAGGACGGCGTCGAGAGCCTGGTGGTCGTCGGCGGCGACGGCATGGTCCACCTGGCGGTGCAGGAGCTCGTCGGCACCGGGGTCAACCTCGGCATCATCCCGGCGGGGACCGGCAACGACGCCGCCCGCTACTTCCACATCCCGCGCAGCGACCCCCAGGCCGCCGCCGACGTGGTGGTGGGCTCCCGGGTCCGCGTCGTCGACCTGGGCCGGGTCGGGGCGACGTACTTCCTGTGCGTGCTGTCCGCGGGCTTCGACGCCGTGGTCAACGAGCGCGCCAACCACATGACCTGGCCGAAGGGGCAGATGCGCTACAACCTCGCCACGCTGGCCGAGCTGCGCACCTTCGAGCCGCTGCCGTACACGCTGGTCCTCGACGGCGAGGAGCGGCGCCTCGACGCGACGATGGTGTGCGTCGGCAACGGCCCGTCCTTCGGGGGCGGGCTCCGGATCACCGAGGGGGCCTCCCTGGAGGACGGGCTGCTCGACGTCGTCCTGTTCAAGCCGGTCAGCAAGCCCGACCTGGTCCGCACCTACCCCAAGCTGTTCTCCGGCACCCACACCACGCACCCGGCCTACGAGCACCACCTGGTGCGGGAGGTCACCGTGGCCGCCCCCGGGGTGGTCGCCTACGCCGACGGCGAGCGGCTCGGCCCGCTGCCGCTGACCGTCGCCGCCGTGCCGCGCGCGCTCCGGGTCATCACCGGCGTCCCCGGAGGGGCGACCCGGTCATGACCTCTCCCTCCGAGCGGTACGCCCGCTTCCGCGCCGAGCAGCACGGGCCCGTGCTGGCCGACTTCCGGCTGATGTACGACTTCGGCCTCGACGACTTCCAGGTCCGCGCGTGCGAGGTCCTCGAGCGCGGCGAGAGCGTCCTGGTCGCTGCGCCGACCGGGTCGGGCAAGACCATCGTCGGCGAGTTCGCCGTCCACCTCGCCCTCGCCCAGGGCCGCAAGTGCTTCTACACCACCCCGATCAAGGCGCTGTCGAACCAGAAGTACGCCGACCTGGTCCGGCGCTACGGCCCCGACCAGGTCGGCCTGCTCACCGGCGACAACTCGGTCAACGGCGAGGCGCCGATCGTGGTGATGACCACCGAGGTGCTCCGCAACATGCTGTACGCCGGGTCCCAGACCCTGCGCGACCTCGGCTACGTGGTGATGGACGAGGTGCACTACCTGGCCGACCGGTCCCGGGGCGCGGTGTGGGAGGAGGTCATCATCCACCTGCCCGAGTCGGTGGCGGTGGCCTCGCTGAGCGCGACGGTCTCCAACGCCGAGGAGTTCGGGGAATGGCTCTCCACGGTGCGCGGCGTGACCACCACCATCGTGGAGGAGGCGCGGCCGGTGCCGCTCTTCCAGCACGTCATGGTCGGGCGCCGGCTCTACGACCTGTTCGACGACGCGACCGGGTTCGCCGGCCCGGACAGCCGGGTCAACCCCGAGCTGATGAAGGTGGCCCGCGACGACTGGGCCTCGCGGCGGATGAACGACCGCCGCGTCTCCAAGGCCAAGGGCGGGCGCGCGGCCCGGGGTCCGGCCCGGGGCGGGCTGCCCAGCCGCTTCGACGTCGTCGACCGGCTTGACCGCGACGCGCTGCTCCCGGCGATCTACTTCATCTTCAGCCGGGTCGGGTGCGAGGCCGCCGTGCAGCAGTGCCTGGCGGCCAACCTGCGGCTCACCCGGCCCTCGGAGCGCGACGCGATCTTCGCCTACGTGGAGGAGAAGTGCGCCCACATCCCCGAGGAGGACCTGCACGTCCTGGGCTACCACGACTTCCTCGACGGGCTCACCCGCGGCGTCGCGGCCCACCACGCCGGCATGCTGCCGACCTTCAAGGAGTGCGTGGAGGAGCTGTTCGCGGCCGGGAAGTGCCGGGTCGTGTTCGCCACCGAGACGCTCGCGCTGGGCATCAACATGCCGGCCCGCTCGGTGGTGATCGAGAAGCTCGTCAAGTGGAACGGCGAGACCCACGCCGACATCACGCCCGGCGAGTACACCCAGCTGACCGGCCGCGCCGGACGCCGCGGCATCGACGTCGAGGGGCACGGGGTGGTGCTGTGGGCGCCCGGCTTCGACCCGAAGGCCGTCGCGGGTCTGGCCTCGACCCGGACCTACCCGCTCTCCTCGAGCTTCCGGCCGTCGTACAACATGGCGGTCAACCTGGTCCACCAGTACGGCCGCCCGACCGCGCGTGAGCTGCTGGAGTCCTCCTTCGCCCAGTTCCAGGCCGACAAGGCCGTGGTCGGGCTCGCCCGCCAGGTCCGCAAGGCCGAGGAGGGCCTGACCGGGTACGCCGAGGCGGCGCAGTGCCACCTCGGTGACTTCATGGAGTACGCCGCCCTGCGCCGCCAGCTCAAGGACACCGAGAACGCCGCGGCCCGGGCGCGCCGGTTCGACCAGCGCGACGCCGTGGTCCGGTCGCTGGAGGACCTCAAGCCCGGGGACGTGATCGAGGTGCCGACCGGCAAGTTCGCCGGCTTCGCGGTGGTCCTCGACCCCGGCACCCGCTCGGACCGCGACGACCCGCGCCCCTACGTGCTCACCGAGGACCGGCACGCCCGCCGGCTGGCCATGGTCGACTTCAACCGCCCGGTCAGCTCGCTGGCCCGGGTCAAGGTGCCGCGCAGCTTCAACGGGCGCAACGCGCAGTCGCGCCGCGACCTGGCGATGGCCCTCCAGGCCCGCACCCGGACGCTGGACCCGCAGTCGCCGTCGCGGCGCGCCGCCCGTGCCGCGGCCGGCCAGGGCACCGAGGACGCGGCCATCACCCGGCTCCGCGCGGCCCTCAAGGCGCACCCGTGCCACGGCTGCGCGGACCGGGAGGACCACGCCCGCTGGGCCGAGCGCTGGCACAAGCTCAACCGGGACACCGAGACGCTCAAGCGCCGGATCGAGTCGCGCACCAACACGATCGCCCGCCAGTTCGACCGGGTCTGCGACGTGCTCACGTCCCTGGGCTACCTGCAGGACGACCAGGTCACCGAGTCCGGACGCACGCTGATGCGGATCTACACCGAGATGGACCTGGTCGCCGCCGAGTGCCTGCGCGACGGTCTCTTCGACGGCCTGGCACCCGACGAGCTGGCGTCGGTCCTCTCCATCCTGGTCTACGAGTCGCGCCGCGCCGACGACTCCTCACCGCCGCGGCTGCCGCGCGGCCCGGTGCGCGACGTGATCGCGCGGGTGGTCGCCGCGTGGGCCTCGCTGGACCGTCTCGAGCGCGAGAACCGGCTGGACTTCCTGCGGGAGCCCGACCTGGGCTTCGCGTGGGCGGCGCAGCGGTGGTCCGCCGGTGCCACGCTCGACGACGTGCTGAGCGAGACCGACCTGGCCGCGGGCGACTTCGTCCGCTGGATGAAGCAGCTGCTCGACCTGTGCGGTCAGGTCGCCGACGCCGCCCCGACGAAGGAGCTGCGCGAGACCGCCCGGCTCACGATCGGGTCGCTGCGACGCGGGGTGGTGGCCTACTCCTCCCTCACGGAGTGACCCTGAGTGACCTCGGGGCCGGCCGACCCCGAGGGTGGCTACTGGGCGACCGCGCGCCCCTCGTACGGCGTCGACAGCACGATCGTCGTCCGGGTCGACACGTTGGCGGCGGCCCGGATCCGCGCCAGCAGGTCCTCCAGGTCGCCGGGCGTGGAGACCCGGATCTTGAGGATGTAGGACTCGTCGCCGGCCACCGACCAGCACGACTCGATCTCGGTGATGTCGCGCAGCCGCTCGGGGGAGTCGTCGGGCTGGGACGGGTCGATCGGACGGATCGAGATGAACGCCGTCAGCGGCAGCCCCACCAGGTCGTAGTCGAGCACGGCGGCGTACGACTGGATCAGGCCGCGCGACTCCAGCCGCTTGACGCGTTGGTGGACCGCGCTCGTGGACAGACCGGTGGCCTTGCCGAGGTCGGTGAAGGACATCCGTCCGTCGGAGGCGAGCAGCGTGAGGATCTGGCGATCGGTCTCTTCCACGCCTGCAGGTTATCCGCCCGGAGGCTGAATCCCGCGTCTGAGGGCGAAGGATCTCCGGCGAGCCCCCGAGAACGCCGCGAAAATGACTTTCGCCGGGTTCCTACGATGGGCGAAGCCGCACGACGAGGCCGGGACACGAGGGGGACGACATGGCGCTGCGCTGGTACACCGTGGTCGTGGACTGCCACGACATCCGGGCCCAGGCCCGCTGGTGGGCCGAGGCCCTGGACTGGCAGGTGGTCTTCGAGGCGGACGACGAGATGGTGATCGTGCCGCGCTGGGTCGACGAGGCGACGCTCGCCGCGACGCCCTGGGAGCGGCAGGGTCCCGGCCTGGTCTTCGTGCCGGTCCCCGAGGGGAAGACCGTGAAGAACCGCCTCCACCTCGACCTGGCCCCGCACACGAGCCAGGACCGCGACGCCGAGATCGAGCGGCTGCTCGCCCTCGGAGCGACCAGGACCGACGTGGGCCAGTCCCCGGAGGCCACCTGGACGGTGCTGGCCGACCCCGAAGGGAACGAGTTCTGCGTCCTCAGCTCCCGCGACTCCTGAGTCGTCCGCGGGGTGCCTAGGATCGCCGGATGACCTCCGCACCGCAGCGGCTGATGCTGCTCGACACCGCGTCCCTCTACTTCCGGGCCTTCTTCGGCGTCCCCGACTCGGTCACCGCGCCGGACGGCACCCCGGTGAACGCGGTCCGCGGGCTGCTGGACTTCATCAGCCGGCTGGTGGGGGAGTACCGGCCGACCCACCTGGCGTGCTGCTGGGACAACGACTGGCGGCCGGCCTGGCGCACGGACCTGATCCCGTCGTACAAGGCGCACCGGGTGGTCGAGGAGCACGAGGTCGGGCCCGACGTGGAGGAGGTCCCCGACCCGCTGCAGGTCCAGGTGCCGGTGATCGAGGAGGTGCTCGCCGCCTTCGGGATCGCGGTGGTCGGCGCCGACGGCTACGAGGCCGACGACGTGATCGGGACGCTCGCCACGAAGGCGTCGATGCCGGTCGACGTGGTGACCGGGGACCGCGACCTGTTCCAGGTCGTCGACGACGAGGCCGAGGTGCGGGTGCTCTACGTCGCCCGTGGCGTCGGGAAGCACGAGCGCGTCGACTCCGGCTGGGTCCACGACAAGTACGGCGTCCGCCCCGACCAGTACGCCGACTTCGCGACGCTGCGCGGGGACTCCTCCGACGGGCTGCCCGGGGTGGCGGGGGTGGGGGAGAAGACCGCGGCCACCCTGCTCGGCCGGTTCGACCATCTCGACGCGCTCGTCGCCGCCGCCTCCGACCCCTCCAGCGACCTGGCACCCGGCCCGCGGCGCAGGCTCCTCGACGCGGCGGACTACCTGCGGGTGGCGCCGACGGTCGTCGCCGTGGCCCGCGACCTCGACCTCCGCGGCATCGACCTCGCCCTGCCGACCGAGCCCGTGCGCCCCGACGCGCTGGCCCTGCTCGCCGAGCGCTGGGGCCTGGACAGCCCCGTCACCCGCCTCACCGAGACCCTCGCCGCCCTGGCGCCGTAGCCCGTACCCCGCATCTCGGAGATCGAGCTCCGGACCCGTGTGATCGGTGTCGGGAGTGGCCGGAGGGCCGGGTGCCCGCGGCATCCAGCGCCGCGGAGGCTCGGATCGCGGCAGCGGCACGATCTCCCCGCGGTGCAGCCGAGGGCATCCGGGCCCGCAGGCCAGGCCCGACACCGATCACACGGGTCAGGCGCGGGCGGCCCACCACGCCTGGCCCTCGGCGGGCAGGGTGTGGATCGGGTCGTAGTACTCGTAGGTGCGCGTCAGCGCGTCCGGGTCGGTGCTCTCGATGGAGGTGCGGTAGTTCTTCGTCCAGTACGAGATGCCCTTCTCGTGGTCGTACGACGCGACCTGGTGCACCCAGCGCTTGCCGACGAACGGCACGTCGCAGACGATCCGCGGGCTGGCGAAGCCCGGCAGGTAGCCCATGATGTGGTGCTGGAGCCGCTGGGCCTCGGCGACCGAGACCCGCCAGTGCTCCGAGGCCGGGATCATGTCGCACATGTAGAAGTAGTAGGGCATGATCTGCGCGCCGTCGAGGAGCCGGAAGCAGAGGTCGAGCAGCGCGTGCGGGTCGGCGTTGACGCCGTTCATCAGCACGCCCTGGTTGCGCACGTCGCGCACCCCGACCTCGAGCATGGTCCGGGCGGCCTTGGCCACCAGCGGGGTCACCGAGCTCGCGTGGTTCACGTGGGTGTGGATCGCCAGGGACACCCCGCGCGAGCGGGCGGTGCCGGCGACCCGGGCGACGCCCTCGACGACCTCGGGCTGGAGCCAGTGCTGCGGGAGGCCCATTAGGGCCTTGGTGGCGAGCCGGATGTCGCGGACGTTCTCGATCTCGAGCAGCCGGGTGAGGAAGTCCTCCAGCCGCGGCCACGGCATGTTGGCGACGTCGCCGCCGGAGACCACGACGTCGCGCACCTGCGGGTTGCGCCGCAGGTAGGCCATCATCGCGTCCAGCCGGTCGACGGGCTTCAGGTCGAACTTGAGCTTGTCGACGGTCGGAGTGGAGTTGCCGACCAGGTCCATCCGGGTGCAGTGGCCGCAGTACTGCGGGCAGGTCGGCAGCAGCTCGGCCAGCACCTTGGTCGGGTAGCGGTGGGTGAGGCCCTCGGCCACCCACATGTCGTGCTCGTGCAGCGAGTCGCGGCTGGCCATGGGGTGCGAGGGCCAGTCGGTGCGTCGGTCGGAGAAGACCGGGAGCATGTAGCGCCGGACCGGGTCGGCGAGGAACGCCTCGGACAGCGAGCCGGGGCCGGCCGGGTCGACGGCGGCCATCATCGTGTTCATCATCTGCGGCGGCACGAGCATCGACATCGTGGCCCGCTCGCGCTGGTCGCGCTCGAGGTCGGCGTAGACGGAGTCGTCGAGCAGGTCGCCGAGCAGCATCCGCAGCTGGGTCACGCTCTTGACGCAGTGCGAGCGCTGCCACTGCGCCGACTCCCACTGCTCGGTGGTGACGGTGGCCCACCCGGGGAACCGGGTCCAGTCGGGCTCGACGAGCTCGGTGCGGCGGTACTGGTAGGGCTGCAGGCCGCGCTGGAGCACGGACCCGTCGTCGGCGGACGTGGCGTCCGGCTCGATGGTCATCGTCACGGCGTGCTCCTCGATCTCGTGGGTCGTGGCGGCGCGGGGCCGGGCGTGGGTCGGCTTGTGTGCTTCAGCCCACACATGCCAGAGTAGAGAGAGGATCTCCGGCTTGTCCAATGACTTGCCGCAAGATTTGCTGACGATTGATCTGTTTGCGAGAGGACTCCGGGTGAACGAGCGCGTGGCCGGCGATCCGACCGGGTTGCACCGGGTGCTGGAGCCGCCGGGCGTGCTGCCCCAGGCGGCGTACCGCCTGGACAACCGCTGCGAGCTCTGGCCCGACGAGGTCCGGATCCAGGTCGAGCGGCTGAACCTCGACGCCGCCTCGTTCCGCCAGCTGGCCGAGAAGCACGGGGGCGACGGGGAGAAGGTGCGCGCCGAGGTGCTCGAGATCGTGGAGCAGCGCGGCAAGATGCAGAACCCGGTCACCGGCTCCGGCGGCATGCTCGTCGGCACGGTCGAGGAGGTCGGGCCCGACTCCCCGCTCGGCCTCGCGGTGGGCGACCGGGTGGCCACGCTCGTCTCCCTCTCGCTGACCCCGCTGTGCCTCACCGACGGGCTGGAGCGGTGGGACGGGCGCAGCGAGCAGGTCCCGGCCGACGGGTACGCCGTGCTCTTCGGCCGCTCGATCGCCGCCCGGCTGCCCGAGGACCTCGACCCCGCCCTGGCGTTGGCCGTGATGGACGTGTGCGGCGCTCCGGCCCTGACCCACCGGGTCGTGGCCGGCTACGAGCAGGCGTGCGTGGTCGTCGTCGGGGGAGCGGGCAAGTCCGGCTCCCTGAGCCTCGCCGCCGCCCGCCGCGCCGGCGCCCGGCGCACGATCGGCGTCGTCCCGACCGAGGCCGAGGCCGCCCTGCTGCGCGGGTCGGGGCTCGCCGACGAGGTGGTCGTGGCCGACGCGCGCGACGCGCTGGCCCTGCGCGACGCGGCGCTCGCGGCTGGGGGCCCGGCCGACGTGACCGTGGTCTGCGTGGACGTCCCGGGCTGCGAGAACGGCGCGATCCTGGCCACCGCCCCCCGGGGCACGGTCGTCTTCTTCTCGATGGCGACCTCGTTCACCGCGGCGGCGCTCGGGGCCGAGGGTCTCGCGGCCGACGTGACCATGCTGGTCGGCAACGGCTTCGTCCCCGGGCACGCCGACTACGCCGTCGACCTCGTCCGCACCGACCCTGGGGTGCGTGGCCTGTTCGAACGCCGGCTGTGACAGTCGGGAGAATGACGGCGTGACTCGCATCCTCTTCCGCGGTGGCTACGTCCACACGCCCGCCGACCCGCACGCCACCGCCCTCATCGTCGACGGCGGTGACATCGTGTGGACCGGCGACGACAGCGCCTCGGAGCACTTCCTCGACGGCGTCGACCGGGTCGTCGAGCTCGACGGCCGCCTGGTCACCCCGGCGTTCGTGGACGCGCACGCCCACCTGGCCGCCACCGGCCTCAACGCGCTCGGCGCGGACCTGTCGGGGGCCGGCTCCGCCGCGGAGGCCCTCGATCTGCTGCGGGCCCACGCCGCGGCGACGCCGCTGCCCGTCGTACTGGCCCACGGCTGGGACGAGACCCGCTGGACCGCCGGGGGACTGACCCGCGCGGCCGTCGACGAGGCGGTCGGCGGCCGGCCGGCGTACGTCGCCCGCGTCGACGCGCACTCGGCGTTCGCCTCCAGCGCCCTGCTCGAGGAGGCCTCGCGCCGCGAGGACGACGACGTGGCCAGGCTCCCCGGGTGGTCCGACCAGGGGCCGCTGACCCGAGAAGCCCACCACGCCACGCGCGACGCCCTGCACCACCTGCTCGGCCCGGAGCACCGCACGGCCGCGATCCGCCGCGCCCTGGATTCGGCCGCAGCGCAGGGGATCGCGATGGTGCACGAGCTCGGAGCACCGCACCTGAACACGCCGGGCGACTTCCGCCTGATCGAGAACGTCCGCGCCGAGGCGGCGGCGCAGGGGCGCGCGCTGCCCGAGGTGGTCGGCTACTGGGGCGAGCCGAGCGTCGACCTCGTGGTCTCGCTGGGGCTCGCCGGCGCAGCCGGCGACTACTGCGTCGACGGCGCGATCGGGTCGCGGACCGCCGCCCTCGAGCAGCCGTACGCCGACGGGTCCGACGACGGCAACCTCTACCTGTCGGCCGACCAGATCGCCGACCACGTGGTGGCCTGCACCGAGGCCGGGGTCCAGGCCGGCTTCCACGTCATCGGCGACCGGGCCGTCGCCGCGACCGTCGCGGGCTTCCAGCAGGCCGCCGAGCGCGTCGGCGCCCAGCGGGTCGTCCAGGGCCGCCACCGGCTCGAGCACCTCGAGATGGTCACCGCCGAGCAGGCCCGGAGCCTCGGCGACCTCGGCGTGACCGCCAGCGTGCAGCCCGTCTTCGACGCCTGGTGGGGCGGGCCCGACGGCCTCTACGCCACCCGGCTGGGGGAGCGGCACCGCGGGATGAACCCGTTCTCCTCGCTCGCGAGGGCCGGCCTCGCGCTGGCCTTCGGCTCCGACTCCCCGATCACCCCCTTCCGCCCGTGGGAGGCCGTCCGGGCGGCCGCCTGGCACCACGACGAGGCCGAGCGGCTCACCGTGCGCGCCGCGTTCAACGCCCACACCCGCGGCGGCTGGCGCGCCGCCCGCCGCGACGAGGGCGGCGTGATCGCGCTGGGCGCCCCGGCGTACCTCGCCTTCTGGGACGTGCCCGGCGACCTGACCATCCAGACCCCCGACCCACGGGTCGCCGCCTGGTCCACCGACCCGCGCGCCGGCGTCCCGCAGCTGCCCGAGATCCACCCCGACATCGCCCTGCCCACCTGCGTGCTGACCCTGGTCGCAGGCGTGCCGGCGTACGACCCAGGAGGCCTGCTCACGTGAGGGACCCCGGATGACGCTCGACCTCGACCGCGCGGAGGTGCGCCGCGCCCGCACCCTGGCCCGCAAGGTCGGCCGCCCCATCGTGCGGCTGGCCGGCGAGCACACCACCGTGTCGGTGGAGCGGGCCACGCTCCGGCTGGCCGGCATCACCGGCGCCGACCCGGACGGCACCCCGTGGGTGAACCGGCTGCTCGACGCCGTCCGCGCCGACGTCGGCCTCGAGCACGGGGCCGCCCTCCCGGTCTGGGACGCCCTGGTGCGCGGCGAGGCGGGCAGCGGCGGCGACCTCACCGCACTGGCGCAGAAGGCGTCGGCCGGCTCGGTCCGGTTCCGGCTCCCCGAGGGCCGCGACGCCACCCGCGCCGTCGCCGCCTCCCGCCGCCAGGTCGGCGCCGGGCTGAAGCGCATCGACGCCCGCCGGCGTGAGCGGGAGCGGCTGGTCAAGCGCCACGGCGACCCCCGGCAGCAGCCCTGGATCTACCTGATCGTCGCCACCGGCGACATCCACGAGGACATCCCGCAGGCCCAGCAGGCCGCCCGCGAGGGCGCCGACGTCATCGCGGTGATCCGCTCCACCGGCCAGTCCCTGCTGGACTACGTGCCCGAGGGCGCCACCCGCGAGGGGTTCGCCGGCACCTACGCCACCCAGGAGAACTTCCGGCTGATGCGGGCGGCGCTGGACGAGTCCAGCAAGGAGCTCGGCCGCTACGTGCGGCTGACCAACTACGCCTCCGGCCTGTGCATGCCGGAGATCGCCACGCTGGCCGGCCTCGAGCGGCTCGACATGATGCTCAACGACTCGATGTACGGGATCCTCTTCCGCGACATCAACCCGATCCGGACCTTCGTCGACCAGCGCTTCAGCCGCCAGATCCACGCCCGGGCCGGGATCATCATCAACACCGGCGAGGACAACTACCTGACCACCGCGGACGCGATGGAGGCCGCGCACACGGTCACGGTCAGCCAGCTGCTCAACGAGTACTTCGCCAAGGAGGCCGGGCTCGAGGACTGGCAGCTCGGGCTGGGCCACGCCTTCGAGATCAACCCCGATCTGCCGGACTCGTTCCGCCTCGAGCTCGCCCACGCGATGCTGGCGCGCAGCCTGTTCCCGGACGCGCCGCTGAAGTGGATGCCCCCGACGCGGCACATGACCGGCGACGTCTTCCGGGGCTACCTGCTCGACGCGTTCTTCAACCTGGCCGGGGTGATGACCGGGCAGAGCATCCTGCTGGTCGGCATGATGACCGAGGCCGTGGTGACCCCGTGGCTCTCCGACCGCGACCTGGCGCTGCAGAACGTCCGCTACGTGATGAACGCCGCCGGCCGGCTCCACGAGGACTTCGCGCCCCGCCACGACGGGTTCATCGCCCGGCGCGCCCAGGAGGTCCTGCGCGAGGCCGTCGAGCTGCTGGACCGGATCGCCCACGACACCGACGCCGCGGGCGACCCACCGCTGCTGGCCGCGATCGCCGACGGCACCTTCGGGCTGATGAAGCGACCGCCGAACGGAGGCCGCGGCCTCGACGGCGTCGCCCGCAAGTCCACCGCCTACTACAACCCCGCCACCGAGCTCCTGGACGCCCCGGAGGCCGAGGTGCGAGCGACGCGAGCCACGAGGCCGCGGAAGGAGCCTGCGCGATGACCATCCTGCGCCCGTACGGCGACACCACCGGGGACGGCATGGTGCAGGTCTCCTTCACGCTGCCCATGCCGCACAGCAAGGTCGCCGAGGGGGCCGCCGCCCAGCTGGCCAACAAGATGGGCATCGAGCCGGCGATGGTCGTGCACGCCAAGCCGATGGGCCCGGACTTCACCTTCTTCGTCGTCTACGGCCGGGTGCACCACCTCGTCGACACCGACACCGTGCAGGTCGTCGAGCGCGACTACCCGCTGCTGGCGCCCAAGGAGGCCAACCTCGCGATCCGCAAGCTGCTGCGCCGCCGCCTCGTGGTGGTCGGGGCCTGCATCGGCACCGACGCGCACACCGTCGGGATCGACGCGATCCTCAACATCAAGGGGTTCGCCGGCGAGAAGGGGCTGGAGTACTACCGGGAGATCCGGGTGGTGAACCTCGGCGCGCAGGTGTCGGTCCCGCAGCTCGTCGAGCGCGCCCGGGCCGAGAAGGCCGACGCCGTGCTCGTGTCCCAGGTGGTCACCCAGCGCGACGCGCACCTGCTCAACACCCAGGAGATGTCGGCGGCGTTCCGCGAGGCCTACCCGGCCGCCAAGCGCCCGGTGCTCGTCGTCGGCGGTCCGCGCTTCGACGAGTCGATGACCGGCGAGCTCGGCGTCGACCGGATCTTCGCCCGCGGGACGACGCCGGCCGACGTCGCGTCGTACCTGGTCCACACGCTGTCCGTACGACGCCAGGAGGCCGCATGACCACGACCACGCCCGCCGCCGAGCCCGACCCGCGCACCGGGACGACGGTCGTGCACCGGCGTTACGTGCCGTTCTCACACGCCCACTACGCCGGCCACCTGGTCGACGGCGCCTACGGGCTCGGCCTCTTCGGGGACGTGGCCACCGAGCTCTGCATCCGCACCGACGGCGACGAGGGTCTGTTCGCTTCGTACTCCGACGTCCAGTTCGTCTCCCCGGTCAGAGCGGGCGATCTGGTCGAGATCGAGGCGACGCTGGTCCGGGTCGGCAGCCGGTCCCGCGAGATGGCCTTCGAGCTGAGGGTCGTCGGCCGTGGCCGTCCCGAGCTCGGCGAGTCGGCGGCCGAGATCCTTCCCGAGCCGCTGGTCGCGACCACCGCCCGGGGCGTGGTGGTCGTACCACCTCGGCGTGTCGCTGACACGACACACCGTTCCGGGTGAACTGCCCGGAAATTTCTCGTGACCGGACTCACATGACCTGACCTGCGTGTTTGCTTGAAACCGCAGGTCAGGCGGGGGTTGACAGGCGGCGTCATCTCTCGGCAATCTTCCCTGGTCCACCGAGCAGGCCGCAGTCACGTGCGGGCATCAAGGGTGGCCGCACGACCCGTTTCGGATCCAGGACGGGAAGCGTGGCCGTCGGGTGCCGAGCACGAGTCGACGGGGTTGGAACAACGGCAGGACCCGGCACCCAGTAGACAACGGCGGGGGGCCTCACGCAGCCGGCGTGAGCACCGTCGGTCCGAAGGGTCCGGGTCTTCGTCGTCTCCGGGCGCGGGTAGATTGGAGCCCGCTGCTGCAGGGGAGAGGGAACCGGAGTGAGGGCACCGCAGTCGGGTCGACCGACGGGTCGGCACACGACCGCACGTGCCGTCCTCGCGACGGCCTCCGGCGGCGCCGCCGCCCTGGCCTTCGAGCCGACCGCCTGGGCCTTCCTGCTCGTCCCGGCGGTCGCGGGCTTGGTGCTCGCGGTGTACGGCGTGCGCGGGAAGCGCACCTTCGTCCTCGGGTTCCTCTTCGGCCTGGGCTTCATGCTGACCCTGCTGCCCTGGATCCAGGTGATCGGGAAGGACGCCTGGGTCGGCCTGTCGGTCCTCGAGGCGGCCTTCTACGGGCTGCTCGGCGTGCTCCTGGCCCGGGTGACCACCCTGCGCTGGTGGCCGCTGTGGGCGGCGGCCTGCTGGGTCGCCGTCGACGTGGCCCGCTCGCTGGCGCCCTGGGGAGGCTTCCCCTGGGGCCGCCTGGCCTTCGCCACCGTCGACACCCCGCTGGCCCCGGCGATGCGCTGGGTGGGCACCTCGGGCACCACGTTCCTTGTCGCCCTGCTCGGCACCACCCTCGCCTGGCTGCTCGTCGCGGGCCGCCGGCGCCCGCTGCGCGCCGCCGTCGCGGTGGCGGCCGCCGTGACCCTGGCCGCGGTGCCGGGGCTGCTGCCCGTCCACGAGCAGTCCGACGCCACGACGGTGCGAGTCGCCGCAGTGCAGGGCAACGTGCCGGGGGAGGGCATGGAGGCCTTCGCCGAGCGCCGGGCCGTGCTCAACAACCACGTCAACGCCACGGTGGACTTCGCCCGCCGGATCAGCGCCGGCACCGCCGAGCGGCCCGACTTCGTGCTGTGGCCGGAGAACTCCACCGACATCGACCCGTTCTTCGACCGCACCGTGTACGACGACATCCAGCTGGCCGTCGACGCCGTCGGCGTCCCGGTGCTCGTGGGAGCGATGGTCGCCGGACCCGGCCCGATCGACGTCCGCAACCAGAGCATCGTGTGGGAGCCCGGCACGGGCCCCGGCCAGACCTACTCCAAGAGCCACCCGGTCCCGTTCGGGGAGTACATCCCGATGCGGGCCCGGCTCGCGAAGGTCTTCAAGCGTCTCGACCAGATCCCGCGCGACATGGTGCCCGGCACCCGACCCGGCGTCCTGGACCTGGCCGGCACCCGGATCGGGGACGTCATCTGCTTCGAGGTCGCCTACGACGAGCTCGTCGACGACGCGATCAAGGGCGGCGCGCGGCTGCTGGTCGTGCCCACCAACAACGCCACCTACATGGGCACCGGCCAGGTCGAGCAGCAGTTCGCGATCGCCCGCCTCCGCGCGATCCAGACCGACCGCTACGTCGCGGTCGTCGCCACCAACGGCATCTCCGGGTTCGTCGGGCCCGACGGCCGCGTCCTGGAGCGGGCCCCGACCCGCACCCAGCAGGTCCTCGAGCGCACCCTGCCGCTGCACACCGGGCTGACCCCGGCGATCCGCTACGGACGCGGCCTGGAGGTCGCCCTGCTCCTCGTCGCCGGCGCCGCCGTGCTGGTCGCCCTGGTCCGGGACCGGCGCCGGCAGGGACGCCGTCCGGCACCCGACGACACGCCCGAGCGCGCCGCGGTGAGCGCCCGCTCGTGACCCGCATGGTGGTGGTCATCCCGACGTACAACGAGGCCGAGAACCTGGAGTGGATCGTCGGCCGGCTGCTGGCTGCCGTCCCCGAGACCGACGTCCTCGTCGTCGACGACGGCTCCCCGGACGGGACCGGCCGGATCGCGGACGGCCTCGCGGCGCGCTCGGACCGGGTCGACGTGGTCCACCGGACCGCCAAGGCCGGCCTGGGGGCGGCGTACCTGCACGGGTTCGCGGTGGCCCTCGAGCGCGGGTACGACGTGGTGGGGGAGATGGACGCCGACGGCTCGCACCAGCCCGAGCAGCTGCCCCGCCTCGTCGCCGCCCTCGAGGACGCCGACCTCGTGATCGGCTCGCGCTGGGTCCCCGGCGGCTCGGTGGTCAACTGGAGCCTCCTGCGCCAGGGACTCTCCCGCGGCGGGAACCTCTACGCCCGGCTGCTGCTGGGCCTGCCCGTGCACGACCTCACCGCCGGCTTCCGGCTCTTCCGGGCCTCGACGCTGAAGGCCATCGCCCTGGAGGACGTCGAGTCGGTCGGCTACTGCTTCCAGACCGACCTGACGCTGCGGACGGTGCGCGCCGGGCTCCGCGTCCGGGAGGTCCCGATCGAGTTCCTGGAGCGGGTCCGCGGCGAGTCCAAGATGGACCGGTCCGTGGCCACCGAGTCGTTGCGCAGGATCACCCGGTGGGGGCTGGCGCACCGTCGGGCGCAGCTGCGCGACGTACGCTCGAGGCACCTCTCCCGATCCCCCCGCCGACGCAAGGAGCTCCGGTGAGACGTCGTTTCCCGTGGTGGCTGCTGGCGCTGCTGTTCGTCGTGGTCCCCATCGTCGAGATCTACCTGATCGTGCAGCTCGGGCAGGTCGTCGGGCCCTGGTGGACCATCCTGATCCTGCTCGCCGACGGCGCGTTCGGCTCGTGGCTGGTCAAGCACGAGGGCCGACGGGCCTGGACCGCCCTGCAGACCGCGTTGCAGTCCGGACGGATGCCCGCCAAGGAGCTCGCCGACGGCGCGCTGATCCTGGTCGGCGGCACGCTGCTGATCACACCCGGCTTCCTCTCCGACGTCGCCGGGCTCTTCTGCATCCTGCCCTTCACCCGGCCGCTGGCGCGTCGGGTGCTGACCGGGGTGATCGCCCGCCGCCTCACCGTCGTCGGACCCGGCGGCCCGGGCTTCCCCGGCGCCGGCGGGTTCCCGGGCACGGGCTTCCCCGGCGCACCGTTCCCGGGCGGTCCGTCCGGGCCGGCCGGGCCACGCAGCGCCGGCCCCGACATCGTGCGCGGCGAGGTCGTCGACGACTCCTGAGGGGCGTCCTCCACGGACCACTCGCCCGGACCGGGGCGCCCGGACAGCACGACGCCCCGGCCGCGAGGCGACCGGGGCGTCGAAGTCGGGGTGGTGCGACGACCGCTCAGGCGGTCCGGCTCTTGGAGGGCCGGTGCAGGTGGGCCGGGCCGATCTCGCCGCTGCGAAGCAGCTCGAGCCGCTCGGCCAGGATCTCCTCGAGCTCACCGAGCGAGCGGCGCTCCAGCAGCATGTCCCAGTGCGTCCGGGCCGGCTTCTCGGCCTTCGGCTCGGGGCGCTCGCCGTCACGGTTCAGCGCCTCGGCGCCGCAGCGCGGGCACTCCCAGATCGCCGGGACGTCGGCCTCGGCGGCCATCGGGATGTCGAACTCGTGGCCCTGGGGGCACACGTAGGCGACCCGTTGACGGGCAGCGAACTCGATCCCGCGCTCGTCCTCGAAGCTCTGCCCGCCGAGCCGTGCGCCTCGCAGTGTCCGCTCTGCCATGGTCCTCATCCTCTTCAGGTCGTTCCGCCCTTGTGGGGCCTCCGGTTGAGAGACGCGCGAATGCGGCGAGCATGACGCCGCACGACTGCCTCATCTCCGCCCAACGAGCCGGACCACCCCTTTGTTCCCGTGGTCACGGTCACACCAGGCTCGGACCCACCTCGACGGAGCCGCCTCTCAGGTGACCCTCCAGCGTCCCGTACCCCGACGGCCCGCGTCACATCCGCGGGTGCCAGTGGTTCAGACCACGGCCGGCGCGGTGTTGCCCGCCTCGCGGATCCCGCGGACCGGATCGACCCGGCCGAGCAGGGCGAGACCGACCACGAAGAAGATCACCAGCGCGAAGATCGCCGGCCGGTAGGAGTCGGTCCACTGGTGCACCAGGCCGAAGATCAGGGTGCCCAGCCAGCTCGTACCGCGCTCGCAGGCCTGGTAGAGGGAGAAGTACTCCGCCCCCCGCCCGCGCGGGATCAGCAGGCTGTAGAAGGACCGCGACAGCGCCTGGGTGCCCCCCAGGACCAGCCCGATGCAGACCGCCAGAAGGAGGAAGACGGCGAAGTTGTGGTCCGGCACGAAGTAGGCCGCCACCACCACCGCCACCCACAGGCCGAGCCCGGCCAGGATCACCCGGCGCGCGCCGACCCGCTCGGCGACCCGGGCGAAGACCAGCGCGCCGAGGATGCCGACGAACTGCACGACGAGGAAGGCGCTCAGCACGGTGCTCTTCTCGAAGCCGAGCTGCTTCTCGCCGTAGACCGAGGCCGCGAAGATCACCGTCTGGATGCCGTCGTTGTAGAAGAGGTACGCGACCAGGAAGGTCAGCGTGACCGGGTAGTTGCGCAGGTCCTTGAGGGTCTCCCACAGCTGGCCGAAGCTCTGCGCGACCAGCGACCCCGACTCGGGGACCACGTTGGTCGGTGGCCGGTTGCGCACCCCGCGGTAGGGGATGAGCGTGAAGCCCGCCCACCACAGCCCCGCGGTGAGCAGCGAGATCCGCACCGCGAGCGTGGTGTCGTCCATCAGGCTGAGCATCCCGAAGTTGACCGCGAGCAGCAGCCCGCCGCCGGCGTACCCGAGCGCCCAGCCGCGCGAGGAGACGCGGTCGCGCTCGTCCGGGGTCGCGATGTCGACCAGGATCGCGTCGTACACCACCAGGGAGGACCCCAGGCAGAGCGTCGCGACGACCAGCAGGGCGGCGCCGAGCTGCCAGTTGGTGCCGGTCACGAAGAACATCAGGCACGCGCTGACGCTGCCCGCCCAGGCGTAGCGCGCCATCACCGTGGTCTTGCGCGACGAGCGGTCCGCGGCCGCGCCGACCACCGGCAGCACCAGGGCGGAGAGGATCGTGGCCGCGGTGACCAGGTAGAAGACCAGCGACCCCGGCGAGACCGCGACCCCCAGGACGTGCAGGTCGGTGCGGCAGGTCGGCGCGTCGTCGCCGGTGGCGCAGCCCACCGACTTCTCCGCCACCGAGGTCAGGTACGGCGCGAAGAGCACCGCCGCCGTGGTGGTCACGTACGCCGAGTTCGCCCAGTCGTACCAGTACCACGCCCGCTGCTCCTTGCGGCGGGCCAACGGTGTCAGGTCGGCGATCCCTGCGGTCATGACGTCCCCTCCCAGAGCCCTCGTGCGACCAGCACCTCGCGCAGGACGTCGGTGCGGTCGGTGATCAGTCCGTCCACGCCGAGGTCGAGCAGGCGCTCCATCTCAGCACGCTCGTCGACGGTCCACACGTGGACATGCCGACCCTGCCGGTGCGCCCGCTCGACGAAGCCGGCGTCGACGATGCGCAGGCCGCGGTGGACGCTCGGCACCGAGTACACCGAGCCGGAGTCGTGCAGCAGGCCGCCGAGGCGGTGACCACCGGGCAGGAGGCGGTCCAGGGTGACCAGCGCGACCCCGCACGTGGTCGCCACGGGGGCGCCCATCAGGCGCCGGAACCGGCGCAGCGTCCGCTCGTCGAAGGACCCGATGCAGACGCGGTCCCAGGCGCGCGTCCGGGTGACGAGCTCGACCATCGGCTCGACGGCGCCGGGCGTCTTGAGGTCGATGTTGAAGCGGGCGTCCGGGAGCTCCTCGAGCAGGTCGGCCAGCGACGGGATCGGCTCGCGGCCGCCGACCAGGACGCGGGCGGCCTCCCGGTGCGGCAGCGCGGTGAGCAGGCCGCTGCGGTCGGTGACCCGGTCGAGCCGCTCGTCGTGGAAGGCCATCAGCACGCCGTCGGCGGTGGCGTGCACGTCGGTCTCCAGGTAGCGGTAGCCGAGGTCGTAGGCCGACCGGAACGCGTGCAGGGTGTTCTCCAGCCCGACCACGTCGGGGTGCCGCGCCCCACCCCGGTGCGCCAGCGCGGTGACCCCTCCGTGGGCCGTCGGCTCGTCGAGGTAGGGGAACCCGGTGCGCGGCGGGACATGGTCACGGGTCACCGTCGCAGTATCACCGTCGCGGACCGTCGGGGGGAGTAGCGTCGGTCCCATGAAGGAGATCACCTGCCCGATGTGCTCGGGCACGATGCGCAACCACCAGCACGGCGAGGTCGAGGTCTACCGCTGCGGGGCCTGCGCCGGTGTCTTCCTGGAGCGTGCCGACGCCGGTGCCCTCTCCGAGGCCGAGAACGACTGGCACCGCGGGTCCGTGGGCCACGAGACGATGGCGCTCCCGCGGATCACCCCCGACATGACCGCCTCGCCGCCGCCTCCCGCCCGCCCCAAGGCCCGGTCCTTCATCGAGACCCTCTTCGGCTGACCCCCGCTGGAGGTCGAGGCGCGCCGGAGGTTGAGGCGCGAGGCGACAGCCGAGCCACGAGACCACACAAGGCGCGCACCGGGTCTCGTGGCTCACGCTGCGCGTTCGCACCTCGACCTCCGAGGACGGCGTCAGATGTCGCGGAAGGTCTCGATGTTGGCGCCGAGGGAGTTGAGCCGGTCGGCGAGGTCCTCGTAGCCGCGGTTGATGACGTAGACCGAGCGGAGCACCGAGGTGCCCTTGGAGGCCAGCATCGCGAGCAGGGTGACCACGGCCGGGCGCAGCGCCGGCGGGCACATGATCTCCGCACCGGACCAGCGGGTCGGGCCCTCGATCGACACCCGGTGCGGGTCGAGCAGCTGCACCTTGGCGCCGAGCCGGTTGAGGTCGGTGAGGTAGATCGCCCGGTTCTCGTAGACCCAGTCGTGCAGCAGCGTCTGACCGTTCGCGGTCGCGGCGATCACCGCGAAGAACGGCAGGTTGTCGATGTTGAGCCCGGGGAACGGCATCGGGTGGATCTTGTCGATGGGGGAGTGCAGCTGGGAGTGGTGGGTGGTCAGGTCGACCAGACGGGTGTGCCCGTTGGCCGCGACGTACTCCTCGCTGCGGGTGTAGCGGAACCCCATCTCCTCGAGCAGCGCGAGCTCGATCTCGAGGAACTCGATCGGCGCGCGCCGGATGGTGATCTCGGAGTCGGTCACGATCGCGGCGGCCAGCAGCGACATCGCCTCGATCGGGTCCTCCGACGGCGCGTAGTCGACGTCGACGTCGATCCTGCTCACACCGTGCACCGTCAGGGTGGTGGTGCCGATGCCGTCGATGCGGACGCCGAGCTGCTCGAGGTAGAAGCAGAGGTCCTGGACCATGTAGTTGGGGCTGGCGTTGCGGATCACGGTGACGCCGTCGTTGAGGGCCGCGGCCATCAGGGCGTTCTCGGTGACGGTGTCGCCGCGCTCGGTGAGCACGATCGGACGCGACGGCGAGGTCGTGGTCACGGTCGCGTGGTAGCTGCCCTCGGTCGCCTTGACCTCCAGGCCGAAGGGGCGCAGGGCCGCCATGTGCGGCTCGACGGTGCGGGTGCCGAGGTCGCAGCCTCCCGCGTAGGGCAGGTCGAAGGTGCGGGCCCGGTGCATCAGGGGTCCGAGGAACATGATCACCGAGCGGGTACGACGCGCGGCCTCCTCGTCGATCGAGGAGAGGTCGAGCTCGGCCGGCGGGACGATCTGCAGGTCATTGTCGTCGTTGAGCCAGCGGGTCTCCACGCCGAGACTCTCGAGGACCTCGAGCAGCCGGTTGACCTCCTCGATGCGCGCGACCTTGCGTAGCGTCGTCGTGCCCCGGTTGAGCAGCGAGGCGCACAGCAGCGCGACGCCGGCGTTCTTGGAGGACTTCACGTCGATGCTGCCCGACAGCGTGGTCGGCCCGGTCACCCGCAGGTGACTGGGACCGGTGGGCTGGTCCTTGGGGCCCACCGCGACGATCTCGTAGTCGAGCGCCTCACCGATCCGGGCGATCATCTCCAGGGTCATGTTCTGGTGGCCGCGCTCGATGCGGTTGACGGCGCTCTGGCTGGTGCTGAGCTCGTCGGCGAGCTGGGCCTGGGTCCAGCCACGTCGCTGGCGGGCCTCGCGGATCAGCTTGCCGATGCGGGTCAGGTAGTCGTCGGTCACGAGAGCCGACCCTATATCAGTCATGAGATAAAGCCGTCATCCGCGGCAGGCGGCTCGCGTGTCGGATGTATCACCGCTCGACAGCAGGGGCTCTTCCGGGATAGTCACGAAGCAGCCCCGGTAGCGCACCCTACCTCCGTCGAGCAGGAGAGCCCATGCGCGCCGTCACCCGTCTGGTCGTCCTCAGCACCTCCGCCGTCGCGAGCGCGCTGGTCGCGCTGCCCGCCCACGCGGCGGGCGGCACCTACGTGGCGCTGGGGGACTCCTACGCCGCCGGCGTCGGCACGCGGACCTACTACGCCGACAGGGGCACCTGCTACCGCTCACCGGCGGCGTACCCGGTGCTCGACGCGGCGCGCATCGGCGCGACGCTGAGCTTCAAGGCGTGCAGCGGCGCGAAGACCGGCGACGTGTCGGCCACCCAGCTCGGCACGCTCAGCGCGTCCACGACGTACGTGACGGTGCAGGTCGGGGGCAACGACGCTGGCTTCTCCGACGTGCTCACCACCTGCGCGCTGCCCTCGTGGGCGTCCAACTGCGGGGCCGCGATCGACAAGGCGCAGGCGTTCATCCGCACCACACTGCCGGGTCGTCTGGACAGCCTGTACGCCGCGATCCGCAGCCGCGCGACCTCCGCCACGGTCGTCGTGGTCGGCTACCCGCGGATCTTCAACGGCGAGGACTGCAACGCCCGCACCTGGTTCTCACCCACCGAGGAGTCCCGGCTCAACGCCACCGCCGACCTCCTGGACAGCACGCTGAGCGCGCGGGCCACCGCGAACGGGTTCGCGTTCGTCAACCCGGTGACCGCGTTCACCGGGCACGCCGTGTGCGACTCGACCGAGTGGATCAACGGGCTGTCCAACCCGGTCCGCGAGAGCTACCACCCCAACACCAAGGGGCAGACCGGCTTCGCGAACCTGGTCGACGACCTGCTCACCTGAGCGACTTCGCCGCGGGTGGCAGGATGGCGGTCATGCGAGTCACCACCCTCCACGGCCTGAAGGACATCCGCCTCGAGGAGCGCCCCGCTCCCACGATCACCGCACCGACCGACGCGATCATCCGCGTCACCGCCGCCTGCATCTGCGGCTCCGACCTGTGGCCCTACCGCGGCGAGAACGAGATCACCCCCGGGGACCCGATCGGCCACGAGATGGTCGGCATCGTCGAGGAGGTCGGCGGCGAGGTCCGCGACTTCGCCCCCGGCGACTTCGTCATCGTCCCGTTCTGTCACAGCGACAACACGTGCCCGGTCTGCCGCAAGGGCATGCAGTCCGCCTGCCAGAACGGCGGCTTCACCAGCGGCGGGCAGGGTGAGCTGGCGAAGGTCACCCAGGCCGACGGCAGCCTGGTCAAGACCGACGGCGTCCCCGACGCGGCGCTGGTCCCCGGCCTGCTGACCCTCTCGGACGTGATGGCCACCGGCTGGCACGCGGCCGTCGCGGCCCAGGTCGAGAAGGGCTCGTCGGTCGTCGTGGTCGGCGACGGCGCCGTCGGCCTGTGCGGCGTGCTGGCCGCCCGTCAGCTCGGCGCCGAGCAGATCATCGCGATGTCGCGCCACGAGCCGCGCCAGGCGGTGGCCCGGACCTTCGGCGCCACCCACGTGGTCGCCGAGCGGGGCAAGGAAGGCGTCGAGGCCGTCCAGGAGCTCACCGACGGCATCGGCGCCGACGCCGTGCTGGAGTGCGTCGGCACCGGTGACTCGATGAGGACGGCGCTGCGGATCGCGCGCCCCGGCGGCATGGTCGGCTTCGTCGGCGTCCCGCACGGCGTCGAGGTGCCGGTGCGGGCGATGTTCGGCCGCAACGTCGGGCTGCACGGAGGCGTCGCCCCGGTCCGCAAGTACCTGCCGGAGCTGCTCGACCTGACCCTGTCCGGCCAGATCGACCCGAGCCCGGTCTTCGACCTGACCCTGCCGCTGGACCAGGTGGCCGAGGGCTACCGGGCGATGGACGAGCGTCGCGCGATCAAGGTGCTGCTGCAGCCCTGAACGTGACCCGGTCACCGTCGGGGGCGGTCAGCACCAGCCGCTGGCCGTCCACGACGTACGGCGTGCTGCCGGGCTGCAGCGCGGCCCGCACGGAGTCCTGCACGCCTCCCTCTGGGCACCCCGAGTCGGTCATCGAGACATCAGCGATCCGGAGCTGGTCGCCCTCCACGGTGACGTAGCCGGTGCCGCCGTTGCACCCGTCGCTGAACCTCAGCCGGGTGCCGTCGAGCTCGAGCCACGCCGTGACGCCGGCCGGCACGCTGCCCACGGTGCCGTCCGGGCCGGTGCCCACCCCGACGCTCTCGAGCACCCAGTGCGTGCCCTGCAGCGGGGCGGCCTTCTCGACGTACTCGGTCAGCGTGACCGAGGTGTCGCCGCGGGTGAGGGTGACGACGTCGCCGGCGACGGTCAGCGTCGGGCGGTCGGTGAGGAGCGTGGAGAGCCACGCGTCCTGGTCCATCAGGTCGGCGGCGCAGCCCATCTCGGTGCCGGCCAGCGCTCCGACGACGAGCACGCCCCGCTCGAGCCGGGCTGTCCCCGACATCGAGTTGCAGCCGGCGGAGACCCCGATCCGCCCGTGGTCGAAGGTGACCCGCAGCGTGCTGCCGGCGACCAGGTCCCGCTCCGGGTCGGTGACGTGGTCGGCGGTGAAGGCCCGCCCGTCGAGCTGGTCCAGCTCCCCGGCGCCGGACGTCCCGTCGTCACCGGACGTGGCGTCGCCGCACCCGCTGAGACCGGAGAGGGCGAGTGCGGCGACGAGCACCACGAGACTGCGGTGGACGGACATGGGACCTCCTCAGGTGCGCTCCTGCGATGGGACGCCGCGGGCTGCCGAGCGGTTCCCTCAGACGCCGGCCGTCAGCAGCTCCTCGAGGCTGGTGGGCCGGCGCCCGGTCAGCGCCCGGACGTCGTCGGTCACCCCGGCCATCTCGCCGGCGGCGATCGCGGTGTAGGTGCTCACCCAGGCGTCGACCTGCCAGTCCGGTGCGCCGTACGACGCCCGTGAGGCGTAGGCCTCCTCGACGGTCTCGTCGTGGAACCGGGTCGGGCGCCCGGTGACCCGGGTGACGATCTCGGCTACCTCCGTCAGGCTCAACGCCTCAGGGCCGGTCAGCCCGTACGTCGCCCCGGCGTGGTCGGCGGGGGAGTGCAGCACGGCGACCGCACTGCGCACCACGTCGGCGCGGGTGACCGCGGCGACCCGACCCGACCCGGCGGGTCCGCGCAGCACCCCGTCCTCGCCGGCCATCAGCGGCAGGAAGTCGAGGTAGAGGTTGTCGCGCAGGATCGTGGTGACCATCCCGCTGGCCTGCAGCCGCTGCTCGGTGGCGTAGTGGTCACGCCCCAGGGTGAAGGTGCAGGTGGGGGACGCACCGAAGAACGAGGTGTAGACGACGTGACGCACGCCCGCCTGCGCGGCCGCGTCGACGAACGCGAGGTGCTGGCCGACCCGGTCGGGGTGCTCGGCGGCCGAGACCATCAGCAGCGTGTCGACCCCGGTCAGGGCCTCGACCGCGCCCGGCTCGCCGTACGAGGCGACCCGGACCTCACAGCCGGGCAGCTGCGGCGCCCGCGCGGCATCGCGCACCAGCAGCCGCAGCGGCACGCCCTGGTCGGCCAGCGTCGTGGCGACGTGACCGCCGAGGTAGCCGGTGGCCCCGGTGATCGCCATGGTGGGGGAGCTCATGGGCCCAGCCTCTCAGAGGGGTGAGTTCGGACTCAGTCCGGCCGAGTGTTGGGGCGTTCCGGGTACGTTTCTCCGCATGCGTGGATCCGTGAGCGTCCTGATGAACGCCGAGCCGAGCGTCGTGTGGGACATCGTCAGCGACGTCACCCGGGTGGGGGAGTTCAGCCCCGAGACGTTCGAGGCCGAGTGGCTCAAGGGCGCCACCGGTCCCGAGCTGGGCGCGAAGTTCCGCGGGCACGTGAAGCGCAACGGCGTCGGGCCGACGTACTGGACCGTCTGCAAGGTCACCGCCTGCGAGCCCGAGAGGGTCTTCGAGTTCGCGGTGATGGGGTCCAGGACGATGGTCGTCAACACGTGGCGCTACGAGCTGACCCCGCAGGACGGCGGCACCCTGGTCACCGAGTCGTTCGAGCTGTCCCCGTCGCTGCCGCTCAAGGTCTACTGGACCCTGCTCGGCTTCCTGCGGGGGAAGACCAACGAGAAGGGCATGCGGCAGACGCTGGAGCGGATCAGGACCGTCGCCGAGGCCACCACCGTCTGAGCCCCCGGACCGCGAGATGGTGTTGCGCGTCGTACCGGTGAGGACGGAGACGGCCGAGGACTGGCGCCGGATCCACAACCTGGTCGTCCCCACAGCCCCGCTGAGCGGCGAGGACGTCGCGGAGCGGCTCACCCGCAACCGCCTCACCCTCGGGTACGACGGCGAGGTGCTGGTCGGCAACGCCACCGTGCGGCCGCCCGAGCCGGGCTCCTCGGCGGCGACCGTCATCGTCCGTGTGCTGCCCGAGCACCGCCGACAGGGGTACGGCGCCGCCTACCTCGAGGACCAGCTCGCGGTGGCGTGGGGGATCGGGGTCGAGGCGGTCGAGACCGTCGTGCTCGCCTCCAACGAGGACGGGGTGGCCTTCGCGCTCGCGCACGGGTTCGTCGAGGTCGAGCGCTACCTGCTCGAGGGCGACACGATCCCGTTCGTCGTGCTGCGGCGCCCGGCAGAGGGCTTGCCACAGAACTACTAAGCGCGCATACTATTAGCCATGAGCCTGATCGCCACTGCCACCATCACCTCCACCGCGCCGGGGAGCGCCTTCTTCGCCCGGTGGGCCGACGTCGCCACCTGGCCCGAGTGGAACAGCGACACCGCCTGGTGCCGCTTGGACGGGCCGTTCGTCGAGGGTGCCACCGGGACGCTCAAGCCGGCCGGAGGCCCGAAGGTGCCGTTCACCGTCGCGACCCTGAACGACCACGAGTTCGTCGACGTCAGCCGCATGCCCGGGGCGCGGATCGTCTTCGCGCACCGGGTCGAGGAGCACGGCGGCGAGACGACGGTCTCGGTCAACGTCAGCATCGACGGCCCGCTGGGCCTGGCCTGGCGGGCGATCCTGGCCGGCGGGTTCCGCGCGACCCTGCAGCAGGACCTCGACGCACTGGCCCGCGTCGCCGAGCACGACGTCGCCGCCCGGTGACCGACCGTTCTCTCGACACCGGTTTCGCCAGCGCCGACGAGAGCCCCGGGCTGCTGCTGTGGCGGGTGACCAACCGGTGGCAGGCCGCCCAGCGGGCCGCCCTGAAGCCGCTCGGGCTGACCCACGTGCAGTTCGTGCTGCTGGCCTCGCTGACCTGGCTCGACGCCGACGGCCCGGTCACCCAGAAGCAGCTGGCCGACCACGCGGCGACCGACCCGATGATGACCTCGCAGGTGCTGCGGGCCCTGGAGGACCGCGGGCTCGTCGTACGGCGGCCGCACCCGGACGACCGGCGTGCCCGGTCGCTGGCCGCGACCCCCGACGGCGTCGCGCTGGCCAACCGGGCGGTCGGCGTGGTCGAGGAGTGCGACCGGAGCTTCTTCGCCCGGTTGGGGACCGCTGACACCGGCTTCTACGCCGGCCTGTCCCGGCTGGCGGGAGCGGGCCTGGGTGAGGGTCCTGATCGCCGATAATGCGCATTATGTCAAGTAGTCCTGATCGGGTGCTCTCCACCGTCGCTGTTGCCGCACCCAGAGCCGGCACGGCTGGGTGGACCCCCTCCTCGCTCCCTCGCAGCCCGGCAGCCGGTCGGGCGCGGACAGCTCGTCGGTGTGGACGTCGCGCACGCAGTGCTCGCGGGCCAGCTGCCAGCCGTTGAGGAAGACCTCGCAGTCGCAGAAGCCGCCGGCCGACGCGAGCCGGCCCTCCAGGGCCGTCGCCCGGGGCGCGACCAGGTCGCGGTAGCGCCGGGCCCACCGCAGCGTCGTGTCGCACCCGAGCTCCTCCAGGGTGCGGTGCAGGTAGCACAGCAGGCACTCGTCCTCCCGCGGGTCCACCAGAGCCGCGCCGCCCTCGACGGGCTCCACCGGCCCCTGCTCCCGCACCAACCTGAGATGCACCGCGGACTCCCCTCGCGTCGTGGATCGTGACGCCAGGTCTACCGTCGGCCTCCGACAGGACCGGGAGGCTCAGTCCTCCCGGCGCGCAGCGAGCTCGGCCGCCTCGTCCGGGTCGTCGAGGCCGCGGAACTTCACGAAGCTGTAGACGATGATCCCCGCCGCGATCAGCCCGGACACCACCAGCGAGATGCCGACCGCCCACCCGCCGGGCAGCCACCACGACTCCCGCACCGGCCACCACCCGGGCACGTCGGGGTCGAGCACGAACAGGACGCCGAGCAGGGTGATCCCGAGGGCGCCGGTGGCCGACAACAGGATCCGGGGCCAGGTCTGCACGCCCTCGGCCGCCGTACGGAAGGCGACCACCTTGACCGGCTCGACCCGACGCTCGGCCCACTCGTACTGCTGGGAGAGCACGATGAGGCCACCGGCGAGCAGCAGCAGGCCGGGGCCGGGCAGCACGAGCGCGGCGATGCCGGCCACGACCATCCCCCACCCCACGACCTCGAGCACGATCCGTCGCAACGCACCGTGCGCGCTCACCTTGGCCATCGGCGTCTCACTTCCGGTTCTGCTTGCGCTCCCGGCGCACCCGCCGACGGAGCTGGAGGATCCGCAGGCTGCCCGCGGCCAGCGTCAGCAGCATGCCCGCCGCCAGCGCGATGAGCAGGGTCGCCGCCAGCGGCGCCCGGCCGCTGAAGCCGAGGAACTGCACGTCGACGGTCTCGGTGTTCTGCAGGACGAACGTCGCGATGGCCACCAGGAGGACGACCAGCACGCCGAGCGCGACCCAGGTGCCACTGGTGCGCGAGCCCCGCAGCGCATCGGGCTGCCGCCGTGCGGGGGCACTCCCCTGGTCGCCGGCGGTCGGGGTGGCCGGCGACGTCGACGCCTCGGGCAGGCCGGCCTCGGCGGTCGCGGGAGCGTCGCTGGGCGGGGTCGGGCTGCTGGTGCTCATGGGGGCTCCTGGGGGAGGAAAGGACTGGTCGGAGTCTAGTTACCCCGACCCAGCCCGCCGTACGACCTCATCACCGCGCCTCTGTGGCCGGGATCTCGCCGACCGGCCCCTCGGGGGTCTGGGGGTCGGGGCTGAGGAACTGCGCGGAGATCATCGGCCAGGCCGCGTCGATCACCTCACCGAGGTGGATGTGGGTGGCGCGGATGACGTGCTCCTTCTGCAGCTCCCGCGCGATGTAGCGGCCCATGAACCGGCGCAGCTCGTCGTCGATGCCGGCCACCTTGCGCACCCACTGGGTCCGCCGCTTGTCCACCTCCACCTTGACCACCAGCTGGTCGTCGGTCGGCGGGGTGATGTCCCACACGATGGTCAACGGCGCCGCGGCCCGCGCGGTCAGCTTGAGCGGGACCACCAGCTCGCACCGGAAGCGGTGCAGGTCCACGCCGATGTCGAGGTCGAAGTCCACCGAGATCGGCAGGCTCACGGTGTAGGCGACGAAGTGGCCCGGGATCGGCTCGGCGGTCGGGGTGCCGATGGTGCCCAGGGCCTTGACCGTGGCCAGGAAGCGTCCCGGTCCGGCTCCGAACGGCCCGAGCTCGATGGTGTCCCCCAGCACCGTGTGGATGGACTCGGCCACCCGCTGGGGGTGCAGGACCTGCCGGAAGAGCTGGACGCCGAACTCGCCATAGGTGATCTCGGTGCCGACCGGATGTGTCGTCACCCGCTCCCCTCCTCCTGGGCCAGCTCGTGCTCGATCTCCTCCTCCAACGCGAGGCCGAGGTCGCTGGCGATGTCGTGCGCGGTCGGCGAGGACGGCTGCGGCGCGAGCCGCTCCCACGCGGAGTCGATCGCCGCCCCGACGTCGATCACCCGTGCGGCACGGATGTGCGGCTTCTCCAGCTCACGGGCGACGTACTTCGCGACGAACCGGCGCACCTCGCCCTCGACCCCGGCGACCCGCTGCAGCACCGAGGCGCGCAGCCCCTTGGCCTGCAGGTCGATCACGATGTCGCGGGCCTGCGGCGGGGTGACGTCGATGAAGACGCGGACGCCGTCCACGGCGCGGGCGGTCAGCACGATCGGCACCACGAGACCAGCGGTGAACCGGTGGGTCTCCAGGGCCAGGTCTACCTCGAAGGCCAGCGAGACCGGCAGGGTGACCCGGTAGGCGATGGCCTCGGGGTCCGCGACCGGCTCGCTGCTCGCCGCTCCGATGCCGCCCGAGGCGGTCAGCCGCACCAGGCGTCCGGGGCCGACGCCGGTCGGGCCGAAGGCGATCGGCTGGCCGGCCAGCACGTTGACGCCGCCGAGCACGCGCTCGGCGGTGACGGCTCGGCGGAAGAACTGCTCCCCGAACGTCCCGTAGGAGACGAAGTCGAGGGGTTCTGCCGTGCTGGCAGGGGTTTCAGGGCTCACGGCGACCTCCGGGGCAGACCTTAGAGCATGGGTTCCGGGTGCATGGGTTCGGGCGGCACGGACCCGACGGTCACCGACAGAGGCGTCCCGACCTCCACCGTGCGCCCCACCGTGCACAGGCGGTCGTGGGAGCGCTGCACCGCGCTGGGCAGCACGGCGCGCGCCGCGTCGCCGGCCTCGCCATCGGGGAAGATGACGTCGAAGACGAGGTCCAGGTCGACCAGCCGGTTGCCGTGCTCGTCGCGGATCTTCTCCCCGCTGATCGTGAGCGCGAAGGAGGTCGCCTCGGCACGCTTGGCGGTGATGTAGTCGACGTCGATGCCGGTGCAGCCGGCCAGCGCGACCAGCAGGAGCTCCACGGGGGTGAACGCGTCGTCGTCGCCCTCGCCGATCTCGAGCTCTCCCCCGCGTCCGTTGGTCGCGAGGAAGCGGGCCTTGCGCAGGCGCCGGAGGGAGACCTCCCGGTGCGGGTCCTTGTTCAGTGCCTCGGTGCTGGTTGTCCCGGTGCTGGTTGTCCCGGTGCTGGGTGTCCCGGAGCTGGGGTTCTGGCTCGTCATGGCAGCAGCCTGGCACGGAGACCCTCGCGCACCGCGGGCCACTCCTCGTCGGTCACCGAGAAGTACGCCGTGTCCGCGACGGTGCCGTCGTGGCGGCGACGGTGGTGCCGCAGCACGCCCTCGGGTCGGGCGCCGAGCCGCCGGATCGCGCCGGCGGAGCGCTCGTTGGCCGCGTCGCAGCGCAGCGCCACCCGGACGCACCCCCAGGTCTCGAAGGCATGCCCGAGGAGCAGCAGCTTGCAGGCCGGGTTGGTCCGCCCACCCCAGAACGCCCGCCCGTACTGGGTGTGGCCGACCTCGACGCGTGGCACGGAGACGGCCAGGTCGTAGAACGAGGTCATCCCGCGCAGCTCTCCCCCGGCGCTCCCCCGGACGGCGAACGCCCGCGTGGTCGCGTCCTCGAGCAGTCGCCGGATGTTCCGCGCCGCGGTCTCCTCCTCGAGCGGCAGGTCGGTGGTGTGCCAGCGCAGGTCGGCCGCGTCGCTGATCGCCGCCAGCTCGGCGGCGTCCCCCTCCCCCAGCGGGCTCAGCGTGACGTCGGGGCCGGTCAGGACGAGGTCGTGCTCCATGTGACCAGCCTCGCAGCACCTATTCAGTTGTGCACAATTTGATTGTGCTAGGTTGGATCCATGGACGCCGACCTCCGCCTCGAGAGCCAGGTCTGCTTCGCCCTGTACGCCGCCTCCCGGGCGACCACCGCGGCGTACCGGCCGGCCCTGGCCGCCCTCGACCTCACCTACCCGCAGTACCTCGTGCTCCTCGCGCTGTGGGAGCACGACGGCCTCACCGTCGGCGACCTCGGTCGCCGCCTCCAGCTCGACTCCGGCACCCTGTCCCCTCTGCTGCGACGGCTGGAGCGCAACGGCGTCGTACGGCGCCACCGGGATCCCGACGACGAGCGCCGGGTCACGGTGGAGCTGACCCCGCACGGCCGCGACCTGCGCGACGACGCGCCCCTCGTCCAGCGCTCCCTGCTCGACTGCATCGACCTCGACACCGACGAGCTGCGCACCCTGCGCTCGCTGCTGCACCGCATCACCGACCGCACCACCCACACCACCGACCGCACCATCGAACGCACTATTGAAGGAGCTTCCTGATGGACGTCCTCTACACCGCCGAGGCGCTGGCCACCGGCGCCGGCCGCAACGGCCACACCCGCACCACCGACGGCCGCATCGACCTGGACCTCGCCGTCCCCAAGGAGATGGGCGGCAGCGGCGAGGGCGCCAACCCCGAGCTCCTCTTCGCCGCCGGTTACGCCGCCTGCTTCCACTCCGCCCTGCAGGCGGTCGCCCGCGGCACCAAGGCCGACCTGGGCGACTCGTCGGTCGGAGCCCAGGTGGGGATCGGCCCCAACGGCGCCGGCGGCTTCGGCCTGCAGGTCACCCTGGAGGTCACCATCCCGACGCTGCCCCACGACGAGGCCGTCGCCCTGGTCGAAAAGGCCCACCAGGTCTGCCCCTACTCCAACGCCACCCGGGGCAACATCGAGGTCACCCTGCTCGTCACCGATGACTGAGCACGCCGACGTCGAGGACGACGGTGCTCTGCGGACGGCGGGGCGGCTGCTGCTCGGCGCCGCGCTGCTGTTCGCCGGCACCGCGCACCTGACCTTCGCCCGGGACTCGTTCCCGGCCCAGGTGCCGGGCTGGGTCCCGTTCGACGTGGACCTCGTCGTGGTCGTCTCCGGCCTCGTCGAGCTCGCCCTCGGGGCGGCGCTGGTCCTGGCGCGCCGCCGACGCGTCCTGCTCGGCTGGGTCGTCGCGGCCTTCTTCGTCGCCGTCTTCCCCGGCAACCTGCACCAGTACGCCGCCCATGCCGACGCGTTCGGGCTCGACACCGACCGCGCGCGGCTGGTCCGGCTGTTCTTCCAACCCGTGCTGGTCGCCTGGGCGCTCTGGGCCACCGGCGCCTGGCGGGCCTGGCGCCGCTCCCGGACCCCCGAGCGGGCTTCGGCGTCGCACTAGGCTTCCGGCGTGCAGAAGACCCGCCGCCCCGGACCGTCGGTGCGCGTCCGCGTCACGGAGTACGCCGCCGCAGGCGACGGCTTCGCGGCGACCCACCGGGAGGACCGGCTCGCCACCGAGGAGCCGCTGGAGGTCCGGCTGGCCTGGCCCGGGCGTGCCGCGCACCGGGTCGCGGTGACGATGCGCACCCCGGGCCACGACTTCGAGCTCGCCACCGGGCTGCTCCACGCCGAGGGCGCGCTGGTCCCCGGCCAGGTCGACCGGGTGGCCTACTGCACCGACGCCGACCTCGCCCCCGAGCAGGAGTTCAACGTCGTCACCGTCACCCTGGGCTCGGCACCGCAGCGGGAGCCCGGGGCGCGCGCCGGCACGGTGACCGCCGCGGCGTCGGCCTGCGGGGTCTGCGGCGCCGACAGCATCGCGGACGTGCAGGAGCTCTCGGCGCTGGCCGGCGCCGCCGCCACCCCTCTCCCCCGCCCGCTGTCCCCCGCGGTCCTCGCCGGGCTGCCCGAGCGGCTGCGGGGGTCGCAGCGGGTCTTCGACACCACCGGCGGGCTGCACGCGGCCGGGCTCTTCGACAGCGCCGGCACCCTGCTCGCCCTGCGGGAGGACGTCGGCCGCCACAACGCGGTCGACAAGGTCGTCGGCGCGCGGCTGCTGGACGGCAGCACCGGCGCCCCGCTCGGCGGTGAGGTCCTCGTGGTGTCCGGCCGGATCGGGTTCGAGATCGTGCAGAAGGCCGTCGTCGCCGGTGCCGGTGCCCTCGCGGCGATCGGCGCGCCGTCCTCGCTCGCGGCCGACCTGGCTGCCGACGCCGGGCTCACCCTGGTCGGCTTCCTGTCCGCGCGTCGCTTCGTCGTCTACACAGGGGCCGAACGGCTCGGCGTGTGAGCGCGGTTTTGTCGGACCCCTTTCCTACGGTCGAGGGGTGCGCATCCTCCACACCTCCGACTGGCACCTGGGCCGTTCCTTCCACGGCACCGGGCTGCTCGACGCGCAGGCGGCGTACCTGGACCACCTGGTCGACACCGTACGGCGCGAAGGCGTCGACCTGGTCCTCGTCGCCGGCGACGTCTACGACCGGGCGCTGCCGCCGGTCGATGCGGTGGAGCTCGCCGGGGAGACGCTGGCGAGGCTCGCCGAGACGGGCGCGCGGACCGTGGTCACCAGCGGCAACCACGACTCCCCGGTGCGGCTCGGCTCGCACGCCCGCCTGACCGACCGGGCCGGCGTGCACCTGCGCACCCGGTGGCAGGACGTCGGCACCCCCGTGCTCGTCGAGGACGCCCATGGCGTGGTGGCCGTGCACGCCCTGCCCTACCTGGAGCCCGACGCGGTCCGTGCGGCGTGGGACCTGCCGGCGAAGACCCACGCGGCCGCGATGACCGCAGCGATGGAGCGGGTGCAGCGCGACCTCACCGGGCGCGGCGGTCGCTCGGTGGTGATGGCGCACGCCTTCGTGGCCGGCTCCCCCGAGGCCGCGCCGGCGCTCGCCAGTGACAGCGAGCGCGAGCTGGCCGTCGGCGGCCTGCAGATCGTGCCGACCTCGTTGTTCGCCGGCGTCTCCTACGCCGCCCTGGGGCACCTCCACGGGCCGGCGCAGCTGACCGACACCGTGCGCTACAGCGGCAGCCCGCTGGCCTACTCGTTCTCCGAGGCCGGTCACACCAAGGGCTCCTGGCTCGTCGAGCTCGGCCGCGACGGCGTCGAGCGGGTCGACCTGGTCGAGGCTCCGGTGCACCGCCGCCTCGGCCTGCTGCGCGGACGGATCGAGGAGCTGCTGGTCGACCCCGCCCACGCCGGCGTCGAGGACCACTGGCTCTCGGTCACCCTCACCGACCCCCTCCGCCCGCGCCTGGCGATGGAGCGCCTGCGGACCCGGTTCCCGCACACCCTGACCCTGGCCTTCGAGCCCGAGGGCGCTGCCCCGGCACGCGGACCCGTGATGCCGCACGTCACCGGTCGCAGCGACCTCGACGTCGCGCTGGGGTTCGTCGCCGACGTCCGCTCCCTGGAGGCCACCGACGAGGAGACCCTGCTGCTGCGGCTCGCCTGCGACACCTGCCTGCGCGACGAGGACCCCGACGCCGACGAGCGCCACCGGAAGGACGCCGTCTGATGCGGTTCCACCGGTTGGAGGTCACGGCGTTCGGTCCGTTCCCGGACACCGTCGAGGTCGACTTCGACGAGCTCAACGAGGCCGGCATCTTCCTGCTCACCGGCCCGACCGGCGCCGGCAAGTCGAGCCTGCTCGACGCGATCTGCTTCGCGCTCTACGGCGTGGTCCCCGGCGCCCGCGGCGTCAGGACCCTCCGCTCGCAGCACGTCGGCACCACCCGGGCCCCGCGGGTCGTCCTCGAGCTGACGCTGGACGGGAGGCGTTTCCGGGTCGAGCGGTCCCCGGAGTGGGTGCGCCCCAAGAAGAAGGGCGAGGGGCAGACCCGGGAGCACGCCTCGGCCCGTCTCCTCGAGCTCACCGGCGGCCAGGAGCGGCTGGTCTCGGCCCGCATCCAGGAGGTCGGGCACGAGCTCGACGAGCTGCTCGGGATGAAGTCCGAGCAGTTCCTCCAGGTCGTGATGCTCCCGCAGGGCGAGTTCCAGCGGTTCCTGCGGGCCGACTCCAACGAGCGGCAGGAGGTCCTCGAGCGCCTCTTCCGGACCCAGCGGTTCGCGCGCATCGAGGACTGGTTCAAGGACCACGCCCGCAGCCTGGCCACCCGCTCGGCCTCCGGCGAGGCCGACGTACGACGCCTGCTCGAGACCATCGCCCACCGCGGCGGGCTCGCGCTGCCGGACACGCTCACCGGGACGGCGCTCGCCACGACCCCCTCGGACGAGGCGTCGGCCTGGAGCCACGACGTCCTCGCCGCCGCCGCCCTCGCCGACGCCGGCTGCGCCGCCGCACTCGAGGGCGCCCGTGCCGCCCTGGAGGAGGCCGAGGGCCGCGCCCGCGAGGCCGTCCGGGTCCGAGCCGTGCACCGTCGCGCCCGCGACGCCCGACGGGTGCTCGACGGGCTCGACGCCGACGAGCCCGCCGCGCGGGCGGCCGGCCGGCTGCTGGAGGCCCACGAGCGGGCCCGGGTGGTGGGGCCCCTGCTGACCCTGGTGGACCGCGCCGAGCGCGCTCTCGACACGGCGACGGACGCGGAGCGCGTCGCCCTCGACGCCCTGCTCGACCTGCCTCCCGACCTGCGCCCCGAGCCCTCCCCCGCCTCCTGTGCCGCGATCCACGCGCGCGTCACCGAACGGCTCGGCGAGCTCCGCGCCCTCGCCGCCCGCGCCGAGGACCTCGCGCGGGCCCGCGACGACCTCGCCCGCGTGGAGCGCGACCTCGCCCGGCTCCGGCACGAGCTCGAGGGCCTGCACGACCGGGCCGCCGGGCTGCCGCAGCGCCGCGCCACCCTCGAGGCCGACCTGACCCGGACCCGACTGAGCGCAGCCGGGCTCGCCGCAGGGTCCCGGATGCTCGCCGAGGCCCGCGCCCGCCTCGCCGCCGCACGCGCCCTGCCCGCCGCACGGGCCCAGCTGCAGCAGAGGCGCGAGGCCTCGCTGCTCGCGCGCGAGGACGCCGTGGCCGCCCGCGGGCACCACCTCGACCTGGTGGCGCGGCGGCTCGCCGGGATGGCGGCCGAGCTCGCGGGCGGCCTCGTCGAGGGCGAGGCCTGCCAGGTCTGCGGCAGCACCGCGCACCCGCAACCGGCCGAGGCGGCCGTCGACGCGGTGTCCCGCGACGACCAGGCGGAGGCCGAGGCCGGCTCGGAGGCGGCCGCCCGCCGGGCCGAGGAGGCCGCCGGCCTCGCTCACGACGCCGAGCGACGCACCCTCGAGCTGGAGCGGACCGCGGAGGGACGCAGCATCGCGGAGGCCACCGAGGAGGTGGCCGCGGCCGAGTCCTCGCTCGCGCTCGCGGAGGCCGCCGCGGCACAGGAGCAGGACCTCGCCGCCGCCCTGGGTCTCCTCGACGCCGAGGCCGACGAGCTCGCCGACCGGCTGCGCCGCACCGAGTCCGCCGTCGGGGCCCTGGCCGCCCGGCAGCAGGCGGGCACCCGGCAGGTCGAGGCGCTCAGCGAGGAGGTCGACCGGGCCCTGCCCGCCACCATCGCCCAGCACGAGGACGCCGCACGCCTCGCCCTGGCGGCCGCCGACGCCCTGAGCACGGCGCTGACCGCGCGTGCCCAGGCCGACGAGGCTCGTTCCGGCGCCCTGGAGACCGCCCGGTCCGCCGGGTTCGACGACCTGGCGGACGCACGGGCCGCCCTGATGGCGAAGTCCGCGGCCACGCACCTGCGCGAGCAGGTCACCGCCCGGGCGAGCGCCCGGGCCCGGGCCGTCTCCGTGCTGGAGGACCCGGAGGTCGCCGCCCTGGAGGGCACGCCGGACCCCGATGCGCCCGCCGCCGAGAAGGCGGTGGCTGCGGCGCGCGCGGAGGCCGACCGGCTGGCCGGGGAAGCGCGCCTGCTGGCCGACCGCGCGCTGACCCTGCGCGTGCTCCACGACGAGCTCGAGCACGCGCTGGTCGCCTGGGGCCCCGCCCGCGAGGAGCACCTCCGCGCCGAGTCGCTGGCCCAGCTCGTCCGCGGCACCGGAGGCGACAACCAGCTGCAGATGAAGCTCTCGTCGTACGTGCTGAGCACCCGGCTCGACCAGGTCCTCGACGCCGCCAACGAACGGCTCACCCACCTGCGCGAGCAGCGCTACACCCTGCGGCGCACCGCCCGGGCAGCGCGCCGCAACGCGCAGGCCGGTCTGGGGCTGGAGATCCTCGACGACTGGACCGGCGAGGAGCGCGACCCGGCCACCCTGTCGGGCGGCGAGACGTTCGTGATCTCCCTCGCCCTCGCCCTCGGCCTGGCCGACGTGGTCGCGCACGAGTCCGGCGGGCTGCGGGTCGACACCCTCTTCGTCGACGAGGGCTTCGGCATGCTCGACGCCGACACCCTCGACGACGTGATGGACCGGATCGACGCCCTGCGCGCCGGGGGGCGCACGGTCGGCGTGGTCAGCCACGTCGCCGAGCTCCGCAACCGGATCCCCACCCAGGTGCACGTGCGCAAGGGGCGTCACGGCTCCACCGTCGAGGTCCGTACGCTCGTGGGATGAGCGACGAGGCGACCGCGGCCCCCCGGATGCTGGCCGTGATCGACATCGACGGGGTGCTCGCCGACGTCCGCCACCGGGTGAAGTACCTCGAGCGCCACCCCAAGGACTACGGCGCGTTCTTCCGGGCCGCCCCGCGCGACCCGCCGCTGCGGACCGGGATCGACACCGCCCGCCGGCTCAGCGAGGTCTACGAGGTCGTCTACCTCTCCGGGCGCCCGGAGTTCTGCCGGCGCGACACCGAGCGGTGGTTCCGCCGCCACGAGCTGCCCGCCGGACGCCTGCTGCTCCGTCCCCACCACGACTACCGGCCCGCCCGCGTCTACAAGGTCGAGGCGTTGCGGCGGTTGGCCGCCACCACGCCGGTCGCGGTGCTGGTCGACGACGACGCCGAGGTGCTCGACGCCGCCCGGTTGGCGGGCTTCGACGTGCTGCCCGCGACGTGGATGGGCGACGCGCCCACCCTGCACGACGCGCAGGAGCACGACGGCCGGACCTGACGCCCGCGACGCCTGCCGGGGTACGGTCGAGCACATGCCCGAGCTCGATCCCGCCTTCCTCGCGCTGCCGCTCGCCGCGCTCTCCGCCGCCGCCCTGGACCGTGCCCGGTCGCTCGGGGTGAGCCACGCCGACGTCCGCATCGAGCAGGTCCGCTACCAGCACCTGCGGGCCCGCGACGGTCAGCTCATCGGCTCCGGGGAGACCGAAGACCTCGGCCTCGCCGTCCGGGTCGTCCACCGCGGGGCGTGGGGCTTCGCCGCCGGGGTCGCGCTCACCCCGGAGGAGGCCGTCCGGCTCGCGGAGTCCGCGGTCCGCACCGCCGAGGTCGCCTCCGCGATGACCACCCAGCCGGTGGTGCTGGCCCCCGAGCCGGTGCACGCCGCGCAGACCTGGGTCTCGTCGTACGACGTCGACCCGTTCACGGTCCCGCTGGCCGACAAGGTCGGTCTGCTCACCGGCTGGACGTCCCGCCTGCTCGCCGACGACCGCGTGCAGCACGCCACCGCGGCGGTGCAGCTGGCCAAGGAGCTGAAGTTCTACGCCGACCTCGACGGCACCACGACGACCCAGCAGCGGGTCCGGGTCGACCCCGAGGCCGAGGTGCACGGCAGCGACCCCGCCTCCGGTGTCTTCGACGCGATGCGGACCATCGCCCCACCCGCCGGCCGGGGCTGGGAGTACCTGACCGGCGACGGCGGCCACGACTGGGATGCCGAGCTCGCCGAGCTGCCCGGCCTGCTCGCCGACAAGCTGGCCGCCCCGTCGGTCGAGGCAGGCCGCTACGACCTGGTCATCCACCCGTCCAACCTGTGGCTGACGATCCACGAGTCGATCGGCCACGCCACCGAGCTGGACCGGGCGCTGGGCTACGAGGCCAACTACGCGGGCACCAGCTTCGCGACGCTGGACCGGCTCGGCACCCTGCAGTACGGGTCGGGGCTGATGCACGTCACCGGCGACCGCACCATCGAGCACGGCCTGGCCACCATCGGGTACGACGACGAGGGGGTGGCCACCCAGAGCTGGGACATCGTCAAGGACGGCGTCCTGGTCGGCTACCAGCTCGACCGGTCGATGGCCCACCTGCACCCCGAGCTCAGCCCCGGGTCCGACGGGGGCCGCTCCAACGGGTGCGCCTACGCCGACTCGCCGGGGCACATCCCGATCCAGCGGATGGCCAACGTCTCCCTCCAGCCCGTCGCGGAAGGCCCCGACACCGACGGCCTGATCAGCCAGGTGGAGCGCGGGATCTACGTCGTGGGCGACAAGTCCTGGTCGATCGACATGCAGCGCTTCAACTTCCAGTTCACCGGGCAGCGCTTCTACGCCATCGAGGACGGCCGGCTGGCCGGCCAGGTCCGCGACGTCGCCTACCAGGCCACCACGACCGACTTCTGGGGGTCGATGAGCGCGGTCGGCGGACCCCAGACCTGGGTGCTGGGCGGTGCCTTCAACTGCGGCAAGGCCCAACCGGGGCAGGTGGCCTCGGTCTCGCACGGCTGCCCGAGTGCGCTGTTCCGGGACGTGAACGTGCTGAACACCCGCGCCGAGTCCGGACACGGAGGTGCCTGAGATGACGTCGGTCCTGACTCCCCAGGAGCTGGTCGAGCACGCGCTGGCCGCGTCGGTCAGCGACGAGTGCGTGGTGCTGGCCCGGGTCGGCGGCAGCGCCAACCTGCGCTGGGCCAACAACACCCTGACCACCAACGGCGTGATGAGCCGCAGCTCGGTCACCGTCATCGCGTTCCGTCGTACGGCGGAGGGGACGGCGGCGGGCTCGGTCAGCGGGACCGCGGTGACCCGCGAGCAGGTCAGCGCGCTGGTCGCCGCCGCTGACGCCGCCGCGGCAAGCAACGGCCCCGCCGAGGACGCCGCCCCGCTCGTGGACGGCGTGGCCGACCCCGACTGGCACGAGCCGCCGGCCGAGACGTCCATCGACGTCTACCGCGAGGTCGCCCCGGCGCTGGGCGAGTCGTTCCGGCAGTCGGAGGCCGGCGGCCGGATCCTCTACGGCTTCGTCGACCACGACGTCACCACCACCTACCTCGGCTCGACGACCGGGCTGCGGCGGCGCCACGTGCAGCCGACCGGTCACTGGGGCTGCACCGGGAAGACCGCCGACCTCGGCGCCAGCGCGTGGGTCGGCGGAGCCACCCGCGACTTCCGTGACGTGGACGCCGCCGGGCTCGACGCCGCTCTGGCCACCCGGCTGGGGTGGTCGGCCCGCACCGTCGACCTGCCGGCCGGCCGCTACGACACTGTGCTGCCGCCGACGGCGGTGGCCGACCTGATGATCTACGCCTACTGGGTGGCCGGCGCCCGGACCGCCCACGACGGCCAGTCCGTCTTCTCCCGCCCCGGAGGCGGCACCCGGATCGGCGAGCGGCTCTCGGACCGCCGCGTCGACCTGCTCAGCGACCCGTCGTACCCGGGGCTGGAGGCGGCACCGTTCGTCGCCACGCCCTCCTCGAGCGAGACCGCGAGCGTCTTCGACAACGGGCTCGCGCTGGGCCCGACGTCGTGGGTGCGCGACGGGACGCTCGAGTCGCTGGTGCAGACCCGGGAGAGCGCCGCTCTGACCGGTCAGCCCGTCACCCCGGGGGTCGACAACCTGGTGGTGCGGGTGGCGGACGCCGACAAGTCGCTGGAGGACGTGGTGGCCGGCGTCGAGCGCGGCCTGCTGGTCACCTGCCTGTGGTACATCCGCGAGGTCGACCCGCAGTCCCTGCTGCTGACCGGGCTGACCCGGGACGGCGTCTACCTGGTGGAGGGCGGCGAGATCACCGCCGGGGTGAACAACTACCGGTTCAACGAGAGCCCGGTCGATCTGCTCGGCCGCTTCACCGACGCCTCCGCGACCGTGCCGTCCTTCTCCCGCGAGTGGGGCGACTACTTCCCCCGCACCGCCACCCCCGCCCTGCGCGTCCCCGACTTCAACATGTCCACCGTCAGCCAGGCCCGCTGAGCCCCCTCCCCCGTTGAGATGGCGCGCATTTCATGTTGAGTGGGCGCTCGTTCCGGGTTGAGTGGGCGCGCGTTTCCGGCACACCGAAACGCGCGCCGGAGGCCGCCGGGGATGGGGGCGGCGGGGTCGTACGGCGTGCGGGTGTAGACGAAGGTGGCGCACTCGAGGTGGCTGACCGACCCGTCCTCCCGACGTACGACGACCAGGCGCTCGCCGTCGTGGTAGCCGGCCACCCCGACGAACTCGTCGCCGTTGAGCCGATAGGAGTCCTTGTGCTCGCCGGTGTTCAGGTGCGCGGAGTGCAGCAGGGCGCCGTCCCAGGTGAACACGTGCGCGGTGTTGCCCCAGTGCCAGACCCCGGCCACCTCGCGCACCGCGGGCGGCACCTCGGTGGTCGGCCGCCAGCGGTAGGGCAGGGTCGGCTCGCTCTCCTCGAGTACGGCGAGCAGCTCGGCGCCGATCCGGTCCGCGCGTAGCCCCGTGGTCGAGTTGGCCAGCACGACCACCCCCGTACGACGGACCCGGTCCACGAAGAGCGACGCCTGGAAGCCGGGCATCGAGCCCGTGTGCCCGGCCAGCGTGCCCGAGCCCCCCGGCAGCAGACGCAGCCCGAGGCCGTAGCCGGAGGTCTGCGGGGTGGCCATCTCCGCCAGCGTCTCGGCGGCGAGCACGTCGGGGTGGCCGGTGACCAGGAAGTCGGCCCAGGTCGCCAGGTCCAGCACGGTGCTCCAGACCTGGCCGGCCGGCGCCATCGCGGCCGTGTCGGCCGCCGGCTCCTCGGCCAGGGTGCCCAGGTAGGGGTCGACGGAGTAGCCCTGCGCGAAGGGGAAGAACGGGTCGTAGGTGGTCCGCAGCATCCCGAGCGGGACCAGCACCCACTCGGTCACGCACTCCCACCACGAGGTCCCGCGCAGCCGGGCTGCCACCGCCCCGAGCAGCCCGTAGCCCAGGTTGCTGTAGTGGTGGGTGCGGCCCGGTTCGAAGGGGGCGCGCAGTCCCGCCAGCCCGGCGACGAGCTCGTCGAGGGTGCCGCCCTCCACCCGCTCCCACCACGGGCCGGCAGGCTCGGCCGGCAGGCCCGCAGTGTGGGCGAGCAGCGTCCGCAGCGTGACCCCGTCGAGGTCGACCTCCGGGAGGTGCAGCCCCACCGGGTCGTTGAGCGAGAGCCTGCCCTCGTCGCGGAGCTGGAGCACCAGCACCGCGGTGATCGTCTTGGTGATCGAGCCGACCCGGTACTGCAGGTCGGCCGGGGAGAGCCCGGGGACACCGGTCGCCTCCCCCACCGACCCTCGCCAGACCAGGGACCGGTCCCGGGTCACCGCGGCGCACACCGACGGCAGCCGTCCGCGCGCCTGCTCCGCGGCGAGGGCGGCCACGAGGCGGCGCGCGGTCAGGTCAGCGACGAGGGCCATGGGTCTCAGTCTTCCGCGAACGCCTCCGGGGACGGGCACGAACACACCAGGTTGCGGTCGCCGTACGCCTGGTCGATGCGCGCCACCGCCGGCCAGTACTTGTCCGGGGTGTAGCCGGTGGGGAAGACACCGAGCTCGCGCGGGTAGGCCCGGGTCCACTCGGGGTCGGCCAGCACGCGGGCCGTGTGCGGTGCGTGCCGCAGCGGCGACTCCTCCGGCGTCCACTCGCCCGCGGCGACCCGGTCGATCTCGCCCTTGATCGCGATCATGGCGTCGATGAACCGGTCGATCTCGCCGAGGTCCTCGGACTCGGTCGGCTCCACCATGAGGGTGCCAGCCACCGGGAAGCTCATCGTCGGGGCGTGGAACCCGTAGTCCACCAGGCGCTTGGCGACGTCGTCGACGGTGACGCCCGAGGACTTGGTGATCTCGCGCAGGTCCAGGATGCACTCGTGCGCGACCAGGCCGCCGTGGCCGGTGTAGAGCACCGGGAAGTGCTCACCGAGCCGCTTCGCGACGTAGTTGGCGCCCAGCACGGCGACCGCGGTGGCCCGGGTCAGCCCCTCGGCGCCCATCATCCGCACGTAGGCCCACGAGATCGGCAGGATCCCCGCCGAGCCGTACGGCGCCGCGCTGATCGGCCCGATCCCGTCGCGACGGTCGGCGTCGGGGTGGCCCGGGTGCGAGGGCAGGTACGGCGCGAGGTGCTCGCGGACCGCGACCGGCCCGACGCCGGGGCCGCCACCGCCATGGGGGATGCAGAAGGTCTTGTGCAGGTTGAGGTGCGAGACGTCGCCGCCGAACCGCCCGGGCTTGGCGAAGCCGAGCAGCGCGTTGAAGTTCGCCCCGTCGATGTAGACCTGGCCGCCGTGGTCGTGCACCACCGCGCAGAGCTCGGTGATCGTGTCCTCGTAGGCGCCGTGCGTGGAGGGGTAGGTGACCATGATCGCGGCCAGGTCGTCGGCGTGGGCGGCGCACTGGGCGCGCAGGTCGTCGAGGTCGACCGACCCGTCGGCGGCGGCCTTCACGACGACCACGCGCATGCCGGCCATCACCGCGGAGGCGGCGTTGGTGCCGTGCGCCGAGGACGGGATCAGGCAGACGTCGCGCCCGGCGTCGCCGTTGGCGCGGTGGTAGCCGCGGATCGCGAGCAACCCGGCGAGCTCGCCCTGGGAGCCGGCGTTGGGCTGGATGGAGACCCGGTCGTAGCCGGTGACCTCGGCCAGCCAGTCCTCGAGCTCGGCGACCAGGCGGGTGTACCCCGCGGCGTCGCCGGCCGGGGCGAACGGGTGCAGGGCGGCGAACCCGGGCAGCGAGACCGGCTCCATCTCAGTGGTGGCGTTGAGCTTCATCGTGCAGGAGCCGAGCGGGATCATCCCCCGGTCCAGCGCGTAGTCGCGACGCGAGAGCCGGGAGAGGTAGCGCAGCATCTGGGTCTCGGACCGGTGGGCGGAGAAGACCTCGTGGGTCAGGTACTCGGTGCTGCGCAGCAGCGTCTCGGGCAGGGCACCGGCGGCCTGGTCGGGCAGGGTCCCCGCACCGGCGGCGGCGGCCACCGCCACCAGGTGCTCCTCGCGGGCGGTCTCCCCCACGGCGACGCCGACGTGGTCGGCGTCGACCAGGCGCAGGTGCACCCCGGCCTCGCGGGCCGCGTCGACCACGGCGCCGGCACGGCCGGGCACCCGCAGGGTGAGGGTGTCGAAGAAGCTGTCGTGCACGACCTCCACGCCGCCGGCGCGCAGCGCGTCGGCGAGGCGGGCGGTCCGCTCGTGGGTGAGCCGCGCGATCTCCCGCAGCCCGTCGGGCCCGTGGTAGACGGCGTACATGCTGGCGACGACGGCGAGCAGCACCTGGGCGGTGCAGATGTTGGAGGTCGCCTTGTCCCGGCGGATGTGCTGCTCGCGGGTCTGCAGCGCCAGCCGGTACGCCGGGCGGCCCTCGGCGTCGACCGAGACGCCGACCAGGCGTCCCGGCAGGTGCCGCTCCAACCCTGCGGCGACGGCCATGTAGCCGGCGTGCGGGCCACCGTAGAAGAGCGGGACGCCGAATCGCTGGGTCGAGCCGACCGCCACGTCGGCGCCCAGCGTGCCGGGCGACTCCAGCAGGGTCAGCGCGAGCAGGTCGGCGGCGACCACGGCGAGCGCGTTGCGGTCGTGCGCCTCGGCGATCACCGCGCGCGGGTCCCACACCCGGCCGGACGCGCCGGGGTACTGCACGAGCAGCCCGGACAGCTCGCCCTCGGGGAGGCCGTCGGCGAGGTCGGCCACGACGACCTCGATGCCCATCGCCTCGGCACGGGTGCGCACCACCGCGACCGTCTGCGGGAGCGCGTCGGCGTCGACCACGAAGGGGCCGGAGGCCTTGCGGTTGGCGCGGCGCACCAGCGTCATCGCCTCGGCCGCGGCGGTGCCCTCGTCGAGCAGCGAGGCGTTGGAGGTCGGCAGCCCGGTCAGGTCGCCCACGACGGTCTGGAAGTTGAGCAGCGCCTCGAGGCGGCCCTGGGAGATCTCCGGCTGGTACGGCGTGTACGCGGTGTACCAGGCGGGGTCCTCGAGCACGTTGCGGCGGATCACGGCCGGGGTGACGGTGCCGTGGTATCCCAGGCCGATCATCGGCTCGAGCGGCTGGTTGGCCGCGGCGAGGGCCCGCAGCTCGGCGGCGGCCTGCTCCTCGTCGACGGCGGCCGGCAGGTCCAGCTCGTCGGAGCGGATCGCCCCGGGGACGGCGGCGGCCATCAGCTGCTCGAGGGAGTCGAAGCCGAGGGCCTTGAGCATCACGGTCTGCTGCGCCGCGTCCGGGCCGATGTGGCGGTCCACGAAGGGGCGGGCCCCGGAGGCGGCGGGGACGGAGGTGGGGTCGGTCACGGAGGCTCCCTGGGCTGACGGCGGGTCGCCTCCCCCTCTGTCAGGCGTGGGCCCTCCAGAGTCGCCTCGTCGCGCGGTCCTGGTGCCTGAGAGGTTCCGGGGAGGAATTGCCCCTTCGGCGTCCGGACGACTGCTGGGTCCTGAGCTCTCCCGCGCATGTCAACGGCGTGGCCAGGTTACCAGCCACGCCGTCGCGGATCGGGATCGTCTCGCCCGGGGTGTCAGCCCGTCAGCTTGGCGCGGCGACGCGCCGACAGCTCGTCGGAGGCGTCGTCGTCGCGGACCGCCTTCTCGCTGGGGAGCTCGGCCAGCGAGCCCTCGATCTCGCGCCACACGCCGCCGATGGCGATGCCGAAGACGCCCTGCCCGCCCTGGAGCAGGTCGATGACCTCGTCGTTGGAGGTGCACTCGTAGACCGAGGCGCCGTCGCTCATCAGGGTCACCCGGGTCAGGTCGTCGGTGCCGCGCTCGCGCAGGTGCTGCACCGCGGTGCGGATCTGCTGCAGGGAGATGCCCGCGTCCAGGAGCCGCTTGATGACCTTGAGCAGCAGGATGTCGCGGAACGAGTAGAGGCGCTGGGTGCCGGAGCCGGTCGCACCGCGGACGGTCGGCTCGACGAGCCCGGTGCGGGCCCAGTAGTCGAGCTGCCGGTAGGTGATGCCCGCCGCGTTGCACGCGGTGGGGCCGCGGTAGCCGACGTCGCGGGGCAGGGGCGACACGTCGTCGTCGAAGAGCAGACCCTGCTCGCCGGCTGCGGTCACGGCCTCGTCGGCCGCTGTCGCGTCGACCTGAGGGGCAGCCTTGTCGCCCTTACCAGTCACGGTTGACCTCCACTGATCCGCTTCGTGGACCCGCAGTCCCGGGGGAAGCCGCCCTCGCTCCGGTCTGGAGCACAGCGGTGGAACTACAACGAAGACACTTCAAAGTAGTCCTGGAGGGTGAGGGGGTCAAAGACCTTGCCCCTGCGGCACCGGCGTGTCGCAACCTTCAACCTCAACGTGAAGGTGAGGTTGCGAGCGCAGGGGACGCCCTGGCCCCTCACGCGCGAGCACCGGCTCAGCTGCCGGGGGCCTCGAAGTCCTCGGGCGAGACCGAGTCGAGGAACTCGCGGAACTTCTCCACCTCGTCCTCGTCCTCCTCGGGCACCTCCAGGCCAGCCTCGTCCAGGACGTCCTCGGCGCACACGATCCGCGCCCCGGCCCGCAGCGCGAGCGCGATGGAGTCCGAGGGGCGGGCGCTGACCTCGGCCCCCGAGGAGAGCACCAGGACGGCGTAGAAGACGCCGTCGCGCATCTCGGTGATCCGGACCTCGGTCAGCTCGTTGCCGGTGGCCCCGATCAGGTCCTTCATCAGGTCGTGGGTGAGCGGCCGGGGCGGGACGACGCCCTGCTGGGCGAACGCGATCGCGGTCGCCTCGACGGCGCCGATCCAGATGGGCAGGTAGCGGTCGCCCGTCGTCTCCCTCAGGAGCACGATCGGCTGGTTCGACGGCATCTCGACCCGGACACCCACCACATCGACTTCGCGCACATCGGCAGCCTACCCCCGGCGTCGATGGCCCAAACGACCCGCAGCGCGAGACCGGCTCAACACAAGGGACCTGAGACCCCGCGGCCGGGGAAGGACGCCACGAGCCCGGTGCCCGCATCCGCCCGGCAGCGGCTCAGCGCAGGCTGCGCAGACCCGCCTTGACCAGCGTCGCGTGCAGCCGCACGGACAGTGAGGCCATCTGCGTCATGGCCTCCTCCGCCCGCCCCTCGGCGCCGGCCTCGCGGCTGCGCCGGATCGGGGCGACGACCTGCTCGACCAGGCCGACCTCGCGGTCGGCGGCGGTCTTGAAGGAGCGCAGGTGCCGCGGCTCGATGCCGAAGCCGGCCAGCTCCGCGGCGGTGCGGGCGATCACGATCGCGTCGTTGTCGTACGGCGCGGAGCCCGGCCGCGGCACGATCAGGCCATAGCTCTCCAGCGCCCCGAGCAGGTCCTCGTCGATCTCCGCGGCCACCAGCAGCTCGCGACGGGTGAGCCGCAGGGTGGAGGTCTCGGGGTCGAAGCCGGAGGCCGACGGGAAGCCGTCGGGGGCCAGCGCCAGCCGCGGCACGGTGGGGCCACCGCTCAGCGCCGGAGGCTCCAGGCCCCGGTCGAGCGCGTCGAGGTGCTCCTTGATGATCTTCAGCGGCAGGTGGTGGTCACGCTGCAGCACCAGGGCGTAGCGGAGTCGCTCGACGTCCTCGGAGCTGTACTTGCGGTAGCCCGCCGGGGTGCGGGTCGGCACCACCAGCCCCTCGGACTCGAAGTACCGCAGCTTGCTGAGCAGCAGGCTGGGGAACTCCTCGCGCAGCCGTGTGTGCACCTCGCCGATGTTCATCCGGGCCTCGCCGGCGTGCGTGCGCTGGGCGGCACCGTGGGCTCCGTGGGCACCGGCGGGTCCCGCCGCGCCGCGGCTCTCCCCCGGGTGGCGGCTCACGGGCCCGGTCACCGGGCCGGGGTCGCCTGGCTGGCGAAGTAGACCAGGCGGTACTTCCCGATCTGCACCTCGTCGCCGCCCTGGAGGACGACCTCGTCGATCCGGTCGCGGTTGACGTAGGTCCCGTTGAGGCTGCCGACGTCGTGGACCGAGAAGCCGCCGCCGGGGATCCGGTGGAACTCCGCGTGTCGCCGCGACACGGTGACGTCGTCGAGGAAGATCTCGCTGTCCGGGTGCCGCCCGGCGGTCGTCACGTCGGAGTCGAGCAGGAACCGGCTGCCCGCGCTGGGCCCGCGCTGCACGACCAGGAGCGCGCTGCCGGCCGGCAGGGCGTCCACCGCCGCGGCGTCGTCCTCGTCGAGCCCGCGGTCCTCGGCCGACTCGCTCGGCGTGGCCGAGCGGAAGGTCATGGTCGCGGTGGCGTCGTGGTCCGCGGGCTCCTCGACGGGGTGCTCCCCCGTCGTCTCGGCCAGTCGGGTGCCGCACTGGGAGCAGAACCGGGCGTCGTCCGGGTTCTGGTGACCGCACGAGGTGCAGAACGGCATGTGTTCCCTCTCTGGACGTCCAGACGCCATGGCTCCTCAACCTTCACGTGGAGGTCGAGGTTGATGGTTGCGAACCTACCAGGGAGGTCCCTCAGGAATCGAGCGACGCCTGGTAGGCGGCGGCGTCGAGGAGGCCGTCGACCGCGGTGGCGTCGCTGGGGACGAGCTCGAACAGCCAGCCGGCGCCGTACGGGTCGGAGTTGACCAGCTCGGGCGTGCTGTCGAGGGAGTCGTTGACGGCGACGACCTCGCCCGAGACGGGCACGTAGACGTCGCTGACGGACTTGGTGGACTCCAGCTCGCCGACGGCGGACCCTGCCTGGACCTGGTCGCCCACGGCGGGCAGCTGCACGTAGACGATGTCGCCGAGCGCGTCCTGGGCGAACTCGGTGATGCCGATCCGCACCGAGCCCTCCGACTCACCGGGGGTGCGCACCCACTCGTGCTCGACGGTGTACTTCAGGTCCTCGGGGTACACGGGACTCCTCCAGGTCGGGTTCGGTCGGTGGTGCTGCGCCGCAGGCTACTCCTGCGGCACCGGCTCGGCGTAGCGGGTGGTGGGCAGCTTCTGGGTGCTGGCGATCTCGACGGTGCGGGTCTTCTTCACCTCGACCCGGCCGCCGACCTGGCCGACCTCGACGATGAAGCCGCCGGGGAAGGTCAGCGCCGAGGCCAGGGTGTCCGGGTCGCCGATCGCGTCGATGACGTACGGCGGCTCGAGCCGCTGGCCGCCGACGACCAGGCCCCGGGTCGGGGTGTCCTCGATCGCGGTGTCGACGACGACCCGGACGCTGTCGTTGATCTCGATCGCCTCGGCTCCCGAGTCCCGGAGCTCCTGCAGGCCGTTGAGCAGCTGGTCGGTGCCGATGTCGCCGTCGCGTGCCTCGACCGTGACGCGGATGCCGGGCCCCACGGCGGGCACGGTCCCGGCCAGGATCTGCAGGGTGGCGGCGCGCTGCCGCGCCAGCGCCAGGGCGGTGCGGGTGGCCTCGGTGTCGCTGGCCAGCGAGTCCCGGGTGCGGCGCAGCTCGGTCAGCTGGCTGTCGGCGCGGTCGGTGGCCAGCGCGAGGCTGTTGATCAGCGCGATCAAGTCGGCCTGCCGGGCCCCGGCGAAGTTGTCGTCCTGCCCGGTCGCCCGGACCTGCACCGCGGCGGCGAAGCCGAGCACCGCCAGGAGGACGCCGCCGATCACCTGGCCCCGGGAGGGCGGAGCGGTCAGGGCGGAGAGCAGCCGGCGCCGCCCCGAGGGCCCCGGCTCGACGGCGTCAGGCACGGCGTCAGGCCGGGCGTCAGGCCGGGCGTCAGGCATGGAAGAGGTGCCGGCGGATGGCGGCGACGTTGGAGAAGATCCGGATGCCGAGCACCACGATGACACCGGTCGAGAGCTGTCCGCCGACCCCGAGCTGGTCGCCGAGGTAGACGATCAGGGCGGCGATGACCACGTTGCTGACGAAGGAGACGAAGAAGACCTTGTCGTCGAAGATGCCGTCGAGGAAGGCGCGCAGGGCGCCGAAGACGGCGTCCAGGGCGGCGACGACGGCGATGGGAAGGTAGGGCTCCATCCAGAACGGAACGTCGGGCTTCAGCACCAGGCCGAGCGCGACGCCGAGCACGAGCCCGAGCGCTCCGATCATCGTGCGGCTCCCTGGCCGGACCCGCCGGACCCCTGCCGGTTCGGCGTCGTCGCGTGTTGCAGGGTCACGGTCGCGGCGGCTGGCACGGTGATCGGGTCCTCAGAGGTCATGGTGAACTGGAGCTGGTACACGGATCTCAGATTCAACCACCAGGTACCACCCTCGGACTCGATGAAACGCGCCGGCAGCTGGTCGGGGTCGCCGATGGCCCGCACGACGTACGGGCGGGTCAGCGACTTGAAGTTCACGGTGATCGCGTCGCCGGCGGTCCGGATCGCGGTCAACGCGGTGACCCGCTGGCCGTTGATGGCCACGGCCTCGGCGCCGGCGGTCCACAGCCCGTTGACCAGCTTCTGCAGGTCCTTGTCGAAGACGACCTGGCGGTCGGTGACCGCGCGGGGGTTGTCGTCCACCACGATCCGCACCCCCGGTCCCTGCGCGGCGGCGAACCCGGTCGCGATCTGCAGGTCGGTGAGCTGCTGGGACAGCGAGCGGCCGGTGGCCGAGGCGTTGAGGTACGCCTGCTGGATCCGGTCGAGGTCGGCCTGCAGCGCCCGGACCTGCGCGCGCACGTCGTCGAGCTGGCCGCGGCGCTCCTGCACCTGGCTGATCAGGGACGCCCGCGAGCTCTCCTGGACGCCGGCGCCGCGCGAGGTGGTCACCGCGGCGGTCGCGACGAGCAGGCCGAACGCGGCCAGCACCCCGAGTGCGAGGACGGAGACGCGGCGGGAGCGCCCGGGATCCGGGGCGGGACCGGCGTCGCCGGCCGTCTCGGCACGGGCCTGGTCCCGCGCTGCCCGCTGGGCCGCGACGTGGGCGTAGTCCTCGTCCAGCGAGTGCGCCGTCAGGTACCCGAGCAGGCCCATCGTGGCCTGGGGCGGCAGGGCCCGCTCCCCCGTCCGGTCCTGCTGACCGGACGGGCCGGTGCGCTCGTCGGTGTCGGCCACCGCGCTCAGTCCTCGGCCGCCGCGCGTCGGGTGGCGACCATCAGCGTCCGCACCTGCCAGGCGTAGAGCAGCCCCGCCCACCAGTACATGCCGACGCCCCAGATGGCGAAGGCCCAGCCGAAGACCCGCGAGACCTCGGCGACCGACCCGTCGCCGTCGCCGAGGAGCAGCAGCGGGAAGGCGTACAGCAGCGCGGCGGTCGCGGCCTTGCCGAGGAAGTGCACCGGCAGCGCGCTGTAGCCGCGGGTGCGCAGGAACGGCACCAGGCACCACAGGAACGCGTCGCGGGCCGGCAGTGCGACGGCCAGCCAGATCGGGATGATCCCCCGCGCCCCCAGGCCGACCACGGTCGCGAGGATGTACAGCCGGTCGGCGACCGGGTCCAGGATGGCGCCGAGCTTGGAGGTCTGGTTCCACCGGCGGGCGATGTAGCCGTCGAGGTAGTCGCTGATCCCCATGAACATGAGCACCGCGACGGCCAAGCCGTCCTTCTCGGGTCCCAGGACCAGCCACAGGAAGACCGGGAGCAGCGCGAGGCGCAGCACGCTGAGGAGGTTGGGGATCGTCACGATGCGGGCCGGCGGCACCGTCGAGGCGCCGGCCTCCTGCTGCGTGTCCACCGCTGCCCCTCGAATCTGCCCTCGCGCCGCCTGCTTGCCGCTGTCACCTTAGCCGCGGGGGAACGGGCCGGAGAAATAGTGAGAGGCCGCACTCTGGGGGATGAGCGCGGCCTCTCGGCGCCACAGGCCGTGGGGGGTGGCCGGATGTGGCACACCGTCCTGGCTGGGGGATGCCATACGGACGGAGCTTGCGGTGACCCTGTCGGGGGTCGGGGTGGTGCGGGGTGGTGCGGTCAGCCCTGGTCGATCGCGCACCCGCAGCGCGGGCAGTGCGCGCGGTCGCAGCAGTCGAGCTGCTGGCCACACGAGCACGCCGCGGCGTGGGTCGGCTGGTGGGTGTCACCGGCTGCGCCGGCGGACGAGATGGTGATCGTCACGATGCGGACCTCCCCTCGGTGCCGTGAACGTGTCTCCATGACATCAGGACTTCAGTCCCGAATCGGGTGGGACGCGCCCTAATGGTCCGAACGTCGTGAGGGTTTGACCCAGGCGGCAGGGCGCTGCTCACAGGTGGACCATGCCGGACTAGTTACCTAGGCCTATGGTCCCGAATCTTCATGATCCGCCCCTTTTGGTCTGGATCGCACGGTCCGCCCCCTCTATCCTGGGGTGAGCACCTCGTCAGTGGGGAGAGGTGCCGACCGGGACCGGCGAGGGGTCGCCGCCCTGGTCACGACTATCGGTGGGGACTGATATTTCATGGGGATCACGACTCTGCGCCGGCGCGACTACATGCGCGCGGTGCTCGTCAACGCCAAGGCGACGGGGGACACCATCGCGCCGTGGCAGTCGGTGGGCGACGTCGAGCTGCACTTCGACGACGAGGCCGACCTGCTCGTGGAGATGCACCGCGAGTGGCTCCGGGTCCTGGTGGCCCGCCTGCACCGCGGCGAGATCGTCGCGCAGCGCACGCCGGCCAACGTCCGCGATCTGTACGACGAGGTCGCCGAGGCCAACCCGACGCTGCGCCGCATCCTCGACGCGCACGAGGCCAACCCGGCCCTGTGGGAGCCGACCGCCCGGGAGCACGGGATGCTGGCCCGGATCGCGGGCCTCGCGCCCGACGGCACCGGCGCGGAGCTCGCCTCCTCGACCGGCCGGCTCCTGGTCACCCAGCGCATCCCCCTGCAGCGGGCGGCGATCGCCTGACCCGTCGCCTGCTCCCGACGCTCGTCCTGCTGGCCGCCCTGGCGGCGTGCGGGACGACGGAGGGGCGACCCGGCGTCGAGGCTGCCGCGACGACCGCGACCTCGGGCACCAGTGGGCCGACGACGTCCGGGCACGCAGCGTCCGCCCGGGTGCCGGTCGCCGGCACCGGCTGCACCGCGCTGCCGGCGACGAGCTGGTGGCACGCCGACATCCGGACCCTGCCGGTCGACGCCCGCAGCGACCAGTGGCTCAGCCACATGTCGACCGACGTCGACCTGCATCCCGACTTCGGTCCGTCGTACGGCGACGGGCCGAACTACGGCATCCCGGTCACCGTCGTCGGACGGTCCCACCCCCGCGTCCGGGTGCGCTTCGACTACGCCGATGAGAGCGACCACGTCCGCTACCCGTTCGGGCGGGACACCCGGATCGAGGGCGGCCGGCACTCGAGCGGCGACCGGCACGCCGTGGTCGTCAACGCGGACACCTGCCGGCTCTACGAGACCTGGCTGACCCGGCAGCGCGCCGACGGCCGCTGGCGGGCGGGCTCGGGCGCGACCTGGTCGCTCGCGAGCAACCGGCTCCGCCCCGACGGCTGGACCTCGGCCGACGCGGCCGGCCTGCCGATCCTGCCCGGCCTGCTGCGCTGGAAGGAGGTGAAGGCCGGCTCGGTGGACCACGCGATCCGGTTCACCACCGACGTGACCAGCAGCCACCACCTGTGGCCGGCCCGGCACGACGCGGGGTCCACGTCGAGCTGGGGCTACCCGCCGATGGGGGCACGCTTCCGGCTCTCCGCCGACCTCCCCCTCGACGGCTACGACGCCCAGGCCCGGGCGGTGATCCGGGCGATGCAGACCTACGGTCTGGTGCTGGCCGACAACGGCAGCCCGTGGTTCTTCCAGGGCGAGCGCAACGCGCACTGGCCCGACCGGCTCGTCGAGCAGCTCAAGACCATCCCCGCGTCGGCCTTCGTCGCCGTCGACACCTCGGGGCTGATGGTCGACCCGGACTCGGGCGAGGCAGCCCCCAGACCGGCCCCCACCGGGTAGGGCGGCCGGTCAGCGCCGGGTGGGACCGGGCCTCGCCGGTCGGGGCGAGGACTCCGCCCCCCACTGGGTCGGCGTCCGGCCCTTCCACCGCTTGAAGGCGTGGATGAAGCTCGACGCCTCGGCGTACCCCAGCCGCTGGGCGACGTCCTCGACCCCCAGCAGGCCGGTCGCGAGCATCTCCTCCGCCAGCGCCTCCCGGACCTCGTCGAGGAGGTGCTGGTAGCGGGTGCCGGCCCCCTCCAGCCGACGACGCAGCGTCCGCTCGCTCATCGCGAGCGCAGCGGCCGCGCGCGGCATCTCCGCACCGTCGCTGACGTTGCGGGTGATCCAGAGCCGGACCTCCTCGGTCAGCCCGGTCCGGGCCCGGCGGCGCGAGACGACGTCGCGGCACATCGCCTCGGCCAGCGCCTGGCTGTGCGGGTTGCCGCGCGGCAGGCGCCGCTCCAGGTCGGCGACCGCGAAGCCGAGCACCGCCCGTGCGGCCCGGAAGCGCGGCACCCGCCCGAACACCTCGACGTACGGCGCGGGGTCGGCCGGGCGGGACCCGGTGAGGAGCACCGACGTGAACGGCATCCGGTCGCCGACCAGCTCGGTGAGCACCGACGCGATCGCGGCGACGTCGCGCAGCACCACGAAGCCGGCCAGGTCCGCGGGCAGGTCCACCGGCTCGAAGGCGATCCGCACCTCGCCGTCGACGACGGTGACCTCCGGGGTGCTGAAGATGTGGGACAGGTCCAGGAAGCGCAGCGCCAGGTCGACCACGTCGCCGACCGTGCGGCTGCTGATCAGCGCGTAGCCCAGGATCCCGAACGACGTCACGTGGTAGGCCCTCCCGAGGGCGAGCCCGAGGTCGCCGGCGAGCGGGGTGCCGGCGGCCAGGCCGGCGAGGTTGCGCAGCGCGGTGAGCTCCGCGCTCGCCGGCACCACCTCCGCGGCGTCGGCCAGCCGGGCCTCGGTGACCTCGACCCCGGCGAGCACCCGCGCGTCGTCCAGGCCGTGCTCGCGGGCGAAGTCGCGCAGCACCTGCAGTCCCGCGACGCTGCGCGGGAAGTCCCAGACGACCCCGTCGCGCAGGGTGGTCACCGGGACGGGGAGCTCGACCTCGGGCATGGCCGATATTGTGGATCACGTGGCCGGGGTTGTCTCGGACACGCCAGCGCCGCTCCCCTAGCCTCGACCCGTGACCAGTCTCTCCGCCGTCGTCATCGGGTCCGGGTTCGGCGGCCTCGCCGCCGCCGTCGAGCTGCGCCGCCGTGGCGTGACCGACCTGACCATCCTCGAGAAGTCCGACCGCATCGGAGGCGTCTGGCGCGACAACACCTACCCCGGTGCCGCCTGCGACGTCCCCTCCTCCCTCTACTCGTTCTCCTTCGCGCCCAACCCCGGGTGGCCGCGCCGCTACGCCGAGCAGCCGGACATCCTGGAGTACATCGACCGGGTCGCCGACGAGCAGGACCTGCGCCGGCTGGTCGTCACCGGCACCGAGGTCCTCGCCGCGACGTACGACGACCAGGAGCGGCGCTGGACGCTGACCACCAGCACCGGGACGACCTACACCGCCGACCTGGTGGTGACCGCCGTCGGCCAGCTGTCCCGGCCCGCGATCCCCGACCTGCCGGGCCTCGACTCGTTCGCCGGGCCCGCGTTCCACTCCGCGCAGTGGCGCCACGACGTCGACCTGACCGGCAAGCGGGTGCTCGTGATCGGCACCGGGGCCAGCGCGATCCAGTTCGTGCCGCACGTGCAGCGCGCCGCCTCGCACGTCACGGTGTTCCAGCGCTCGGCGCCGTACGTCGTGCCGAAGCCGGACCGCGGCTACACCCGGCTGCACCTGCAGGCCTTCTCCACCCTGCCCGCCACCCAGGGCTTCGGCCGCGAGCTGACCCGGACCCTGTCCGAGCAGCTCAACCGCGCCCTGGGCGAGCGCACCTGGTTCACCAAGACCTTCGAGCTCGGGTTCCAGGCGATGCTGCGGCTCCAGGTCCACGACGCCACCCTGCGGGCCAAGCTCACCCCGGACTACCCGGTCGGCTGCAAGCGGCTGCTGTTCAGCAACAACTGGTACCCGACGCTGACCAAGCCCAACGTCGAGGTCGTCACCGAGCGGATCGCCGAGGTCGTCCCGACCGGCGTCCGGACCGCCGACGGGGTGCTGCACGAGGCGGACGTGATCATCCACGGCACCGGATTCAAGGCCACCGAGCTGCTCGCCCCGATCCGGTTCACCGGACGCGACGGCCGCGACCTGGCAGGCGACTGGGCCGACGGCGCGAAGGCCTACCTCGGCATGACGATGCCCGGGTTCCCCAACCTGTTCGTGGTCTACGGCCCCAACACCAACCTCGGCGGCAGCTCGATCCTGTCGATGATCGAGTGCCAGACCGGCTACCTCGGCCAGCTCGTCGAGCGGCTGCAGGACGGCCGCCTGGAGAGCTTCGAGGTGCGAGCGGCGGTCGCCGAGCGCTACGACCACGAGATGCAGGAGCGGCTCGCCGGCAGCGTGTGGGCCGGCTGCAGCAGCTGGTACCGCACCGAGGGAGGACGCATCACCACCAACTGGCCCGGCACGGTCCAGGAGTACCGCGAGCGCACCGAGACTCCGGACCTTGGTGACTTCATCGTGGCAACGCCACGCCCTACGCTCGCCGTGTGACCCAGACCTCCTCACCCGCGACACCCCCACTCCTCAGCCACACCCGCGGTGCCGAGACCCCTCCCCTGCTCCGGGAGACCATCGGCGCCAACCTGCGCCGGACCGCGGCGGCCCATCCCGACCGCGACGCCCTGGTGGAGGTGCAGACCGGTCGCCGGTGGACCTACGCCGAGCTCGACGCCGCGGTCGACGAGGTCGCGCGGGGCCTGCTCGCCTACGGCGTGCAGGTCGGCGACCGCGTCGGCATCTGGGCGCCGAACTGTGCCGAGTGGACCCTGGTGCAGTTCGCCACCGCCCGGATCGGGGCGATCCTGGTCAACATCAACCCGGCGTACCGCACGCACGAGGTGAGCTACGTGCTGCAGCAGGCCGGGATCAGCCTGGTGGTGGTCGCCGAGTCCTTCAAGACCAGCGACTACCCCGCGATGGTCGCCGAGGTGCGCCACGAGTGCCAGCACCTCGGCGAGGTCGTGGTGATCGGCCAGCAGTCGTGGACCGAACTGCTCGGCGCCGCGACCCGGGTGCCGGAAGCCATGCTGGCCGAGGTCGAGGCCGGGCTGGCCCCCGAGGACCCGATCAACATCCAGTACACGTCGGGCACGACGGGCTTCCCGAAGGGGGCCACGCTGAGCCACCTCAACATCCTCAACAACGGGTTCTTCGTGGGCGAGGGCTGCCGCTACACCGAGCTGGACCGGATCTGCATCCCGGTGCCCTTCTACCACTGCTTCGGCATGGTGATGGGCAACCTCGCAGCCACAACGCACGGCTCGGCCATGGTGATCCCGGCGCCGGGCTTCGACCCTGCCGCCACGCTGCACGCGGTCGCCGCCGAGCGCTGCACCTCGCTGTACGGCGTCCCGACGATGTTCATCGCGATGTGGGCGCTCCCGGACCTCTCGGCCTACGACCTCTCCACGCTGCGCACCGGGATCATGGCCGGGTCCCCCTGCCCGGCCGAGATGATGCGCAAGATCCTCGACGCCGGCATCACGGACATGACCATCTGCTACGGCATGACCGAGACCTCACCGGTCTCCACCCAGACCAGCCCGGAGGACCCGTTCGAGGCCAAGGTCGGGACGGTCGGACGGGTCGGACCGCACCTGGAGATCAAGGTCGCCGACCCCACCACCGGCGAGCCGCTCCCCCGGGGCGAGGCCGGCGAGTTCTGCACCAAGGGGTACTCGGTGATGCTGGGCTACTGGGAGAACGTCGAGAAGACCGCCGAGGTCCTGGTCGACGGCTGGATGCGCACCGGCGACATCGCGGTGATGGACAACGAGGGCTACGTGCAGATCACCGGACGGATCAAGGACATGGTCATCCGCGGTGGGGAGAACATCTACCCGCGCGAGATCGAGGAGTTCCTCTACACCCACCCCGACATCCTCGACGCCCAGGTGATCGGCGTCCCCGACGACAAGTACGGCGAGGAGCTGATGGCCTGGGTCCGGATGCGCCCCGGCGCGGAGCCGCTCGACGCCGCCGCGCTCAAGGCGTTCTGCGCCGGACGGCTCGCGCACTACAAGATCCCGCGGTACGTGCACCTGGTCGAGGACTTCCCGATGACCGTGACCGGCAAGGTCCGCAAGGTCGAGATGCGCGAGACGGCGATCGACCTGCTCGGTCTCGACTGAGCGAGGGCCCTGCCTCCGGCGCCCCTCACGGCGGCGGGAGGAGCCCGCCGATCCGCGGACCCGCCCCGCCCACGTGGTCGGAGACACCGGGCCGGCCCTGGCCCGGCACCGACCCCAGGATCCCGCCCCGGATCCCGCCGGAGATGCCGTCGTCGACCCGGTCGTCGACGTGGGGCGGCACCAGCTCGGAGCCGTGCGCGTCCAGGTAGGCGTGCAGCCGGTCCCGCAGCGCGTCCTTCCACGCCGCCGACGAGGCCCGGTTGAACACGAAGGCGAAGTCGAGGCCGTCGGCCCGGCACACGGCCCCCGCGGACGTGCCGGGAAGCGACCCGTAGCGGGTCGCCACCATGCGGCCGGTCAGCGTGCTCGGTGCGTTCCACACCGGGTAGTGGCCGACCAGCCGGGCCATGCTGGCCGCCGAGGTGACCAGGCCGCCGGCACCCGGGCAGTTCTCCAGCACGAAGTCTCCGCCGTACGCCTTCGCGGCGACGGCCCCGTCGCTGTAGTCGAGCTGGGCCGGGCCGACCTCGGGGTCGTCGTAGGTGGCCACCTCCCCGGGCTGCCGCTGGCCAGGTCCGGTGTCGGCCACCGTGACGTCCGCGATGCCGAGCGGGTCCAGCACCCACTGCCGGGCCGCGTCGAGGAACGACATCCCGGTGCAGTGGCTGACCACCTCGGTGAGGAGGTAGAAGGCCGGGTTGGAGTAGCCGTCGGCCTCGACGGGTCCCAGGGGTGCGCCGTAGAAGTACTTCAGGACCAGGTCACGCGAGAGCGGCGCGACCGGCCACGACAGCGCGGCGGCGATGCCGCGCTGGTCGCGGTCCAGGTCGCGGGGGAAACCCGAGGTCTGCAGGACCAGCTGCTGCACCGTGACGCCGTCGAACTGGGTGTGGGCCGGGGTGCCGAGCGGCAGCGTCGAGGTCACCCCGACGTAGGGCAGCGCGGCGGTGGTCCAGGACAGCTGCTGGCCGGCGACGAGCTCGGCGACCACGGCGGCGGCGAAGGCCTTACTGACGCTGGCGATCCGGAACCGGGTCTGCGGTCGGGTCACCGGGTAGTCCGGCTCGGCCCACGTGTAGGCACGCCGCCCGAGCAGCCCCCCACCCCGGGCGAACGCGACCGAGAGCGCCCGGATGCCCTGGTCGCGCATCGCCCCGAGCACCGCCGCGTCGAGCTCGGCGCTGCCCGGGAGATCGTCCCCGGTCACCGTGGCCACCCGGTCCACCGGCCGGTCCGTGGCCGCGAACACGGCGGCGTAGCGGCCGGCGTCGGAGGGCGACGCGCTCACCGCGATCGGCCGGAGCCCCTGGCCGAGCGCTGAGTCGAAGTGCTGCTGGTACTCCGCGGCGCTCACGCCGTGGCAGGCCGTCCAGGTGCCGACCTGGTCGTCGCGCACCACGGCCAGCACGTCGCCCCCGGCGGTCAGCGTGAGGCACCCCGGGCGCAGGCCGGCGTCGAGCGCGGCGACGAAGCGCCGCTGCCAGTCGTCCAGGGAGGCACGCTGCAACGACCAGGCCACCGCAGCCGGGTCGGAGGCCCACACGCCGGCATACCGCTCGTCGTCGGGGTCGCCGTACGCCGTGAGCGAGACCGGGACGAAGCCGTCACGGTGGGCCCGGGTCATCGCCTCCTGCAGCGACCCGTGCGGGCCGGCCTCGTTCCAGACCAGGTCGTGGTGGGCGAACCGCTCCTCGGGGTGGTCGCCCTCGAAGAGCGCGGCGAACACCGCGCGGTCCCGCGGCCCGGTGGCGCTCACCACCACGGGCGCCCAGCCCTCGCCGGTGAGCTCGGTGAACCTGGCCTGGTACGTCGCGGCGTCGAGGCCGTGCAGCGCCCGCCAGCCGGGTCCGGGGTCGTCCACCCAGACGGCGGCGTAGCGCGCGTCGCCGGGATCGCCGGAGACGTCGAGGACGACGGGCCGGAACCCGGCCGCGGTCAGCCGGTCGACGTTGTCCTGGTGCTGCTGGGCGGTGACGTCGTGGTAGGCCTCGAAGCTCATCGGTCTCCCCTTGGGCTGCGGACGGACCCTCCACGCTAGGAGCGGCACGCCGCCGCCGCCCATGGTCACCGCCCGGTGCTCCAGACCGCCGGGAGCTGCGGGTTCGGTCCGACAGCGCAGCCGACGCAACCTTTCCGACCTCCGCTGCGTCTTGCACGTGTGCCCGCCGAGACACGGGGGAACGGGCACGAGGACCCGAGAGGACACGAGAACGCCATGCGTCACCCGAACACCCTGCGATCCCTGACCACCCTGACGGCGCTGAGCGCCGGAGCCCTGCTGCTGTCCGCAGCGCCGCCCGCGACCGCGGCGAGCACCACCGTGACCGACCCGGACGACACCACCCACGGCTCGGACCTGCTGTCGGTGCGGGTGCGCAACGCCGAGCACAAGGTCGTCGTGGTCACGCACCACGCCAACCTGCGCAAGGACCCGGCCTCGGGCTCGGGCGGCGCGCTCTACGTCGACACCGACCCCGACGACAAGGGTCCCGAGTACGTCCTCGTCGGCGGCTACTTCGAGGGCACCGACTACGTGCTGCTGCACACCGAGGGCTTCCCGCGCAAGAGCTGGGGCCAGCCGGCCGAGGGCTCCTACCGGATGACCGTCGACTACGCAGCGGACACGGTCCGGTTCCGGATGTCCCGCGCGGTCCTCGGCACGCCCGACGAGGTGCGCGTCGGGGCCAAGGTCTCCGGCACCCGGCCGAACGGCTCGACCGCGGGGACGGTCGACTGGCTCGGCCAGCCGCGCAGCTTCACGCCGTGGGTCGCCCGGGGCTGAACCGGGGCTGACACCTGGGAGTCGGGTGGTTCCGGTGGAGGGCGCGGACCTCTAGCCTCGCTCGGGTGGCGACCCTCCCCCGGAACCCCCGCATCGCGATCATCGGCGCCGGCATGTCCGGCCTGTGCCTGGGCGCCAAGCTGCGCCGGGCCGGGTACGACGACCTGGTGCTCTACGAGAAGTCCGACCGGCTCGGCGGCACCTGGCGCGACAACTCCTACCCCGGGGTGGCCTGCGACGTGCCGTCGGAGTTCTACCAGTTCACGTTCGCGCCCAACCCGGGGTGGAGCCACCTGCTCTCCCCCGGCGCGGAGATCCACGCCTACCTGGACCGGGTCGCCCGCGAGCAGGGCCTGGTTCCGCACCTCCGCCTCGGGACCGAGCTGACCCGCGCCGAGCACGTCGACGGCCGGTGGCGGCTCTCCACCGTCGACGGCGTCGTCGACGAGGCCGACTTCCTGGTCGCGGCGACCGGCATCCTGCACCACCCGCGCTACCCCGACCTCGACGGGCTCGCGGACTTCGCCGGCGCGTCGTTCCACTCGGCGCGCTGGGACCACGCGGTGCCGCTCGCGGGCCGGCGGGTCGGGGTGGTCGGCACCGGGTCGACCGGCGCCCAGATCATCGCGGCGCTCGCTCCGCAGGTCGACCGGCTGACGGTCTTCCAGCGCACCGCGCAGTGGGTGATGCCCACCCCCAACCCCGCCGTCGGCCCGGTCGCCCGCAGGGTCTCGCGGCTGGCCGGCAAGGTGCTGCTCGACATGTTCATCGAGGCCGTCACCCACCCCGGGTGGGAGCGCCGGATGATCACCGGCTGGGCGCGCCTCAACCTGCGCTCGGTGCGGGACCCGGAGCTGCGCGCGAAGCTCACGCCCGACTTCGAGCCGCTGTGCCGCCGGCTCGTCATCTCCTCCGGCTACTACAGGGCGCTGCAGCGCCCGAACGTCGAGGTGGTCACCGACGCGATCGACCGGGTCGAGCCGACCGGCGTGCGCACCGCCGACGGCACCTTGCACGAGGTCGACGTGCTGGTGCTGGCCACCGGGTTCGACGCCCACGCCTACGTCCGACCGATGCAGCTGGTCGGGCGGGACGGACTCACCCTCGACGAGGCGTGGGCGGACGGCCCCCGCGCCTACCGCACCGTCGCCCAGCCCGGCTTCCCCAACTACTTCACCCTGATGGGACCGCACAGCCCGGTCGGCAACTTCTCCCTGACCACCATCGCCGAGACCCAGGCCGACTACGTGCTGCGCTGGCTGCACGAGTGGCGGGCCGGCCGGGTCGACCAGGTCGAGCCGACCCAGGAGGCCACCGACGCCTACAACGCCGAGGTCCGGGCGGCCGCGGCCACCACGATCTGGGCGACCGGCGGCTGCACCGGGTGGTACCTGGGAGCCGACGGGCTGCCCGAGCTGTGGCCCTGGCACCCCGACCGGCACGTCGAGATGCTCAGCAGCCTGCGGCGCGAGGAGTTCGTCCCCGACCGGCTGGTCAGCGCGGGCGGTTGAGCAGCTCGATCACCTCGGGCCGGAGCCGGTCCGCGGAGATCACCGCGTCCACCGAGCCGACCTCGACCGCGCGGTGGATGTTGTGGATCCCGTCGAACTCGGCGGCGACCTCGCTGATCTTCTCCGCCCGGGTCGCGGCACGCAGGTCGGCCAGCTCCACCCGCAGGCGGGTCTGCTCGGCTCCGGTCGCCTCCGCGATGCGTGCATCGAGCTCGGCCACGGCCGGGGCCTTGGCCGTGCGCTTCTCGACCTCGCCGGCGAACACGACCGCAGCAGCCGGGGCGCCCCCGATCACCGAGGCGAACGAGCCCTCGACCGCGAGCACGGTCATGTTCGGGTTGAGCGCCTTGGAGAAGACCACGAACGCGCCGCCGTGGTAGCGGCTGATCACCACGAACACGATCGGCCCGTCGAAGTTGACGATCGCCCGGCCGATCTCGGCGCCGTACTCCAGCTGGAGGTTGCGCATCGAGTCCGGTGACCCGTCGAAGCCGGACAGGTTCGCCAGCACGACCAGCGGACGGTTGCCGCTCGCGGCGTTGATCGCCCGGGCCGCCTTCTTCGAGGACCGCGGGAACAGCGTCCCCGCGGTGTAGACGTCGGGGCCGTCGGTGGGCGGGAAGCCGCGCCTGGGCACGGTCCGCGACTCGATGCCGAGCAGGCAGACCGGGTGGCCGCCGAGGTGCGCGTCGAAGACCACCGCGGTGTCCGCGTCGGCCATGCCCGCCCAGCGCTCCAGCGTCGGGTGGTCCTGGTCGGCCACGGCCCGCATCACCGTGCGGATGTCGAAGGCCTTCTTGCGGTCCGGGTTGTGCACCGGCGAGAAGATCTCCCCCACCGTGGCGAAGTCGCTGCCCTCGCAGGCGTGCGGGTACGAGGAGACGTCGCGGTCGCTGGGGTCGGTCGTCGGCGCACGACGCGGTCCGGGCTCGCCCGGCACCACGTAGGTGTGCTCGTAGTGGCGCATCACGATGTCGAAGGCGCCGGCCAGGTTGGGCGCCCAGTACTGCGCCTGCCCGTTGGGGCCCATCACGCGGTCGTACCCGCCGATGCCGAAGTTGTCCTCGGCCGAGACGCCGCCGGAGAAGTCCAGGGACTGCTTGCCGGTGAGCACCATCGCGCTGTCGGGGGTCATCACCAGGATGCCCTTGGTGTGCATCAGCATCGTCGCCTCGGCGTTCCAGTACGGCTGGGCGCCGACGTTGATGCCGGCCACCACGATGTTGATCTCGCCGCCCGCCTGGGTGAACTCGATGATCCGGCGCAGGCCGGCCGCCACCCAGTCCATGTTCTCGGTGCCGGAGTCCATCGAGATGCGCGCGCCCGAGGAGATGGCGTACCACTCCACCGGGACGCCCATCGACTCGGCGAGGTCGATGGCGGCGATGATGCGGGTGCACTCCGGCTCGGAGACCGAGCCCAGGGACTTGGTGGGGTCGCCGCAGAGGACGACCCGGGTGATGCCCTCGGGGTGGAGCTCGGTCGGGGTGGTCGCCGTCGCGACGAGGATGCCCGCCTTGTTGAGCCCGGGAGCCCGGTCCACCGGGACCAGGGTGCCGGTGTCGTCGAGGTCGTGCTCGACCAGCGTCCCGCCGGGGCCGACCAGCACCGAGGAGAGCTCGTAGGGGTAGACCAGCCCGCGGCGACGGGACCGGACCACCTTGGAGGTGTAGTCATCGAGCGGCTTGAGCAGCTCGGTGGCGGGGGCCTCGACGGCCATCGTGACCCCGGCGCCCGGCTGCGCGTAGTAGCGGATCGCCACCGCGGCCGGCGGGCCGCCGGAGACCGTGACCCGGCCCTGGGCGACGACCTCCTCGATCCCGGCCCCATCGGTCAGCGGGCTGATCTTGTCGCCCAGCCCGGCGATGGCCTCGAGGTCGACGTCGACCACCGGCCACACCTGGACCCACACGTGGTTCATGTCGAGCTTGGCGCCGGCCGCACCGCGGGCGACGCGGGTCCGGCGGATCGCCTCCAGGCAGTTCTCGACGGCCCGCTCCGCGTGGGGCAGGCCGACCACGTGGCCCTCCTCGTCGCGCACCGCGAAGAGCTGGCGCACCTGGGCGAGGGCGACCAGTCGCCGGTCCGACGGGTTCTCCTTGGCGACGCACTCGTAGAGCAGCACGTCCTCGGGCGCCTCGATCCGGGTGACGTGGAAGTTGCGCAGTCGCCACAGGTTGAGCCGGCGGCCGACCATCGGGTGCACGCCGCGGACCAGGTGGTCCTCGTGCACGCCCGGCTCGGCCTCGGTGCCGGGGCGGAAGGCGTAGTAGCCGACCGGCCGCTTCGCGCCCGAGCAGACCGCCACCGACAGGCGGCGGACCTCATCTATGAACGGCAGCGCCGCGACCAGCGGCACGAGGGCCGCGCTGGCCTCCTCGGCGCTGTCCGGGGCCTCGGGCCAGTGCAGGTAGAGCTCGACGACGGCCTCGTCACCGGGGTTGCGGGCGGCGAGCTGCTCGACGACGGCCCGCACCAGCGACCCGTCCGCCTGGCCGAGCTCGGCCATCGTGCCGACGGTGGAGACCAGCCGGGTCGGACGCCCGTCGAGCACGTACTCGGCGTTGGCGAAGGGACGACCGTCCACCTCGGGGGTCGCCAGGTCGTGCAGGTCGAACTCCAGGTAGTGCCGGCGGGCGAGCACCTCCAGCATCGGCTCGGGCGCGCGGACGCCGCCCTCGAGCCGCTCGGCCAGGAAGCGCACGATCTGCTCGGGGATCGCCGCGAGCGCGGAGATCCGGGTGGCCCGGTCGGCGGGCGGGGTCGTCGAGGCGAGCCGCTCGATCTCGTCGCGGACCCCAGCGAGCACGGTGGCGCGCTCGGCGTTGGCCGGCGGCTCGTCGAACCAGCGGAACCGCACGCTGCGGGCCAGGTCGCCGACGACGGGGAACCGCAGCTGGGTGGCCCGTCCGAGCCGCTCCAGGAGCTGGCGGGACTGGGCCGCCAGGTAGCCCACCGGGGGCTGCTCGTCGATCCACCGGCCGAGCAGGGCGGTGGCCAGCGCCACCTCGGGCGCCGAGCGCTGCTGTGCTAGGAAGATCCGGAAGACCGCCTCCTCCAGGGCCGGGGTCCGGTCGAGCTCGGTGATGCCGTAGTGCCCGAGCACCTGCAGCAGCCGGTCGCGGAACTCCGGAGGCAGGCCGCCGCGCTCCACGTCGAGGCTCTGCAGGAACGTGTGGAAGTGCTCCTTGGAGGAGTGCACCCGCAGCTCGGTGTGCCGCTCCTCGTCCGCGGGCCGGTTGCGGCTCAGCTCGGCGAGGTCGGCGAAGGTGCCCAGGACCTCGAGCTCGGCGGTGAGCAGCTCGTCGCGGGCCTCCTGGTCGGTGCGCACGTCCTCGCGCACCAGCAGGTAGTCCGACAGCGCGGAAGGACGTCCACCGCTCACGGCGGCGACGTCGTACCCGAGCACGATGGCGATCAGCTCGTCGCGCAGGTGGCGGGCACGGGCGGCCGGGGTCAGCGCGGCGGCGACGCCGTCGAGCTCGAGGTCCGGGGCGTCCTCGGCGGCGCCCGTCTCCTCGACCGCGTCACTGAGCGGCTCGAGCCGCACCAGCGGCGCTCCTGTCTCGACCTGGCTGCCGGTGATGACGGCCAGCTCCTTGACGCGGGCGGCGTACGGCGCGTTGAGCACCGTCTCCATCTTCATCGACTCCAGCACGAGCACCGGGGCACCGGCCTCGACCTCGTCGCCGACCGCGACCGGGGTGGCCACGACCAGCGCCGGGGCGGGTGAGCGCAGCACGCCGCCCTCGTCCCGGCTGACCCGGTGGGCCACGCCGTCGACCTCGACCAGCGTCGTCGGGCCCGAGATCGCGGTGACGACCCGGTGGCGGCGGTCGCCGACGACGATGCGGCGGTGGAACTCGTCGAGGTCCTCGACCTCGACGTCGACCACGAGGGGGTCGGCGTCGCCGACGGCCACGCCGACCTCGTAGCGGCTGGCGCCGGTCTGCGAGGTGCTGACCTTGTACGTCGTCCCGCGCAGCTTGAGCTCGACGGTGCGGCCGTCGTGGTGGGCCACCTGGGGACGGCCCCCGTGCGCGGTCTCCAGCAGGCGGGCCACCTCGATCCGCAGCTCGGAGCGGTAGGCCTCGATCGCGGCGGCGACCAGGGCGACCCCGGAGTGCGCGTGGGTGACCAGCCGGCCCTCGGCGCGGACCCGGTCGATCCAGCTCGTGTCGGCCCAGCCCGCCTCGCTCGAGCCGTCGACGACCTCGGGCTGGTCGAGCAGGTCGAGCACGAAACTCTTGTTGGTGGCGCCGCCGTCGATGACGACGGTGGTCTCGGCCATCGCGCGGCGCAGCCGGGCGAGCGCCTCGGGCCGGGTGCGGCCGTAGGCGATGATCTTGGCGATCATCGAGTCGAAGTCGCTGGGGATGGAGTCGCCCTCGGCGACGCCGGTGTCGACCCGGATGCCCGGGCCCAGCGGGAGCTCGAGCCGGACGATGCGGCCCGGCGACGGCGCGAAGTCCCGGTCGGGGTCCTCGGCGTTGAGCCGCGCCTCGACGGCGTGGCCCTGCTCGGCGGGCTTCGCGTCGTACAGGTCGGTGAGGCGGCCGCCGCCGGCGACGTGGAGCTGGGCCTTGACCAGGTCCACGTCGGTGGTGGCCTCGGTGATGGAGTGCTCGACCTGCAGCCGGGTGTTGACCTCCAGGAAGGCGAAGGTCTGCTCGCCCGGGTGGTAGAGGAACTCGACCGTGCCGGCCCCGACGTACCCGACGGCGACGGCGAGGCGCTCGGCCGAGGCCTTGAGCTCGTCGGTCTGCGCGGTGCTGAGCAGCGGGGAGGAGGACTCCTCGATGACCTTCTGGTTGCGCCGCTGGACCGTGCAGTCGCGGACGCCCAGCGCCCACGCGGTGCCGTGTCCGTCGGCGATCAGCTGCACCTCGACGTGGCGGGCGCCGGTGACCAGGCGCTCGAGGAAGACCACGCCGCTGCCGAAGGCCCGCTCGGCCTCGTCGCGGGTGCGCTGGTAGGCGTCCTCGAGGTCGGCCGGCGCGGCGACCATCCGGATGCCGCGCCCACCGCCGCCGGCCGTCGCCTTGAGCATCAGCGGGTAGCCGATGTGCTCGGCGGCGGCCAGGGCGCCCTCGAGGGTCTCGACCGGTCCACGGCTCCAGGGGGCCACCGGGACGCCGACCTCCTCGGCGATCAGCTTGGAGCCGATCTTGTCGCCGAGCTGGCGCATCGCCGCGGCGCTGGGACCGACGAAGGTCAGGCCGAGCCGGTCGCACAGGTCGACGAACTCGGGGACCTCGGAGACGAAGCCCCAGCCGGGCCAGACCGCGTCCGCACCGGACTCCACCAGGGCGCGCTCCAGCGCGACCAGGTCGATGTAGGGGCGTGCGGCGGCGGCCCCGAGCAGGTAGGCCTCGTCGGCCTCGCGCACGAACATCGCCGACGCGTCCGCGTCGGTGTAGAGGGCGATGCTGGTGTAGGGACCACCGCCGGCGGCGTTGACGTCCTTGACCGCGTGGATCAGGCGCATGGCCGCCTCGCCGCGGTTCACGATCGCGATACGGGAGAACATCTACGAAGTACCTCCACCGGGCCGGGAGCCCGCGTTGCTGTCACCGATGCCGCAGCCAACTTGTCACGGCCGAGGGGTTACGGGCGAGTCACAACCGGTTCAGGTGTCCCCCGTCACGCGGTGTTACCGACCGGTCGCCCGGGGCGGCGCGCGCCCTACCGGTGCCGGAGCTCCTCGAGCTTGCTGGACACCAGCCGCGAGGCGGCTGCCAGGAAGACGACGTTGAAGGCGATCTGAACGACGACCAGCGCCCGGGAGAGCTGGCCGGCCGCGTTGATGTCGCCGAAGCCGACCGTGGTGGTCGTGGTGACGGTGAAGTAGAGCGCATCCAGCCGGGTGTGCATGCCGTGGAACTCGTCGGGCCGGTGCTCGGCGATGCTGTAGTAGGTCAGCGCGAAGGCCAGCACCGCGATCTCCAGCAGCAGGACGACGTGGATCAGCCGCAGCGACCCGGGCTCGCGCCGGCCGCTCACCGCACCGACCTCCTGGGCGATCACCACGCTGATCACCCCGACTCCGGCCAGGGTCACCAGCACGGCGAGCCCCATCTCGCCGGGACCCGACACCCGGACCGGCACGGCGAAGAAGACGAGCAGCACACCGCCCCACATGGCGGTCCCGGAGGCCCAGGCGGGCAGGCGACGGTGGTGGGACACGGGAGGCGTCCTCTCGCTGGAGGGGCTCGGGGGCGAGCCCAAGGTAGTACGTTCGACGCGCCGGAACGCTGAACGAGGAGCCGACATGTCGTCCACGAACCCCACCCCGACCGGTGCAGCGGCGTCCGGCCCCCGAAGCGGCGGCCTGCCGCGCGTGCTGGTCGTGCTCGTGGGCGCCGCCGCCCTGGTCATCGCGCTGGCCGGCGTCCAGGCCGTCTCCGGCATCGTCGGACCGGCCTTCCTCGCCCTCGTGCTCACCCTGACGGTGCACCCGTTCCGGCTGCGGCTCACCCGGTGGGGGTTGCCGGAGTGGCTCGCCTCGATCGTCACGCTGATCGCGGCGTACCTGCTGATCGTGCTGATCTCCGTGGCCCTGGTGGTCTCGATCGCGCGGCTCGCCGCCCTCCTGCCGACCTACACCCAGCAGATGACCGACACCTGGGACTCGCTGGTCTCGACCCTGGGTGACCTCGGCGTCAAGCAGAAGCAGATCGACGCCGTGGTCAGCGTCTTCGACTGGGGCAGCCTGGTCGGGGTGGTCACCGACCTGCTCGGCAGCGTGCTGAGCGTGCTGTCCAACCTCTTCTTCATCGCGACCCTGCTGCTCTTCATCGTCTTCGACACCGGCCAGACCGGCCGGGTGATGACCTACCTCCGCCCGCAGCGGCCCGACCTCGTCGAGGCGCTCTACAACTTCGGCCGCGGCACCTTCAGCTACATGGCGGTCTCGGCGAGCTTCGGCCTGATCGTGGCGATCGTCGACGGGGCGGCGCTGGCGCTGATGGGCGTGCCCGGCGCGTTCATCTGGGCGGTGCTCGCGTTCGTCACCAACTTCATCCCCAACATCGGCTTCGTCATCGGGGTGATCCCGCCCGCGGTGATCGCGCTGCTCGAGGGCGGCCCCGGCCTGATGGTCGCGGTGATCGTCGTCTACTCGGTGATCAACTTCGTGATCCAGTCCGTCATCCAGCCCCGGGTCGTCGGTGACCGGGTCGGCCTGTCGGCCACCGTCACGTTCCTGTCGCTGATCTTCTGGGCGTGGGCGCTGGGCGCGCTCGGCGCGCTGCTCGCGGTCCCGCTGACCCTGCTCCTCAAGGCCGTGCTGATCGAGGCCGACCCCGACGCGCGCTGGGCCCTGCCGCTGATCTCGGGGAAGGTCCCCGAGCCGGCGGCTGACGAGGCGGCCGCGGTTCCTGACGCGCCGGCGGCTACTGCAGCGCCGCCGTCAGACGCATGACGTTGTCGACGTACTTGAGCCGGGGCTTGCGCTTGCTCCACTCCTCCAACGTCAGCTCGCGCGACAGCGACCGGTAGAGGTCCTCGACCTTGCGCATCTGGGCCACGACGGGGGCCTCGAGCATCATCAGCGAGATCTCGTAGTTGAGCGAGAAGGAGCGCATGTCCATGTTGCTCGAGCCGATCACCGCGACGTCGTCGTCGATCGTGAAGTGCTTGCTGTGCAGGATGTACGGCGCCGGGTAGAGGTAGATCCGCACCCCCGCCTCGAGCAGCGCCTTGTAGTACGACGCCTGTGCGTGCCCGACCATGAACTGGTCGGAGAGCTCGCTGACGAAGAGCTCGATGTCGATGCCGCGCTGGGCCGCCGTGGTGACGGCGTAGAGCAGCGACTCGTCGGGCACGAAGTAGGGGCTGGTCAGCGAGATCCGCTTCGTGGCCGAGTAGAGCAGCGTGTTGAACAGCCGCAGGTTGTTCTCCGCCACGAACCCCGGGCCGCTCGGCACGGTCTGGCAGCAGACCCCCGTGACCGCGTCCGGCGAGACCGGCTCGGCCGGGGCGTCGACGATGTCGACCCCGAGCAGCATGTCGGTCTCGATGAACCAGTCCGAGGCGAAGACCGCGTTGAGGGTCCCGACGACCGGACCGTGCAGGCGGGCCATCAGCTCGACCCACTGCCGCCCCAGCTCGTGGTTCTTGGGCTTGTTGTAGCCGGGCTCGGTGAGGTTCATCGAGCCGGTGAACCCCACCCGGCCGTCGACGATGAGCATCTTGCGGTGGTTGCGCAGGTCCGGGCGGCGGAACCGCTTCTGCAGCGGCTTGATCGGCAGCATCTTGTGCCACTCGATGCCCGTGCCGTCCAGGCGCTTCTGGAACTCCTTGAACCCGGGGATGCCGCGCGAGCCGAGGTGGTCGAAGAGGAACCGCACAGTGACGCCCCGCGCCGCCGCCCGCGCCATCGCCTGCAGCACCTGGTCGGTCAGGTCGTCCCAGGCCGAGATGTAGAACTGCACGTGCACGTAGTGCTCGGCGGTGTCGATCGCCGCGGCCATCGCGGCCATCGAGTCCTCGTAGACGTGGATCAGCTCGACCTGGTTGCCGTTGACCACCGGGAGGGACCCGAGGGTGCGGTTCAGCCGCGCCACCGAGTGCACGTACGCCGGTCCGTCGTACCCGTCCCTCAGGCCGTCGGTGGTGCCGGCGCGCTCGGCGATCAGCCTGTTGACCTCGGCAATCCGCTCGTGCCGGCGACGACCGGGGCCGGTGCTGCCGAAGAACAGGAAGGCCATGAACCCGACGAACGAGTTGAGCATGATGATCAGCAGCCAGGCCACGCCGGTCGAGGGGCGACGGCCACCGGGGATGATGCCCAGCGCCGCCACCTTCAGCCCGAAGCTGAAGAGGAGCACCAGCACCCCGATCAGGGTGAGCTCGGAACCGTTCATCGACACTGCCCTTCCGGTGCTGCGACACGCCGCCGTCCGAGCCTGGCACGACCGGAGCCCCGCCGGGCCGAGCGCCCTAGAGTGGTGCCGAAGTATTCCAGGACGGGCGTCCTCCACCGCCCACGACACCAGGAGTGGACGTGCCTCGAGCCCCCCGCTGGCTCACCAACGCCCTGGCCGTGGTCGCGTGCGTGCTGCTGCCGCTCGGCATCCTGTCGAGCTGGGTCGCCTCGGTCGTGAGCGACACCGACACCTACGTCAGCACCGTCGGTCCGCTGGCCGACGACCCGCTGGTGCAGCGAGCCGCCATCGTCAAGCTCAACGCCCTGGCGGTCGACGCGATCGACCTCGACGCGCAGAAGGTCAAGCTCAACGACCTGCTGGAGAAGCGCGACACCAACCTGCTGGTGCAGATGGGCGCGATGGCGCTCGCGGACCGGGCCGGGCAGCGGGTCGAGAAGGCGGTCGGCACCGTCGTCACCCGGGTGGTCGAGAGCCCCCAGTTCCGGCCGGCGTGGGAGGCGGCCAACAGGTCGGCCCACGAGCAGCTCGTCGCGGTGCTGGAGGACAAGTCCAACAGCCTGGTCGACGACAGCGGCCGGGTCTCGCTGCCTCTGGGCACCGTGCTCAACACGGTGATCGGCACCCTGGTCGACCGTGGCGTCATCGACTCCGCCCAGGCGCCGCAGATCGACACCACGTTCACCCTGATCCAGGCCCGCGACCTGGAGAAGGTGCGCGGCTACTACGGCCTGCTCAACGCGCTGGGCTTCTGGCTGCCGGTCGTCTGGCTCGTCCTGGTCGCCGTCGTCGTCGTGCTGGCCCGCGACCGTCGCAAGGCGCTGGGCTGGCTCGGCTACGGCTCGCTGCTGTCGGTCGGGCTGCTCGGAGCCGGGCTCGCCTGGGGGCACGACTACGCCCTCGGCCACCTCCCCGACCCCAACGACGCGGCCCTGGCCGACGCGGTGCTCACCGAGCTGCTGAGCGGCCTGCGCCTCGCGCTGCGCACCGCCCTCCTGGTGACCCTCGGGGTGCTGCTGGTGCGCTGGGTCTTCGGTCCCTCCCGGCCGGCCGTCGCGATGCGCGGTACGGTCACGACGCTGCGCGAGCGCGAGGACCTCGAGATCGTCCGGGGCGTGCTGGTGGCGGTGCTGGCCGTCGCCTTCGTCTGGTGGGTGCTGTGACGCACCTCCCGGCCGTGCCCGGACCGGAGCAGCCACCCCGCCGGGGGCTGCTGGGCCGGGTCACCGGGGCGGTGACCGAGCGGGCCCTGGACGTGGTCCCGCCCGACCTGCTGTTGGAGCACATCGACGTCGACGCCCTGCTGGACCGCATCGACGTCAACAAGCTGCTCGACCGGGTCGACCCCGACCGGCTGCTGGACCGGGTCGACCCCGACCGGCTGCTGGACCGGGTCGACCCCGACCGCCTCCTGGCGCGCGTCGACGTGGACCGCATCGTGGCCCGGGTCGACCTCAACGCGATCCTGGAGACCGTCGACCTCGAGGGCCTGGTCCGCCGCTCCGGCATCCCCGACATCGTCGCGGAGAGCACCGGGGCGTTGGCGGGGTCGGCGCTGGACGTCGCCCGCCGGCAGATCGTGGGGCTGGACGCCGTCCTGGAACGGCTCGTCGACCGGATCCTGCGCCGTGACCCGGCCTCCCGCACGATCGCCCCCGTCCTGCTGCGCGACCACACCCCGACCGTGCTCGTCGACGACCTGCTGCCGCCGGTGCTGCGGGACAAGGAGGACCCGGCATGACCGGCCCCGTGCGTCCCGCGGCCCGCCGTACCGTCTCGGGTCACTACGCCGGCGCGGTCAGCCGGGCGGCAGCCGCCGCCCTCGACATCGCGATCATCGTCACCACCTACACCTTCGGCTACGCGGGCCTCAACCTGCTCACCACGGCGCTGTTCCAGCAGGAGCTCTCCGGGTCGCGCTCCGGGCCGCTGGCCATCGCCGGGCTGGTGGTGTGGGGGTTCGCCTACCTCTTCCTCAGCCTCGCCGTGACCGGCCGTACCGTCGGGAAGGGCGTCGTCGGCCTGACCGTCGTCAACGCGGACGGGTCACCGCTCGGGGTCCGCCGCGCCTTCGTCCGGACGCTGCTGCTGCCGGTGAGCACGTTCCTGTTCGGGGCCGGCCTGGTCCTGATCGTGGTGCACCGCGAGCACCGCTCGCTGCACGACCTGATCGCGCACACCGCCGTCGTCTACGACTGGGGCGACCGGTCCGCGGAGCTGCCAGGGCCGCTCGCCGAGTTCCTCTCCCGCAACAAGGCGGTCTGATCCGGTCTGGCCCGGCCGGGTCCGTGGTCGCACCTCCTACCCCGAACGGCTCACGTCGGGGAACCGGCCGCCGACTCGTCCTGCATGAGCACCCCGACCCTGCCGACCGGTGCTGCCGCCGCACCCGGCGCGGCCGCGGCGCGCGTCCCCCTGGCCCGACGGGTGACCCGCCGGCTCGCGCACACCGTGGCCGGGTTCGGGATCGGCCTGGTGGTCGTCGTCGTGGGCGCGCTGGCCGTCATGCCGCAGGTGGCCGCCGACGCGATGACCCGGCTGACCCGCGGCACCTCCGGCCTCGGTGACCCCGCCGTCCCGACACCGACCCCCTTCAGCTCGCGCCGCGAGGAGCGGATCCACCGGCTCGTGCTCCGCGGGCACTGCTGGCAGGAGGCGGCACCGGCGGGCGCGCCACCCCCGACCCGCGCCGTCGTGGTCGGCGCCGACGGCGTCCCCCGCCTCGTCCGGGCGCACCTGGGCTACGAGATCTGGCAGCACCGCGTGCCCGGCGCCCTCTACGCCTTCTGCCCCTGACGCACGAGCCTCCCCCGGCCCCTCGACGTACGCTCGGTGACGTGAACCTGGCCCTGCCGCAGATCGTCCGGCTCGACGACCGCTTCGCCCGCGAGGTGGGCGAGCTGGCGGTGCCCTGGTCCGCCGAGCCCGCCCCGGACCCGCGCCTGCTCGCGCTCGACGAGCCGCTGGCCGTCGAGCTCGGCCTGGACCCGGACCAGCTGCGCAGCCCCGACGGTCTGCGGCTCCTGGTCGGCACCCTCGAGGTGCCCGGGGCGACCCCGGTCGCCCAGGCGTACGCCGGTCACCAGTTCGGCGGCTACGCCCCGCGGCTGGGCGACGGCCGGGCGCTGCTCCTCGGCGAGCTGAGCGACGCCGAGGGCCGGACCCGCGACCTGCACCTCAAGGGCTCCGGGCGCACGCCGTTCGCCCGCGGGGGCGACGGGCTGGCCGCGGTCGGACCGATGCTGCGCGAGTACGTCGTCAGCCGCGCCATGCACGCCCTGGGCGTCCCCACCACCCGCGCGCTGGCGGTCGTCGCGACGGGCCGCGAGGTGGTGCGCGAGGAGCTCCTGCCCGGTGCCGTGCTCGCCCGGGTGGCCAGCAGCCACCTGCGGGTGGGCTCCTTCCAGTACGCCCGCGCCACCGGCGACCTCGCCCTGCTGCGCCGCCTGGCCGACCACGCGATCGCCCGTCACCACCCCGGACTGGCCGACGGCCCGGCGCCGTACCGACGGCTCTTCGAGGCCGTCGTCGCCGCCCAGGCCGAGCTGGTCGCCCGGTGGATGCTGGTCGGGTTCGTGCACGGCGTGATGAACACCGACAACATGACCATCTCCGGGGAGACCATCGACTACGGCCCCTGCGCGTTCCTCGAGGGCTTCGACCCCGCCACGGTCTACAGCTCGATCGACACCGGCGGACGCTACGCCTACGGCAACCAGCCCGTCGTCGCCGAGTGGAACCTCGCCCGGCTCGCCGAGGCGCTGCTGCCGCTGCTGGCCGAGACGCAGGAGGAGGCCGTCGAGCTGGCGGTGGAGTCCCTCGGCGGCTTCCGCGTGCACTACGCGGCGCAGTGGTCGGCCGGGATGCGCGCCAAGCTCGGCCTGTCCGCGGGGCTGGCCGCCGACGTCGTCGACCCCCTCGTCGAGCGGCTGCTGACCCTGCTGGTCGCGAACCGCGTCGACCACACCTCGTTCTACCGGGCGCTCGGGCGGAGCGCCCGCGGCGAGACCGAGCCGGCGCGTGGGCTGTTCCTCGACCTGGCCGGCTTCGACGACTGGGCCGCGACCTGGCGGGCGCTGGGTCCCGACGCCGACCTGATGGACAGGACCAACCCGGCGTACGTCCCGCGCAACCACCTCGTCGAGGAGGCGCTGGACGCCGCCACCGCCGGCGACCTGCGCGCCTTCGACGCCCTGGTGCAGGTCGTGTCCTCGCCGTACGACGAGCAGGCGGGACGGGAGCGCTACGCCGAGCCGGCCCCGGAGGACTTCGGCCGCTACCGCACGTTCTGCGGCACCTGATCCGGACCGGGCGGCGCGGGCGGGACGGGCGGGACGAGGACCCGGATCTCGTTGCCGAGCCGCGCCCCGGCCTGGAGCTCCAGGCCGTCCCCGGACCAGAAGTTGCCCGGGTCGTAGAAGTTGGCCGGCCGGGTGGCCGGGAGCAGCCCCATCGCCTGGTAGGTGGTGGCGACCACCTCGGCGCAGTACGTCGACTCCAGCGACGCCGCCCGGCGGAACCTGCCCCGCGCCCAGCGCCCGGCCAGCGCCGCCGTGGACGGGAACGGGGTGCCGTCCAGGCGGGCGACGGTGCGCAGCACGGCGTCCTCCATCACCGGCGTGACCGGGGTGAGCAGCTGGCGCAGCCAGGCGTCCTGGTCGTAGCGGTGCGCCCACTGCTCGACCGCGGCGCGGAGGTCGTGCAGCTGCACGCCCCGGTGGTGGTTCCCGCTCCACAGGTCGGGCAGCCCCTTGCCCAGCTCCGCGTGCCACATCAGCGGCGGCAGGTCGTCGAGCACGACCGCCATCCCGACGTGGTTGACCGGGGCGTTGGTCAGCGCCCGGATGGCGTGGTCGGCGGTCGAGCCGCCGCGGAAGAGCCACACGTCGCCGGTCCGGGTCAGGTCCACGGCGGCGTCTAGGCTGAGCGTCGCGTCGTCCATCGAAGGGACTCCCGTCCATGAAGCTCTGGAAGATCCTCGGCGTCGCCGGTCTTGCCGGGGTCGCCGCTACCGGCGTCATCATCGCGCGTGACCAGCGCCAGCGCGCGCAGCTGCAGCCCGACGAGATCCGTGCCCGGCTCCACGAGCGTCTCGGCGAGGGCGACCCCGTCACGTGACTCTCCCGTCCCCGTACGCCGCCGTCGGCGCGGCGGCCTGGCGGTGGGTGCTGGACCAGGTCCGCTGGGACGACGGGCCGTGGGTGCCCGTGACGGTGACCGACCCTGCCCAGGAGGGACCCGCGTGGGACCGCGACGGCCTGCACAGCGGCGTCGGCGGGCTGGCGCCGGTCCTCGCCGAGCTCCGGCTGACCCGCGCCTGGACCGACGAGGAGCGCACGCTCGCCGACGGGATCGCGGACCGGCTGCACCGCGTGGTGCCCGAGCAGACCGACTGCACCTACTTCGACGGGCTGGTCAGCAGCCTCGGCGTGCTGCTCGCCCTGGACGGCGACCCCACCCCGGCGGTGGCTCGTCTCCTCGCGCTGGCCGAGCCCGACGGGTGGCCGCAGACGGTGCTGACCGGTCCGCGCTACCTTCCGGGCGCGCGGGTCAACGACCTCACCCTGGGCACCGCCGGGGTGCTGATCGGGGCCCTGTGGGCGCGGCGCCACGGCACTCCCGGCGCCACCGAGCTGGCCGAGCACGCGGCCCGGGTCCTCGTCGCCGAGGCCGAGCCGGAGCAGACCGGCGTGGGCTGGCGGATGGTGCCACCCCGGTTCTGCCGTGACCTCGACGGGCTCGCGGTGATGCCGAACCTCTCCCACGGCGTGGCCGGCGTCGCGACCGCCCTGGCCCTGGCCGGCGTGGAGCTCGCCCGCCCCGACCTGACGGCGCTGGCAGTCCAGGGGGCCGAGCACCTGGTCTCGCTCGGCGACCTGACTGAGGACGGCTTCGTGGTCCCTCGCTACCTGCCGCGCGACTTCAACGACCAGGACGAGATCACCTTCACCTGGTGCCACGGCGGAACGGGGACCTCCCTGTTCTTCCTCGCCCTCGAGCGGGCCGGGGTCACCGAGGTCGCCGGACGACCACCCCTCGAGTGGCACCGTCGCCTCCTGCACGAGGTGCGGACCTCGGGGCTCCCCGCCCGGCTGCACCCCGGCTTCTGGGACAACGACGGCCGGTGCTGCGGCACCGCCGGGGTGGCCGACGTCCTCCTGGACTGCTGGCAGCGCGCCAGTGACCCCGACGACCTCGCCTTCGCCGTGACCCTCGGCGACACGCTGGTCGAGCGCGCGATCGTCGACGGGCCGCACGCCTGCTGGCGGTTCCTCGAGCACCATGACGACGATCCACTGCGGCCGCCCGGGGTGGGGTGGATGCAGGGGACGGCCGGCATCGCCGCCGTTCTGCTGCGGCTGGACCGGGTGCTGCGCGACGGCCCTGAGGCGGCGGCGGTGCCCCGGATGGACAGCTGGTGGACGCTGCCGGAGCCTCCTGAGGCCTCGGTGGCGCCGACGCGCTGAGCCCAGGAACGGCGTTGTGGTCGCCGTCGGGCCGGGAGAGGCGCATACTCGTAGGCAATGGCACACGTTCCCGGGTCCCGGCGTCGACACCTCGCCAGCAGCCCCTTCCAGCCCCAGCCCGAGATCCCCATCGAGCAGTACGAGCTCGACGACCTCGTCTCGCACGACTCCTACGGGGTCGGCCGCGTCGTCGGAGCCGAGAGTGACGCTGTCACGGTCGACTTCGGCAACCAGCGGGTCCGCATCGTCAGCCCGTTCCGCAAGATGGAGAAGCTCTAGGCCTTGGGGCCCTCAGCTCTCGACGACCCTGACCGTCGGGACGGGTCCCGACGTGCCGGTGGACGGACCTGGCCGGCCCGTCGGGCTGCGGACCACCACGTCGTCGCGCACCGCGAACGCCCAAGCTCCGTCGACGGCCGACGCCCGCAGGGATCCGCTCCAGTAGGCCGGCCCGAGTCCGGCGTACGGGGTGAGGCCGACCTCGGCCGGACCCTGCCACCGCAGGCTGCCGGCCGAGCGCCGGAACCCGGCCGCCGTGGAGAACGCCACCGCCTCCGGACTGTGTGACACCGGCCCGTCCCCCGCCCCTCGCTCCCGCACCTCCAGGCGCACCCGCCCGTAGCCGTCGTCGGGGGTGAGCCGGAACGTCCCGCGCGCCTCCCACCGTCGTCCGGGGCTCGCCTTCCAGGGACTGGCCCACCGGTACACGAATCCGGCGTCGACGACGTGCCGACGGCACGCCTCGAACGGCGCCGGGTCCCACCCTCGGACCTCGGCCAGCCGGAGGACGGCGGCGTGCACCGTCGCCAGCGCCAGCTCCGCACGGGCCGGCGGCGCGAGCTCACCGACGACGTCGGGCAGCCTCAGTCCCGCGACCTCCCCCGGGAGGTCCCGCGTCGAGCCCGCGTGCACCAGCACCTCCAGGTCCCGGGTGCCGCCCTGGTGGCTCCAGACCACGAGCCGCAGCATGCCCCGCGGCGCCGGGACCCGCAGAGCAGCCAGGGCCTCGTCGTACAGCTCGCAGACGCCGCGCGCGCTGCGGGCGAAGGCGTCGGCGCTCCGGTCGTCCCCCTCGTCCCACAGCTGGTCGGGGTGGCCGGTCGGCGGGTGGATCTCGACGTGGGTGAACCGGGGCACCGGGCCATCCTGCCGTGCGTGCTCCCACCGCGCCGGTACGCTCGACGACGATGGACGAGATGAAGGCACGCCGCGTGGTCGACGCCCTGCGCGACCGCGGCACCGACGCGAACCTGGCCCGGGTCGGGGTCTACCAGTTCGGGGTGAGCATCCGCCTGCCCGACGGGCGCGAGGCCACCTGGGACTCCGACGGCACCGCCTCGCTGGAGGCGCAGGTGATGCGCAACGGGGTGCTGGTCGGGTTCGTCCCCCAGATCGAGGGCTCCGACGACTACACCGAGGAGCAGATCATCGACGCCATCGTGCGCACCGACTACGACAAGCCGATCGCCACCCGGCGCGCGACCGCCCCGGCGCCGACCGCTCCCCTGCCGCGCAAGGGCGGCGTCTTCCGGCGCTTCATGGACGGCTTCCGGTACCGCTGACCCTGAGGGGGTGCGGCTCGGCGGGTCCGGGACGGACCAGGGCCCTACCCGATGGTGCGGCGACGTCCCACGACGCACGCTGGAGGGGTGCGGGAACGACCCGCCGAGTCCTCCCGAGGAGTGCATCGCCATGAACGACGTCCACCAGAGCTTCGCCCGCCAGGGCCTCATCCGTCCGCGCGACGGCCGCGTCCTGGGCGGTGTCTGCGCCGGACTGGGCCGGCGCTTCGGCCTGACCCCGTGGACGGCGCGGCTGCTGTTCGTGCTGATCCTGATGGTGGTGCCGGGCAGCCAGCTGCTGCTCTACCCGATCCTGTGGATCCTGATGCCGGCCGAGGAGTCCCTGGCCTACGCCGCGCGGCCCGACCAGGGGTCCCCGCAGTACCCGACCGCCTGAGACCGTGCCCGTGCGGTCGCTCAGTCCGGCAGGCCGGGCGCCTCGGCGACGGGGTCCCGGTCCGCCGGCATGCTGATCAGGAACAGCAGCCACATCACCAGCCCCAGGTAGGCCGCACCGGGACGGGGCTCGGCGGGGAGCAGCATCAGGAAGACACCGGTGAACAGCACCGTCTTCAGGGTCAGCCGGGCGGCCCGGCGCAGGCGGGTCAGCGACCGGGGTGCGCACCACTTGGCCCAGACCAGCACCACGAGCAGCGGCAGCGCCACCGCCAGCCCCACCGAGACGGGGGTCGAGCCGCCGACGGACCACCCCGCCACCCCCGCGCCCAGGAGCAGCAGCAGCTCGGCCAGGAAGGCGAGGCCCGCCAGGAACGGCACCGCTCTCAGCCGATCTTGAGCAGCCGCCGTGCGGCGCGGGCCGTCGCGCCGCCCTGCTCGAGGCCCAGGGCCACCGCGCCCGGCACGTCGAGGTCGTCGAGGAGGCGGGTCAGCACCGCCAGCTCGGCCGCGGCGGTGTCGGCCGGCCCGGGCTCGGCGCTCGCCGCCACCAGCCGGGCCAGCAGCGCGTCGGCGTCGTCGAACACGTCCTCGGTGCAGTCCCACGGCTCGGCGACGCGGCGGTGCAGCAGGCCGAGCCGGATCGCCGGTGCGGCGTGCCGGTCCAGCAGGTCGCTGACCAGCACGAGGTTCTTGGTCGACTTGGCCATCTTGGTGCCGCCGTGGCGCACCTCGCCGACGTGGACCACGGTGTGCGCGAAGGGCGCGGCGCCGGTGGCCGCCTGCACGAGCGCCGCCTGGTAGGCGTGGTGCGGGAAGGCCAGGTCGGACCCGCCGAGCAGCACGTCGACGGTGCCCCCCAGCGTGGCCAGCGCCATCGCCGCGCACTCGGCGTGCCAGCCCGGACGGCCCCAGCCCCACGGGCTCGGCCAGGCCGGGTCGTCCTCGGTGGAGGGACGCCACACCGCGACGTCGAAGACCGAGTCCCGGTCCGGCACCCCGGCCTGGTCGCCGTACTCCTCCGAGGCGGCCAGGGCCGCGGCCTCGTCGAGCCCGGCGGACGCGGGCACGGCCTCGCCCCGGAAGTACACGAACCCGCCGCGCTCGTAGGCCGCGCCGGAGTCGAGCAGGGCCGCGGCCAGCCGCACCACCGCCTGCACGTGCGCGCGGGCGTGCGGGGTGTGGGTGGGCGGGGTGACGCCGAGCGCCTTCATGTCCCGGTCGAAGTGGAACTCCTGGGTCAGCGCGAGCTCGTCGTAGTAGCGGCCGCGGGTGCGTGCCGCCTCGGTGAGCACGTCGTCGATGTCGGTGACGTTGCGCGCGACCTGCGCCTCCGCCCCGGTCGCATGGGCCAGCGAGGTGATCAGGTCGGCCCACACGAAGGTCGAGGCGTGACCGACGTGGGTGACGTCGTACGGGGTGATGCCGCAGGTGTACATCCGCAGCGGTCCGACCGGCAGCAGCCTCCGCCCGGCGATGGTCAGCGGGACGGGCGGGCGTTCGGAGACCGGGTAGCGGGCCATGGCCTGATCATGCCGCATCCACGGTCCCGCTCAGCGGCAGGGGACCGCGTCCACCGGCCGCCTCGTCGGGGTCAGCCAGCCCATGAAGTACGGCGTGCCCGCGCCCGGGGCGAGGTCGACCGCGACGTTGCGCGCACCGGGCCGCACGATCGACCGGCGGGCGAAGAGGTCGAACGAGCCGAGCAGGACATAGCGCATGTCCGGGGCGTAGCGGACGGTGGTGGTGGTGCGGTCGCCGCCGGCGTGGGTGACCTGGCAGGTCCTCCCCCGCTGCACGTCGCCGAGGTAGAGGCCCTGGTCGGGCTGCTTCGGGGTGCCGACGAGCCCGTAGGACCAGTTCACGACCGTGCCGTCCGGGGAGATCCCCAGCAGGTAGGCCCGCATCGACCGGGCGACGCCGCGCTGCGGTGGGGTGAGGGTGCGCACGGGGTGTCCGGCCGCGTCGTACACCCGGACCCGCTGGTGGCCGTCGCGCCCGACCAGGACCGCCACGCGGCTGCCGTCGGCGGACCAGGCGGCCTCGGCGCCGACGGCGTCGGCGTGGCGACGCAGCCGGGCCAGGACCTTCACGACGCCCAGCCGGGCGCCGAGCAGCACGACCTCGGCGCCGTCGGCCGACTGGCGCACCGCGACGGCGCGCCTGCCCTGGGGCCGACGCGCGTAGGCCGTCCAGCCGCCGAGGAACGCCAGCCCGCCACCGGACATCCGGACCCGGTAGTACGCGAGGTGACCGTCTCCGTCGTACCCGTGCAGGATCGCGAGCGAGGCGTCGGGTGAGAAGGAGTCCGGGCCGGGGAAGCTCAGCTGCACCGCAGCCGCGTCGGCCAGCGGTGTGACCGCCCGCGTGCCCGGGTCCAGCGCGACGACCTGCATGCCGGTGCCCTGGTCGGCGAGGAGCACCATCCGCGACGAGTCCGGGGTCCAGGTCGGGCTGGCGCCGATCTGCGGCACGTCGAGCACGGTGTGCAGGCGGGTGCCGTCGGGCCGGCCCACGACGATCCGGTCGGTGGTGTCGTGGTTCCACAGCGCGATCGAGCGGTGGTCCGGGGAGAGCCCGGACCACGTGTGCGCACCGTCGACCGGGGTGACCCGGCGCTGGTGGCTGCCGTCGGCCCGGGTGCGGGCGACGAAGCCGGTGCCGTTGCTCTGCAGCACCTCGACCAGCAGCGTGTCGTCGCCGGGGGCGGCCTGCGCGGCGGGTGTGGGGCCGAGGAGACCCAGCAGCAGCACCGCCGTGAGGGCTGCGACGAGGGCGGCCGGGCGGGTGCGGACGGGACGAGCAGGTGCGCGGTTCATGGATCCTCCGGGACGACGAGCGGCCAGTGTGTCACCCGCGTCCGACAGTCCCGGTCCCGCCCTTGCGGGGCTCGGATCAGCCGATCTCGAGGACCAGGTCGCCGCCCTCGACCGCCTGGGTGCCGGCCAGGGCGACCCGCCGGACGGTGCCGGCGACGGGGGCCGTGATCGCCGCCTCCATCTTCATCGCCTCGATGGTCGCCACGGTGTCCCCCACGGCGACCTCGTCGCCGACCTGCACCCCGGGGGTGACGACGCCGCCGAAGGGGGCGGCGACGTGGCCGGGTCGCGCGGGGTCGGCCTTCTCCGCGGTGGGGGCGTCGGCGGCCACCGAGCGGTCGCGGACGTGCACCGGACGGAGCTGGCCGTTGATGGTGCACAGCACTGAGCGGAAGCCGCGCTCGTCGGGGTCGCCGACGGCCTCCAGTCCCAGTAGCAGTGTCTTGCCCTCCTCCAGGACGACCTCCTGCTCCTCGCCCGCGTGCAGGCCGTAGAGGTAGGGGTGGGTGGGCACCACGGACAGGTCGCCGTACTTCTCGCGTGACTCGGCGAACGCGGCGGTGGGGCCGGGGAAGAGCAGCTCGTTGAGCGCCGACCTGCGGTCGGCGGCCTCGGGGGCCGCGAGCCGGGCGGACTGCTCGGGGGTGAGCTCGGTGATCGTCGGCCGGGTCTGCCGGCCGGCCAGGGCCCGGCTGCGGAAGGGCTCGGGCCAGCCGCCCGGCGGGTCGCCGAGCTCGCCGTTGAGGAACCCGATGACCGAGTCGGGCACGTCGTAGCGCTCCGGGTGCTCGGCGAAGTCGGCCGGGTCGGCGCCGACCGCGACGAGGTGGAGGGCGAGGTCGCCGACGACCTTGGACGAGGGGGTGACCTTGACGATGTTGCCGAGGATGCCGTTGGCCGCGGCGTACATGTCCTCGATCTGCTCGAACTTCTCCCCCAGGCCCAGGGCGATCGCCTGCTGGCGGAGGTTGGAGAGCTGGCCGCCGGGGATCTCATGGGTGTAGACCCGACCCGTCGGCGCCGGCAGGCCGGACTCGAACGGGGCGTAGAGCCGGCGGGCGGCCTCCCAGTACGGCTCCAGCGCGCAGACCGCGTCGAGATCGAGCCCGGTCTCGCGGTCGCTGTGGTCCGTGGCGGCCACCAGGCTCGACAGCGCCGGCTGCGAGGTGGTGCCGGCCATCGCGGCGCACGCCGCGTCGACGGCGTCGACCCCGGCGTCGATCGCGGCCAGCAGGGTGGCGAGCTGCCCTCCGGGGGTGTCGTGGGTGTGCAGGTGCACCGGCAGGTCGAACCGCTCCCGCAGCGCGCCCACCAGCGCACGCGCCGCCGGGGCCCGGAGCAGCCCGGCCATGTCCTTGACCGCGAGCACGTGCGCCCCGGCCTCGACGATCTGCTCGGCCAGGCGGAGGTAGTAGTCCAGGGTGTAGAGCCGCTCGCCGGGGTCGGCCAGGTCACCGGTGTAGCAGAGCGCGACCTCGGCCACGGCGGTGCCGGTCTCGCGGACCGACCGGATCGCCGGCGCCATCTGCGCGACGTCGTTGAGGGCGTCGAAGATCCGGAAGACGTCGATCCCGGTCGCGGTCGCCTCGGACACGAACGCGTCGGTCACCGCGGTCGGGTACGGGGTGTAGCCGACCGTGTTCCGTCCCCGCAGGAGCATCTGCAGGCAGACGTTCGGCACGGCTTCGCGCAGGGCGGCCAGCCGCTCCCACGGGTCCTCGGCGAGGAACCGCAGCGCCACGTCGTACGTCGCGCCGCCCCAGCACTCCAGGCTCAGCAGCTGCGGGGTGGTGCGCGCGACGTGCCCGGCGACCGCGAGCAGGTCGCGGGTGCGGACCCGGGTCGCGAGCAGGGACTGGTGCGCGTCGCGGAAGGTGGTGTCGGTGACCGCGACCTGCTGCTGGCCGCGCAGCCGGCGGGCGAACTCGTCCGGGCCGAGCTCGGCGAGCCGCTGCCGTGACCCGTCCGGCGGCGCGGCCTGCAGGTTGACGGCCGGGAGCTTGGTCACCGGGTCGATCCCCAGCCGGGCCTGGCCGTAGGGCTGGTTGACGGTGACGTCGGCCAGGTAGGTCAGCAGCTTGGTGCCGCGGTCCGCGCTCGAGCGCGCGGTGAGCAGCTGCGGGTGCGTCTCGATGAAGCTGGTCGTGACGTGGCCGCCTGCGAAGTCCGGGTCGTCGAGGACGGCCTGCAGGAAGGGGATGTTGGTGGCGACGCCGCGGATGCGGAACTCGGCGACCGCCCGCCGGGCTCGCTCCACCGCGGTGGCGAAGTCACGCCCGCGGCAGGTCAGCTTGGTCAGCATGGAGTCGAAGTGGGCGCTCACCTCCGCCCCGGTGTACGTCGTCCCGCCGTCGAGGCGGATGCCCGCGCCGCCCGGAGACCGGTAGGTGGTGATCACGCCGGTGTCGGGGCGGAAGCCGTTGGCCGGGTCCTCGGTGGTGATCCGGCACTGCAGCGCGGCGCCGCGCAGCCGCACGGTGTCCTGCGACAGGCCGAGGTCGGCCAGCGTCGCGCCCGACGCGATCGCCATCTGGGCGCGGACCAGGTCGACGTCGGTCACCTCCTCGGTGACGGTGTGCTCGACCTGGATGCGCGGGTTCATCTCGATGAAGACGTAGTTCCCGGCTGGGTCGAGCAGGAACTCCACCGTCCCGGCGCAGGTGTAGCCGATGCCGCGTGCGAAGCGGACCGCGTCCGCGCACATCGCCTCCCGGATCGCGGGGTCGAGGTTGGGGGCGGGGGCGATCTCGACGACCTTCTGGTGCCGGCGCTGCACCGAGCAGTCCCGCTCGAACAGGTGGATCACCTCACCGGTCGCGTCGGCCAGGATCTGCACCTCGATGTGGCGCGGGTCCACGACCGCCTGCTCGATGAAGACGGTGGGATCGCCGAAGGCGCCGTCGGCCTCCCGCATGCAGGTCTCCACCGCCTCGCGCAGGTCGGCCGGGTCGTCGACACGACGCATGCCGCGCCCGCCGCCGCCGGCGACCGCCTTCACGAACAGCGGGAACGGCATGCCCTCGGCGGCGGCGACCAGCACGTCGGGGTCCGTGCCGGGGGCCACGCCCGCCAGCGTCGGCACCCCGGCCGCCTTGGCCGCCGCGATCGCCCGGGCCTTGTTGCCGGTCAGGGTGAGCACCTCCGCCGAAGGCCCCACGAAGGTCAGCCCGGCCGCCGTACAGGCCTCGGCCAGGGCGGGGTTCTCGCTGAGGAAGCCGTAGCCCGGGTAGACCGCGTCGGCACCGGCCCGCACCGCGGTGGCCACGATGCCCTCGGGGTCGAGGTAGGCCCGGACCGGGTGGCCCCGCTCGCCGATCTGGTAGGCCTCGTCGGCCTTCAGCCGGTGCTCCGACCCGCGGTCCTCCCAGGGGAACACCGCGACCGTCTGCGCTCCGAGCTCGTACGCCGCCCGGAACGCCCGGACCGCGATCTCCCCACGATTGGCCACCAGCACCTTGGCGAACATGCGACCCACCCTCCCACGGACGCACCGTCAACAGGGAGGGCGCAGCCCCGCCGGCGGAGGTCGTGCCGTTCGGAGGTCGACGTGCGAGGGCGAAGCCCGAGCCACGAGACCCCCGCACGCCACGCACCAGATCTCGTGGCTCACGCTGCGCGTTCGCACCTCGATCCCCGAGGGTGGCGGAGGTCGAGGCGCGAGGGCGAAGCCCGAGCCACGAGACCCCCGCAGGCCACGCACCAGATCTCGTGGCTCACGCTGCGCGTTCGCACCTCGATCTCCGCGGGGTCCCGCGGGTCAGCTGCCGTAGGGGGTGGGGGTGCCGAAGGGGTAGGCGAGCGGGGCGGCGTCGCCCTTGTGGGCGGCGCAGTAGAGGTCCCGGGTGGTGGTCGAGCTGACCAGCGGGACGTAGGCCTGGCTGGCCAGCAGGCCGAGCGCCATCGAGTTGGCCTGGTTCTCGATGTTCTGGGCGACCTGGGCCCGGGCGGCCGGGGTGGGGGCCGAGACCAGCGCCTCGGCGTTGCGCCAGGCGTTCTCGCGGCCGGCGGAGATGACCTGGAACAGCGCCCAGTAGGCACCGCCGGACGGGTCGTTCGCGTCGTCGACGGTCGGGTCGAAACGCTGGGCGGCCTCGGCCAGCATGGGCTCGGTGGCCCGGTTGAGGAAGTCCTCGACCTTGTCGTAGTCCAGCTTGCGCGAGGAGCCGTCCGGGGCGACCAGGCCCACCGAGGCGAGCACGAACGGCAGGTCGCGGTTGATGTGGGCGTTCATGCCCAGCAGCAGGTCACCGACCGCAGTGACCCGCCGGTCGCGCGCGGCGTCGAAGGCGGTCTGCCAGGCCTGCGGCACCGAGGCCCGGTCGCCGGCGGCGTACGCGGTGTAGGCGTCGGTGTAGTACTTCGCGAACACGGCGTCCTGGTGGTTGGCGAACGGCACGTCCTGGTAGTAGCCCGGCACGTCGCGGGACCACTGGTAGGTCTGGGTGATCCGGAGGTAGGCCAGCGAGAAGATCGCGTTGTGCGAGCACGACTGGGCGTTCGCGTCGAAGATCCGGGCGAGCTCCTTGAGCGTCTGCCGCACGCAGCTCGGACGGCCCGAGACGCAGTCGTTGGCGCTGCTCGGCTGGTACTCGTCGGTCCATCCCGGCAGGTAGGTCGACCACGGCGTGTACGGCGCGGTGACGGCCTCGGCCGGTGCGGCGGCGGGCAGGCCGAGCGCCGGGCCGACCAGCAGGACGAGCCCACTGAGCAGAGTGACCGGTCGACGGCGGATTCGGATGCAGAACGTGGACAAGATGGCTCCCTCCCCAGGCAGCTCGCCGATGCATCGCTCAGTCTGGGAGCCGGGCGGGTCACTGTCAGCCGGTTCGGGACCTTGGGTCCGAACTGGAACGACCTCTGTCACACGGGTCTCACGAGATCACCTCTAAACGGACATAGTGCCTATCCCCGTCGGCTCCGGGACTAGACCGGTTGCTGGGCGAGGTCGACGGCCGCGTCGAAGCCCAGGGCGGCGCCGCGCGCCTGGGCGGCGCGGAAGGCCGCGTCGCCCAGGTCGTGCCGGATCCGGTCGACCGCCCGGAAATGGTCGTCGAGCAGGTGGTGGAACAGCGTGCCGCCGATCGACCGGAGGCCCGCCTCGGTGGCGCCCATGAGGACCGCGGCCCGCTCGGAGTGCCGCTCGACGGCCTCGGCCCACGCGATCAGCTCCAGCGACATGGCCATCCCGAGCCGGTCGCCGAAGGGCTGCTTGAGGGTGAGCACCTCCCGGGCGTAACGGCGGGCCGCTGGCCCGTCGCCGCGCCGCCAGACCACGAGCGCCTGCGTCCAGCGCGCCAGGCCCGCGCACCAGCGCTCGCCGCTGGCCTCGCTGGTCGCGATGCACTCCTCGGCGTAGGCCAACGCCCGCTCGGCGTCCCCGAGGGTGGCGTGCACGGTGGCCAGCTGCACGAGCGCCAGCGGGACGCCGAAGGGGTCGGCCCCGCCGCGGTGCAGGGTCAGGGCCTCCTGCAGCAGGGGGATTGCGTCGGCGGCGTCCCCCCAGAACACCGAGACCAGGGCGAGCCCGTGCAGGGCGTGGGCCCGCCAGGTCACGTCGCCGCACGCGGTCGCCTCGGCCAATGCCTGCTGCAGGAGCGGCTGACCGCCCTCGACGTCGCCCTGGAGGATCGCGAGCCGTCCGGCGGTCTCCCAGCCGGCGGCACGCGCGGACGCCGGTGCGGCGTCGGCGTCCAGCCGGTCCAGCCACCGCCGACCCTCGCCGAACCTGCCGGACATGACCCAGAAGTGCTGCAGGGCGCCGAGGATCCGCAGCCCCTCGCCGGCCCGCCGGGGCTCCTCCGCGCACCGCTCCAGGGCGACCCGCAGGTTGTCGTGCTCCGCGGACAGGGCGTGGAACCAGGCGACACCGCGCGCGCCGTACATCTCGCGGGCGGCCTGGTCGACCAGGGCCCCGTAGTGACGCCGGTGCCGCCGCTCGAGCTCCTCGGTCTCCCCCGCGCGCTCCAGCCGGGCGGCGCCGTACTCCCGCAGCGACTCCAGCAGCCGGTACCGGGCGCCGGGTCCGGGCACCCGGAGCAGCAGCGCACGGCGGACCAGGGTGTCGGCGAGCTCGGCGACCGCACCGGCCGGCACCGCCTCGTCGCCGGCGACCGCGGCGAGGTCGGCGGCGTCGAAGCTGCCGCGGAAGACCGTTGCTCGTCGCCAGAGCACCTGCGCGGGCGGGTCGAGCAGGTCGTGCGCCCAGTCCAGCAACGCCTCCAGCGTCACCTGACCCTCGCCCGGCCCCTCGCCCAGCCCGTCGAGGATCACCGGGACCGGCAGCGCGCCGACCTGGACCGCGGCCAGCTCCAGCGCCAGCGGCAGCCCGTCGAGGCGGCGGACGAGCGCCGCGACCGAGCGGCGGTCGCCCAGGTGGTCGGGCAGCACGCCCGCACCGCCGGTAGCGCGGTCGACGAAGAGCCGGGCGGCGTCGGAGCCCAGCAGGGCCGGCCAGGACTCCTGGGAGGCACCGTTGACCGGCAGCGGCAGAGTGCCGATCGGGACCGGCCGCTCCCCGGGCGCCCCCAGGGCGGCCCGGCTGGTGGCGAGCACCCGGATGCCCGGGGCGTCGGCGACCAGGTCGGTGGCCAGGGCTCCGACGGCGTCGGCCAGGTGCTCGCACCCGTCGAGCACCACCAGGCCCCGACGGTCGCGGAGGTGGGCCAGCAGCCGGTCCCGCGCGGAGCGTGGCTCGGCGTCACGGACGCCGAGCGCCGCCAGCACCGTGTCGGCCAGCAGCGCCGGGCTCGGCACGGGGGCGAGGTCCACGACCCACACGGACTCCTCGACGTCCTGGACGAGCTCGAGCGCGAGCCGGGTCTTGCCGACGCCGGGAGGTCCGGTCACGGAGACCACGCGGGCATCGCCCAGAGCCGAGCGCACCGCGTCCAGCTCCTGCTGCCGCCCGACGAAACGGGAGGAGAACCGGGTGTCGTCCATCGGAGAGCACCCTAGCGGCCGGATGCCCCGATCCGGCAGGATCCGTCCGAATCGTCAGCCCCGCGTTGCAGTCCAGCCGGTCAGCCCAGCCAGCGGACCTGGCGGCTCTTGCCCTCCTCGTACGACGCGCGGCCCGAGAGTGAGGCGGGGACGCCGGTCTCCCACCAGGCGCCGGCCTCGGTCCAGGAGGACTGGGCGATCCGGCACGACACGACCGCGGGCCGGCGTTGGGCCTTCGCGGCCTCGCGGGCCCGGAGGTAGGCGGCCTTGAAGTCCTCGGCCGACGAGCCGAACGGGACGTCCTCCACGTGGGCTCCGAGCGCGGCGGCGTGGGCGGCGAAGTCGACCCGGACCGAGCCGTCGGCGCCCGGGCCGCGGGAGTCGGAGAGCAGGTTGTTGAAGCCGTCGGCGCCCTGGTTGGTCTGCAGCCGGTGGATGACCGCGAAGCCGCCGTTGTCGCAGACCACCGCGACGTAGGGGTGCCCGGAGAACGCGGCGGAGTAGAGCTCGGAGTTCAGCATCAGGTAGGACCCGTCGCCGAAGATCGAGGTGACCAGCCCGTCGGGGTGGGTGACCTCGCGCGCCATGGCCGCACCCCACGGCGCGACGACCTCGTAGCCCATGCAGGAGAACCCGTACTCCAGGTCCATCGTGGCCCCCGACGTCGACGACGTGCCGTGCTTGACCTCGGTCGTGCGCCACCCGCCGTGCAGCTCCCCGGGCATCCCACCGGAGGCGGTCAGCACGTAGTCCTGGTCGCCGCTGACGTCGTTGACCACCCCGGTCACCGTCGCGTACGTCAGCACGCCCTCGGGTCCCACGCCGGCGCGGAGCCGGTCGACCTCGGCGTCCCAGTCGGCCTTCACTCCCGCGCAGGTCGCGACCCAGGCGTCGTCGAAGCGGGTCTCCCCCAGCGCCGCCGACAGCTCGGCCAGCGTCTCCCGGGCGTCCCCGGTGACCGCGTGCGCGTTGTGCTTGACCGCGTCGAACCGGGCGGCGTTGATCGTCACCAGCCGCACGTCACCGGCGAAGCTCGTCCACGACGCGGTGGTGAAGTCCTGCAGCCGGGTGCCGACCGCGATCACCACGTCGGCCTGGCCGGCCAGGGCGTTGGCCGACGAAGAGCCCACGATGCCCAGCGCACCCCCGAACAGCGGGTGGTCGTGCGGCACCATCGTGCGGCCCGCGACGGTCTCGACCACCGGCAGGTGGTGCTTCTCGGCGAACGCGATGGCCTCCGCACCGGCACCGGAGTACCGGACGCCGCCGCCGAGGACCAGCAGCGGACGCTGCGCGTCCTTCACCAGGGCGGCGGCCTCGGCCAGGGCGGCCAGGTCGGGGCGGGGGCGCGGGACCCGGTGCACCCGGGGCGCGAACATCGCGGTCGGGAAGTCGTACTCCTCGGCCTGCACGTCCTGCGGCAGCGCCAGGGTCACCGGGCCGCAGTCGGCCGGGTCGGTCAGCACCCGGACCACCTGCGGCAGCGTGGCCAGCAGCTGCTCGGGGCGGGTGATCCGGTCGAAGTAGCGCGAGACCGCCCGGAACGCGTCGTTGACCGACACCGTCGGGTCGCCGTAGTGCTCGACCTGCTGCAGCACCGGGTCCGGCGCGCGGCTGGTGAAGGTGTCGCCGGGCAGCAGCAGCAGCGGCAGCCGGTTCGCGTGCGCCAACCCCGCGGCGGTCACCATGTTCAGCGCGCCCGGGCCGACCGAGGAGGTCGCGACCATCACCTGCCGGCGGTCCATCGCCTTGCCGTAGGCCACCGCGGCCAGCGCCATCCCCTGCTCGTTCTGGCCCCGCCAGGTCGGCAGCACGTCCTGGACCTGCTGCAGCGCCGGGCCCAGCCCCAGCACGTTGCCGTGCCCGAAGATCCCGAAGACCCCCGCGAACAGGGGCACCTCGGTGCCGTCCAACAGCTCCGAACGCTGCGCGGTCATCCACCGCACCAGCGCCTCGGCGGTGGTCAGCCGGACCGTCTGCGGAACTGTCTCGGTCATCGCGGTTCTCCTCGGGTCACGCAGGGTCGGGTGGGGGTAGGTCAGGCGGGCTGGACGCGGCCGGTGGCCGAGGTCACCGGGCAGCGCGGGTCGGGCTCCATGCCCTCCCAGGTGTCGCGCACCCAGCCGTGGGCGGGGTCGTCGCAGAACGCGAGCGCGCGCTCGTCGGCGGGGCCGGCCATCACGTTGAGGTAGTACATCGGGTAGCCCGGCGCCGCGATGCACGGGCCGTGGTAGCCGTGCGGGACCAGGACGACGTCGTGGTCGCGGACCTCGAGGGTCTCATCGAGGGCGGCCAGCCCGGCCGCCTCGTGCTCGGGCCCGGTGTAGGTGCGGTGGTAGCCGATGCCGGTCCGCGACGGGGTGACCTGGTCGGGCCCGGCGATCCGGTAGTAGTAGATCTCCTCGTTGACCACGGGGCAGGGCTCGCTCGCGTCGTGCTTGTGCGGCGGGTAGCTCGACCAGTTGCCGGGCGGGGTGATGAGCTCGCAGCAGATCAGCTTCTCGGCGTGGTCCCAGACCCCGGGGACGCCGAAGTTGGTGACCTGCCGGGTGGCGTTCCCCGCCCCGCGGACCTCCACCGGCACGTCCGCGACCGGACCGTACGCCGGCGGGCGGTGCCGGTCGCACCGCGAGGACGGCAGCGCGACCTCGGCCCCGTCGGCGGAGACCAGGGTGACCACGCTGTCGCGCCCCACGTAGGCGAAGTCGCTCACCGCGGTGAAGACCGACTCCCGGCCGGTCAGGGTGAAGGTGCCCAGGTCGGCGCCGGCCTCGTCGGCGACGGCGACCTCGAGCGCGCCGGCCAGGGGCAGCACGAAGCACTCCGACCCTCCGGTGCGGACCACGCGGGGGACGCCGGCAGCCAGGCTCAGCACCGAGATGCCGGTCCAGGCCCAGCCGGCGTCCTCGGGGGTGAGGTCCACGACGGTCCCCTCGACCGTCGTGCTCTCCCAGGGGCGGTGGAGCCTCACGCCGACGCCTCCTCCGGCTGCGCTGCGCTCAGCACGGCGGCAGCCGACGCGACAGCGGCGCGGACGTCGCCGTCGGGCGGGTAGAGCAGGGTGCGGCCGACGACCAGTCCGCGGACCGCGGGCTGGACCAGGGTGCGGCCCCACTCGTCGAGCGCCTTGGCCGGGTCCGGGTCGGGGACCCCGCCGAGCACGACGCACGGCAGCGTGGTCGCCCCGAACACGGTCTCGGGGTCGTCGCACGAGGGCATCTTCAACCAGGTGTACGCGCTGGTGGTGCCCAGGCCGGAGGCGATGGTGACCGCGCGCGCCAGGGACTTGGTGTCCTTGAGCAGGGTCAGCCGGCCGTCGTCCTCGCGGTGGTAGGGCAGCGGCTCGACCATCGCCATCAGGCCGTGCGAGGCGAGCTCGCTGACGGCCAGGGCGCAGCCCTCGATGGTGCCGGCGGTGCCGGGGTCCTGGTCGTCGATGCGCAGCAGCATCTTGCCGCCCTCGAGCCCGCACGCCGCGATGGCCGCGGCGTCGTACCCGGTGAACCGGTCGTCCATGGTCCACGAGGCGCCGTCGAGGCCGCCGCGGTTCATCGAGCCGATCACGACCTTGCCCTCCAGGGCACCGAGCAGCAGCAGCTCCTCGACCACGTCGGGGGTGCCCAGCACGCCGTCGACGTCGGGGTTCTCCAGCGCGGCGACGAGGCGGGCGAGCAGCGAGCGCCGGTCGGCCATCGCCATCGCGTTGTCCCCCGACGCCAGGGCGCCCCGGGCCGGGTGGTCGGCCGCGACCAGGAAGAGCGTCTCCTTCGTCGAGAGCAGGGCCTCGGGGCGGCGCCGCGCGGCGTAGGCCCGGGCGACGGCGCCGGGGTCGGCGGCGCGGACCCGGAGCAGGTCGGCCCACTGCCGGGCGGAGAGCTCCGGGGTCGGTCCGGCGACCGGCGCCGCACTGGTGGCGTGCCCGGACGTGGTGCTGGTGGTGGTGCCGGTGGAGGTGTCGGTGGTGGTGCTCATGCGGGGGCTCCCTGGGAGGCGACCAGAGCGTCGAGCTCGGCCGTGGTGGGCATGGCGTCGGCGCAGGCCAGTCGCGAGGCGACGATGGCTCCGGCGGCGTTGGCGTACTCCGCGATCCGGGCGGGCTGCCACCCGGACAGCAGTCCGTGCACGAGGGCTCCCCCGAAGGCGTCCCCGGCGCCAAGGCCGCAGACGACCTCGACCAGGTGCGGGCGGACCACGGTGCGTCCCTGCGGCGTGGCGACCAGGACGCCCTCGGCGCCCTGCTTGACCAGCGCCAGCTCGACCCCGTGCTCCAGCAGCCGGTCGGCCGCCTCGTCGGGCACCCGGGTGCCGACCGCGACCTCGACCTCGTCGCGGTTGCCGACGACCACGGTGACCTGGTCCAGCATCAGCTCGTACTCGGCGCGGGCCTCCTCGGGTGAGGGCCAGAACATCGCCCGCCAGTCCAGGTCCAGCACCGTGTGCCGTCCCGACCCGGGGACGGGACGGCCGCGGCGAGCCAGCATCTCCAGCTGCGTCGACCGGGCCGGCTCCACGCTGACGCCGGTGCCCGTGACCCACAGGATCGGCACCTCGGAGACCAGGTCCCACGGGACGTCGGCCGGCTCCAGGGTCAGGTCCGGGGCCACCGGGAGGCGGTAGAACAGCAGCGGCGGGTCCTCCGGCGGGTCGAGCTCGCAGAACACCACGGGGGTCAGCAGGTGCTCCGCGGTCCCGACGTACGACGCGTCGACGCCGAAGCCGCCGAGCGCCTCGCGCACGTAGCCGCCGAAGCCGTCCGGCCCGACCTTGGTCAGCACCGCGGTGCGGTGACCGAGCCGGGCGGCCCCGACGGCCACGTTGGTGGCGGTGCCGCCCAGGAACTTCTGGAAGGTCTGCACGTCCTTGAGCGGGCCGTTCTGCAGCGGGTACAGGTCCACCCCCACCCTGCCCACGGTGAGCAGCTCGAGCCCCGTCGGGGAGGTCATCGCGGCGTCCTCACTTGGCGGTCGGGAAGTGGAAGCTGGCCTCGCTGGCGTGGCTGCTCTTGGGCCAGCGCGCGGTGACGACCTTGGCGCGGGTGTAGAACGAGACGCCCTCGGGGCCGTGCACGTGCTTGTCACCGAAGAGCGAGGCCTTCCAGCCGCCGAAGGAGTAGAACGCCATCGGGACCGGGACCGGCACGTTGATGCCGATCATGCCGACCTGCACGCCGCGCTGGAAGGTCCGCGCGGCCTCACCGGAGTTGGTGAAGATCGCGGTGCCGTTGCCGTAGGGGTTGGCGTTGATCAGGTCGATCGCCTGCTCGACCGTCTCCACCCGGACCACCGACAGGACCGGACCGAAGATCTCCTCGGTGTAGACGTCCATCTCCGTGGTGACGTTGTCGATCACGGTGGGGCCGACGAAGAAGCCGTCCTCGAACCCGTCCACGGTGAAGCCGCGCCCGTCCACGGTGACCGAGGCACCCTGGGCGTCCCCGGAGTCGATCAGTCCGAGGATGCGCTCCTGGGCGGCCTTGGTGACCACCGGTCCCATCTCGGAGGAGGCGTCGCGACCCGAGCCGACCTTGACCTCGCGGGCGCGCTGGTTGACCGCCTCGACGATCGCGTCGCCGGCGGTGCCGACCGCGACCGCAGCCGAGATCGCCATGCACCGCTCCCCGGCCGACCCGAAGGCGGCGGCGGCGAGGTGGTCGGCGGCGAAGTCGATGTCGGCGTCGGGAAGGATGATCGCGTGGTTCTTGGCCCCACCCAGGGCCTGGACCCGCTTGCCGGCCGCGGTGCCGCGCTCGTAGATGTACTTCGCGATCGGGGTCGAGCCCACGAAGGAGACCGCCGCGACGTCGGCGTGGTCCAGGATCGTGTCGACCGCGACCTTGTCGCCGTGCACGACGTTGAAGACGCCGTCGGGAAGACCGGCCTGCTGCCACAGCTCGGCGATCTTGTTGGCCGCCGAGGGGTCACGCTCCGACGGCTTGAGCACGAAGGTGTTGCCGCAGGCGATGGCGACCGGGAACATCCACATCGGGACCATCGCCGGGAAGTTGAACGGGGTGATCCCCGCGACCACGCCCAGCGGCTCCCGGAAGGAGTAGGTGTCCACGTCGGTGGAGACCTGGTCGGAGTAGTCGCCCTTGAGCAGCGAGGCGATGCCACAGGCGAACTCCACGACCTCCAGCCCGCGCTGGACCTCCCCGAGCGCGTCGGAGAGCACCTTGCCGTGCTCGTCGGTGATCAGCGCCGCGATCTCGTCGGCCTGGGCGTTGACCAGCTCGCGGAACGCGAACAGGATCTTCTGCCGCTTCGAGACCGAGGTCTGCGACCACTCCACGAAGGCGTCCTTGGCCGCCGCGACCGCGGCCTCGACGTCGGCGACCGACCCCAGCACGACCTCGGCCTGCTGCGCCCCCGTCGCCGGGTTGAAGACCGCAGCCGTGCGCTCCGACGTCCCCGACGTCAGCTTGCCTGCGATCCAGTGCTCGATGGTGTTCACCGGTTCGGTTCCCTTCGTTCGACGATCAGTGGTCTGATCATATGTCTTAACATACTGACAAGGCAAGGGACCGGGGTGGCGGTCTGAGCCGGGCTCAGGCGTAGAGCGCGGGCCGCTCCTCCTGGCGGACCGGCACCCGGCCCGCCCCGTGCAGCGAGTCGACCGCCGCGAAAGCGATCATGTTGGCGAGGTAGCCGTCCCAGGCCGACGGCCCGGTCGGGGTGCCGGAGCGGACGCCCTCGACCCACGAGCTCAGCTCGATCCGGTAGGCGTCCAGGAAGCGGGCGACGAAGTCGTCCCCGACCTCGCGGCCGTCGACCCGGTCGCGCCGGACCGACAGTCCGTACGGCGGCGTCAGTGACACGGTGCCCTCGGTGCCGGTGACCTCGTTGTGGACGTCGTAGCCGTAGCGGGCGTTGACGGAGACCTCGACGGTCACCACCGCGCCGCCGGCCATCTCGAGCACCGCGACCTGCACGTCCTGCAGGGCGCCCGCGGGCACCCGGGACGCGAAGACGGTGACCGCGGCGACCGGGTCGTCGAGCAGCCACGGCACGTGGTCGAACTCGTGGATCATCGAGTTGACGAGCACGCCCTCGGAGGTCGCCGAAGGGTGCGACTGCGCGTTGCGGTGCAGACAGTGCGCGGCGCGCACCTCGCCGATGCGCCCGCCGAGCACGGCTTCGCGCAGCGCGACGAAGGCCGGGTCGTAGCGGCGCATGAAGCCCAGCTGGAGCAGCCGGCGACCCCCGGCGAGCTCGGCCTCGACGACGCGACGGGAGCCCTCCAGGGTGGTGGCCAGGGGCTTCTCGAGCAGCGTGGGCTTCCCGGACGCGAGGCAGGCCAGGGCCAGCTCCTCGTGCAGCGGGTCCGGCGCGGCCACCAGGACGGCGTCCACGTCGGCGTGCTCGACCAGCTCCTGTGCGGAGTCGGTCGTCACCGCGCCGACCGGGTGCGCGACCTGCTTGGCGCGGTCGGCGTCGGCGTCGTACACCGCCACCACCTCGGCGCCGGGCACCCAGCGGCTCAGCGTCGTCACGTGCGACGTCCCCATCGCGCCGGTGCCGATGACACCGATCCTCACCAGCTTCTGCCCGGTCACAGGCTCACCCACTGCTCTCGTTCGTCGGTCTCGTCCAGGGGGACGCCGTCGTACGACGGTCGTCCGGAGGGACGGCCGCGCGGCCCCGTCGGGGGTACGCCGGCCGCCCCGGTCCGGCCCGGAGACCCGGACCGGACCAGGGGTCGTGCCTCAGGCCCGGTTCTCGTCGGCCCCGACCGTGGCGGTCGTCGCCCCGGCCGCCGGAGCGGCGTCGCCCTCGGTGCCGAGCGTCTCGGCCACCTCGGCCTCCATGGTCTTGGCGACCTCGGAGTCCGGCATCTGCCGGGCCAGCTCGTGGCTGAGGGCCTCCAGCTCGGCGCCGCCGGCCATCATCTGGACCAGCTCGTCCAGCGACAGGTCCTCCTTGGCCCAGTTGCCCATGCTGCGACCACGCCGCAGGATCATGAACCGGTCCCCCACCGGGTAGGCGTGGTGCGGGTTGTGGGTGATGAAGATGACGCCGAGGCCGCGGTCGCGGGCCTTGGCGACGTACTTCAGCACCACGCCCGACTGGCGCACGCCGAGGGCGGCGGTGGGCTCGTCGAGGATGAGCACCCGGGCGCCGAAGTACACCGCACGGGCGATCGCGACGCACTGGCGCTCGCCACCGGAGAGCGTGCCGATCGGCTGGTCGACGTCGCGCAGGTCGATGCCCATCGCGGCGAGCTCGGACTTGGTGATCCGCTTCATCTCCGGGATGTCGAGGCGACGCAGCGGACCGGCGCCCTTGGTGACCTCGGAGCCGAGGAAGAAGTTCCTCCACACCGGCATCAGCGGGACCACCGCGAGGTCCTGGTAGACCGTCGCGATGCCGAGGGCCAGCGCCTCCCGCGGGGAGGTGAAGTGCCGCTCGGTGCCGTCGACCAGGAAGTCCCCGTCGGTGTGCCCGTGCGCACCGGCCAGGATCTTGATGAAGGTCGACTTGCCCGCGCCGTTGTCGCCGAGCACGCAGGTGACCTCGCCGGCTTTCACCGTGGTCGAGACCTCGCGCAGGGCCAGCACCGAGCCGTAGGACTTGCCGATGTCGCGGACCTCGATGAGGGTCGAGCCGCGCTCCGCGCTGGAGACGGCGTCGCCGCCTCCCTGGGCCGGGATCTCCGGTGCACTCATCGGACCGCCTCCGCTCGACTCTTCACCCAGTTGTTGACCAGCACCGCGCCGAGCAGCATCACACCGAGGATCGCGTAGAGCCAGTCGCTGTCCCAGCCGGCGTAGACGATGCCCTGGCCGACCATGCCGTAGATCAGCGCACCGAGCGCCGCCCCGACCGCGGAGCCGTAGCCGCCGGTCAGCAGGCAGCCGCCCACCACCGCGCAGATGATGTAGACGAACTCCTGGCCGACACCGGTGGTCGACTGGGCCGTGGTGGTCTTGAACAGCGAGAGCATCCCGACCAGCCACCCGGCGGCAGCGGTGGTCATGAAGAGGCCGACCTTGGTCTTGAAGACCGGGACACCGACCTGGCGGGCGCTGGTCTGCGCGCCGCCGACCGAGAAGATCCAGTTGCCGGCGCGGGTCCGGGTCAGCACCCAGGTGGCGATGACGACCACGCCGATGGCCCAGAAGGTGGCCGAGTAGATCGTCAGCAGCGGGCTCGCGTCCGGGTTCGCCCAGGGCAGCCAACCCATGTCGATCTGGACCTTGGAGCCGAAGATCTGGGCGCCGGCGTCGTACCCGGGGGCGGACTGGAAGTCGACCACCGAGACCTGGTTGATGATCTGCTTGACCACGGCCAGGTTGACGCCGCGCAGCACGAAGAAGGTGCCGAGGGTGACGATGAAGCTGGGCAGTCCCGTCTTCATCACGAGGATGCCGTTCAGAGCACCAATGGCCAGGGCGGCGACCAGCGAGACGATGATCGAGAGCCAGACGTTGACGCCCCAGTGGGTCATCATGATGCCGGTGATCAGGCCGGTGGTGCCGGTCATGGCGCCGGCCGACAGGTCGAACTCGCCACCGATCATCAGCAGCGCGACCGCCACCGCCATGATCGCGAAGGACGACGAGGTGAAGATCCACGTGCTCGCACCCGCCGGCTGGGCGAAGGCAGACGTGGTGAAGGCGAAGTAGAGGAAGACGAGGAGCGCCGCGACGGCGGCGCCGACCTCGGGGCGGCGCAGGATGTTGCCGAGCCGGGCGTGCGACCCGAGGCGCTCGTCGGCCTCGGGCGTCTTCTGTGCCACCGGTGGCGGCGCTGCAGTGGTGCTCATGGTGCCCTCCTAGGGCCAGTCGTCGGCCGCCCGATGCGCGGGCCGAAGATCGGGAGCGGTGCGTCGATGTCCGTGGGCGGTCGGGGCCCGGTGGTCGACCGGGCCCCGACCGGAGGTCAGCGCGTGCCGTTCTGGGCGAACTTCAGAACGGTGTCGGCGTTGTCCTTGGTGATGATGGCCGGGCCCGAGTAGACCGGCTGGCCGCCACCGATGTCGTTGCCGTTGAGCGCCTTGAGGTAGATGCCCGTGACACCGAGGTAGCCCTGGACGTAGGGCTGCTGGTCGATCGCGAAGAGCAGCTTGCCCGAGGCGATGTTGCCGACCACGTCGGCGTTGACGTCGAACGTCCCGACGGTCACCTTCGCGCCGGTGGCGTCGACGGCCTTGACGGCCTGGCCCGAGATGTCACCACCGAGGGTGAGGATGCCGTCGATCGAGGAGTCCGACTGCAGCTTGGACTCGATCGTGGCCTCGGAGCCCGACAGGTCGGCGTTGTCGACCTGCAGGTTGGTCAGGGTGCCCGAGAACTTCGACTTGGCGCCCGCGCAGCGCTGCTCCAGACCGACGTTGCCGGCCTCCTGGATCACGCAGAGGACGTTCTTCAGGCCGGCGTCGCTGAGCTGCTGGCCCGCGGCCTCGCCGGCGAGGGTCTCGGACTGGCCGACGTGGGTGATCGCGCCGAAGTCCTGCCACTGGTCGATGCCCGAGTTGATCGTGATCACCGGGACACCGGCGGCCACGGCCGCCTTGATGCTCTTCTCGAGGCCGTCCGGGTTGGCCATGGAGACCACGAGGCCGTCCGTGCCGGCCGCGACGGCGTTGTCGATGAGGGTCGCCTGCTTACCCACATCCGGGTCCGACTGGTAGTGGAAGTCCACGCCCTCGTCCTTGCCGGCCTGGGTGGCGCCGGCCTTGACCACGTCCCAGAACGAGTCGCCGGGCGCGCCGTGGGTGATGACGTCGATCCGGATGTCGCTCGACGCGGCGGGCGCGCCCGAGCTGTCGTTGCTGGACTTGTCCCCGCTGCTGTTGTCGTCGTTCGCCGTGCTGCAGCCCGTGAGCACCAGGGCTCCGGCGGCCAGTCCTAGGGCGAGTGCCCGTCGGATCTTCATGCTGTTCCTCCTTGGTTGACCGCGTGATGCGGACGGCCGGCTCCTCAGCCGGGGTTCTGTGGGGTGCCGCGCTCCTCAGCGCGGCGAGCCCTGCGGGCTCAGGGGGTCGCGACGGTCTCGGCGACGCCGAGCAGGAAGTCGCGCGAGGCCCGGACGTCGACGACGGGGCCCTCGCCCTCGGGCGCCTCGTCGAGCATCAGGTCCTGCTCCAGGACGTACCAGCCCTGGTAGCCATTGGTCTCCAGCGTGCGGACCATGCCCGCGATGTCGACGTCGCCCTGCCCGAGCGGGCGGTACATGCCGTTCCTCACGGCCTCGCCGTAGGTGAGCTCACCGGCGCGCACGCGGGCCGCGACCGACGCGTCCACGTCCTTGAGGTGGGTGTGCACCACGCGGTCGGGGTGGGCCCGCGTGATCGCGACCGGGTCAGCGCCGCCGACCAGCAGGTGGCCGGTGTCGACGCAGAGACCGACGTGGGACCCGGACAGCACCCGCTCGGTCTCCTCGCCGGTCTCGACCATCGTGCCCACGTGGGGGTGCAGCGAGGCGACCACGCCGCGCTCGGCCGCGCGGTCACTGATCCGGTCGAGGTTCCCGAGCAGCACCGACCAGCCGGCCTCGTCGAGGACCGGGCGGTCGTCGTAGCCGTCGACGCCGGTGTAGGCGGCCAGCACGACGACGCCGGCACCGCAGGCCAGGCAGCTGTCGATGAAGCGGTCCACCTCGGGCAGCGGGTCGTGGCCCGGGTCGTGCAGCAGGACCGGGAGGAAGCCGCCCACGGCCTGCAGGCCGTACTCCGCGAGCTGCTCGGCCTTGGCGGCGGGTTCGGCCTCGAGGAACCCGTCGGGCCCGAACTCGGTGGCCGCCAGGCCGAGGGCGCGCATGTCGTCGAGGACCGTGGTGGCCTCGATCTGGAAGCCCCATCCGGGCACCTCGCAGACACCCCAGGAGATCGGGGCGCCGGCGACGCGGGAGCCGAGAGGGCGCGTGTCGGTGGGTCGCGGAGACGTCATGGGTGCGATTCTCGTCACAGAAACGAAGATCCGTCAACACTTTGTTCTGACATTCCGACGTTTAGTAGCGACCCGCAGGACGAACGGCCCGACAACGCCGGTCAGGCGCGCCAGCGGCGTCCCGAGCGGCGGGACAGCGGCGGCCCGGCCGTCGTACGACGGACCACCAGGCTCGGCGCGACCACGACCTCGCGCGCCGGTCTGGCCGGCTCCTCGGCGCGGGCGAGGGCCAGGCCGAGCGCCCGGGTCGCGAGCGCCTGGGCGTCCTGCGCCACGGTCGTCAGTGCCACGCTGGCCAGCCCCGCCAGGTGGCTGTCGTCGTAGCCCACCAGGGACAGGTCACCGGGGACGCGCAGCCCGCGCGAGCGCAGCGTGGCCAGCAGCCCGGCGGCGCAGTGGTCGTTGAACGCGGTCACGGCGGTCACCGGCTCGCCCTGGAGCAGTGCCTCGGCCGCCTGCTCCCCGTCCTCCTCGGCCATCCCGCCGGGGACGATCCGCGAGCCGTCGCCCAGCCCGAGGTCGCTCATCGCGCGGCGGAACCCGTTGCGGCGCTCGGTCGCCCCCGGGGCGCGCCGGCCGTCGACGTGGGCGATGCTCCGGTGGCCCAGACCAGCGAGGTGCTCCACCGCGAGGCGCGCTCCCGCGACGTCGTCGGTGCGGACGACGTCGACGGCGTCCGAGCGGACCGTCCGGGCGACCACCACCACCGGGAGGCGCTCGGCGAGCGCCTCCAGGTCGGCCCGCGGCAGCAGCGGTCCGAGCAGGACCACGGCCTCGCAGCGCTGCTCGACCAGGCCCTGCACCGCTCGGCGCTCGTCGCGGGTCGGCGCGGAGGCGCCGAGCGCGAGGTCGTAGCCGGTGCCCTCGGCGGCGGCGTACAGCTCCTCGACCAGCTCGCCGTGGAACTCTCGGTGCAGGCCGAAGACGACGCCGACCGTGCGGCTGCGCTTGCTGCCCAGCAGCCGGGCACGGGTGTCCAGCTGGTAGTCCAGCTCCGCGGCGGCCCGCATCACCCGCTCCCGGTTCTCCGGGCTGGCCCCCGGCGCGCCCCGGAAGACGATCGAGACCAGCGCGCGGGAGACGCCTGCCCGAGCGGCGACGTCGGCCATCGTCACCACGGGCCGAGCCCCGGGCGCCCTGCTCCCCGTCGTGGAATCGCTCATGGCCCGAGTCTAGAGCGATCCAGCCCGTCGGCTTGACGAACGTGACTCCGGGCCTCAGGCTAGATCGATCTAGCCCCCCGTCTCCCGAAGGAGTCCCCGCATGCCCGAGATCAGCGCCGCGGTCCTCGACCCGGTCCGCATCGGCGTGATCGGCGCCGGTCGCATCGGCACCTCGCACGCCACGCTGCTGCGCCGCGAGGTGCCCGGCGCTCGCCTCGTCGCCGTCGCCGACGCCTTCCCCGTCGCGGCGGCCCGGCTCGCCGAGGCCCTCGGGGTCCGCGCCCACGCGACGCCGGCCGACCTGCTCGCCGACGACGGGATCGAGGCGGTCGTCATCGCCGCCTCCTCGGTCGCCCACGCCGAGCTGATCACCGCCGCCGCCGAAGCGGGCAAGGCCGTCTTCTGCGAGAAGCCCGCCGGCATGACGCTGGCCGAGATCGACGGCGGCATCGCCGCGACGCGCGCCGCGGGCGTCGCCTTCCAGGTCGGCTTCAACCGCCGCTTCGCCCCGGAGTTCGCGCAGGCGCGCACGCTGGTCGACTCCGGCGCGATCGGCACCCCGCGGCTCCTACGATCCCTGACCCGCGACCCCGGGACCGGGCCCGCGGACCCGGGCGCCGTCCCGCCCGGCACCATCTTCACCCAGACCCTGATCCACGACTTCGACACCCTGCTCTGGCTCAACCCGGGGGCCGAGGTCGTCTCCGTGCACGCCACTGCGGACGCTCTCGGAGCCCCCGAGTTCAAGGACGGCGGGTTCCTCGACACCGCGGTCGTGGTGGTCACCTTCGACAACGGCGCGATCGCCGTGGCCGAGGCCAACTTCGCCGCCGTCTACGGCTACGACGTGCGTGGCGAGGTCTTCGGGTCCGCCGGCATGGTCACGATGGGCGAGGGCGCCAGCTCCTCGCTTCGGCTCTCCGACGTCACCGGCCGCCTGGCCGCCACCGCCCGCGGTGACGTCGAGCTGCTACGGGGCGCCTACGTCGGCGAGCTGTCGGCCTTCGCCGACGCGGTCCGCTCCGGCCTCGAGCCCGTCGTCGGGGGCCAGGACGCCCGCCGCGCCTTCGAGGTCGCCCTCGCCGCGTGGGACTCCGCCACCACCGGCACCACCGTCACGCTCGGCAAGGAGTCGCAGTCATGAGCGCCGCCTACGGCTTCACCCTCGCGGTGTGCTCGGAGATGGTCTTCACCGAGCTGCCGATCGAGGAGCGGGTGGCCCGCCTCCACGAGCGCGGCTTCGCGGTCGAGATCTGGGACTGGACGAAGAAGGACCTCGCCACACTCGCGGGCACCGGGGCCCACGTCACCTCGATGACCGGCTACGTCGAGGGCGAGCTGGTCGACCCCGACGGAGCCGACGCCCTGCTGCGCACCGCCGAGGAGTCCATCCGGGCGGCCGCCACCCTGGGCAGCCCGAACCTGAACCTTCACGGCACCGGGCTCGACCCGGACGGTCTGCCGGTCCGTCCGGTGCAGCACGTCACCGGAGCGATGTGGATCGCCGCGGAGCGAACGCTGGCCCGGATCGCCGCGCTCGGCGAGCGCGAGGGCGTGGTCTTCACCCTGGAGAACCTCAACCTCGCCGTCGACCACCCCGGCACGCCGTTCGCCACCGCCGCCGACACCCGGGCGCTCGTCGCGGCCGTGGACAGCCCGCACCTCCGGATGAACCTGGACCTCTACCACGCCCAGATCGGCGAGGGGAACCTGATCGAGCTGGTGCGCGCCTCGCTGCCGTACGTCGGCGAGATCCAGGTCGCCGACGTCCCGGGACGCCAGGAGCCCGGCACCGGCGAGATCGCCTATCCGGCGGTGGCCCGTGCGCTGCACGAGGCCGGGTACGACGGTGTGGTGGCGATGGAGGCCTGGGCCTCCGGCGACAGCGAGCTGGCCCTGGAGCGCTTCCGGACCGCCTTCACCGCGCCGGCCTGAGGTCGAGCCTCGATGACGCTGCCCGAGCTCAGCACGGCGGCCTGGCTCTGGCTGGGCCTGGCCGCCGTGCTGGTCGGCTTCGCCAAGACCGCGCTCGGCGGGGTCGGCTCGGTGGCGGTGGTGATCTTCGCCGCCGTCCTCCCCGCCCGTGGGTCGACCGGCGCACTGCTGCCGCTGTTGATCGCCGGCGACCTCCTGGCCGTCAGCCTCTACCGACGCCACGGCAGCTGGGGCACCCTGCTGCGCCTGCTGCCCGGGGTCGTCCCGGGACTCGTCCTGGGGACCTGGTTCGTCGCGCGCGTGGACGACACCACGATGCGCGTCTCGATCGGCCTGATCCTGCTGGTCATGACCGGGCTCCAGCTGGCCCAGCGGCTCCGGCCCGGGAGCGGGCCCAGCCGAGCCGCGGCGGAGGGCACCGCGGCCGGGCACCCGCACCCAGCCGCGTCGCTCGCGGTCGGAGCCACCGCCGGCTTCGCCACCATGACGGCCAACGCCGCGGGGCCGGTGATGACCCTCTACCTGATCCTGGCCGGCCTGCCGGTGCTCGAGATGCTCGGCACCGGGGCCTGGTTCTTCCTGGTCGTCAACCTGCTCAAGGTACCCTTCAGCGCCGGGCTGCACCTGATCTCGGGTCCCAGCCTCGCCCTGGACGCGGTGCTCGTGCCGGCGATGCTGGTCGGTGGGGCGCTCGGCTTCCTCGTGGTCCGGCGCCTGGACCAGGCGGGCTTCGAGCGGGCCGCGCTGGCGCTGAGCGCGGTCTCGGCCGCCCTGCTCCTGGTCCCGCACTGACCAGGCGAGCGCGGGGACCGAGGTCCCGTTCGTCAGGTCGTTCGGACGCACCCGAAGCACATTGTCCACTTTGACAACCTGTGCTGACATACTCACGTCATGGCGCCAGGTCCCCGCTCGTTGCCGAGCGACTCCGTGATCCCCCCGCTGACGATCGACCGGACGAGCCCTGTCCCGCTCTACTTCCAGGTCGCCCAGCATCTCGAGGACTCGATCATCTCCGGGGCCATCCCGCCCGGCACGATCTTCGACAACGAGATCCTGCTGGCCGACCAGCTCGGTCTGTCCCGGCCGACGATGCGGCGGGCGATGCAGCACCTGGTCGACAAGGGCCTCATCGTGCGACGCCGTGGCATCGGCACCCGCGTGGTCCAGCCGAAGGTCCGCCGCCAGCTCGAGCTGACCAGCCTCTACGAGGACCTCGCCGGCACCGGTCAGGTGCCGACCACCGAGGTGCTCGCCTTCGAGACGATGGAGGCCGACGGCGAGGTCGCCGAGAAGCTCGGCCTCGAGCCCGGGGTGGAGGTGGTCCGGATCGAGCGGCTGCGCTCGGCCAACGAGCGACCGATCGCCCGGATGACGAACTACCTGCCCCTGCGCGTGGTCGACTTCGACGCCGCCACGCTGGAGGCGAACGGGCTCTACCAGCTGCTGCGGGCCCAGGGCATCCAGCTCCACGCCGCCACCCAGACCGTCGGGGCGCGCACCGCGTCGCCGGCCGAGGCCAAGCTCCTCCAGGAGTCGCGCGGGTCGGCGCTGCTGACCATGCAGCGGATCACCTTCGACGACCACGGCCTCGTCGTCGAGCTCGGCAACCACCTCTACGCCGCGTCCCGCTACGCCTTCGAGATCAACCTGCTCACCCCGTGACGGGCGCGTGAGGGCCGTCACCCGTCACCTGCGCGCCGCGGCCGCGTTGTCTTGTTGAACGTTGTTCAACAAGGAGGAGTCCGATGCCCGACCGCCCCCGCACGCTCCTGGCCTGGCTGCTCACCGTGCTGCTGGTCGCGGGGCTCGCCCTGGTCGCCGTCCCTGGCGCCTCGGCGGCCGGCGCCCCCTCCCGCCCGCTGCGCTACGTCGCCCTCGGCGACAGCTTCAGCGCCGGCTCCGGAGTGCTCCCGCTGTCCCCCACCGCTCCGCCCGCGTGCGCTCGCTCGGCGGCCAACTACCCCGCCACGGTCGCCCGGTACGTCGGCGCTCGCCTGGTCGACGTCACCTGCGGCGCCGCCGAGACCCGGCACCTGAGCACCGCCCAGTACCCCGGGGTCGCCCCGCAGCTGGACGCGCTCGGCCCGCGCACCGACCTGGTCACCCTGACCATGGGCGGCAACGACAACGCCGTCTTCGTCGGCGCCATCGCGGCCTGCGGCAGCGCCGGACTGGCCGCGCTCGGCCAGGGCAGCCTCTGCCGGACCCTGTACGGCGACCGCTTCGACGAGCTCGTCGAGACCCGCACCTACCCCGCCGTACGACGTGCCCTGCGGCAGGTGCACCGAGCCGCTCCGCACGCCCGGGTGGCCATCCTCGGCTACCCGTGGATCGTGCCCGCCGAGCCTGACCCGGCGTGCTTCCCGCAGCTGCCGGTGGCCACCGGCGACCTCGGCTACCTGCGGTCGTTGCAGGCGCACCTCAACCGGGTGATCCGGCGGGCGGCGCGCGAGACCGGCACCACGTTCGTCTCGATGGCCAAGGCCTCGGAGGGCCACGACGCCTGCGGCACGGTGGACACCCGCTGGGTCGAGCCGGCGCTGCTCACCTCCCAGCTCGTCCCGGTGCACCCCAACGCGGCCGGCGAGGACGCGATGGCCGACCGGGTCCTGCACCGGCTGCACCTGCTGGCCCCCTGAGCCGGCCCGTCGGCGGGCGGCTCAGCCGCCGAACGCGGGGCGCTCCTTGGCGAGGAAGGCGCGGACGCCCTCGGCGAAGTCCGGGCCGGTGTAGACCTCGCGCAGGACGGCCTCGTCGTCGGGCGGGGAGGCCTCCAGGGCGGCGGCCCGGGCGGCGAGCTGGTGCTTGGTCGTCCGCAGCGTCACCGGGGAGGCGGCCTGCAGCCCCTCGAGCAGGTGGGCCAGCTCGGCGTCGAGATCGGTCGCCACCGCCATCACGGCCCCCACGGCGTAGGCCCGCTCGGCGGTGACCAGGCGCGAGGCCAGCAGCATCTCCCGGGTCAGCGACTCCCCGAAGACGGCGGCGGTCCGGTAGACGATCGAGGCCGACAGGGCGTTGCCCAGTGTCCGCGCGATCGGGTAGCCGAACCGCGACGTCGGCGTGGCCAGACGCAGGTCGCAGTGCGAGGCCACCGCCAGCCCTCCCCCGACGCAGACACCGTCGACGGCGGCCACGGTCACCTGGGGCAGCTCGAGGAGCATCGTCAGCAGGCCCCGGATCCACGCCTCGTAAGCCGGGGCGTCCGCGCCGACGAAGTCGGCGATCTCGTTGCCCGCCGCGAACGCGCGCCCGCCGGCACCGCGCAGCACCAGCACCCGGGCGTCGCGGTCCTCACGCAGCTCGAGGCAGAGCTCTCGCAGCGCGCCGTACATCGCGGTGGTGAAGGCGTTGTGCCGGTCCGGCCGGTTGAAGACGACCTCGACGACGGCGTCGTGGCGGCTGACCAGCAGGTCGCCGCCGGCGTACGGCGTGCTCACGCCATGGCCTTCGCCCGGCGGACCGGCTCGCGACGGCACCACCGCCCGAACCAGGAGTCGTCCGAGGCCAGCACCTGCCCGATCACCGCACAGCCGAGGAACGCGAAGGACACCGCGTAGAGGTAGGAGATGTAGGTGAAGGCGACCCCGATGGTGCCGTAGCTGCCGGCGCTCTTGTCGAGCGCGATCGGCATGTAGAGCTGGACGAACGGGCGGGCGGTCACCATCGCGACGGCGAAGAGCGCCGCCCCCGGCAGGAGCTGGCGGAAGGTGATGTGGCCCTCCAGCAGCACCCACGGGACGAACAGCGCCAGCCCGGCGTCGGCGGCGGCGATGCCGAGGAGCTGCCAGAACCCCCCGCTCGGCGGGATGTCCGCGGCGATCCGGCCGATCACCGGCGAGACGACCAGGAAGAGGGCCAGGGTGGTGAGCACCGCGACCCAGCGCCACGCGTTCGCCGGCCGCGACTTGGGGCGGGGGCGACCCCACACGATCGCGAACGCGCGGGTCAGCGCGCGCGAGAGGCTGGTGCCGGACACGATCACGAAGAGCGTGCCGACCACCCCGAAGGCGCCGCTGCTGTTGCCGGTGACGGCCGACTCGATCACCGCGGCCGTCCCGGCCGGCATGTCGATCTCATCGGTGACCTCCTGGACCTGGCTCCCTCCGATCCACAGGCCCATCAGGATCAGCAGCGGGAAGACCGAGGTGAAGAACTGGGCGGCGATCGTCATCGAGCGGTCGAAGATCTCCACCCGGCGCAGCGCCTGCGCCATCTCGACCGCGATCCGGCCCACCCACAGGGTGGACATCCGGTCGGCGATGCGGGTGACCCAGGCCGGGGTGTGGAGGTCCTCGTTGGTGACCTCGGGGCGCTGGTCGGCGGGGGTGGTCATGCGGGGTCGTTCCGATCCGGTCGGGGGCGGGTCTCAGCCTAGTGGCGCGACCGGTCGGCTCAGCGCTTCGCTCGGCGTCGCCGCGACGGGGCAGCGCGACCGACTCCGAGCAGCGCCAGCTCCTCGACCGGGACGGTCGGGTCGATCTCGACCCCGATGGCCCGCAGGTGCCCGTCGATCTGCGACCAGACCGACCGGGCGAGGAGGACGGCGAAGACGTCGGCGCCCGGCTCGAGGACGGGTCGGCCGATCCACCGCCCCACGGTGGCGAACGCCTGGCCGACGATGCCGAAGACGAAGGGGTCCAGGGCAGCCTGCTGGTCGGCGGGAAGGTGCACCTCGAGCAGCTCCGCGCCGGTCAGCACCAGGTCGTTGACCTGCCGGGCCATCTCGTTGACGGTGACGTGCAGGGCGAGCGGGCGGACGTCACCGGGCGCTGAGCGCTCGATGAGCCGGTGCAGCTCGGGGTGCGCGGCGGCCCAGGAGACGTAGGCGGTGACGATCCGCAGGATGATCCCCTCGATGCTGCCCTCGAGCGAGACCTGCGGGTCGAGCCGCTCGCGCAGCAACGCGACCACCCGCTCCTGGACGGCGTGGTCGAGGTCGGCGCGGTCGTCGAAGTGGCGGTAGAGCACGGTGCGGGACATCCCGGCCCGCGCGGCGATCTCCTGGACGTGCAGCGGCGCACCGGCGCCTTGCTCCTCGACCAGCTCCACCGCGGCCTCGAGCACCTGGGCCCGCCGCTCGGCGTTGTGGGCGTCCCAGCGGGACTGCCGGCCGTCGGTCCTGGTCTCCCCGCGTGGCGTCACCAGGCCGAGGCTAGCGGGACGCTCCGACGACCGCGCGGAGCAGGCTCCGCGCCCGCGGACGCCCGTCGTCGGGCCCACGGGCAGCGCGGGCCACCCGGACCATCTCCGCGACGTCGGTCAGCTTCTCGCGGACCCGGCCGCGGGCGGCACCCACCTCCCGCTCGTGGCGGTCCAGGGCCCGCCAGTCCGCCAGGGTCAGCACGTCGGGCTGCGCGGCGCGGAGCAGGGCCTCCAGCTCGGCCGGGGAGCACCGGGGCTCGGTGAGCAGACCCGCCTCGAGGTCGGCGAGCAGCGCGGCGACGGTCTCCTCGGCGCACGTCTTGTTGGTGCCGATGAAGCCGGTCGGACCTCGCTTGACCCACCCCGCCACGTAGACCCCGGCTCGGACCCGGCCGGCGTGGTTCGGCACGGTGCCCGAGGCCTCGTCGTAGGGCAGGTCGGCGACCGGTCGGCCGTGGTAGCCGACCGCGCGCAGCACCATCGAGGCGGGCACCACCTCGACCTCGTCGGTGGCCACCGCGCGGGTGCGACCGTCGGGCCCGGTCTCCAGCTCGGTCCGTGCGACCTCGACGCCCTCGACGCAGTCCTCCCCGACCACCCGCGTGGGCACGCTGCGGAAGCGGAGCACCAGCCGGCGCCGGCCCGGGGTGGGGGTGCGGGCGGCGAGCTCGGCGAGCAGCGCCGTCTTCGGACCGGTGACCTCCACCGGCTCGCCGGCGTCGTCGACCACCACGTCCAGGCGCCCCTCGTCGACCAGCCCGGCCAGCCCGACCAGCTCGGGCACCGTGAAGGCCGCGTCCGCGGGACCGCGCCGGCCGAGCACCACGACCTCGGTGACCCTGCTCCCCCGGAGCGTCGCCAGGGCCTCGGCGGCCAGGTCGGTGCCGGCCAGGTCGTCGGGGTCGGTGGTGAGGATGCGGGCCACGTCGAGGGCGACGTTGCCGTTGCCGACCACGACCACCCGTTCGGAGCCCAGGTCCACGTAGGTGTCGACGTGGTCGGGGTGGCCGTTGTACCAGCCGACCACGGCGGTGGCGGACTCGCTGCCGGGCAGGTCCTCCCCCGGCACCCCCAACGCCCGGTCGGCGGAGGCGCCGACGGCGTACAGCACCGCGTGGTAGTGCTCGGCGAGCTGGTCCAGCGTGAGGTGGGTGCCGATCTCGACGTTGAGCCAGTAGCCGAACCCGTCGAGCCCTTCGATGGTCCCGAACAGCGAGGTGACCTGCTTGGTGCTCGGGTGGTCGGGGGCGACGCCGGCGCGGACCAGGCCGTACGGCGTGGGCAGCCGGTCGAAGAGGTCGACAGAGACGCCGGGGTGCTTGAGCAGGGCGTCGGCGGCGTAGAGCGCGGCCGGCCCGGCCCCGACGACGGCCACCCGGGTCCCCGCGGCCCGGGTGAGCGTCGGCTTGGCGGGGACCGGCGCCAGCACCGTCCGGTCCAGGTGCGGCTGGCCGTCGTAGTACGACGCGTTGAGCGCGATGAACGGCAGCTGCTTCGTGGTGAGGCGGGTGTGCGGGACGATCGCGTCGACCGGGCAGGCCGTCGCACACGCGCCGCAGTCCACGCACGCGCGCGGGTCGACGTAGAGCATCTCGGCCTCGGCGAAGCCGGGCTCGCCCGGCGCGGGGTGGATGCAGTTGACGGGGCAGGCCAGCACGCAGGAGGCGTCCGCGCAGCAGGCCTGGGTGACGACGTACGGCACGGGTCGGTCTCGCGTCGGGCCGGTCAGGCGGCGCGCGGCGGCGCGACGACGTCGGCGGGAGCGTTGCGGTAGCGCGAGGCCCGGCCGTCGATGCCCAGCACCCGCCACCACAGCCGGGCCAGCCGGCTGTCGCGCACGCCGAGGTCGTCGGCGAGCATCCGGACGTCGCCGAAGAGGTCCTGCAGGAAGACCCGGGCCTCGGGTCCGTCCCAGAAGGCCTCCTTGACGACCTCGCGCGGGATGCCCATCCGGTCGGTCTCGCGACGCGGCGGGACGACGATCACGTCGCAGAGCACCCGCATGGTCAGCGGGAACATCAGGTCGAGCAGGAGCTTGTTGGGCAGGTTCAGCCGGGGGGTGCGCTCGCGCAGGTACTCGTGCGCGAAGGAGATGTGGCGGGCCTCCTCCGCGACGTGGATCTGCATGATCCGCTGCAGCAGCGGGTGCATCCCCTCGGTGTGGCGCAGGATCTGCTTCTGGATGTGGTCGATGGGCTCCTCCCCGGCGAGGACGCCGACGAAGAAGATCACCGGGACGCCGCGCGCCGCCAGTGGCAGCAGCGGGCTGATCCGCTTGAACAGCCGCCGCGACCCGTAGGCGTCGGTGCCCGACCGGTTCACGAACTCCTGGAACATCTGCGTGTGGTGGGTCTCCTCGGTCGCCTCGTGCGTGCAGTACCGGAACTCCGGGGAGTTGTTCGGGATCGTGGTGACGTACTCCATCAGGCCGCGGATCAGGACGTTCTCGAACTCCAGGCCCACCTTGCAGATGTTGGCCTGGCGCCACAGCCCGATCTCGATCTGCCGCTCCAGCGGGAGTGCCTGGTACCACGGGTGCCGGCCGAGCGGGTCGACGGCGGGGAGCACCCAGCGCGGGTCGGCCGGGTCGATCGCGTACGCCGGGTCGTCCCAGGGGATGTCGGTGAAGGCGTCGAAGTGCTGGTGGACCGAGCCCTCCGAGAGGGTCTGCAGGGTCTCGGCGTAGGCGGGCGAGAACGGCATCGGTGCTCCTGGCGGTACGACGTTGTTCGGGCTCCCGAGGTTAGTGCGACGCGAAGTCACATGTAAAGAGGTACGCGCGACTTCGTGTCGCAGGTACCTGCGACGGCGCCCGGGCCGGACGGTTCACCGACCGGTCGAGGGGCGGTCGAGGGGGTCAGCCGGCCGCCAGGTCGAGGGAGCCGAGGTCGCGGATCGCGGCGCACGAGCGCCGCACCATCGCTGCGAACATGGCGTCGCCGCGCTCGGACCGGGTGCCGTAGGCGCACCCGAACACGGACACGAGCGGCCCCTGCAGCATCGCGAAGCGGTAGTCGTCCCAGCAGGCGGCCAGGTCGTAGCCGGTGACCCCGTGGGCCCGCAGCGCCCGGTGGTAGGCCGCGACCAGGTCGCGCTCGTCGACCCGGCGGGTCTCCGGGTCGAGGCTGGTGCCGAGCAGGTAGGCCAGGTCCCGGGCCGGGAGGGCCAGGCTCAGGGTCTGCCAGTCGACGGCGACGACGCCGGCGCTCCCGTCGGGAGGGAACAGCAGGTTGTCGAGGCGGTAGTCGCCGTGCACCGGCGCGAACCGCTCCTGCCGGGCCAGCGCCCACGCCGCGGTCACCGGCACGCAGGCGCGCAGGGTGGCCGCGTCCTCGGCCGCCACCCGGTCGCCGAGTCCGTCGAGGAACAGCTCGACCGCGGGCCCGTAGAGGTCGCCGAGCATCGCCGCGTCGTCGGGACCGTTGAGGGCCAGCCCCGCGAGCGTGGTCAGGGCCGGGTCGCACCAGCGCGGGCCGTGCAGCCCGGCCAGGTTCTCCGCGGCGTCGCGGGCCTGGTCGATGCTGCAGCCGGCCAGCTGGTCGCCCGGGACCCGTGGCGCGAGGTCCTCCAGCAGCAGCACGAACGCGCCCTCCTCCCCCAGCACGGCGTGGAAGCACGCCGGCACCCGCACCGCCAGGGTGTCGGCCAGCCCGGCGTAGAAGCGGACCTCGCCGGCGTACGCCCCGGCCAGCATCGCGCGGGTGCCGGGGTCGACGGCCGGCAGCTTGGCGAGCACCCGGGCCGGCAGCGCCGGGTCCCCCTGCAGGTGCAGCCGGTAGCAGGTGCCGATCTGGCCGGTGCCCACCCGCTCGACGTCGACCGCCTCCACGGCAGCACCCAGGGCCGCCGAGAGGTACGCCGGGGTGAGCTCCTCGACCAGCGCCGGGACGGGACCGGTCATCGGGCCCAGCCCGGGTTCGCGGGCAGGTGGTCGAAGCGTCGGTCGGGTCGCAGCCCCCGGTACGCCGCCAGCTCGTCGGGGGTCGCACCGTGCAGGACCACGCTGTCGGCGCCGGCGTCGAGCTGGTCCAGCACCCGACGGGCGCACTGCTCGGCGGAGCCGGTCGCCGAGGCGGCCAGCCACTCGGCTGGCAGCACCTCCTCGCGGAGGTAGGTGAGCTGCTCGACCGTCCCGACCGCGTCGAAGGCCCCGGGGTAGCCCTGCACGAGCGGGTCGTCGCGGAACCGCTGCAGCACCGCGGAGTCCCAGCCGTTCGCGCGGACCAGCACCGCGCCGTACCCCTGCAGGTAGGTGGCCAGCCGCCCGACGAGCTTGCGCAACCGCAGCTCCTCGGGCACCGACTCCTCCACGGTGGCGAGCACCGCCCACACCCGCACCGACGCCGGGTCCCGGCCGGCCTCCTCCGCGGAGCGGCGGATGGTGGCCACCGACCGGGCCAGCGTCTCGTCGGTCAGGAACGTGTGCAGCACGACGCCGTCGGCGACCCGGCCGGCCAGCTCCAGGGTCCGGCCTCCGATCGCCATCATCAGCACCGGGATGTGCTCGTCGAAGGTGCTGTCCTGGTTGAGGAAGGGGAAGTGCCCGGCGGGCCCGTCGCTGCTGACCGCCTCGCCGTGCCAGAGCCTTCGGTAGATCGAGACGGCGTCCTCGAGCTGCGCCCCGGTCACCCGCGGCACGCCCATCAGGTCGAAGAGCACGTCGAAGCCGCGCCCCAGCCCCAGCGCGTACCGGCCGCCGGAGAGGCGGTGCAGCGTGGTCGCCATCGTCGCGGTGACCAGGGGGTGCCGGGTGTTGTGGTTGGTCGCCGCGGTGCCGATCCCGATCCGGCTCGAGACCGCGGCGGCCGCGCCGGCCAGCACCGCGGCGTCCTTCACGTTGAACCGCTCGGAGAGGAACAGCGCTCCCAGGCCGAGCTGCTCGGCCCGCGCCACCTCGGCCAGCAGGTCGCGGGGCTGGGCGCTGTGGCCGGCCAACCCGTAGCACCCGAGCTCGGGCAGCATCGTCAGGCTCACCGGTCCGCCCTCGACAGCCCCGACGGGAACGTCAGCCAAGCGTCACGACCTCGAGGCCGCCGTCGCCGTACGCCGCCCGGAGCCGCTTCTTGTCGAACTTGCCGACGCTGGTCTTGGGCACCTCGTCGACGAAGCACCACCGCTCGGGCAGCTGCCACCGGGCGAACCGGTCCTCCAGGAAGGTGCGCAGCTCCGCCGGGGTGACCGAGGCGCCCTCGCGGACCACCACCGCGACCAGCGGCCGCTCGTCCCACTTCGCGTCGGGGACCCCGACCACGGCGGCCTCGGCCACGGCGGGGTGGGACATCACCGCGTTCTCCAGGTCGACCGAGGAGATCCACTCCCCACCGGACTTGATCACGTCCTTCGACCGGTCCACCAGGGTCAGGAAGCCGTCGCGGGTGATCCTGCCGACGTCGCCGGTGCGCAGCCAGCCGTCGTGGAACTTGTCGGGGTCGGGGTCGTCCTGCCCCGCAGGGGCGTAGTAGCGCGCGGTGGTCCAGGGACCCCGGACCTCGACCTCGCCGACCGACTCGCCGTCCCACGGCACGACGGCCCCGGCGTCGTCGAGGAGCCGTGCCTGCACGCTGACCGGGAAGCGGCCCTGGGTGTAGCGGTAGGCCCACTCCTCCTCGCCGGAGACTCCGGCGGGCGGCTGGGCGATGGTGCCCAGGGGCGAGATCTCGGTCATCCCCCACGCGTGCAGGATGCGGACGCCGTACTGCTCCTGGAAGGTGTGCATCATCGAGGGCGGGGCGGCGGACCCGCCGACCAGGACGGCGCGCAGGTGGCTGAGGTCCTGCGGGGCGAGCTCGAGGTGCTTGAGCAGCCCCTGCCAGATGGTCGGCACGGCGGCCGCGAAGGTGGGCCGCTCGGTGGCCAGGATCCGGGCGATCGGCTCGGGCTGCAGGAAGCGGTCGGGCATCACCAGCGAGGCGCCCACCATGAGGGCCGCGTGCGGCAGGCCCCAGGACATCGCGTGGAACATCGGCACGATCGCCAGCGTGCGGTCGGCGTCGGAGAGCGACATGCCGTTGGAGGAGCAGACCTGCATCGAGTGCAGGTACATCGACCGGTGCGAGTAGGCGACGCCCTTGGGGTCGCCGGTGGTGCCGGAGGTGTAGCACATCGCCGCGGCCGAGCGCTCGTCGAGGTCGGGCCAGTCGAAGCTGTCGGGGCGCCCGTCCACCAGCTCGTCGTAGGCGTGGACGGTGACGCCGGCGGGCGCCTCGACCCCGGCCGGGTCGCCGTTGGTGACCACGACGTGCCGCACCGTGCGCAGGTGCGGCAGGTACGGGTTGAACAGCCCCACGAGGGAGGCGTCGAGCAGCACCACCGCGTCCTCGGCGTGGTTGGCGACGAACTCCACCTGCTCGGGGAACAGCCGGATGTTCAGCGTGTGCAGGACCGCGCCCATCGCGGGGACGGCGCCGTAGGCGACGAGGTGCTCGTTGTTGTTCCACATGAAGGTGGCCACCCGGTCCCCCGGACGGACCCCGAGCTCGGTCAGCCCGTGGGCCAGCCGGGCGGCCGCGACGCCGAGCTCGGCATACGACATCCGCCGGACGCCGTCGCCGGTCCAGGTCGACACGTCGGCGTCGGCATGCACGGTCGACCCGTAGCGCAGCAGGGTCGCGAGCGAGAGCGGCTCGTCCATCATCGTGCTGGGCAGGGGCAGGAGACGCTCGTGCGACCGCGGGCTCGACATGGGCTGAGGCTATGCACCCGCGTCCCGTCCTGTCTGCACCGCGCCGGGACTAGGTTGAGGGGGACGAACCCTGGGAGGCTCCCGTGACGACGATGACCGCAACCCCTGCGCTGGTCGACCTGCTCGCCCACCCGAGCACCGAGGAGGTGGAGGCCCTCGACGCCTGGTGGCGGGCCAACAACTACCTGACCGTCGGGCAGATCTACCTGCAGGGCAACCCGCTGCTGCGGGAGCCGCTGACGCCGGCGCACATCAAGCCGCGGCTGCTGGGCCACTGGGGCACCAGCCCCGGGCTCTCGTTCGTCTACGCCCACGCGTCCCGGCTGATCCGGCACACCGGCCAGGAGGTCCTCTACCTCGCTGGTCCCGGCCACGGTGGACCGGCGCTCGTCGCCGCGGGCTACCTCGAGGGCACCTACTCCGAGATCTACCCCGACGTCAGCCAGGACGAGCGAGGCCTGCACCGGCTGTTCCGGCAGTTCTCCGCTCCCGGCGGCATCCCGAGCCACGTCTCGGTGCCGACCCCAGGGTCGATCCACGAGGGCGGCGAGCTCGGCTACGTGCTGGTGCACGCCTTCGGGGCGGTGATGGACAACCCCGACCTGGTGGCGTTGGCGGTCGTCGGCGACGGCGAGGCGGAGACCGGGCCGCTGGAGGGGTCCTGGAAGGGGATCTCGTTCCTCAACCCGGCGCGCGACGGTGCGGTGCTGCCGGTCCTCCACCTCAACGGGGCCAAGATCGCCGGACCCACCGTGCTGGCCCGCAAGGATCCCGCCGAGGTGCGCTCCCTCTTCACCGGGCACGGCTACGAGGTGCTCGAGGTCGGCGGCGACGACCTGCCCGGCATGCACCAGCGCTTCGCCGAGACCCTGGCCACCGCCTGGGGCAGGATCCGCGAGATCCAGGAGTCCGCGCGCACCGGCACCTGGGACGGCGCCCGGCCGCGGTGGCCGATGATCGTCCTGCGCACCCCCAAGGGCTGGACCGGCCCGCAGGTCGTCGACGGCGTCCAGGTCGGCGGCACCTGGCGCGCGCACCAGGTGCCGCTGTCCCAGGTGAAGGAGAACCCCGACCACCTGTGCGTCCTGGAGGAGTGGCTGCGCGGGTACCGCCCCGAGGAGCTGTTCGACGCCGACGGCGCGCCCACCGCGCTGGTGCGCCGGGCCAACCCCGAGGGAGAGCTCCGGATGAGCGCGACCCCGCACGCCAACGCGGGTCTGATCACCCGCGACCTCGACATCCCCGACGTCCGGCAGTACGCGATCGACGTGCCGTCGCCGGCCACGGTGCGGGCGGAGTCCACCCGGCAGCTCGGCGAGCTGATGCGGGACCTCTACGTCGCCAACCCGGACCGGTTCCGCCTGTTCTGCCCCGACGAGACCAACAGCAACCGGCTCGGCGCGGTGTTCGAGGTCTCCGACCGCGCGTTCGCCGAGTCGGTCACCGACGCCGACGTCGCGCTGTCCCGCGAGGGTCGGGTGATGGAGGTGCTCAGCGAGCACAACTGCCACGGCTGGCTGGAGGGCTACACGCTCACCGGGCGGCACGGCTGGTTCGCGACGTACGAGGCGTTCGCGATGGTGAGCGCCTCGCAGACCATCCAGCACAGCAAGTGGCTCCAGGAGGCCGACCGCCTCGCCTGGCGGGCCAAGGTCCCCAGCCTGAACATCCTGCTGACCTCCACCGCGTGGCGCAACGACCACAACGGCTTCTCCCACCAGGGGCCGGGCCTGATCCAGAACGTCATCACCCAGCGCGGCAACGTCGGACGGGTCTACCTGCCCCCGGACGCCAACTGCCTGCTCTCGGTCGCCGAGCACGTGATGCGCTCACGCAGCTACGTCAACCTGGTCGTCATCGACAAGCAGCCGCAGCTGCAGTACCTGACCATCGACCAGGCGATGGACCACTGCGCCCGCGGCGCCGGGGTGTGGGACTGGCTCGGCACCGACGACGGCACCTCCGACCCCGACATCGTGCTGGCCTGCGCGGGGGACGTGGTCACCATGGAGACCGTCGCCGCGGCCGCGATCCTCCGCGAGCGGCTGCCGCACCTGCGCACGCGGGTGGTCAACGTCGTCGACCTGATGACGCTGACCCGGCGCCGCGACCACCCGCACGGCATGGACGAGACGCTGTTCCGCGAGCTCTTCACCGACAGCGTCGACGTGGTCTTCGCGTTCCACGGCTACCCGGGCGCGGTGCACCAGCTGCTGCACGGGAGGCCGGACGCCGACCGGTTCCGCGTCCGCGGCTTCGTCGAGGAGGGCACCACCACCACGCCGTTCGACATGGTGGTGCGCAACCGGGTGTCGCGCTACCACCTGGTGATGGACGCGCTGAACAACGCGCGCCGGACCCCGCCGGGCGCCAGCGACCTCAAGGCGTGGTGCGAGGCGCGGCTCGCCGAGCACGCGTCGTACGTCGTGGAGCACCTCGAGGACCTGCCGGAGCTGCGGGACTGGACGATGGGCTGAACGCCGGTCCGACGGGAACTTGAGGATTTTCCAGCACAAACTTCGCAGATCAACCATGATGGAAGGTGCAAGCAAGGCCCGCGCCACCGGAACGGATCTCCACCGGCGCACGCGTGAACCACGCACGGCCCACGGAAGGAGCGCCTCGTGCACGTCGACGCCATCGACACCTCGCAACGTTCCCAGGTCTCCCAGGACCTGACCGCGAACTACGCCAAGACCATGGCCATGGTCCGCCGACCCGCGATCGGCGACGTCCTGCGCATCGACGGAGGGGTCGCCCAGGTCCTCTCCATCGGCAAGGGCGGGATCACGATCGACGTGGTCGACGCCGAGGGCAACATCAAGACCTTCAGCCGCGAGCCCACCGGCTGGTGGACGCGGGCCTGACCGGTCCACGTCAGCCGGCCGTGCCCCCGAAGCGGGGACGGCGCTTCTCCAGGAAGGCGCGCACGCCCTCCCGGCCGTCCGCGCCGTCCGCGCACGCCCGGATCGCCCGGGTCTCGGCGTCCAGGGCGCGCTCCGGAGCGGGCTCGACGACCTCGCGCAGCAGCCGCTTGGTGGCGGCCTGCGCGGCGCGCGAGCCCGCCGCCAGCTGGGCGACGACCGCCTCGGCGGCCTGCTCCAGCTCCTCGTCGTCGACCACGCGGGCCACCAGCCCCGCAGCCAGTGCCTCGTCGGCGGTGAGCACGTCGTTGAGCAGGGCCAGCCGCAGCGCGCGGTGCAGCCCCACCGAGTGCGCCAGCAGGCTGGTGCCGCCGTCGACGCTGAGCCCGACCTTGGTGTAGCCGAGGGTGAAGCGGGCCGAGCGGGCCGCGACCACCACGTCCGCCGCTGCGACCAGCGGGAAGCCGGCCCCGGCGGCAGTGCCCTGGACGACGGCGACCACGACGGCCTCGCTGCGGACCAGCTCGGCCACGGTGCGGTGTAGGGCGTCGGCCAGGTCGTCGATGAAGCCGCGCACGTCCTCGGCGTCCGCGAAGGCGGCCAGGTCGCCCCCGACGGAGAAGAAGCGCCCGGTGGAGGCCAGCACGACCACGCCGACCCGGTCGACTGCGGCGCGCCGGACGGCGGCATGCAGCGCGGCCACCATCGCCGGGTCGATCGGGTTCCCGCGGTCGCCGTCGACCAGCGTGATGCGGGCCGTGCCGTCGCGGAGCTCGTAGGAGACGAGAGAGGAGGCGTCGTTCATGCGCGTCACTCTCCCATCCACGGCCCCGGCACAGGCGCGCACCCCTACCTGGGACCCTTGCCACGGACCGGGAGCCGTTCGCCCCGTTCCGGCCGGGTCGAGCGCACCTAGGCTCGGACCAGGACGGGTACGAGGAGGCGAGCGGCGATGACGAGCCGCACCGGTCACACCACCCAGCAGAACACCCAGCAGCCCACCCGACAGCCCATCCGGACCGTGGCAGCGCCGGCGCCGGACCGGATGGGGCCCCTGGACGCCGCGTTCCTGCACCTGGAGGACCGGCACACCTCGCTGCACATCGGCAGCCTGGCGATCTTCGAGGGCCCCGCCCCGAGCCAGGACGAGGTCCGGGCCGCGATCAGCCGCAAGCTGCCCCTGGTCCCCCGCTACCGCCAACGGATGCGGACGGTCCCCTTCGGCCTGGCCCGGCCCGTGTGGGCCGACTACGCCGCCTTCGACCTCGAGCAGCACCTGCACCGCCGGGCGCTGCCCTCGCCCGGTGGGGACGACGAGCTTCGCCGGTTGGTCGACGAGATCATGTCCCGCCGGCTCGACCGCGACCTCCCGCTCTGGGAGGACTGGGTGGTGGAGGGCCTGGCCGGCGACCGCTGGGCCTTCGTCACCAAGGTGCACCACAGCATGGTCGACGGGATCGCCGGCACCGACCTGCTCTCCACCGTCTTCGACTCCTCCCCGGGCCCCGACCCCGTCCCGGCCGACCACTGGGCACCGGTCCCCGAGCCGAGCGCCGTCGCCCTCACCCGGCAGGCCGTCGGCGAGCGCGTCGGCGTCCCGCTGCGCGAGGTCCGTGGCGTCGCCCACGCCGCCCGGGCCGCCCGCGCGACGGCGGGGACTGCCCTCGTGCTCGGCCGAGGGCTGGTCGCGTTCGCCGGCGCGTCGCGCCCGTTCTCCACGTCCTCACTGGCCGGGCCGATCGGGGCCGACCGCACCTACCGGTGGACCGAGGTCCCGCTGGCCGACGTCCTGCGGATCCGCGAGGCGCTCGGCGGGACCGTCAACGACGTCGTGCTGGCCGCGGTCGCACGGGCCTTCCGGGACCTGCTGCTCAGCCGGGGCGAGGACCCCGGGCGGCACACCCTGCGCACCCTCGTGCCGGTGTCCGTCCGCCGTCCCGACCAGCGCGGCCAGCTGGACAACAAGGTCTCCGCGATCCTGGCCGAACTCCCGGTCGACCGCGCCGAGCCCGTCGACCGGCTGCACGAGACGACCCGGCGGATGCGCGCGCTGAAGGCGACCCACGAGGCGGACACCGGGGAGGCCGTCACCGAGCTGGCCGACCTGCTGCCGCCCCCACTGCTGGCCGCCGGGCTGCACGTCGCGTTCCGCCTGCCGCACCGGGTGCTGACCACGGTGACCACCAACGTGCCCGGCCCCCGGACGCGGCTGTGGTTCGCCGGCCGCCGGATGCTGGCCACCTACCCCTACGTGCCGATCGCGGACCGCATCCGGATCGGCGTCGCCGTCACGTCGTACGACGGCCGGCTGCTGTTCGGGTTCACCGGAGACGCCGCCACCTGCCCCGACCTCGCGGTCCTCGTCCGTGGCCTCGACGCCGGCGTCGCCGAGCTGCTCGCCGCCACCCCACCGCGCTGACCGAGCAGGCCCCGCCCACCGGGTTCGTCGCCTGCTCCGACGTGGACCGGATCACATGCATGGCCCTGCAGGGCACGGGTACCCACACGTCGTACGAGCCGACCGGGGTCCCGGGGCCGACCAACGGGGTCGACGCCGGCTCGCCGGAACGAAGGAGCTCTCCATGAAGATCACCACCGAGTCCGCCACGGCGGCGGCCGAGACCTGGGCGAGCCGCGCCGGTGAGGCCGCCTCCGAGCTCGCCGCTCAGGCGACCGAGCTCGCCTCCGAGCTCGCCAGCAAGGGCTCCGTCGTCGCCTCCGACCTCGCCGCGAAGGGCAGCGTCGTGGCCGCCGACCTGGCCAGCAAGGGCTCCGAGGTCGCCTCCGACCTCGCCGCGAAGAGCAGCGTCGTGGCCGCCGACCTGGCCAGCAAGGGCTCTGAGGTCGCCTCCGACCTCGCCGAGCAGGTCGCCACCAAGGCCGGCCGCCGGCCGACCCGCGGTCAGCGGGTCCGGCGTGGCCTCAAGCCGGTCGTCGGGGTCGCCGCGTTCGGTGCCCTGCTGTTCGCGGTCTCGAAGGTCGTCGGGCGTCGCCAGCAGGCGCGCCTGAGCACCCCGCCGACCCCCGTCGCGGTACCGAACCAGGGTCCGCCCCCGGTCGACCCGACGTTCGGCTCCCCCGTCGACAGCACGGTCAACAGCACTGGCGACGGCACGGTGGACAGCACCGTCGACGGCTCCGCCGACCTGGGCTCCACCCCGTGAGCGGCGGCGTCGCTGCGGCCATCCTGATCGGGGCGCTCGCCCTGGTCGTGGTCGTCGCGCTGGTCATCGCCTGGACACGTGAGGCCAGCCGCGGCGACGAGGTCGCCAACGACCAGGACCGCCTGCACGTGGACGAGCAGACTCCCCCGAGCCGTCCGCTCGACACCGAGCGGCGCGACGACACCGCGGTGTCGAACCACCCCCGAAAGGAAGAACACCTGTGACAACCATCCTCTGGCTCATCGCGGTGGTCCTCGTGATCGCCGGCATCGTGACCCTCATCCGCGGAGGAGTGCTCCAGGGCATCCTCCTGATCGTGGTCGGCCTCCTGGTCGGCCCCGGCGGCTACAGCATCTTCAACAAGTAGCCCCACGGTTCTCCCGGGGGTGGGAGAAACTGCCCGGGTTGGCGTGCCCCCGCCGACCCGGGCAGACCCATGTCCGGGCTCATGTCGGGGCTCATGTCCGAGCCCGGTATCGCACGCGGGTCAGTCCGTCCCGCCCGGCAGCGTCCGGGTCTCGACCAGCCGCTCGGCGACCGCCCGCAGCTTGAGGTTGTGGTTCTGCGAGTAGCGCAGCAGTACGGCGAAGGCCTGCTCGGCCTTGAGGTCGAACCGCTCCATCAGGATGCCCTGCGCCTGCCCGATCAGCTTGCGCGCGTCGACGGCCTGCCAGAGGTTCTCCACCTTCTGCGCGGTGGCCAGGGCGACCGCGGCATGGCGGGCCAGCACATGGGCGACCTCGCAGTCGTCGTCGTCGAACCGACCCGGCTCGGCGGCGTACAGGTTCAGGGTGCCGACCACGGACTCCTCGGTGGAGAGCCGGGTGCTCAGCACGCTGCGGACCCCGGCCTCCGCGACCCTCTCGGCCCATCGCGGCCAGCGCAGCTCGGTGAGGGTGTCGTCCACGACGACGTGCAGCCGGTGGGCCAGCGCCTCCAGCGCGGGCCCCTCCCCGGTCTCGAGCTGGAGCTTCTCGATGCGCTGGACCAGGGGGTCGGTGGAGGCGGCGGTGTCGACCTTCATCGCGCCGTGCAGGAAGGTGACGCCGGCGTAGTCGCAGTCGACCGCCTTCAACGCGTACTCCAGGACCCGTTCGACCGTCTCCTCGACGGTCGGCTCGTCGTGGAGGCGCACCGCCATCTCGGCGAACTCCTCGGCGAAGAGCTCGTGCGTCATCTGCCCCACCCCTCGACACGACCGAGGGCCCTCCCCGGTCCGCGTCCCATCGAACCACGCGACCGGTAGCGCCCGGCACAGGACCCGGACATGGACCCGGAGTTGGGCCCGGACATGGACCCGGACATGGGCCCGGCCCGGTGTCCGCCACGTGGGCAACGGACTCCGGGCCGGAGAGGGGGCCGACCCGGCCGAGGGTGCTCGGCCGGGTCGGGTGAGCGTCAGTTCAGCTGCGCGCTCATGGGCGGGGTGGAGAGCTGCTCGCGCAGCTGGTTGAGGATCCGGGTCAGGATCCGCGAGACCTGCATCTGGGTGACGCCGATCCGGTCGCCCACCTCACGCTGGGTCATCTCGTGCACGAAGCGCAGCTCGAGCACCTGGCGGTCGCGATGCGAGAGACCCTCGACGAGGGGTCGCAGCGCCATCCGCGCCTCGGCCCGGGCGAAGTCCAGGTCGCTCAGGTCGTCGGGGAGCAGCGAGCCGATGGTGTCGGTCCCGGAGCGGTCCCGCTGCGCGGGGACGTCGAGCGACGTCGGCGAGAAGCAGCCGTCGAGCGAGAGCGCCTCGGCGACCACGGACTCCTCGAGCCCGGTGGCCTCCGCGAGCTCGTCCCCGGTCGGGACGCGACCCAGGACCTGCTGCAACCGAGGGGTCTCAGCGTTGATCCGGAGCTGGGCCTCCTGCAGGCGGCGCGGCGGGCGGACCACCCAGCCGGCGTCCCGGAAATGCTTGCGCAGGGCACCGGTGATGCTGGGGACGGCGTAGGCGAGGAAGTCGTTGTCGAAGGTGACGCTGAACGTCCGGACGACCTTGACCAGCGTCAGGCGCGCGACCTGGACGAGGTCCTCGGTGGCGATGCCCCGCGAGGTGTACCGGTGCGCGAGCGCATCGGCGACCGGGAGGTTCAGCAGGACGATCTCGTCACGCAGGCGCTGGGCCTCGACGCGGTCGCCGTGACTGTCGGTGAGGGTGGAGAGCCGCTGGAAGAGCTCTCGGGTGCGGAGCGAACGCTCCGACTCGCCGGAGAAGGTGCTGGTCGACTTGCTGGGGGTGATGCTGGTGGTGCTGGTGGTGATGCTGGCCGAGCTGGTGGTGCTGGTGGTTCCGAGGTTCCTGGTAGCGGTCTTCATGGGGATGCCCCTTTGGTCGTCAGATCAGGGGGTGGCCGACTGTGTGACCGATGACCCGACTTGACTACGTTAGCGTGGCCCGATCAGCAGCGCTAGATAGTCCTAGGTCCGAATTCGGACTAACTTCAACAGATTCCTTGTCTTATGGGGACAGAAATCCACGATGCAAGCGGTTGCTGTTTAACTTTTCGGACTAGTCACTGACTAGTCACCGCTCGTGGTCCTCGAGACGCGGTGTCACGGAGCCGCGGTGAGGGCGAGCGCCCGGCCGCCCCCGAGATGGCGGCGGAGCAGCGGCAGCACCGTGTCCGCCGCCCTCGTGATCGCGGTGGCATCGGCGCCGAGGCTCCCGGCCGGGAGGTAGACCTCGTCGAGGCCGGCGGTCGCGAAGGAGAGCAGTCGCGCGGTCGTCTCGGTCCCCGCGTCCGTTCCCGGAGCAAGACCCGCGGCGACGGCCCCGAGACTCGCCGCCACGGGCTTGCGATCAAGGGACCGACCCGGCACCGGGGCCAGCGCGGGCAGTCCGTCCTCGTCGGTCAGCAGCCCGTCTGCCAGCTCCTCGATCGTGGAGGGCAGGTCGGGCCAGTCGCCCGGCAGGAAGAGCTCGGGCGGTCGGTGCCCCATCGAGTAGACGCGGGCGTCGCGCAGGGTGAGGAACCGTCCGTCGTGGTCGACCACCTCGCCGCGCCACAGCCGGGTGACCACCTCGACCGCCTCGCCCAGCATCGCGATCCGGTCAGCACGGTCGGCACGGTCGCGCTGGCCCTCACCCTGGCCCTCGCCGGAGGGACGGCCGTCCGGAGCGACGCAGAGTCGGAAGCCGCGCTCGACCATCACGGCTGCGCTCGCCGCGGCCTGCGCGACCTGCACCGGGTCCTGCCGCACCGCCGCGCACCCGACCACCGCCCGGACCGGGAGCGTGCAGTGCTCGGCAACTGCTCCGACCAGGGACCACACCGAGATCCGCTGCCCCGGCAGGTCGCGGGCGGGCTGCTCCAGCGACCCCACCCAGAGGCTGTCGAAGCCGAGCCGCTCCGCCAGGACCGCCTGCTCGAGCACCTGCTCGGGCGTCGTCCGCAGCAGCGGCAGCGCATAGCCGATCCTCACCCGTGCTCCCCGTCTCCTCCGGGTCCCGAGCGCCCGGACACCGAACCGATACCCGGATCCGGTCCCGTCATGCCCGAGACGGTCCGCCGACGGGCGAGCGGGAACGGCCGCCTAGGATCGGGCGATGCGCACCCTGGCGGACCGGGTCCCGCCGGGCGCCCCGGACCCGGACGAGCTCTACACGACCTTCGTCGCCTGGGCCGAGGAGACCGGCGTCGCCCTCTACCCGCACCAGGACGAGGCGCTGATCGAGCTGCTCAGCGGCAACAACGTCGTGCTCGCCACCCCGACCGGGTCCGGGAAGTCGCTGGTCGCGACCGGCGCGCACTTCGCGGCGCTGGCCCGGGACCGGGTCAGCTTCTACACCGCCCCGATCAAGGCGCTGGTCAGCGAGAAGTTCTTCGCGCTCTGCGAGATCTTCGGCGCCGACAACGTCGGGATGCTCACCGGCGACGCCGCGGTGAACGCCGACGCCCCGATCATCTGCTGCACCGCCGAGGTGCTCGCCAACCTCGCGCTCCGTGAGGGCGAGCGGACCGACGTCGGGCTGGTCGTGATGGACGAGTTCCACTTCTACGCCGAGCCGGACCGCGGCTGGGCGTGGCAGGTCCCGCTGCTGACCCTGCCCCAGGCCCAGTTCCTGCTGATGTCGGCCACCCTGGGTGACGTCACCTTCCTGGCCGAGGACCTGACCCGGCGCAACGGCCGCGAGACCAGCGTCGTCGACGACGCCGAGCGGCCCGTGCCGCTGACCTTCACCTGGGCGGTCACCCCGCTCCAGGAGACCGTCGAGGACCTCGTCGCCACCCGCCAGACCCCCGCGTACGTCGTGCACTTCACCCAGGCGGCGGCGATCGAGCACGCCACCTCGCTGCTGACCCTGAAGGGCGTCACCCGGGAGGACAAGGACCGGATCGCCGACGCGATCGGCGACTTCCGGTTCGGTGCGGGGTTCGGACGGACCCTGTCCACGCTGCTCCGTGCCGGCGTCGGCGTCCACCATGCCGGGATGCTGCCGCGGTACCGGCGGCTCGTCGAGCAGCTCGCCCAGCAGGGGCTGCTGCGCATCATCTGCGGGACCGACACCCTCGGGGTCGGCATCAACGTGCCGATCCGCACGGTGCTGTTCACCGGGCTGGCCAAGTTCGACGGCAGCCGCCAGCGGATCCTGCGGGTGCGCGAGTTCCAGCAGATCGCCGGGCGCGCTGGTCGCGCCGGCTTCGACACCGCCGGGTACGTCGTCGTGCAGGCCCCCGAGCACGTCATCGAGAACGCGCGCCGGATCGCCAAGGCCGGGGACGACCCGGTCAGGCTCAAGCGCGTGCAGCGCACCAAGCCCCCGGACGGCGCCATCGTGTGGAGCGAGCAGACCTTTGACAAGCTGGTCAACGGTCAGCCCGAGCGGCTGGTGTCGCGGATGAAGGTCGACAACGCGATGCTGCTCAACGTGGTGGCGCGCGAGGAGGACGCCTTCGAGGTGCTGCGCCGGCTCCTCACCGACAACCACGAGGACCCCCGGCACCGGGCCCGCCTGGTCCGGCGCGCGCTGCGGCTGGCCCGGTCGCTGGTCAGGTCGGGCGTGCTGGTGCGGCTGGAGGAGCCCGACGAGTTCGGCCGTCGCTACGTGCTCACCCTCGACCTCCCCGTCGACTTCGCCCTCAACCAGCCGTTGGCGCACTTCGCGGTGGCCACGCTGGACGTGCTGGACCCCGACGACCCCGAGTGGGTGCTCAACGTCGTCTCCGTCGTCGAGGCGGTGCTGGAGTCACCGCGCCAGATCCTGATGGCCCAGCAGTACGCCGCCCGCGGCGAGGCGGTCGCGGAGATGAAGGCCGACGGCATCGAGTACGAGGAGCGGATGCAGCTGCTCGAGCAGGTCACCTGGCCCCAGCCGCTGGCCGAGCTGCTCGAGGCGACGTACGAGATCTACCGGCAGCGCCACCCGTGGCTGCGCGAGGACGGGCTGGAGCCGAAGTCCGTGGTGCGCGAGATGTGGGAGCAGGGCATGTCGTTCACTGACTTCGTCGGCCGCTACTCCCTGGCCCGGTCCGAAGGACTGGTCCTGCGCTACCTCTCCGACGCCTACCGGACGCTGCGCCGGACGGTCCCCGACGCGCACCGCTCCCCCGACCTCGAGGACCTGGTCGACTGGCTCGGTGCGACCGTCCGCCAGACGGACTCCTCGCTGCTCGACGAGTGGGAGGCGCTGACCGACCCCGACCACGTCGTCGAGCGGCACCAGGACGCCGCGTCGCTGCGGCCCCCGCGCGCGCTGTCGACCCAGACCCGGGTGCTGCAGGTGATGGTCCGCAACGCGATGTTCCACCGGGTCCAGCTGGTGGCCCGCGACGACGTCGACGGACTCTCCGCGCTGGAGGCCGCCGGCGCCAGCCGCTTCGAGCCCCCGCGCGAGGTCGTCCTGGACCGCGCGGGATGGGACGCCGCCCTCGAGCGCTACTACGCCGACCACGACGAGGTGCGCACCGACGCCGACGCCCGCGGCCCCGAGCTGCTCCACATCGCCGTCGAGGGTCGCACCTGGCAGGTCCGACAGACCCTGCACGACCCCGAGGGCGACCACGACTGGGTCATCGAGGCGGTGCTCGACCTCGACGCCACCGACGAGCTCGGCGAGGCCGTGCTCACGACCACGGCCCTGCGCCGCCTGGGAGGCTGAGATGGAGCTGCGCAACCTCGACCTGGCGGTCTCCCGGTACGGCGCCCTGGGTCAGGCCTGGGTGGACGGGCTGACCGTCGGGGACCCGCTCGCCGACGCCTTCGCGCTGGACGCCCGCCGGCTCGGGCACGGCCGGGCGATGCGGCTGCTGGCGGCGACCATCGCCGACGGTGCCGACGCGGTGGCCGACGCCCCGAAGTCGCTGCGGGACCTGGTCGCCTCGTTGGAGCACGAGCCGGCCTGGGTCGACCACGACCGGCTCGACCGCGCCGGCGACCACCTCGCCCGTCACAGCCTGCAGTACGGCCTGGTGCTGGCGGCCGCGTCGCTGATGGTCGGCTACACCAACCCCGCCGCCGCCCGACCGCTGGTGCTGACCGGTCGGCTCGTGCAGCACGCCGGCGTGCGCACCCTGGAGGTCGGCGACTGGCTCCGCGAGGTCACCACCCCGGGCGGCCTGCGCCGCGGCGGCCTCGGCTTCGAGCGCACGCTCCGGGTCCGCGTCATCCATGCGCTGGTGCGCACCCGTCTCGACTCCGACCCGGCCTGGGACGCTGCCCGGCTGGGCCGCCCGATCAGCCAGCCCTACCTCGCGCACACGCTCAGCGAGTTCGGCTCGATCGCCCTGCGCGGGATGGACCTGCTGGGGGCCCGCTACACCGCGGCGGAGGTCGCCGACATCGACGCGCTGTGGCGCTACGTCGGCCACCTCAGCGGGGTGGTCCCGGCCCTGCTGCCGGTGACGTCGGCCGACCAGCACCGGATCGAGGAGCTCTACCAGCTGACCCGGCCGCCGGTCGACGCCGACAGCCGCGCCCTCGTGGACGGCCTGCTGCGCGAGTACCTGGTGCCCGAGGTGGAGGACCTGCTGCCGGCCCGGACGCCGGCGCGGGCGCGGCTGGCCTCGGCGTACGTGCACGGCCTGGTCCGCGCCTTGCTCGGCGACGAGCTGGCCGACGAGCTGGGGATCGGGCGGTCGTGGTTCCAGCGCGCGGTGGCTCCGCTCGGCGACCTGACGGCGGTGACCCACCGGACCCAGGACCTGCTTCGCGGTGGCCCCGGCTGGCGGGTGGCGCGAGGACGTGCCTACCGCGCCGAGCAGGAGCGCCGGCTCAGGGCGAAGTACCGGATGACCCACGACCTGGTCGACGCTGCGCCCGGCGCGCCCCTGGGGTGAGGCCCTGGTATGAGCGGGGCGTGCGGTGTCAGCGACGCTCGAGGAGGACGACCGGGATCACCCGCGAGGTCTTCTGCTCGTAGTCGGCGAACCCGGGGTAGCGCTCCTTCTGGGTCTCCCAGATCGGCTCCCGCTCGGCCTCGTCGAGCACCCGGGCCGTGACGTCCAGCGTCTCGGTGCCGACCTCGATGGTGGCCTCGGGGTGCGCCCGCAGGTTGTGGTACCAGTCGGGGTTCGTCTCCGCGCCGGCCTTGGAGGCGAACACCGCGAAGGCGTCGCCGACGGCCTGGTACATCATCGGGTTCACGCGCTCGGCCCCGGACTTCGCGCCGGTGCTGTGCAGGATCAGCAGAGGGGCGCCCTCGAAGCTGCCGCCGACCTTGCCGCCGTTGGCACGGAACTCCGCGATGACCTTGTCGTTCCAGTCGCTCATGGAAGCGAACCTACCGGGCGCGCGAGCGGTGCCGGCCGTGCCGGGCCCGCGTCAGCAGGACTGGTGCGCGGCGACCGTGCCGATGTGGTCGCAGCTGGACTGGAAGACGTCGAGCACGCTGCCGCCGAAGACGAACAGGATGGCCACGACGGCGGCCGCGACCGCGGAGACCAGGATCCCGTACTCGGCCGCGGAGGCGCCCAGCTCGGGACGGCGAGCGACGAGACGGACGAAGAGCGACAGCACGGGGAGCTCCTGACATCGGTGCGCGGTTCGGTGCCCAGTCAACGCCGTCCCGGGCCCGCTGTCCCGTCCTCGTGACCGCTTCTGACGGAACGGCTGAGCAACCTCAGCCGTTCGGCTGAGGAGCGGCCCGTCCGGGCCATGCCGGGGAGCCCGTTTCGGGACACCCCCGGCGGGTATCTCCCGGCCATGCCTCGACTCCGGCGTACGTCGGCCCAGCAGCCGGGCTGGCGCAGGGTCGCCCACGGGCGGGGCTTCCGCTACCTCGACACCGACGGCGGCCCGCTGCCCGCCGAGGACGTCGCCCGCGTCCGCGCCCTGGTCATCCCACCGGCGTGGCGTGACGTGTGGGTCTGCCCCTTCCCCAACGGACACCTGCAGGCGGTCGGGACCGACGACGCCGGACGCCGCCAGTACCTCTACCACCCGCGCTGGCGCGAGCTGCGGGACGAGGCCAAGCACGCCCGCGTGGTCGACCTGGGCCGCCGCCTGCCGCGGCTGCGCCGACGGCTCGTCTCCGTGCTGGAGTCGGCCGCCGAGCTGCCGCACCCCGAGCGGGAGCACGTGCTCGCGGCCGCGATCCGGCTGGTGGACCTCGGCTGCTTCCGCCTCGGGTCGGAGGTCTACGCCGAGACCAACGCGTCGTACGGGCTGACCACGCTGGAGCGCCGCCACCTGAGGCGCCAGGGCGACGGGCTGGTGTTCTCCTTCGTCGGGAAGTCCGCGGTGGAGCACGAGATCCTCGTCTCCGACCTCCGCGTCTGCCAGGTGCTCTCCCCGATCACCCGGGTCCGCCGGGCCGACGCCCGGGTGCTGTCCTACCGCGAGGGCCGCCGGTGGGTGCCGCTGGTCGCCGACGAGGTGAACGCGCACCTGCGCGAGCTGGTCGGCTTCGAGGTCACCGCGAAGGACTTCCGGACCTGGCACGGCACCGTGCACGCCGCCGCCGTCCTGGCGGAGGCCCCGCCGGCCCGCACCGCACGGGGCCGGGCCTCGCAGGTGCGGGCGGCGATGGTCTCCACCTCCGAGCTGCTCGGCAACACGCCGACCGTGGCGAGGAGCTCCTACGTCGACCCGCGGGTGGTCGACCTCTTCGAGCACGGCACCACGATCGCCGACGTGCTCCCCCGGCTCTCCACCGACCCGGACCGCCGGCAGGACCAGCTCGACCGGGCCGTGGTCCGGCTGCTCGGGGGCTGAGCGCGCCGCCGGACCGCGGCATGACGGCAGAGGTCACGGGTACCCCGTCGGTACCCGACCCGAGGAGACGCGATGTCCGCCGAGGTGCCCGCCAGCAAGCCCGCCCGGATCCTGTACCGCCCGTTCGGACTGGTCGCCGGCATCGGTGCCGGAGCCCTGTCGGGCCTGGCGACCCGGCAGATCTGGAAGCGGGTCTCCCGCGGCGGCCAGGCCGACCCGCCCCGGCCGCTGGAGTCGGAGTACGCCCTGCGCGAGGTGCTCGCGGCTGCGGCGGTCCAGGGCGCCGTCTTCGCGATCGTGCGCGCCCTGGTCGACCGGGGCTCGGCCCGCGCGTTCCAGCGGTGGACCGGGGAGTGGCCGGGAGACTGAGGCCGCGGCCGTCTCCGCTCAGCCGTCGACGGCCTTCTCGAGCTCGGCCTTCGTCATCGTCGAGCGGCCCTTGACGCCCTTCCGCTTCGCCTCGGCGTAGAGCTGGTCGCGCGTCCGGCCTCCGGCACCGCGGTGCGAGCGCAGCCCGCCGCGGCGCGAGCTGGAGAGGTCGTCGGTGGAGGTCCGGCTCGCTTGGCGGGCCTCGCCGGCTCGCGCACGCTCCTTATTCACCGTGCGCGCGGCGATCTCCTCGGCGGTCTCCTCGGAGCGGCCGCGCTCCTCGAGGCCCTCCTTGATGTGCTCGTACTGACGCTCGCGCTTCTTGCTCCAGGCCCTTTGCGGCATGACGTCCTCCTCGCCTCGGGTACTCCCCTGGCGGTACCCGAGGCCGAGGTGGACATGCCGGGCCTGGAACGGCCCGGGCTGTCAGCCGACCTGGAGGTCGCCGACCAACCCGGGGCGGGGTCGGCGGGGCTGCGGCTGTCGTGTCTCGCGGCGCGACTCACGGCCGGCCCGGTGGCGCGGCGGGGGGACGTCGCCGCGCGGTCCCCACGGCTCGAGCCGTCCGACCTCGCGCAGTCCGGGATCGGGTTCGGCGGCGACCGAGCCGGACGGCTCCGTCGGCGCCTGCTCCTCGGAGAAAACCAGGGCGTAGACGCTGCGGTAGGCCTCGAGGTAGCGGTCGTCGTTCGACATGGCGAGTCCCCCTGGGCCGTCGCAGTCGGTGATCGGTGGAGAGCCAAACGTTAACCCCGCTAACGTATGGCGTAAAGAGCGGAATGTCCGTTTTTACTCTGGAGGTCCAGCAGCGGCCTCGGGAGCACCTCGCCACAGCACGACCCAGTAGCGGACACCGAAGGGGTCGTCCGCATAGAGGTCCTCGACCGCGACGGGCGCGCTCCTGGACCCCGCGGTCGTGACCAGCCCCGGCAGCCCGGCCGTCAGCAGCTCTCCGGCCGGGGTCAGGTCGAGGCCGGCCAGCGCGTCGGGGTCCCCGGCGAGCAGGGCCTGCTCCACCGCGGCGTCGAAGGCGTGGGCCCGCGGGTCGAGGTGGCCGGGGGCCTTCTCTCCCCGCCGGGCGCTGCCGTTGGCCAGCACCACCACCGCGTCGCCCGGCTCGGGCGGGCCGGACGACGTCACGCCCGCCCAGCCCGCCTCGGCCAGCAGGTGCTCGGCGACGCGGGGGTCCTCCCCGACCACGACCACCCGGGCGGGCGTCGAGGCAAGAAGTGCGCGCACGCCCGCGCGGCACGCCGCGCGCAGGTCCGCCACCGGGTCGGTCAGGCCCGCGTAGCGCGGCAGCAGCGCCGGGACGGGGGGCAGCACGAGCAGGTTCACGCCAACCCCCGGATCGCGCGCGCCGGTGGACGTCGCCCGGCGATCGTCCACACCATGTCGACCACCTGCCGGGTCTCCACGACCTCGTGCACCCGGTAGATCCGGGCCCCGGCCAGGGCCGTGACCGCCGTCGAGGCCAGCGTGCCGAGCAGCCGCTCCCCGACCGGCAGGTCGAGCGTCTCGCCCACGAAGTCCTTGTTGGACAGCGAGACCAGCACCGGCCACCCGGTCGCGACCATCTCGCCCAGCCTCCGGGTGATCTCGAGGGAGTGGAAGGTGTTCTTGCCGAAGTCGTGGGCCGGGTCGATCACGATGCTCTCCCGGGCCACCCCGGCGGCCAGCGCGCGCTCGGCATACGCCGTGGTGTCGGCGATCGCGGCAGCGACCACGTCGTCGTACTCGATCCGGTGCGGGCGGGTGCGCGGCGTGACCCCGCCGGTGTGGGTGCAGATGATCGCGGCGCCGTACTGGGCCGCGACGTCCACCAGCTCCGGGTCGGCCCCGCCCCACGCGTCGTTGAGGACGTCGGCCCCGACCGCGCAGACCGCGTCGCCCACCTCGGCCCGCCAGGTGTCGACGCTGATCGTGACGTCGGGGAAGGTCTCGCGCACGCGGGCGACGAAGTCGACCACCCGGCTCTTCTCCTCCGCGGCGTCGATCTCCACCCCGGGTGCGGCCTTGATGCCGCCGATGTCGACCATCTCGGCGCCCTGGCCGACCACCAGGGCGACGCGCTCGAACGCCTTGTCCTCCGCCCAGGTGGCGCCCTTGTCGTAGAACGAGTCCGGGGTGCGGTTGACGATCGCCATCACCAGGGTGGCGTCGTCGGCGTACGCGTGCCCGCGCAGCTGCAGGGTCATCGCAGGGTCTCCGGGTCGAGGTAGCGGGCGGCGGGGGGCCGCTCGCGGACGGGGATGTCGCGGACCAGGGGCTCCACCTCGCCCTGCACGCTGTGGAACTGGCGCAGCGAGACCGACTCCAGGGCGTCGCTCGCGTCGCTGCGCAGCAGCGCTGCCGAGGTGATCTGGGTGGCCATCGCCCCGAGGTCGCGCAGGGCCTGGTGCCGGTGGGCCCGGCGCCCGAGGTCGACCTGGGCGACCGCGTCCAGGCCGACGGTCCTCACCGTGTCGACGAGGGAGGCCAGCTCGACGGCGTACCCGGTCGGCACCGGCAGCCGCGCGAAGAGGGAGCGCCGCACCGCCCACTCGCCGGCCAGGGGCTGCACCAGCCCGGCCAGCTCGGGGAAGAGCAGCGCGAGGAGCGGCCGGGCGACCAGCTCGGTGACCCGTCCGCCCTCGAACTCCGCCCCCTCGCCGTCGAGGACCGGGGTGGCCGACCCGTCGAGCAGCGGCCGCTCGTAGAACCCCTTGACCAGGCCGACCTCGGGGTCGGTCAACAACGGGCCGAGCAGGCCGGGGACGAAGTGGGTGTCCCAGTCGAGCAGGTCGGCGTCCATGAACACCAGCACGTCGCCGTCGGCCACGAACAGCGACTTCCACATCGCCTCGCCCTTGCCGGGGAAGCTGCCGAGGTCCGGGCGGATGTCGGCGGAGCGGAACACGGTCGCGCCGGCGTCCTCGGCCACCGCGAACGTGTCGTCGGTGGAGTCGGAGTCGATCACGACGATCTCGTCGAGGAGGGCCACGGTGTCCACCAGCGCGGTCCGCACCCGGGTCACCACGTCGCCGACGGTCGCAGCCTCGTTACGGGCCGGGACCACCAGGCTGACCTTCGTCGCGGTGCGCTCGCGGGCCTCGAGCAGGTCGTGGACCGTCCACTCCTGCCACCGGTGGGTGCGCCGGGCGAACCACCGCTCGGTGCGGTCGGTCTCGGTCTCGGTGCGCACGCGGTCCTGCTCCTCCGGTCGGGTCGGGACGAGGCTACTGGCCGGGCCAACCGGACCTGTCCACGCCGGTCCAGCGGCGTTAGCCTGCCAGGAGGGACCAACGGGGCGGGTCGCCGCGAGCGACCCCGAGGGAGGCACCATGAGGTACGTCGCGATCAGCATCCGGGGCAGCTACCTGACCCTGCCGGACGGCTTCGCCAGCACCGGCGGCGCCATCAGTGCCGCACTGGGCGCTCTGCGGGCCGACGGCACCGGGATCGGCACCCCGAGCATCTTCGAGCGTGTGGAGCGCGGGGGGGCGCAGGTGTCCCTGCGCATGCTCGACGGTCAGTGGCTGATGGTCGACAACGGGCTGCTGATCCGCACCGCCGACGAGGCAGCTGCCGGGTCCTTCACCGAGGTGTGGTGGCCCGACGACCGCATCTCGCTGCGCGGCGGCAACGGCCGGTTCGTGTGCGCCGAGGGCGGCGGTGGTCGTGAGGTGGTGGTCAACCGCCTGGAGGCCGGGACGTGGGAGAAGTTCTACTACGAACAGGTGCCCGCCGAGCTGCTCCCGCCCGAGCCGGAGCCGGAGCACACCCGGGTCGAGGGCGGCCTCGCCTCGTCGGTGCGCGACGCGATCCGCGACGAGGTGCGGCACTCCGCGGTCGACCCGGACGCCCCCCGGATCGGGGTGCCCGAGCAGCCGGGACGCTCCGACAAGGTCGGCGACGCGCCGCGGCTCTTCCCCTGAGCCGGTTCGTCACCCCCGGGTGGCGGTGACCAGCAGGTACTCCCACGTCAGGCGTCCGTCCCGCGTCGTGAACCTGGGGCACAACGCGAGCAGTGCCGCGTCGAGCTCCGTCGCCCGCTCGGGCTGGTCCGCCAACCCGCGGTACGCCGCGATGGTCGGCCCGTAGCAGCGCTTGAAGAAGTCCAGGAAGCCGCCCGCATCAGCGAACCGGTCCACCACCAGGTCGCGGCGCTCCGCGGTCAGCCCGGTGACTCCGTCCCCGAGCAGCGCGGCCACGTGGTCGGGGTCGCCCCAGCGCGGCGGCGGCGTGGCGCCCGGAGGCGGCGGCGCGACGTACGGCTTCATGGTGGCGAACATCTGGCCGATGAAGCCCTCGGGCGTCCAGCTGACCAGACCGATCGTGCCTCCGGGCCGGCAGACCCGGAGCAGCTCGGCGGCGGCGAGCTCGTGGTGGGGCGCGAACATCACGCCGACGCACGACAGCACGGCGTCGAAGGCGGCGTCGTCGTACGGGAGCGCCTCCGCGTCGCCCTGGTCCCAGGTCACCTCGACGCCGGCCTCAGCGGCGCGGGTCCGGCCGGCGTCGAACAGCTCGGGCGTCAGGTCGCTGGCCGTCACCACCGCGCCCGCCTGTGCCGCGGCGACGGCGACGTTGCCGGCTCCCGCCGCGATGTCCAGCACCCGTTGGCCGGCGTGGATGCCGGCCGCGTCCACCAGGGTGGGGCCCAGGGACGGGATCACCTCGGCGGCGACCGCCGGGTAGTCGCCCAGGGCCCACATGGCGCGGTGCCGGGCCTTCAGCTCGGCGTCCTGGGTGCTCGTCGTGGTGGTCGTGGTCATCGCTCGTCCCTCCGTCGATGGTTCGTGCCGCCAGGGTGCACCCGGCCGGGAGGCGAGGCCAGTTCTCGATCTGTACCACCACCCGTCCGGGTGGTTCTCGATCTGTACTGGCGTCCGCGGCGCCAGCGGCGTTGACTAGCGCGTGGAGGTGGGGAGCATGGCGTCGTACGGACAGTTCTGCCCGGTGGCCAAGGCGATGGAGATCCTCGACGAGCGCTGGACGATGCTGGTCCTGCGCGAGCTCGTGGCGGGGAGCACGCGGTTCAACGAGATCAGGCGGGGCGTCCCGAAGATGTCGCCCGCCCTGCTCTCGAAGCGGCTGCGGTCCCTGGTCAAGGCCGGCCTGGTCGAGCGGCACGGGACCGGCCAGCACGTCTCGTACACGCTCTCCCCCAGCGGCGCCGAGCTCACCGACGTCATCGTCGCGATCGGGGTCTGGGGCGTGCGGTGGATCCCCGCCCTCGGCGACCAGGACTACGACCCGCACCTGCTGATGTGGGACATGAGCCGCACCATCCCGACCGAGGAGTGGCCCCCCGGACGCACCACGCTCGCCCTCCGGTTCACCGACGTCCCGGAGCGCCAGCAACGCTGGTGGCTCGTCGTCCGCGACGGTGAGGTCGACGTCTGCGATGCCGACCCCGGCTTCGAACCCGCCGCCGAGGTGACCACCGAGCTGCGCACCCTGGTGCGGATCTGGCGAGGCGAGACCCCGTGGGAGCAGGCCCTCCGCGACGGTGCCGTCACCATCGACGGCCTCTCGATGGCCCGCCGCCAGGTGCCCCGCTGGCTCGGCCGCTCCACCGTCGCCCAGCTCGCCTTCGCCCGCTGACCCCGCGCGTCGGAGGTCGAGGCGCGAACGCGCAGCCTGAGCCACGAGACCCCTGAGAGGCCGACCTCACCCCGGAGGTCGAGGCGCGAACGCGCAGCGTGAGCCACGAGACCACCGGCAGCAGTCCACGGACCTCTCACGAGGTCTCGACACGGTGCTCGCAAGCTCGCACCTACTCGACCAGCGAGAACGGGCCTCGACCTTCGCACGTCACCCCGGAGGTCGAGGCGCGAAGGCGAAGCCTGAGCCACGAGACCCCTGTGAGGCGCCGGATCCGTTCATCGCTGGTCGAGTAGGGCGCGAGGAACGAGCGCCCGTGTCGAGACCCCGCACGCGGCCCGCGGACCCAGCCCCAGATCCGTACCCAGGGCACGACCGGGAGAACGCGAATCCCCAACCCCGCTTGACGAAACCCCCCCTGTGAACGACCCCGAAAATGTCGGTGCCCCCTGACAGAGTCACCCCATGGCAGGCGACACCCCCACCCCCGGAACCCGCACCGGACCCACCCCGATGGTGCTGCGGACGCGTCCGCAGCACCAGTTCACCGGACGCCTCCACCAGGTCCTCGACCAGATCCTCCCCGCCCCCGCCTGGCCCCTGAGCGCCGATGAGCTGGCGGAGACCCTCACCGAAGTCACCACCGGCATCGCCCGCCTCCACGCCCTGCACGCCACCCTCCTCGCCGACGCGACCGCCCGCGATCTGCCCACCGAGCTCGGCGCCACCAACCTCGTCGCCTGGCTGAAAGCCACCACCCGACAGACACCCAGGACGGCGAAGGAGCTGGTGGCATTGGCATGGGGTCTGGAGGACCACGACCCCACCCGAACCGCGCTCGCCGCCGGCACCATCCTCCCGGATCAGGCCGCGGTGATCGTGGCCGCGGTCGAGGCGTTGCCGGAGACGGTGTCCCCGGATGACCTGGCGAAGGCAGAGGAGCACCTGCTGGCCGAGGCGGCGCATCACGACGCCCGCGAGCTCCGCGCCCTGGGCAAGCACCTGCTGGACGTGATCGACCCCGACACCGCCGACGAACGCCTCAACGCCCTCCTCGAGAAGGAGGAGCGCGAGGCCGCGAGGAAGACCAGCTTCAGCGGGTTCCACGACGGCAGCGGGTCGTACCACTTCAAGGGCCGGATGCCGTCCTTGGACGGCGCGATCCTCGAGTCCCTGCTCGGCGCCTTCTTGAACCCCGACCGCCCCGACCCCATCGCCCGCACCCTCGAGGACGGCACGACCGTGGCGACCCCCGAGCTCAAGGGCCAGGCCCTGGTGCAGCTGCTGGAGCGCTACCCGCGCAAGAAGCTGCCGATGACCGGTGGGGTCAACACCACCGCCGTGGTCCTGATCCCCCTCGAATGCCTCGAAGGCCGGCAGCAGGCCGCTCAGATCCTCGGCACCAACCTCCAGGTCTCCGCCGGGCAAGCCCGCCGCCTCGCCTGCGCCGGAGGACTCATCCCCGCGGTGCTCGGGTCGGACTCCCAGATCCTCGACCTCGGCCAGGAAGTCCGCGGCTTCACCTTCCCCCAGCGGATCGCGATGGCGGTTCACCAGGGCGGGACCTGCGGGATCGTCGACTGCGATCGGCCCGCGACCTGGTGCGACGGTCACCATCTGATCGCCTGGGCCGACGGCGGACCCACCAACCTGACCAACGGGGCCCTGCTCTGCCCCCGCCACCACACCCTCGCCCACGACATCCGCTTCGAACTGAGACAACAACCCACCGGCGGGTGGAAACTCATCCGACTCAACCTCCGCCAATAGCCCCCGCCCCCCACCCCGCCGGGCCCGGGTCTGACACCAGTCCGCGGGACCCTCACGGGGTCTCGACACGGTGCTCGCAAGCTCGCACCTACTCGACCAGCGAAAAGGGCTCGTCCACCGGACGCCGCCAGCCCGGAGGTCGAGGTGCGAACGCGCAGCGTGAGCCACAAGACCCCACACCGGACCCCGCACCGCTCACCGGGTCTCGACACGGTGCTCGCAGGCTCGCACCTACTCGACCAGCGAGGAGGGTGTCGACCTCCATATGCCAGCCAGGAGGTCGAGGCGCGAACGCGCAGCGTGAGCCAGAGACCCTCGGCACTAGGCGGCGGGACCCTCACCGGGTCTCGACACGGTGCTCGCAGGCTCGCACCTACTCGACCAGCGAGGAGGGTGTCGACCTCCATATGCCAGCCCGGAGGTCGAGGTGCGAACGCGCAGCGTGAGCCACGAGACCCCCGACACCAGTCCGCGGGACCCGCGGGGGTCTCGACACGGTGCTCGCAAGCTCGCACCTACTCGACCAGCGAGGGGTCGGCTCGCGCCTCGACCTCCGGTCCAGGGCCGGGGGTCAGGTGAGGTGGCGGCGGAGGAAGGCGACGGTGCGGTCCATGGAGAGGGGCCACTGGGGGATGAAGGCGTGCTCCTCGCCCTGGTACAGCCGGAGTGTCGCGTCGACCCCGGCGCGGGCCAGGGCGCGCTCGGTGGCGACCGACCAGGCGACGGGGCAGGTGTCGTCAGAGGTGCCGTGGTGGATCAGGACCGGCTCGGTGATCCGGTCGAAGTACGTGCGCGGACTGACCCCGCGCCAGAAGCGCGCCGAGCTCCGGGGCTCGCCGTACCGCTCGACGATGCGGTCCGCGAGACCGGTGCGGGCCGGGTCGGGGAGGATCCAGCGCCGCACGTTGTCGACCGTGTCGGAGCTGACCGGCGCGAACACCACGGCAGCGTCCACGAGGCCGGGCCGGACGGCGAGGACGTTGAGCACCACCCCGCCTCCCATCGACCGGCCGACCAGGCCGACCCGGTCGTCGTCGACGAAGGACGGCCCACGGCGCAGCGCGAGCACCGCGTTGATGACGTCCTCGGTGTACCCCAGCCGCAGCCGTACGTCGTTGCGCGGGTCGTCCGACGAGCCCGCGTGGTTGCGGTAGTCCACGTGCAGCGTCACGAAGCCCGCCCGCGCCAGCCGGTCCTGCTCTCGGCGCAGCCCCTGGCCGTTGGCGTACACGGCGGGGTCGATGTAGCCGTGGGCGAGCACGAGCGTGGGGAACGGGCCCCGCCCGTCGGGCACGTTGAGCAGCCCCGAGATCGTCAGCGAACCACTGCGGTAGGTCACGTAGTGGGTGGTGTAGGCGTCGGTCCGGGCCACGACACGGGCCAGGCGCAGGCCTCGCCCGTCGTACCTCTCCTGCATCAGCGCCGGCAGGGAGACCGGGTCGGGGGGACGAGACGCGGGCGCGCTGGGGGGCGCAGATTCGGACGGAGCCGGGCTGGCAGGGGTCGTCCTGGCGGGAGTCGTACTGGCGGTGGGGCTGCCCGCCGACGGCTCGGCGGACCCGCTGCAGCCGGCCACGAGCGCGAGCAGAACCAGTGCGGTCAGGAGTCTGCCGAGAGCCACCACGCCTCGATCCTCCCCCCGTGCACCAGCCCGACCACTCGCTACGCGTAGTCGGCCCAGACCCGCTGGGCGGTGCCGTCGACGGTGACCTCCCCGCCGTACGGCAGGATCCACTGCGGCCGGGTGTGCCCGAAGGGCACGCCGACGACCACGACCGCGTCTGGGTTGTACGACGCGACCGTCGCGATGGCGACGTCGCGCTGCGCGGCCCGCCGAGCCGCCCGCTCCGCGCTGCTCGGCCGGTCCACGAAGTTCGAGGTCGGCGGGCGGGCCACCACGACGGCGTCCACCGCCGCCAGGACGCCGCGCTCCCCCAGCGACCGCATGGTGTAGCCGAACTCGCGCACCGGGATGAGGTCCTCTGCGCTCTCCAGCAGCAGCACGCCGCCCTCGAGCACCCCCGGGTCGGCCGGGAACCGTGCCGCGGTGAGGATCCACGGCAGGACGTCGATGCAGCCGCCCCAGGTGCGGCCGGTGACCGTCCGCGCCGGCCCGGCCCAGGTCCAGGGCTCGCTCGGCTCCCGCTCCCCGTACGACGTGAGGGCGTCCGGGTCGGCCCAGTCCCGGCCGAAGTCCTCCGACTCCCCCGGCTCGGTGACCTCGAGCCGCTCGCCGGTCAGCAGGGCCGCCCGCAGCGACGCGACGTGGACCGGGTCGACCGCGGGCCCGGGGCCGAGCTGCACCTGCGTGGAGCCGCCGTAGAACGCGGCGACGCCGTGGGTCCACAGCCAGCTGAGCACGTTGGTGTTGTCGCTGTAGCCGAGGAACGGCTTGGGGTCGACCCGGACCAGCTCAGGGTCCAGGTGCGGGACGACGGTGAGCTGGTCGTCGCCGCCGATCGTGGCGAGCACGGCCCGGATGCCGGGGTCGCCGAACGCCGCGTTGAGGTCGGCCGCCCGGTCGCGGGCCGACGCGCCGACCTGCCGGGTGGTGGGGTACTCGACGGGCTCGAGGCCGGTGACCTCGCGGAGCCGCTGCAGCGCCTGCTCGTGCACGTGCGGGGCGACGCCGGGCGCGGCGAACGACGGCGACAGGACGGCCACCCGGTCACCGGGGCGGGCCTTGGTCGGGGCGAGCAGGGACGGGGGCATGGCCCCCATCCTGCCCCGGTGCCCCGCCTCAGAGGTCGAACAGCGGGGGGCGGTTCAGCTCAGCGCGGGCCAGGGTGGTCAGGTGGACCTCGTCCGGTCCGTCGAAGAGGCGCATCGCGCGGTGCCAGCCCCACATCTCCGACAGCGGGGTGTCGTCGGAGACGCCCGCGCCTCCGTGGACCTGGATGGCGCGGTCGATCACCCGGAGCACGGCCCGCGGGACGGCGACCTTGGCCTCGGCCGTGAGGTGCCGGGCCGCCTTGTTGCCCTCGGTGTCGATGACGTGCGCGGCGAGGTGGCACAGCGCCCGGGCCTGGTCGAGATCGATCCGCGACTCCGCGATCCGCTCGCGCACCGAGCTCTGCTCGGCCAGGGTCCGGCCGAAGGCGACGCGCTCCTGGGTGCGCTTCACCATCAGCGCGAGGGCCCGCTCGCCGGCTCCGAGCGCCCGCATGACGTGGTGGATCCGCCCGGGGCCCAGCCGCGCCTGGGCGGCCGCGAACCCGCCGCCCTCCTCGCCGATCAGGTTCGTCACCGGCACCCGGACGTCGTGGTAGGCGATCTCGCAGTGGCCCTGCTGGTGATGGTGCCCGAACACCGGCGTCGACCGGACGAGCTCGACGCCCGGGGTGTCCATCGGCACCAGCACCATCGACTGCTGCCGGTGGGTGGCGGCGGTCGGGTCGGTCTTGCCCATGACCACGAGCACCTTGCACCGCGGGTCGGCAGCGCCGCTGCTCCACCACTTGCGGCCGCTGATCACGTACTCGTCGCCGTCGCGGACGATGCGGGTCTCGATGTTGGTGGCGTCGGAGGACGCCACCGCCGGCTCGGTCATCGAGAAGGCCGAGCGGATCTCACCGGCGAGCAGCGGCTCGAGCCAGCGCTTCCGCTGCTCGTCGGTGCCGAGCAGGTGCAGCAGCTCCATGTTGCCGGTGTCGGGGGCCGAGCAGTTCGTGGCCTCGGGCGCGAGCTCGAGGCTCCACCCGGTCAGCTCGGCCATCGGCGCGTATTCCAGCTGGGTCAGGCCCGACTCGTGCGGCAGGAAGAGGTTCCACAGCCCCTGCGCCCGCGCCTCCGCCTTCAGCTCCTCGACCACCGGCGGCACCGAGTTGTCCAGGGCGCCGTGCACCTCGCGGTGCCGGCGGTACGACGCCTCGGCCGGGAACACGTGCTCGGCCATGAACGCCTCGAGGCGGGCGTACAGCTCCAGGGCCCGGTCCGACGGCGCGGCGTAGCCGGAGTACATGGCGGCCATCAGACGTCCGTCACGCGCAGGCCGGAGTGTGCCTTGTAGCGGCGGTTGATGCTGATCAGGTTGGCGGTGAGCGCCTCCACCTGGTGGGCGTTGCGCAGCCGGCCGCCGTACACGCCGCGAACGCCGGGCAGCACGTCGGCGAGCTCCTGGACCAGGTCGGTCGCCTCGCGCACGTCGCCGAGCACCAGCACGTCGGTGCCGATGTCGGTCACCTCCGGGTCCTCCAGCAGGACGGCGCTGAGGTTGTGGAAGGCACCGACGACGGTGCTGTCGGGCAGCAGCGCCTGCGCCTGCTGAGCGGCCGACCCCTCCTCGACGGCCAGGGCGTAGGCGCCCTGCTTGTCGAACCCGAGCGGGTTGACGCAGTCGACGACGACCTTGCCCGCGAGCTCGTCGCGCAGGGCCGCGAGCAGCTCGCCGTGCCCGTCCCACGGGACGGCGACGACCACGACGTCCCCGGCGAGCGCGGCACCGGCGTTGTCGGCCCCGCGGACCTCACCCCCGGTGGCGGCGGCGAGCTCGGTGGCGGTGTCGGTGGCGCGGTCGGCGCTCCGGCTGCCGATCACCACCGGGAGCCCGCCGGCGGCGAACCGCCGGGCCAGCCCGCGGCCCTGGGGACCGGTGCCGCCCAGCACCGCGATGGTCTTGCCTGCGAGGTCGGAGGTCATCCGGGTGTGCTCCTTCGATGGGGACGTCCGCGTCACCCTAGCAGCACTGTGACAGCAGAACTGTCAGCGTCAGCCCTGAACCCGGGCGTGCAGCCACGGGCGGGTCAGGTTGAACTGGCGGCCGCTGATCTCGGTCGGCGCGATCTCCACGACGTTGTACTTGAGCGTGTCGAGCCAGGGGCGCAGCGGGACGTTCTCGGAGCGGTGCTCCTCGTCCTCCTCCAGCACCCGCGCGTTGCCGCGCACCAGGATGCTCAGGGCGGTGGAGTCGTCGTACCGGTCGATCTCGAAGACCACCTCGGGGTGCATCACGACGCCGAGCAGCTTGCTGCCCTCGGCGGTCCGGAAGAGCAGGGTGGAGCCGTCCACGGCGTAGTTGATCGGGACCAGGTTGACCTGGCCGCCGAGCAGGTAGGCCATCCGGCCGAACTCCTCGTCGCGGAGCGCCTCCCAGCACTCCTCCTCGGTCAGCTGCCGGAACACGTCCTCTTCGTAGTCCTGCGGTTCGTTCATGACGGCGCCTCCCGTGCGTCCGGTGGGGGTGGGTCTCCCTCGTCCGGCACCAGCCTAGACCTGCGGCTCAGCCGGCCAGACGAGTCGGGGGCACCACCTGCGGGGGCGGTGGGGGTCGCAGTGCACGCTCCCCGCGGGAGGGGTGCATGCGGCGTGCGGTGAGCTCAGCACTCTGCCCATCGAGGTGCCGCTCGGCGCGCACCGTGGAGGCGCCCGCCACCACGCACAGCCGCTCGACGTCCTCGGCCCGCCAGCCGCCCGGGGTCTCCAGCACCAGCTGGTCGGCGATGCGCCCGTTCCAGGCCATCCGGATCCGGAGACCGACCAGGATCACCCGGCTCTCCGCCGCCCCCGCGGCCAGCGCGGCGATCCCCTCGGCCCGGTCCACGAACAGCGCCTTCACGTCCCAGAGCATGGGCGTGCTCCCTCCCCGTCTCGTGTGCGAAGTCCCGAGTGTGGCCCGGCCGGGTACGCCGCCGGCTACGGCGACGTTTCGCGCCGGTGAACGACCCCTGAGGCGACCCGCCCGGACCTCGGCTTCACTTATGTTGATCGAGTTACTAGAGTTTGAGACCGAGCCCAGGGAGGGACCATGACGGGTTGGCCGGACTTCTTCATCGCAGGAGCACCCAAGGCAGGCACGACCGCGCTGCACGCGGCGCTGACCGGGGTGCCCGGGATCGCGTTGAGCACGCCGAAGGAGCCCAAGTTCTTCCTCTGCGACGGCGCCCCGCCGCCGCGCCGGCAGCACCGCGGACCGGGTGACGCGCACAGCCGGCAGGAGTGGGTGTGGCGACCCGAGGACTACCTGCGCACCTGGCCGCAGGACCTGCCCGCCGGCACGCTGCGCGGCGAGAGCACCCCCTTCTACCTGGCCGACCCGCGCGCCCACCGGCGAATCGCCGCCCTCGCGCCCGCGGCGCGCTGGGTCGTCCTGCTGCGCGACCCCGTCGACCGCGCCTACTCCAACTGGATGCACCTGTGGTCCGACGGGCTCGAGCCGGAGGCCGACTTCGTCCGGGCCGTCGAGGCGGAGGACCGGCGCCAGGCCGAGGGCTGGGCGCCCTTCTGGCGCTACCGCGGCCTCGGACGGTACGGCGAGCAGCTCTCCCACCTGTACCGCTTCGTCGACCCCGAGCAGGTCCTCGTGCTGCGCTACCGCGAGCTGGTCGACGAGCCGGTCGACACGGTCGCCCGGGTGCTGGGCTTCCTCGGCGCGGACCCGGCGCACGCCCGGGAGGTCCCCCGCGACAACACCCGGCCCTTCCGCCCGGACACCGCCCGCACGCGCCTGCTGGCCCGCGCAGCCCGCGCGGGCGCGGCCGCCGGTGCCTTCGCCCCGCCGCAGGTGTGGCGCCGGGCGAGCGTCCCGCTGCTGCGCGAGCTGCAGCGCACCGGGGCCCACCGTCCCGAGCTCACCCCCGAGCAGCGCCGGACCGTGCTCGAGCCGCTGCTGCCCGACCTCGACCTGCTCGAGCAGGTCACCGGCTCCTCCTACGACGACTGGCGGTCCGACTCCGGGCGCGGCTCGTACGCCGCCCGGGTCGACCGGCGGGTCCCGACGGACCAGCGGGTCGGCCGTCAGCGGACCAGCTCGGTGACCAGGTCGTGGGCGCCGTCGGGGCGGGCGAGCTCGTAGTACCAGCGCTGGCCGACGCCCGGCACCTCCACGACGGAGAGATAGCGGAGGGCGCCGTCGGAGTGCGGCGAGCCGGTCGGCTCCCCCGGCAGCGCGGTCAGCCCGGACTCGTCCCCGACCGCGACGCCGGTGCGCTCGAACCAGTTCTCCTCCGCGCTGGCCCGACCGTCGTACAGCACGGTGAGCGGGTCGTGCCGCAGCACCGAGGTGACCCGGGCACCGCGGGCGTCCCACGCGCCCTCGCGGGGCGAGAGGACGGTCGCGCCGAGCGTCCAGGCCAGCCCGTCGGCCGAGTGTGCCAGCCGGGTGGTCATCCGGTCCTCGTGCCCGGGCAGGTCGAGCGGGTGGCAGCAGACCCACATCCGCCAGCCGTCGCCGTCCCGCTCCACGACGGGGTCCTTGACCGCGAGCACGTCGTCGCCGGGCAGGCAGACCGTCCGGGTGCCCTCGGCGAGCCCCGCGACGTCCGGGGCGTCGACGGCCTCGATCCACCAGTGCTTCGAGCCGGGCGTCGCGCAGCTCAGGTAGAGCCGCCAGCCCGCCTCGCCGAGGTGCACCAGGGCGGGGCGCTCGAGCGACTCCGCGCCGAAGCGCTCGCGCCGCACCTGCGCCACCGGGGTGAAGGAGATCCCGTCCTCGGAGCGGGCCACCACCACGGCGACCCCGCGTCCGGCATGGATCGGCTGCCGGACCCGGTAGGCCAGCCAGTAGGTGCCGTCGACGAGCAGCGCGCTCGGCGCACCGCTCCAGTTGCCCGGCCCGTCGGCCGGGGCGGGGACCACGACCTCGGCACGGTCGGGGCGGGGGCGCACGCTCTCGTCGGTCAGCATGGCCGAAAGTCTACTTCGACAGTGGCCTTTTGCCGGGTCATGGCGGGTCACGGCCGGTCACGCCGGGTCACGCCGGGTCGAGCGCGCTCAGCGTCGCCGCAGCAGGACGAGCACCTCGGCGTGGGCGGTGTGCGGGAACATGTCGAACAGCCGCCCGCGCACCGGCGCCAGCCCCGGCATCCGGTCCAGGTCCCGGGCCAGCGACTCCGGGTTGCAGCTGGAGTAGAGCACCGACGCGACCCCCGACTCCTCGAGCCAGCGCGCCAGCTCCTCGCCGATCCCGCGGCGCGGCGGGTTCACCACGACCAGGTCCGGGACCGTCCCCGCCGTCCGGGCGTACGACGTGGCGTCGCCGGCCAGGAACGTGCACCCGTCGAGACCCGCCTCGGCCGCACTGTCGGTGGCGCTGGCCACCGCCTCGGCGCTGACCTCCACGCCCACGACGCGTCGCCCCGGTCCCGCCAGGTGGAGCCCGAACCCGCCGACCCCGCAGTACAGGTCCCACACCTCGGCCGGGGCGAGCTCGGCCGCCCACCCGGTGGCCTCGGCATAGAGCGCCTCGGCGACCGCGGTGTTGGTCTGGAAGAAGCTCTGCGGACGCAGGTGCAGCGCCAGGTCGCCCGAGCGCATGGTCAGCGCCTTGTCGGCGGTCAGCACGATCTCCTGCTCCCCCTCGAGCACCGCCTTGGGCTCGGGCTGCAGGTTCACCGTCGCCACCACGAGGCCCGGCAGCCGCTCGCGCAGCCACGGCAGGTGCTTGCGGATCCGCGCCACCGGCTCCTGCGAGCGGCACACGAACCGGACCATCAGCTCCTCGTCGGGCGAGGCCGTCACCAGCACCAGCTTGAGCTCGCCGCGCCGGGCGTCGATGTCGTACGGCGCCAGGGCGGCGCGGGTGACGAACGCGGCGAGCACCGGCAGCGCCCGCTGGACGGCCGGCACGTGCAGCCCGCAGTCACGCAGGTCGACCCCGGTGGCGCCCTCGGAGAGGATGCCGAGCCTGGGGTCCTCGATGTTGCCGGTGACCACCATCTTGGCCTTGTTCCGGAAGCCGCTCTCCGCGCTCGGCAGCGGGGGCAGCCAGGACACCGAGTCCGGCAGCGCCCCCGCGCAGGCCGCCTGCTTGGCCGCGAGCTGGTCGTCGTACGGACGGGGCAGCCAGCGGCAGCTGTGGCAGCGGCCGGCGTCGAAGTGGGGGCAGTCCATGACGGGCCCCAGCCTAGGCGTCCGGGCGTGACGCGATAGTCACGCCCGGGGGCCTGTCGGCCCTGGCTCGGGCGACCCGGACGTGGTCGGCTGGAGGGAGGAACGCACACCCAGGAGCACCTCCATGACACGCACCACGCGGACCGTCGTCGACATCTCGCTGGCCGGTCCGGACCGTGACTACGACGAGCACGTCACCTTCCTCGACCACCGGTTCCGGATCGTCCGGGTCGGCACCGGCGGGGACGTCGCGCAGGCGCGCCGCCTGGTCGCCGCCTGGTCCTCGGAGGCGTCCGCGGTCGCGCTCAGCGGCCTGCGCGAGGCTCGCGCGGCGGGCCTCTACGACAGCGAGCAGGCGACCCTGACCCGCCTGCGCGCCGAGGCGGTCGGGGTGCCGGTCACCGACGGGCACGCGCTGCGCGACGTCCTCTCGGAGTGGGCGGTGCGCCACGTGCAGACCGAGATGACCGGCTACTTCGCCAACGCCCGCACCGTCGTGCTGGGCGGGATGAACCACGACCGCACGGTGCGGATCCTGCGCGAGTTCACCGACAACCTCACGTTCGTCGACCCGCTGCTGCGCCTGGACCTGCCCCGGCGGCTGCACAGCAACCCGCTCCTGGGGCTGGCCGCCGACCTCGGCGCCTGGCCCTTCCAGCGGCTGCCGGGCGCCGTCCAGCAGCAGGTCAGCGCGACGCTGACCGGGCCGGGCACCGCGGTCAGCACCCTGCTGGCGCGGGGGGCGGCGCGGGAGTGCGACGTCCTCGTCGCGACGTACGGCGAGCTCGAGGGCTTCGGCCTGGAGGACCTGGCCGGCAAGACCCTGGTCAGCTCCGCGATCTCCGACGAGCAGCTCGCCGACCTGGCCGCCCGCGGGGTCGACCTCGTCCTCGACGCCGTCCCGCAGCCCTTCAAGGTGACCGTGGGCGCGGCGCTGCTGGAGGCGCTGATGCTGGCCGTGGTGGACGGCCCGCTGACCAACGACGACCTGCTCGACATGATCGTCTCCTCCGGCCTGGAGCCCCGGCTGCTGCAGCCCAACGGCCCCAAGCGCAAGAGCCGGTTCGCGTTCGTCATCCACCCGCTGTCGCAGGAGTTCTTCCGCAAGGTCGAGCCGCTCGGCACGATCGCCGACCACTCCCCGGGGTTCGTCGTCGACGCGATCGAGAAGGTCGCCGCCTACGCGCCTCCCTTCACCTACAGCCACGTGACCGGGATCGTCTCCCCCACCGGCGCCGAGGCGGAGGGGTGGCTGATCTCGGTCGGCGGCACCCCCAAGGAGCTGATGGCGCACAGCCCCGAGTTCACCTACGCCCGCCTGCTCGCCGCAGCCGAGACCGCCCGCAAGCTGGGCGCGCAGGTGATGGGGCTGGGGGCGTTCACCAAGGTGGTCGGGGACGCCGGTGTCACGGTCGCCAAGAAGGCCTCCCTCCCGGTCACCACCGGCAACAGCTACAGCGCGTCGGGCGCCCTGTGGGCCGCGCACGAGGCCGTCAACCAGCTCGGCCTGGCCGAGGTCGACGAGCAGGGTCGCATCCGCGGCAAGGCGATGGTGGTCGGCGCGACCGGGGCGATCGGCTCGGTCTGCGCCCGGCTGCTGGCGCTGTCCAGCGACGAGCTCTGGCTGGTCTCGCCGGAGACCGCGAAGCTGCTCGCGCTCAAGCACGAGATCGAGCTGGAGAGCCCCCGTGCGGTGGTGCACGTCGCAGCCACGACCGCGGAGCACCTCGGCGAGATGGACGTGATCGTCACCGCCACCTCGGGCGCTGGGAAGCGCGTGCTGGACATCATGGCGGTCAAGCCGGGCTGTGTGATCACCGACGTCGCCCGTCCGCTGGACCTCTCGGCCGAGGATGTCGCCAGGCGGCCGGACGTGCTGGTCGTCGAGTCGGGCGAGATCGAGCTGCCCGGTGACGTCCGGATGAAGGACATCGGCCTGCCGCCCGGCGTGGTCTACGCGTGCATGGCCGAGACGGTGGTGCTGGCGCTCGAGGGCCGGTACGAGACCTTCACGGTCGGGCGCAACATCGAGTGGGAGAAGGTCAAGGAGATCTACCGGCTCGGGCTCAAGCACGGGATGCGGCTGGCCACGATCAGCGGGGTCAACGGCGTCTTCACCCCCGAGGCCATCGACCGGGTCCGCGAGCTGGCGCTGGAACGCCGCGGCCGGACGGCCTGAAGACGGGGCAGGGTGACAGGGAGGGGGCTCACGCCCCGAGCCGCCCCTGCAACCCCGTCAGCATGCTGGCGACCAGGCCCTTGATGACCCTGCTGCGCACGAAGCCGGGCAGCGGCAGGTTGTGGTGGATGGTCAGGTCGTAGGTGACCCGGGTCCGGTCCGCCCCCACCGGCTCCAGCGTGTAGAGCCCCTCCTGGCCGGTCTGCATCCGGCCCTTGACCATCGTCCAGGCCAGGGTCGTGTCACCGTGCTCATAGCACAGCGTGTACTCGTCGGTGCCGACCGTCGCGGCGGCCTTGAAGCGGGCCGTGGCCGGAAGGTCGTCGTCCTCGTAGACCTCGAGCAGCTCGGCCTCGCTCATCTCGGGGATCCACGCGGGCTGGCTCTCCACGTCGCGCAGGGTGGCCAGCACGTCGGCCAGCGGCGCGCCCACCTCGACGGTCTGGACGGAACGGTCGGTCGGCACGGGTCCTCACCTCACCTCTCGGAGCGAGCCTCCCGCCGCGGCGCGGTCCCGCCCAGAGGAGATGGTCACCGAGGGACGGTCAGGGGGTCAGGGGGCCATCGCGGCGAGCTCGTCACCGACCGAGTCGGCGACCCGGCTGACCCAGTCCGCCGGGTCCGGGCCGGCGGGGACGACCCACGCCTGCGAGACGCCGAGGGCGGCGTACGCCTCCATGCGGCGCAGGAAGGCGTCGCGGTCGGCGAGAGGGTCGAGCCCGGCCAGGACGGTACGCCGGACGGTGGCCGCGTCGCGCCCCACGTCGGCGCAGTGGCCCTCCAGCACCCGGAGTTTGTGGGCGAGCAGGTCGGGCTCCATCCCGAACAGGTTGGTCGCGTCGGCGTACAGGGCGACCAGGCGCAGGGTCTTCCGCTCACCGACGCCGCCGATCAGGATCGAGGGACGTGGCTGCTGCAGCGGCCGCGGCTCGCAGATGGTGGCCTCCAGGGAGTAGTGCTTCCCGTGGTAGGAGCCGTCGTCGTCACTCCACATCTGGCGGCAGATCTGCAGGGCCTCCTCGAGCCGCTCGAAGCGCTCGGCGGTCGGCGGGAACGGCACGCCGAGGCCGAGGTGCTCGCGCTCGTACCAGGCGGCGCCGATGCCGAGCTCGGCTCGCCCGCCGGAGAGGACGTCGAGGGTGGCGACGATCTTGGCCAGCAGGCCGGGGTGGCGGTAGGTGACGCCGGTGACCAGCAGCCCGAGCCGCAGCGTCTCGGTCTTCGCCGCCAGGTAGCCCAGGGTGGTGTAGCCCTCGAGCATGGGGTCGGTCGCCGGTGCCCGCTGGTCCATCTGGAAGTAGTGGTCCATCACCGTGAGCTGGGCGAACCCACCGGCCTCGGCCGCCTGGGCCGTGGCCGTCAGCGTCTCGGCCAGCCGGTCCGGGCCGACGTGGTTGAAGTCGGGGTGGTGCAGCGCGAGTCTCATTCCGCCGAGTCAACCACCTGGCTCCGCAGGGCGCCTCAGGTCGCGCACCAGCCCGCCGATGGGCTCGTGGGCTTGTAGCACCGCCCCGGCGTGTCGCGTCGTCGACACGCCGATCGGTTCCGGGCGAGTTCCTCCGTCCGAGTGACGGGGAACCGCCTCTCGGGTTAGGTTGAGTCACATGCGTCTCTCCAGCCACTTCCGTTGGCGTGTCGGCTTGACATCCGGACGATTTCTGTCCCGAGTCCTCGCGCTCGCTCTCGTGGTCGGCGCGCTGGCGTTCGCGGCCCCCGCAGGCGCCACCGTCGGGGTGGACGACTACCCCTCGAAGCTGAAGAACGCGGCCCAGGACTCACTGGTCGACCCGTGGAACTTCTACAACCGGGAGTGCACCTCCTTCGTCGCCTGGCGGCTCAACAACGACCGCGGCGTCGCCTTCCACAACTACTTCCTCGGCGTCCACTGGGGGGACGCGTCGAACTGGTCCGCGGCCGCCCGCAAGGTCGGCGTCCCGGTCGACTCCAACGCCACCGTCGGGTCCGTCGCCTGGTGGGCCAAGGGCTCCCCCGGGTCCTCGCGCGGCCACGTCGCCTACGTGCTCCGGGTGACCGACAGCGCCATCACGATCGAGGAGTACAACTACGCCACCCGCGGCGGCTACGGCACCCGCATCATCGACTCCTCGAGCTCCAAGTGGCCCTCGGCCTTCCTGCACATCTCGCCGCCGACCATGAAGGCGACCACGCTGCCGAGCGTCTCCGGCACGGCGAAGGTCGGTCGCAGGCTCACCGCGACCAGCGGCAACTGGCTGCCCGACGGCGCCACGTTCGCCTACCAGTGGCTCGCCGACGGCAAGCCCGTCGACGGCGCCACGGACAGCACCCTCGGCGTCTCCGCGGGCCTGCTCGGCGCCCGGCTGAGCGTGCAGGTCACCGCCAGCCAGCCCGGCGTGAAGACCGCCACCGCCACCTCGGCCGCGACCGCCGCCGTGGTGCCCGGCACCCTCACCAGCTCCGCGGCGCCCACCGTCACCGGGGCGGCCCAGGTCGGCGAGCCGCTGGCCGCAACCACCGGGACCTGGTCGCGCGGGGTCACCGCCAAGGCCTACCAGTGGAGCGCCGGCGGGACCGCGATCCCCGGGGCGACCTCCGCGACGTACACCCCCACCGCCGACCAGCTCGGCGACCGCCTCGCGGTGGCCGTCACGGTGAGCCGGCCCGGCTTCGACGACGCCACCGCGTCCTCGGCGCCCACCAGCGCCGTCGTCCCCGGCACGCTCTCCTCGGACCGCACGCCCGCCGTCGTCGGCACGCCGGCGGTCGGCTCCCCCCTCACCGCCGACCCGGGCGACTGGTCGGCCGACGCGACGTTCGCCTACCAGTGGCTGGGCAACGGGGCTGCCATCCCCGGCGCCACCGGGGCGACGTACACCCCGCAGGTGACCGACCGCGGCCACCTGATCAGCGTGCGCGTCACCGCCACCCAGGTCGGCTACACCACCGGCCGGGCCACCTCGGCGCCGACCACGAAGGTCACCAAGGGCACCCTGCAGACCCTCAGCGCCCCCGAGGTCGTGGGCACCTCCCAGGTCGGCACCACCGTGACCGCCGACCCCGGCGACTGGTCCCCCACCCCGACGCTGACCTACCAGTGGCTCTCCGACGGGGTCGCCCTCGACGGCGCGACCGCCGCCACCCTCACGCTCACCCCGGCGCTGGTCGGCCACACCATCTCGGTGCGGGTCAGCGCCTCCAAGGCCGGCTACCGCCGGGCCCTCGTCGACTCCGCCGGCACCCCGCGGGTCGCCCCCGGCGTCCTGACCGTGGTCCACCCGCCGACGGTCCCCACCCGGTCCCGGGTGGGGGTCGCGCAGGCCGTGACCCCGGGCACCTGGTCGGTCCCGGGCGCCGCCACGACCTACCAGTGGCTGCTCGACGGCAAGCCCGTCGCCGGCGCCACCCAGAGCCGCTACGCGCCCACCACCGCCCAGGCCGGCCACCGGCTCGCCGTGCAGGTGCGCGCCGCAGCGGACGGCTACCGGCCCACCGCCGTGACCCTGGCCGCGGGCCAGGTGCTGCTCGGCGACGCCGCCTTCTCCGCCGCCCCGCAGGTCGTCGGTACGGCGAAGCTCGGCCAGCGGCTCACCGCCGCGATGACCACCGTGCCGTCGACGGCCACCGCGACCTACCGCTGGTTCCGCGGCGACACCGCGATCCCCGGCGCCGTCCACCGCCACTACCGCGTGACCGTCGACGACGTCGGCGAGCACCTCGCGGTCAAGGTCCTCCTGCGCGCCCCCCACTGGGCGCCGGCGGTCGCCATGTCGGCCCGCACCGACCGCGTCCGTTCGGTCGCCCACCTGGCCGCCCGCGCCTCGGTCGCCGCTCGCCACCTCGTGGTCCGGGTCGGCGTCACGGCTCCGGGCCTGTCCCGGCTGTCGGGGGTGCTGGAGCTCCGCAAGGGCGGCAAGGTCCTGGACCGGGCACGCCTGCACGACGGGGCCGCGCGGCTCGAGAGCGGCCGGCTCGCGAGGGGCCTCAAGCACGTGCGGGTCGTCTTCACCGACCCGGACCACGAGCTGCGCGCCGTCCGGCGCCTCGACGTCCGGGTGCGCTGAGCCCTGGCTCAGCGGTCAGGTGCCGGTCAGGTGCCGGCACCTAGCGTCACCGCATGCTGCGTTCCGCACCGTTCCCCTCGCTCGACCTGCACGACCTGGCGCTGCACCATGCGGGCTTCCTCCGCGTTAACGCCTGGGTCCGGTCCACCCCGGGACTGCACGAGGCCGTCGTGCTCTTCGCCCGGTACGGCGTGCTGCTGTTCGGGGTGCTCCTCGTGCTCGCGTGGTGGCGGGCCCGCCGCGACCCCGCCGACGCCCGCGTCGCCGCCGCGCTGTGGGCACCGGTGGGCGTGGTGCTGGCGGTCGGGCTCAACCAGCCGCTGGGCCGCCTCGCCGATGCGCCCCGCCCTTCGACCGTCTTCCCGCACGCCCTCCTGCTGATCCCCGGCAGCGCGGACTCCTCGTTCCCCAGCGACCACGCCGTGATGGCCGGGGCGGCCGCGGCGGGGCTGCTGCTCGTCGACCGGCGGCTCGGCCTGGTCGCGAGCGCCCTGGCGGTCCTGATGGCCTTCTCGCGGGTCTACGTCGGGGCGCACTTCCCGGTCGACGTGCTCGCCGGCCTCGTCGTCGGGGTCGCCGTCAGCCTGGTCGGGTGGCTCGTGCTGCGCCCCGCCCTGGTGCCCGCGGTCCGGCTGCTGCGCCGGGGGCCGTTGCGCGTGCTGGTCTCCACCGATGTCCGGACCGTCTGACCGGAGGGAACGGACGTGGTCACGGACGCAGCGAGGCGAACACGTCGTCGAGCCGGCCGGGACCTGCGGGGCGGCCGCGCTCCCGGAACCACTCCCGGCCGAGCACCGGCGCCGCCACCGGGCCGGGGAGCCGCAGCAGCACCGCCACGGTCCGCACCCGTGCCCCCGTCGCCTGGGAGCGGTGGGCCGCCAGCGCGGCGCGCTTGGCCGCGAGCCACGGACGCACGTCCACCTCGTGGGTCAGCTCGACGGCGGGCGTGTAGGCCTGCGCGAACGCGTCGGCCGGCACCAGGCGCCGCAGCCCCGGCACCCACCGGAGCGCACCGGCCAGCCGGGTCAGCCGGTCCCGGTCCACGGTCGCCTCGAGCACCACGCGGGTGCCGGCCAGCTCAGCTGCACGTACGCCGACCCGGTGTACCTGGACGTGGTCCGGGTGCCCGTACCCTCCCCGCGCGTCGTACACCGTCAGGACGTCGGCCCGCTCCTCCCGCAACAGTGCCGCCAGGCGCTCGGCCGGCTCCTCCGGGTCGAGCGACGCGAAGGGCGGCGGCGGTCCCGGCGGCACCGGAAGGGTCGAGCCGGAGTCGGGGTAGCCGAGCACGACGACCCGGGCGACGCCCAGGGCAGCCGCGGACTGCTCGAGCTCCGCGAGGCGCCGCGCGGCCAGCCCTCCCTCGCCCGGCTCGGCGAGACCGGCCTCGCCGGCCGTCGCCGTCACCACCACCACACGGTGCCCGTCCGCAGCCGCCCGTGCCAGCGTCCCGCCCGTCAGCAGCGCCTCGTCGTCCGGGTGCGCGTGGAACGAGACGAGGGTGAACACGCTTGAAGTCTCGCAGCCGGTCCTGCCGGTCCGGGCGCCGCGCCGCGGCCGGCTGGTGCTGCTGCGCGTCGCCGCGGCCGGCCTGGCCGCGGGGATGCTCGTCGTCGTCCTCCCCCGGGTCGTCGGGACCACCCGCGCCGGCATCGGGGCGGCGCTCGGCCTGGTCACCCTGCCCGAGGCGCTCGTGCTCACGCTGCTGTGGGCCGGCGGTCTGCTCGTCCACTCGTTCGTCCTGACCGCGGCTCTGCCGGGACTCAGCCGGCGCCGGGCGCTGACCCTGAACCTCACCGGCAGCGCGGTGTCCAACGTGCTGCCGTTCGGCGGTGCTGCCGGCATGAGCACCAACTACGCGATGGTCCGCAGCTGGCGCTTCGCTCCGGCAGCGTTCGCGTCGTACACGCTGGTCACCAACGTCTGGGTCGTCCTGCTCAAGCTGTCGCTGCCCGCAGCGGCGCTCGTCGTCCTGATGGTCGCCCGGGTCCCGGTCAGCCCGAGCCTGCGGTGGTGGGTCGGTGCCTCCGTCGCGGGGCTGGTCGTCGTCGCCGGCGTTCTCGTCGCCGGGCTCGTCAGCAGGCGCGCCGCGCAGGCGGCGGCGCGCCGCCTCGGGCTGCTGGTCGCCGGCCTCACCCGTGTTGTCGGGCGCCCGGCGGACGGCGACGCCACCGAAGCCGGACTGCTCGCCTCCCGCGACCGCGTGGTCGAGGTCGTCACCGCCCGCTGGCCGCGGCTCTCGCTGGCGATGGCCGGGTACGGCGCCGCGCAGGCCCTGCTGCTCTGGGGCTGCCTGCACGCCGTGGGTGCGGGCGTCCCTCCGGCCCAGGCCCTGGCCGGGTTCGCCGTGGAGCGGCTCATGACCCTGGCCGTGCTGACCCCGGGTGGCGCCGGGGTCGCGGAGGCGGGGACCGCGGCGGCGCTGGTGCTGCTCGGGGCGCCCCCGGCGGCGACCGCCGCGGGGGTCCTGCTCTACCGCGGCTTCACCTTCGCCCTCGAGATCCCCGTCGGCGGCGCCTGGCTGGCCGGCTGGCTCGTCGTACGGCGCTGGAGCGCCCGGGAGGTGGCGTGATGCGCGTGCTGCACGTAAGCGACGTCTACCGGCCGGCGGTCGGGGGGATCGAGCTGTTCGTGGAGGACCTCGCCCGACGGCAGACCGCGGCGGGTGACCGCGTCACCGTGCTGGCTCCGGGTCGGGCGGGCGAGCAGAGCCCGGGCGGTGTCCACGTGGTGCGCTCGGACGCCGCCTGCGCCGGCCTTCTCGTCGGGGAGACCGCCCGCCATCTGCTCGACGGGCCTGGATCCTTCGACGTGGTCCACGCCCACCTCTCGGTGATCTCCCCGTTCAGCACCCTGGTGGCGCGGGCCGCCTGGCGCCGCGGCGTGCCCACGGTCCTGACCGTGCACTCGCTGTGGCAGGGCCGGCGGGCGATGGTGCGGACGGCAGGTGCGGCCGCCGGCTGGCGCACGGCCCCCGCCGTCTGGACGGCGGTGAGCGACGTCGCCGCCGGTCAGGTGGCGGCCCTGGTGCCGGCCGACGCTCCGGTCCTGGTCGTCCCCAACGCGGTGGACGTCGACTGGTGGCGCGCCGGGCCACCCCGTCCCGTCCGCGCCGGTGGGCCGGTCACCCTGGTCAGCGTGATGCGCTTGGCGCCCCGCAAACGACCCCACCAGCTGCTCGCGGCGCTGCGCCGCGTGCGGGCCCAGGTCCCGGGTCGGGTGGAGGTGCGCGCGCTGCTGGTGGGCGACGGGCCGCTGGAGCACTCGCTGCGCACCGAGCTCGCCCGGACCGGGATGGCCGACTGGGTCACCCTCACCGGGGCCCTGTCGCGGGACCGGATCCGGTCGCTGCACGGCGAGGCCGACCTCTACGTCGCGCCGGCGCACCTGGAGTCCTTCGGCATCGCCGCGCTCGAGGCGCGGGCGGCGGGACTCCCGGTGGTCGCGATGGCCTCCGGCGGGGTCGGCGGGTTCATCCGGCACGGCGTCGAGGGCGTCGCCTGCGTGGACGACGCGGACCTGGTGCGGGCCCTCACCGGGCTGGTCGTCGACCACGAGCGGCGTGAACGGCTCGCCGCGTTCAACCGGACCCACCGTCCGGTCCACGACTGGGCCAACACGCTGGCCGGGTTCCGGTCCGCCTACGCGCTGGCGACCGCCCGCGCCGGGGTCCGGACCCTGTCGCCGCTCGCCCGGCCTGCGTAGCATCCAGGGATGACCGAGATCGATGTGGCGGCCGTCGACGCCGAGCGCGAGCGCATCAAGCAGACCTACCTGCGCCCCGATGGCGAGCGGCCGGCGTCCTCGGCTCGCGGCCTGCACCACTTCGCGGTGGTCTCCGGGGACGTCGTGCGGACCGTGGAGTTCTACCAGGAGCTGCTGGAGTTCCCGCTGACGGAGATCTTCGAGAACCGGGACTACCGGGGGTCGAACCACTTCTTCTTCGACATCGGCAACGGCAACCTGCTGGCGTTCTTCGACTTCCCCGGCCTCGACGTCGGTCCGTACGCCGAGGTGCTCGGCGGGCTGCACCACATCGCGATCTCGGTCGAGCCGACCCGGTGGGAGCACCTGCGCGGCAAGCTCGACGCCGCCGGGGTGGAGTACCTGCACGAGAGCGGCACCTCGCTCTACTTCCGCGGTCCCGACGGCGAGCGGCTCGAGCTGATCGCCGACCCGCTCGGCGAGATGTACGGCACCAAGGTGATGTGACCCGCGGGCGCTCAGCCGACCGGCGCGATGCTCCGCCGG
>JBGAFN010000023.1:0-53203 GCA_044227235.1 Marmoricola sp. | reverse complement strand
GTCCAGCACCTCACCAGCACCCAGGAACAGACCTGGGTGATCGTGACCGGCTCGGTCATCATGTTCGGCTTGGTGATGGTGCGAATGAACCTGGCCATCGTCGAGATCGCCGACTTCAGCCGCGTACGCCGCGAACTCCAACACAACCTGCAGTACCAGGCCGAGCACGACCCGCTCACCGGTCTGCCCAACCGGGCCCAAACCCTGCGGCTGCTGCAGCACGCCCTCGACAACGTCCCGGGTGATGCGTGGGTCGCGGTGCTGTTCTTGGACCTCGACGGGTTCAAACCCATCAACGACACCTACGGCCACCGCACCGGCGACGCCGTCCTGCGGGTGGTCGCCGAGCGTCTCCAGAACGGGGTCCGGCCCGGCGACGTGGCCACCCGGCTCGGCGGCGATGAGTTCGTCGTCATCCTCAGCTCGGTCGAGGGCGAGGGCCCAGCGGTAGCCTCAGCCGGCCGGATCATCACCGCGCTGAGCCAACCGATCAACCCCGACGACACGCACCGACCCAGCCAAACAGGGGATGCGAACACCGACTCGACGGAGGCCGGTGGCGCCCCGATGGTGCGGGTCGGGACCAGCATCGGCATCGCCCTGACCCGCGGTGGCCAGCACACCGCCGAGGAGCTCCTCCACCACGCCGACCTCGCGCTCTACCAAGCCAAAGCCGACGGCCGAGGCCGAGCCGTCCTCTACGGAGACGCGCTGCGGGAGCAGGTCACCGACCGGACCCAGCTCGAGCTGGACCTCGGCCAAGCCCTGGAGAACAACGAGCTGACCCTGCACTACCGGCCCGTCCAGGACCTGGCCACCGGAGACTGGCACGGACTCGAAGCCGTCACCCTGTGGGACCGGCCCCGACACGGGCTGCTCGAGCCCGCGGCATTCGTGCCCGTCGCAGAGTCCACCGACCTGATCTGTCGGATCAACGCCTGGGTGCTGCGCCAAGCCACCAGCCAGCTGGCCGCCTTCCACACCACGACCGGTCTGCCGCACCTGACGATGACCGTCCCCGTCTCGCCCCGCCACCTCAGCCGCCCCCGCTTCGCCCACGACGTCCTCACCGCGATCGCCGACGCCGGGATCCGACCTGAGCAGCTCGTCCTGGAGATCACCGAGAAGACGCTGACCGGCCACCCCACTGCCACCGTCAGGGCCACCCTTGATGAGCTGCGCGAACTCGGTGTCACGGTCAGCCTCGGGGACTACGGCCGCGGCTACACCGCCCTAGGCGCACTGAGCCGCCTCCCCGTCGACCTCGTCAAGATCGGCGGCGACCACATGGACCCCACCGCACCGGCCCACCGCCCCGTCCTCGAGCTCATGGTCACCGCCGCCCACTACGCCGGAGTCCCCGTCATCGCCGACAACATCCACCACCACGACGACCTCGCCCTCATGCGCAAAATCCACTGCGAGGCCGCCACCGGCACCTACCTCGGACCCGCCCAACACCCCGACACCCTCCTGCCCACACCGCACCGAAGCAGGACCACCTGCCCCCTATCCACCGACGTCCCACGTCCACCCTGCGAGCCCAACCCGCCCTGCGGCATCCAAGGTTCCCCGGTTTGAACAAGGTGCGTTCGGTGACACCGGCTCGCACTGATCTCCTGGGTGCTCGCCGCCGCGCAACCCCCTCCAGCACCACTCGGTCTGTGGGTAATGAGACGCTCGCCAGAAGCATGTGATCAATGCCCAGGTTGATGGCGATCTCGCAGCGGCACTGATCAATCCGAACGGTAACGGTGCGACCTGCACCTCGACGCGTACCTACTCCGGGACTGCGGCTGGGAAATGCGGTCGCGAGTGGAAGTGGCTCGATCACAGGTCCTGGCGTGGAGGCGACCTCGACTAATGACGATCGCATCGTTCTTCATCACCACTTGTGCATAGACCTGACCAACCCGGCCGGCGAGATCGCTCACTCGTCCCTCAAGTACGGGCGTCGGCAGGCGGCGGGATGACGCACGCTTTCCGTGGCCGCACCGATCATGGCTGCCCAAGAAGGGCGGGTCCAAAGCCGGGCGCACACGACCTTGCATAGCTTGAGGTCGGCAAGTGGTAGCCGATGGAAGCGGACCGCGCAGGCTCAGCTCCGGGTTCGAGCCATACGGGTCCTACGGAAGAGGCCATAAGCTTGGGTGCTCGAGCCAGCCATCAGCGATCTCTGCCGAAGATCGGTCTCCACCCTCGCTGCGGCTTGCTCTCAGGCGGTGCGTAGCGCGCAGGGAATGGCTCCGAAATCCGGAACTGGGCGTACCGTCCATGGTTTCCTTGCCACGGTAGCGACAGCCCAAACCGTGAGCCAGTGGGAGAACCTCTCGAAGCTCACCAAGGAACGCGGGGCCTTCCACGGGGAGGTCCTTGACCACCCGAAGCTCACCCATGACGGGGTCGAGGGCGAGGAACCTGTAGCCGCGGCGCTCGAGCTCCAGGCGCAGTTCATGCAGGGCCGGCTGATCGCCCCAGAACTCGAAGCGGGTCCGCTGCACGACGTCGACCGGAGCGAGTGTCAGGCCGAGCTCGCCGATCGCTTCTCGCGGGAGGATGATGGGCGCGACGTTGGTGAGCGTGTGCTGCTCGATCGTGAGCGGGAAGCCGAGTGCGGTCGCGGTCGCGCGGGCGGTGCGTTCGAACGTCGCGCCATCTTCGGCGACGAAGTAGAAGTCCCGGCGACGCTCGCCATGCTGCTCGGCCAGATAGCACGCAGCAACGCCAGCCGCCGCGATGTCCTCGCACAGGCGCTCAAGCAGCGCGTAGTTCCGCCGCGAGCCCTTGCCGTTCAGCAGGGCATCGATGGTCATGATCTCGTCGTCCCTCGACTCCGGCTTGAGCAGCAAGACGGGCAGCGTTGTTGCCTCCCGAAAAAGGTCGAGGTTGATGCGGCAGTGCACGTAGAGCTCACTGCCGTCGGAGCGGTAACGAACCAGACTGCGCAACGGATCACCAGGACCGACAGCCGCCTCGTCGTCCTGGTCCATCTGGGAGGTGCCGCGTACCTCGAAGTCACCTAAAGAAACCCGCAGATCCTACGACGGTGGCGATGCGCCGCACAGGAACAGCCGTTGTCGCGGATAAGACAGTGCCAAGCTCACCACCTGCAGCCGCCGTCCTGAAGCGGTCGAGGATGGCCCGGCTCTCCATGTGCTGTCCCTGCCGTCGGGGCGGCCATACGGCTAGATCGGTCCATGCCAGAGGACGTCTCGTATTAGGAAATCCGCGCTGCGCACGGCGGCAGAAGTCAATCGCTTGGCGCGCGGGTGAAGCTGGAGAAGGAATGGGGTGTGCTGCTCGACCGGCGCCGTGCCGCATTTGAAGGCAGCGTTTCCTGAGACCGCGCACTGGTACCGCGACGTCTCCCAGATGTCCGCCTGATGGGGGTCACTTCAGCCCTCTACCAATGCCCAGCCGACCTGTGCCCGCGGCGCCTGACCCTCCGGTCGTCAGCACCGCGTCGATTCCCGGAGTACACGGCAATCGGGGACCTGCTGGTCGTCAGTGCCCGGGTTGCCCACATCATCGAGCGGTTCGAGCCCGAACGCTTCGGGTTGTCGAGTTCACATGCAACTCTGACCAGGGATTACTCGAGGAAGCGTTCTGCTGGTGGCAACCGGCGGAGGCTGTAGAGGCCGTGGACTTCGAGCGCTCCGGCCTCCGGGTAGCCCAAGCCTCCGGCGGTGGAGACTACTGGGCCTACGGCCCCGCACGGCCCCGCACGGCCGCCAGTCCCGCCCCTGGTATTGGCCGCGGAGGCTGTCCAAGGGCGCCACCACATCACGACCAATGGGCAGCCGGCACCCAGCTTCCGGCTCGTCAGACACGCTCCGACAAGCCCTCGGCCCCTTCCTCCCAGAAGGGCTTGGGCTCGTGAAGGCACACGCGCACTAAACTCTCGTCGCCTTCATCACCGGCGGAGGTACAGGAAAGTGGTAGCCGCCTCGCGGCTAAGACGCGATCTACGCTCGAGGTTTGCGTCGCTTCTAAAGCCGTGAGCAGAATCGACGGCGACGGTGGGCACAAGCGAAGCGACGAGCGGACCTGTGGGTTGTGGTGTGGTGCGAGCCGAGGATCTGAAAGTGCTCGCCAACGACGACTGATCGTAACTTGCCAACACGCGGCGAAGTGGGTCACGGTGGTCATTGCCTGCGAGACGGCGCAGTCGCCCGACGCCGAGCGGGACATTCAGCGTCGACTCGACAAGATCCGGAATCAGAGCTCGAAGATCCGGGCCCTGGCTACCGGAACAAGCGTGGCCGAGCTGGCGAACATCTGGCTTGCGGTCCGGTCGCGCGGATCGGCAGACGCCTCGAGCGCCGGCGAGGGCCGACGCCGCGGTACTGCCCGCGTTCTGTCTCCTGCGACGCTCGGTGCCTACGGGTCCGCGATCGAGCACGTCATCATCCCGACCTTCGGCCAGCTCCGGTTGAGCGAAGTCACGACGGCCTTGTTGGACGAGGCGTTCGCCGAGCTGGACGAGGTCAGGAGCACCGCTCAAGCCCGCACCGTCATGGCACAGATGATGGGCTTCGCCGTCCGCCGTGGACTTCTCACGTCCAATCCGATGCGCGACGTCGAGCCCAGCGCACGCCTCGGGTCGGAGGTGCAGTTCCTCGAGGTCCCTCTCGTTCGTCATCTGCGTGCCACCCTTCGGAACCGCACCGAGGTGCCCCGTGTCCAAGACGGGAAGCGCCTCGGAGGCCGTCCACCCAATCGGGACCTGGCTGATGTCGTCGACTTCGCCCTGGGTACCGGAGCACGGATCGGGGAGTGTCTCGCCATTCGCGTGATCGATGTCGATCTCGCGTCCGAGCCTCCGGTGGTGTACTTCTGCGGCACCCTGGTGGAGCCACGGCGCGGCTACGTCGAGAAGCTCCACCGACAGCCCGAGACAAAGTCCCGGAAGGACCGCACGGTCCCGCTGCCCGATGCCGTCGTGGGGATCATCCGTCGGCGCCTAGCCGGCCGCCTCCCCGAGCGGGACGAGCCGGTCTTCATGAGCACGAAGGGAACCTGGCTCTGGCCGGCGAACATCCGCACCCGACTGCGCACCGCGACGATGAACGACCCGCTGCTCCGAGGAACCACGCCCCACACGCTGCGGCGCTCGGTCGGCACTCTCGTCGCCCACGAATGCGGGCTCGACGCCGCCCGCGATCTGCTCGGCCACAGCGATCCCTCGGTCACCTTCCGGCACTACACGGGTCGTCGCAAGATCGCGCCGGACGTCCGTCACGTGCTCGACGAGTTCTTCGCATGACCGCTACGGGTCGTTCGAATAGCGTCAACCGCCGTGGACTAGACACGCCGCCGGGAGGTCCCACGAGCGCCCACTCCATCCCGACCCAGATTCAGGGTGTCGTCGCAACGCCCGGGTCTTCTTGGTCTTTGGCGAGTATCGCAGCGATGACTTCGTTGGGGGTCAGGAAGCCGTGGCGCTTGCGGGGGCGGTTGTTGAGTTGGGTGACGGCTGCCTGGACCTCCTCGTCGGTGACGGTGGCCAGGTCGAGGCCCTTGGGGAAGTACTCGCGGAGCAGCCCGTTGGCGCTCTCGTTGCTGCCGCGTTGCCGGGGGGCGTGGGGGTCGGCGAAGTAGACCTGGATGTTGGTGTCGATGGTGAACTGGGCGTGGGCGGCCATCTCCTTGCCGCGGTCCCAGGTCAGGGTCTTCATTGGCCATCCTGCCCGGGTCAGCGCGTGCTGCAGGCCGGTGACGGTGGCCTGGGTGGTCTTCTCGGTGGGGAGGTGGAACGCAGTGAGGTGACCGCTGGTGCGTTCGACCAGGGTCCCGATCGCGGCACGGGTGCCGCCGGGGCCCACGATCAGGTCACCCTCGTAGTGGCCCGGGATCGTGCGGTCCTCGATCTCCTCGGGTCGGTCGTGGATCGAGACCATGCCCGTGATCTGTCCCCGAGTCTCACGGCCCTGCCGGGTGTTGCGGCGGGCACGGATCCTCCGGCCTGTGCGCAGGTGAGCGCGCAGCTCGCGGCGTAGCTCTCCACGAGGCAGCACATAGATCGCCCGGTAGATCGTCTCGTGGCTGATGCGCATGTCCTCCTCGTCGGGGAACTCCACCGGCAGCCGTCCCGCGATCTGCTCGGGAGAGTCACGTTGGTCCAGCCGATCCTGCACCCACTCTCGCAGCCGCGGGTGGTCGGCGAGCTTGGTCTTGCGTGGCCTGACCCTGGCCAACAGCGCGGCCTGATGAGCCGCCTCGGGCTGGTATCGGCCTTCGGGCCCACCGCGACCGACCCGGCCCGGAACGCCCACGGGTCGGCGTTCACGGCCCAGCTCCCGACTGATGGTCGAGGCCGGACGACCCAGACGACGACCGATCTCCCGCACCCCTTGGCCGGCGTCACGGAGCCGAGCGATCTCGTAGCGCTCCTCTCGACTCAGGTACCGACCGGACTCTTGTGCGCGTTCACGGATCACCCCGCCAACCTGGGCCCGCCACGACAGGACCGCGGTCTGCGACACGCCCAGCTGGGCCGCCACCTCCCGCGGCAGCAACCCCTGTCCTAGCAGCGCGAAAACCTCACGCCGAACCATCAACGAAAGCGTCACGAGCACCTCCCACACGAGCAGGTGTTGCGACAGTCACGAGAACCTGAGCGATGAAAAACGCGAATAAAACGCGAATCCGGGGCAGTGGAGGGTCCTCGATCAACACCGGGTTCCACAAAGGCCCAGGTCAGAGGCCATATTCGGAGCCGCCTGTCGGAATCGAACCGACGACCTAGTCGTGACGCTGATCGCTCGCTGGCTACGCCTGGGAGAGGGCCAGTGCGGGCCTGACCTGCGGTTCGACTTCCCAACGATCCTCATGAGGACCCGGTTGGACCCTGGTTCAACGGCTCAATCTTGGGAGTAGAACGGGAGCCGGGGTGGCCACCCGAGCATGCTCAGCGAGTTGATGTCGCGCTGACCGGGGTGTTCGAATCCACGCTCTCCAGGTCGAAGGCAGGCCTCCCCCCGTCGAGCCCAACGGACAGGTCCTGACCACTGCCGGTCGGGTCAGTTGCCCCGCATGCGGCTCAGCGGACGGGGTTGCGGTGGATGAGCTGGCGGGCGATCACGTTGCGTTGGATCTCGTTGGTGCCCTCCCCCACGATCATCAGCGGGGCGTCGCGGAAGTACCGCTCGATGTCGAACTCGGTGGTGTAGCCGGCTGGCGACCTGGATGCGGCCGATCCCCAGACCACCCATCATCTGCGCGAGGCCGTGGCCCTCCACGGTCCCCGGCAGGCTGATGGTCGGGGTGCGGTACCCGTCGAAGGACAGCTCGCAGCTCTCCACCCCTTGTAGCCGAGCTTGGGCAGGTCACGGGACACCTCGAAGCCGGGCCCCTTCTCGACCAGCAGCACACTGATCTCGCGGCACGCGGGAGTCGCGTCGGGATCGGTGCGGCACAGCAGCGCGACAAGCTCGCAGTGGCGGGCGTTGCTGATCCAGATCTTGAAGCAGTGGACGACGGGGGTTCGGGCCGTCGAGGCCAGACGGGCGGGCGCGCGGCCAACCGCACGCAGCTGGGCTGCATGGCCGGCTAGATGGTTGGCTAGCCGCGGTGCCCGAGCCGGATCAGGAAGATTCCAGATCTGTCACGATCTCTTTGAGGGTCTCAATGAAGCCGCTGATGTCGTCGTCCGACATGGGCGTCGAGAGTGAGAACTCGCCGCGATGCACGGGGAAGTATCCGCGGTTGGCGAGCTCCAGCGAGATGGCCTGAGTTCGGTCGCCATCGACATGACGCCAGTAGTCGCGGTGCGTTCGCACGGTGCGCCCCGGAGCGGTCATGTAGCCGTAGGCCATGTGCGAGAACCCTCTGCCATAGACGGCAAAGGGGCTGTTGCGCGCCATGCTCCACTCGTTGAGCTCGCCCATGATGCGCTGTGAGTCAGCGTTGAGCTTCGCGAAGGAAGCCTGGTCCATCGCCTCCATGCAGGCAGCGCCGGCGATCACGGCGAGCTTGTGGCCGTGGTGAGTTCCGGAGATGCTCACCGACCCGGACTGTAGGCTGTCCATCAACGCAGCCTTGCCTCCGAGTGCGCCGAGTGGCAGGCCACCACCGATGATCTTGCCCATCACCGTCAGATCGGGCGTGACGCCGTACTCGCCTTGGAGCCCGTGGTAACCCGCTCGGAGGCTGATGGTCTCGTCGAAGATCAGGACGATGCCCAGCTCGTCTGTCAACGCTCGCAGCTCCTCGACGAAGTCCTGCTCCAGGACGACGAGCCCCCCAGCGCCGCTCTGCAGCTCGAGAATGAGGCAGGCGATGTCGGCAGCGTTCTCGCGCAGGATGCGTATTGCGCCCGCCTTGTCGTTCTGTGAGAGCAAGATGGTCCCGTCCACTGTCATCGGCGGGATGCCGCCGCTGTCCGGGATCGCGCGCGGCGCACCGTCGGGGCCTGACTCAGATCCGTGCGGCGGGTGGACCGAGATCTGCAGCGGGTCGCTGAAGCCGTGGTAGCCGCCCTCGAACTTCGCCACCTTGACTCGGCCGGTGAAGGCACGGGCCACGCGGATGGCACTCATGCACGACTCAGTGGCGCTGCACGAGAACTGCACCTTCTCGATCGAAGGGATGCGTTCGATGAGAATGGTGGCGAGCGCTGCCTCCGCAGGACTGGGGTTTCCAAAGGAGATGCCGGTCGGGATGGCCCGGAGGAGCGCGCTGTTGATGGCTGGATGGTTGTGCCCCAGCACATTGACGGTGAAGTTGTTGTTCAGGTCCAGCAGCCGGTGGCCGTCGACGGTCTGGATGTGGGCGCCGTCGCCGCTCTCGACGAAGACGGCGTGGGGACCGAAGTTGAAGGAGTTCCGGCTGTAGCCGCCCGGGATCAGCTGTCTGCCGGCGGCTGTGAGCTCGGCCGATCGTGAGAACCGCTGAGTGAAGGTGAGGAGGGCAGATTCCAGGGTGAGCGTTGCCATGAGAGCTCCAGGTGTGGCTGCTGGTCGGTGGTTCCGCTCGACATGGACGCCGTCGTGCGGGGGGAGGTTGTCGGCTGAGGGTGTCGGCTAAGGGGTGTCGGCTGAGCGAGGCCGCGCGTCTCAGACGCGACGCGAGTTGGTCGCCTATCAGAAGGGGTACGGAGCGATCTCGCTGCGCACCGTGAGCCACTGGACGTCCGTGAACGCCTCGATGTTGGCGGCTCCGCCTCCAAATCGCGAACCGTTGCCTGACGCGCGCACGCCGCCAAACGGGACGTTGGCCTCGTCGTCCACCGTCTGCTCGTTGATGTGCACGATGCCACTGCGTACTCCGTCTGCGACCCGCATGGCCAGCCCGACGTCGCCCAGGATGCCCAGGCTGAGTCCGTACTCGGAGTCGTCCGCCAGGGCGATCGCCTCGTCGATGCTCGAGAATGGAACGATCGGGGCGACCGGGCCGAACACCTCGTCCGAGTACGCGGGCATCTCAGGGGTGACGCCGGCCAGGACGGTGGGTCGATAGAAGAGACCCTCGTAGGTGCCGCCCGCCGCCAGTGAGGCCCCCGCCTTGACGGTGCGCTCGACGAGGTCATGGATCCGGTCCCGCTGACCGGCGTCGATGATCGGGCCCAGTGCTACCTGCTCCAAGGCGGGATTGCCCACGGGAAGGTGGTCAGCCTTCTCGGACATCAGCTGGACGTACTCGTCGTGCAGTGACTCGTGGACGAGGTGTCGCCCAGTCGTCATGCAGATCTGGCCCTGGTGCAGGAACGAACCGAAGGCGCCCGCTGACGCCGCAGCCCGCAGATCGGCTCCTGGTAGGACGACCAGCGCGTTGTTGCCGCCCAGCTCGAGGTGGACTCGCTTCAGATTTGCTGACGCGGCTCGGCCGACATGGCGACCCGCGCTGGTCGAACCGGTGAAGGAGATGACCGAGACCTCTGGGGCATCCACCAGCGCGGCGCCAACGTCCGCGCCGCCCGGGAGCAGGGACAGGACACCGGCAGGCAGACCCGCTTCCTCGAAGATTCGCATCAGCACCACTCCGCCGCAGACCGCCGTGCGGGGATCAGGCTTGAGCAGCACCGAGTTCCCGAGCGCTAGCGCCGGCGCGACGCTCCGGATGGACAGGATGAGAGGGAAGTTGAACGGGGCGATCACCGTGACGACACCGGCGGCACGGCGGCGCGAGAGGGACCAGCGTGACTGGGCGGTGGGCAGCACCTCACCCATGACATGAGTCGGAAGCGACGAGGCCTCGAAGCACTCCTCCGCCGCGATTGTCGTCTCGAGCGTTGCCTTGGGGCGGATTGAACCGCCTTCCCTCATGATCCAGCCTTGGATCTCCTCGGCGTGCTCCTGGAAGAGCAGCCCGGCCCGGCGGAGGACCGCCGCCCGCTCCTGGGGAGGAGTAGCCGCCCAGGCGACCTGGGCCGAGGAAGCGCGCTTGGCGGCCGCCCCGACGTCTGCTCCCGACGCAAGTCCGACGACGCCCAAGACGTCTCCGGTGGCAGGTTCAACAGCCTCGCGTGTCCCACCGCCGCCGTTGACCCACCCGTCCAGGTGGATTCGACCGGACCAGGTGTCGTGGGTGAGAAGCGACATGAGAACTCTCCGAACTGAGTGGTTGAGGTGAGAAGGCCAGCTGGCGGGTGGGAACTACTCGGGCAGATGCGGTGCGCCGAGACCGGAGACAACGGCGCGTGACTCGTCGGCCCTATTCGCGCCGAACGCGGTCAGCAGAGACGTGTTCTTGTCGTTGACGATCAGCGACCACACCAGCCCACCAACGGCGGCGATCGGGAGAAGCCACGGGAGCAGAGCCGGCAGTCCTTCCGTTGCTCCGGTCAGCAGATCCCAGTTGTCGAGTGCCAGGTAGGCAGCCACTCCGAGCCCGAGAGCGCCGAGACCTGGTGCGATGACGCAGTTCCACACACGCAGCTGGGCTCGCTCGCGACGCAGGAAGAAGGTGATCACGGCGACCGCGGTGAGACCCTGGAGGACCAGGACGCCCAGGGTGCCGAGTCCGACGAGCCACGCGTACAACTGCCCGAACGGATCGGCGTCACCGACCATGAACGCGCCCACGATGACCAAGGTCACGACGGTCCCTGCCACGCTCGCGGTGTGCGGCGAGCGCCAACGGCTGTGCGTCCGACCCAACAGTGAAGGCAGCATGCCGGCCCGTCCGAGGGCGAACATGTAGCGCGACAGAGTGTTGTGGAATGCGAGGAGGACCGCGAAGTAGCTCGTGACGAGCAGGACGTTCATGATGTTGGTGGACCATTCACCGACGTACTGCGAGTTCGCGGCAAAGATGAATCCTGCCGGGTCCTTCGTGGCGGCCTGCCCGATCTTGTCGGAGCCGTAGGCGAGAGAGATCGCCCAGGTCGCGAACGTGTAGAAGACGGCGATCAGGACCACGGCGACATAGGTAGCCCGAGGGATCGTGCGCTCGGGGTCCTTGGCCTCCTCGCCGTAGATGGCGGTCGCCTCGAACCCGACGAACGAGGCGGCCGCGAACAGCAGTGCGACCCCTAGCCCGTTGGTGAACACATTGCTCGGCTGGAAGGAATCCACGTTGATGCCGTCAGCTCCGCCGTCGGTGAACACCACGACCGCGAAGATCACCAGGATGACGATCTCGCCCACCATGAGCACGCCGAGGACCCGAGCGCTGAGATTGACCTCGAGATACCCGAGGACGGCGACGAGCGCCCAAGCACCGATTGTCCACAGCTTCCAGTCGGTCTCTGCTCCGGTCAGGTCCGCGACGACGGTGCTGGTGAAGAATCCAAAGGCGCCATAGAGGCCCATCAGCATCGCGTTGTACGCGACCAGTGCGACCGCGGCGCCAGCGAACCCTGCTCGCCTTCCGAAAGCCACCTCGAGGAAGGCTGCGAAGCCGGCGGAACTGGTGACGTGGCGGCTCATCGCGCTGTAGCCGACCGCAAAGAGCAGGAGAACCAGCCCGGTGATCAGATAGGCGCCAGGCGCGCCCGTACCGGTCGCCATGAAGGCGATCGGCGATGCTCCGAGGGTCGCGGCGAGCGGCGCTGCCGCAGCCACCACGAAGAACACGATGCCGGGGACGCCGACAGCGTGCTGCTTGAGCGAGGAGCCTGCAGCCGGCGTGGCGGATGTGTCGGTCATGGCGTCCCTCCGGAGGGGCATTTTCATCGGTCTGTGGAACGTCTTCCCCGCAGCAGGCCACTGTGCTGGCCTAGCTCAGGTTCGGAAGGACGTGGGCGATGCCGAGTATCTTGGGCGGAGCCCGGGCTGTTGGACAACGCACAGATCGAGATGGGCCGATCGCTGCGAGAGAATGCCCTGGTCAGGAGAGGTGCGGCATGGAGATGCGGCAACTGCAGTACGTCGTGGTTCTTGCCGAGACGTTGCACTTCGGTAAGGCGGCTCAGCGCATGCACATCGCTCAGTCAGCGTTCAGCGGCCAGATCGCTCGGCTCGAGCGCGAGATCGGCGCGCAGTTGTTCGACCGAACGAACAACCGTGTGACGGTCACGTCGGCCGGCCAAGCGTTCCTTCCTCGAGCGATCGAGATCCTTGCTCAGATCGATGAGGCAGGAGCTGAGGCGCGGACGACCCAGGCCGCCCTTCAGTCCCAACTGACGGTCGGGCTCTTCGCAGATGCCGCTGGTGAGCTGACACCGCTGATCATTGCGGCCTTCAGAGGTGCCATGCCGGAGGTCACCATCCGATTCCGGGAGCTCTCGATGGTTGACCAGATCGATGCCCTCGCGGACGAACGGGTCGACGTGGCCTTCGTGCGGACCCCGGTGGTCGACAGCCGAGTCGACATTCATGAGCTGTTCGCGGAGCCGCGCTTTGCCGTGCTCGGCGAGAACCACGAGCTTGCTGCGCTGGAGGCTGTCACCGTTGAGCAGTTGGCCGACCAGCCCTTCGCCGTGGCGTCCCCTGAGGCTCCGTCGGCATGGCGTGGCTTCTGGTCAATGGACGACGTCCGCGGCGAGCCCGGCCGTGTCGGTGCCTACGTCACCAACGTCTCGGAGAGCTTGAGTGCTGTGGCGTATCAAGATGCCGTCGACACGTTCCCTGGCGCTGCGGCCCGAATGCTGCGCCACCCCGGCGTCGTCTATCGCCCGCTGCTGGACGGCAGCTATGCCGCCGTGGCGGTCGCGACCAGGCGAGATGACCAGCGTCCTCACGTTGCGACCTTTACTCGGATCGCGCGACACCTGGCCCTGTCCTCGTTGTCGGTGGTCCCTGGTGCGGTGCAGCCGAGCGACGCATCTCCCGAAGCCCGATAGCAAAGGTCCACCCAGCGACACGGAACCAGTTGCTGGGCAAGCGCAGGGTGAGGCGGGCCGGATCGCGGCGGAACTGGGCGAGGCGACCGTCGAGGTCGCGCACCCAGACCCCGGCCACCCACAGGTCCGCGTTGCCGCGCACCGGGCGGACCCACCGCCGGCCCGTCTCACCCACCGCTATCCGTGCCGTCATCGCCGACCTCCGCCCTCACCACCAGGGCCACGGCAGCGGCCGTGGCCTACCCACCAGCCAACGTCGAGCAGCCCACAGACACCAGCCCCCCCGCTCGTGAACGCAGGGGGCGTTCACCTCGCCGAGGAGCCCCGGCCCGAGCGCGTCCAGGCACTGATGAGACACCGGTGAGGCACGGTGAGGCACTGGTGAGCGACTGGTGAGGTTCGGACGCCCAACCCACTGCCAGAACCCGTTCGCCCGGCATACGCCCAGGTCAGGGGCCATGTTCGGAGCCGCCTGTCGGAATCGAACCGACGACCTAGTCGTTGCGCATAAGTCGCGCTGGCTACGCCTGCGGGATGCCAATTGCGGGACTGACCTGCGGTTTCGACTTCCCACCCGTACTCATTCGGACCCGGCCGGACCCATGTCGAACGGCTCAATCTTGGGAGTAAAACGGGAGCCGGGCGAACCGCGCCCGGTGCCCGCGCCCGGTGCTCGGCGGTCGCTCGGCGATGTTCGAATGCGTGCCTTGATGGGCTCGTCCCGCGGAGAGGACGGTTCAGGCTTCGCACTCGCGGGCGAGCGCCACGGGTGTCTGCGCTCGTCGCGCGGGGAGGATCACCGCCATGACGACGAGGAGACAGGCCACCAGGAGGCCGGTGCCCCAGCTCAGGGCGGTGGCGACGCGGGCGGTGAGGTCGACGACGTGGGCGGAGGCGGCGACCAGGAGCGCGAGGCCCAGGGCCTCGAGGGCGGCGCGCCCCACGCCCAGGGCACGGCTTGCGACCTGGATGCGGCCGATCTCCAGACCACGCATCATCTGCGCGAAGCCGTGGCCCTCCGCGGCCCACAGCAGGCTGCTGGTCGGGGTCGGGCGTCATGCTGTCAGGCAGTGCTGTCAGGCGTACTGCATGCGGGCAAGGTCATTCGGCCTATCGTCGGGCCCTAGCTGTACCCGGTCACCACGTTGGTTACAGGCGGCTGATCGGAGGTTTGCCGCCGAGTGCGCTGTGGCGTCGGACAGTGTTGTAGTGCTCGAGCCAGGGCGCAAGAGCAGCGGCGCGGGCGGAGTTGCTGGTGAAGACCTGTCGGTAGGCCCACTCGGTGGCCAGGGTCCGGTTGAGGCGCTCCACCTTGCCGTTCTGCCAGGGGCAGTGGGGCTTGATGAACTTCTGCCGCGCACCCAACCTGTGGCACACGCGTTTGACGTCGATGGAGTACCGGTAGGCGAAGGCGTTGTCGGTCATCACTCGCTCGATCCGGGTGATCCCCTTCTCGGCGAAGTAGGCGGCGGCTCGTTCGAGGAACGCCGCGCAGGTCTCACCCTTCTCGTCGGGCAGGATCTCGGAGTAGGCGAGCCTGGAGTGGTCATCGACCAGTGAATGCACATAGTCGTAGCCGATCTTGACCTTGCGGTCGCGATGCCCCTCGGCTCGTCCCCACGCCCGCCAGCCACCACCATCGGGGATCTTGCCGAGCTTCTTGACGTCCATGTGCACCAGCTCGCCCGGCCTGTCGCGTTCGTAGCGGACCGCGGTGGCCTTCGAGGAGCGGATCACCTCCCCGGTCATCGGGTCGCACTCGCGCAGGTACGGAACCGCATGCCGACGCAGGATCCGCGAGACCGTCCGGGCCGGGACCCCGACCTTCGGGCCCAGAACGTCGGGGCCGTCGCGGTGCTCCGACCGCGCAGTGAGGACCTTTTTGCTCGACCTCGGGCGCGGTCTTGGTGGGCATCGTGTGCGGCCGGGAGGAGCGGGTCTCCAGACCGGCCTCGCCCTCGGCTTCATGGCGGTCGATCCAGGTCCTGACGCACTTGCGGGAGACACCCATCGCCGCGGCGATGTGGGCCTGCTTCCAGCCGGCCTGGTGACGCTGGACGATCAACAGACGGCCATGCACGGTCAGGCGGGCATTACGGTGGGACACGAGAGCCTGGAGGGCGGAGTTTGGGCCTTAGACAAGCCACACCCACCCGGGGGCTCTCACCTCGTCAACACGACTCGCCTGCCACCAACCTCATGGCCGGGTACACCTAGCGCCTGACAGGCCGTCCCCGTCCCCGTCCTCGTGAAGGGACCGGTGGGCGCCCGCGCGGTGACCCTGGCTGATGCTTGGCGAGCGGTCAGTGCCGCCCCGATCAGCACCTCTCTGACCGTTCGCCACGTGTTCTGCTCGTGGCCCACTTCGCATCCGCGCCTGACCGGACCGTGGTTGGCGGGACGAATCGGCAGGGTGGGCGATTATGCCGCCTCACCAGGCCCATGGAGTGACGCATGGCTCCGCTGTGGCTCGTCGCCGACCGGCGTCGTGGCGCGGCAACGTCGATGCTCAGGTTGTTCCGCCCACCTCGAGTGACCCTGCGAGCATGAGTCCGCTGTCATGGTTGCCGGGGTTCGCGATCTGGTGCACGAGACGCTCGACAAGGGACGCGGCAATCTCGGCAATGGGTACGACGACCGTGGTGAGCCGAGGCAGCACCGTGTCCGCCAGCGGTCCATCGAAGCCCGTGATGGCGAGGTCGGCGCCGAGTATGAGGCCACGTCGGTGCGCACCGTTGACGAGATGGACCGCGATGGAATCGCTTTCCACGATGATGGCTGTGGGTCGTGTCTTGCGCGCGAGATAACGATCTGTACCGAGGGCCAGGTCGTCGGTGGTGAGACGGACCACTGCCCGACTCGGGAGAGTCAGTCCGTGGTGGTGGAGCCGCTCCCGCGTTCCTTCGAGCCTCTCCCGGTACCAGTGCTCAGTGCCTGGGCTGTATCCGACGTAGCCGAAGCTTCGGTGGCCGCGATCCACGAGGTGGTCGACGACGAGGTGCATCGCCTGGCGGTTGTCCAGGTCTACCCACGCCTGTGCCTCGTCGAGCGAGGATCGCCCGAGGACCGCGAACGGAATGCCCAACTCGGTCAGGATCGCAGTCCGGTAGTCGCCGTAGGTGCAGTCGCTGACGATCACCCCGTCGACTTCAGCGTTGCTGACGTCAGCCCGGAAGGCTTCGGGCGAACCATCCGACTGGGTGAGCACCGTGACGTGATAGCCGAGCTCCGCGGCGCGGGCCACGAGGGACTTCAGGACGATGAAGGCGAAGGGGTTGCGCACGTCCATCTGTCCGCTCGTCAGGTTGAACGCCAGGGCTCGAGCCTCACGGGTGCGGAGGAGGCGGGCAGCGCGGTTCGGCTGGTAGCCGGTCGCCTCGATTGCAGCCATGACTCGCTCGCGCGTTTCGTCGCTGAAGCCCCCCCGCCTGTTCATGACGTTGGAGACGGTCTGTGGCGACACGCCTGCGACGCGGGCTACCTCGACGACCCCGACGCGGCGGGCGGGGCCCGAAACCTTCATCGGCGGGCCTCGCCCCGACGCGCAGCTGGGGCGCGGGGAGGGACGGAGACGGTGGCGCTCATGGTGACGCTCATCGTTACATATCGCGGTCCGCTCGACCCAGCAGGTCCGGCGCCTCAGATCATGGTCGTCTCCGTTCCCTGTCTAGCCCTCACCCAGCAATTCCGGACCGGGACGAGCCGCACATGACGTCCGCGGGAAGCCCGACCGAACCGATCGCGCCGCACCCCTTGACATGAGGCTCCAGCCACGATTGTGTTCCATTTCACTTTAACGATACATCTCCAGCGCGGTTCGGCCCAGGACGTCACGACAAGCGTCCTCGCGCCGGCGGCACCGGGGAGTTTCTCGCTGCCACACAGGGCTTCGCCCATCGGAGGAGAGGGAGCAGCAATGAGCGTGCTGACGAGATCGGCGTCCACCCAACCAGGCGTGACTCAGCCACCAGCCCCGCAGCGGAAGGACCTGGGCGTCGCGTTGGCCTTCATCGCGCCCTCCGCTCTCGGCTTCCTGGCGTTCTACCTGTGGCCCACGCTGCGGGGGATCTACCTCAGCTTCACCGACTACAACCTGTTCACCCCGCCGACCTGGGTGGGTCTGGAGAACTACCGAGCCCTCATCGGCGACCCGCAGTTCTGGCACTCGATGAAGGTCACGTTGTACTACGTCGTCCTCAACATCGGCTTCCAGACCGTCATCGCGATCGGCCTGGCGGTGCTGATGCACCGGCTCACCAAGTCGGCACTGATCCGCGGCTCGATCCTGTTGCCCTTCCTGGTCGCCAACGTCATCGTGGCTCTGCTGTGGTTCTGCATGCTCGACTACCAGATCGGCATCGTGAACGCGATGTTGGACTGGCTCGGCATCGACAGAGTCGCCTTCTTCGGCAACGAGCACACGGCCATTCCCACGATCGCCTTCGTCAACATCTGGCGTCACATGGGGTACACCGCGCTTCTCGTCTTCGCCGGCCTTCAGACGATCCCCGCCTCGATCTACGAGGCCGCGGCGGTGGACGGGTCCAGCGAGTGGCGAACCTTCTGGAGGATCACGCTCCCCCTGTTGCGGCCCGTGCTGCTTCTGGTGCTGGTCATCACCGTCACCGGGTCCTTCCAGGTCTTCGACTCGGTCGCGGTCACCACCAAGGGAGGACCCGGGGACGCCAGCAGGGTGATCCAGCTCTACATCTTCGACCGCGCGTTCGCCCGCAGCGACTTCGGCTACGCCGCGGCCATGTCGGTGGTGCTCTTCGTCCTCCTTGGAGGAATGGCGTGGGCACAGAACCGGATGTTCCGCGGCGGCGAGTCGGACCTGAACTGACCGAGAGGAAGGAAGACACATGACTGCTCTTGAACCTGAGGTCATGACCAAGACGACCGAGCCGGCGTCGGATGAGCCCTCGCGGACCTGGTCGGCCGGCCGGCTCGCGTCCTGGGCGCTGCTGTGGTTCTTCATCCTGCTGACGGTCCTGCCGTTCTACTGGATGCTGCGCATCGGTCTGTCGACCAGCAAGTCGCTGGCCTCCGACCCGGGATCACTGCTGCCGGTCGACTTCACCCTCGGCGGCTTCAAGCGGGTGCTGGGACTCAGCAGCGTCGCTGAGGCGCAGGCAGAAGGTGGGTCCGGTGCCTCGCTCAACTTCTGGCTGTACCTGCGCAACTCACTCATCGTCTCCACCGCCGTCACCCTCGGGCAGGTGTTCTTCAGCGGAATGGCCGCCTACGCATTCGCGAGGCTGCAGTGGCCGGGGCGTGACAAGGTGTTCGGCGCCTTCCTGGCAGCGCTCCTGGTCCCAGCGATCTTCACCAGCCTGCCCAACTTCCTGACGATCAAGTCGCTCGGGCTCCTCAACACCCTTCCGGGGATCATCGCGCCAGGCTTCTTGATGACGCCGTTCGCGATCTTCTTCCTCCGGCAGTTCTTCCTTGGACTGCCCAAGGAGATCGACGAGGCCGCCAAGCTCGACGGTGCGTCGCACTTCACCGTCTACTTCCGCATCATCGTGCCGATGTCGATGGCCCCGATCATCACACTCTCCATCCTGCAGTTCATCGCTTCGTGGAACGACTACTTCTGGCCGTTGATCGTCGGCCAGACCGAAGGCTCCCGCGTCCTCACCGTCGCCCTGGGCGTGTTCAAGTCCCAGACCCCGCAGGGCTCCCCGGACTGGGCCGGACTGATGGCCGCGACCCTCATCGCCGCCGTCCCGATCTTCGTCATCTACCTCATCTTCGGCCGACGGATCGTGAACTCCATCGGATTCTCCGGAGTCAAGTAACACGCAACCCGCGTGAACGAAAGGAAACTCACCATGAAGCCCAAGTACCTGTGCTCGGCGGTCGGCCTCGCACTGGCATCCCTGTCCCTGGCCGCCTGCGGCGGCGGAGACTCCGGAGGCGACAGCGCCTCCGGGACCCTCAACTACTGGCTGTGGGATGCGAACCAGCAGCCGGCATACCAGCAGTGCGCGGACGCCTTCCACAAGGAGAACCCCGACATCACGGTGAAGATCACCCAGCGCGGATGGGACGACTACTGGGCCACCCTGACCACGGGATTCCAGTCCGGCGACGCACCCGACGTCTTCACCGACCACCTCTCGAAGTACCCCGAGTTCGTCAGCAACAACGTGCTGCTGCCGTTGGACGACGCGATCGGCGACAAGGTCGACACGAACCAGTACGTCCCCGGACTGGCCGACCTCTGGGTCGCCCAGGACGGCAAGCGGTATGGACTCCCCAAGGACTGGGACACCATCGCCCTCTTCTACAACAAGAAGATGGTCAAGGACGCTGGCCTCACCGACGCGGAGATGGGGTCCTTGGACTGGAACCCGCAGGACGGTGGCACCTTCGAGAAGGCGATCGCCAAGCTGACCGTCGACAAGAACGGCAAGCATGGCGACGAGCCCGGGTTCGACAAGAACAACGTCGCCGTCTACGGGCTGGGGATCCCCGGTTCCGGGGCCGGCAACGGCCAGACCGAGTGGTCGTGGTTCGCTGAGACCACGGGCTGGACCCACACCGACACGAACCCCTGGGGCACCCACTACAACTACGACGACCCCCGCTTCCAGGAGTCCATCGCCTGGTGGAAGGGCTTGATCGACAAGGGGTACGCCCCCAAGCTCGAGACCACCGTCGGAGCAAGCATGAACGACAACTTCGGTGCCTCGAAGTCGGCGATCAACGCGAACGGCTCCTGGATGATCGGAACCTACGCCGGCTACAAGGGGCTTGACCTGGGCATCGCCCCCACCCCGGTCGGGCCCGACGGCAAGCGTGCATCGATGTTCAACGGTCTGGCCGACAGCATCTTCGCGGGTACGAAGCACAAGGCCGCGGCCGTCAAGTGGGTCGAGTTCCTCGGCTCGCCTGAGTGCCAGGACCTCGTCGGTGCAGCCGGGGTTGTCTTCCCGGCGATCCCCACTGGCGTCGAGGCAGCTCAGACGGCCTTCAAGAGCAAGGGGGTCGACGTCCAGGCGTTCACCACGCAGGTCGACGACAAGACCACGTTCCTGTTCCCGATCACCGACTTCGCCGCTGACGTCAACGCGATCATGCAGCCGGCGATGGACGACGTGATGAGCGGCAAGAAGCCGGTCTCCTCCCTGACCGATGCCAACGACCAGGTCAACGCGCTCTTCAAGTAGCAGACGCGCACGACCTCGCCGCTGTCCAGGCCCCGTCGCACCCGTTCTTCCAGAGAGTCTCGATCGATGACAACCACCGCCCCGCACGTCCATCTGCGCCTCGGAGGCACCAGCCTTCTCGCGCGAACACCATCCGGTACGTTGCCCAGCATCGTCTACTGGGGGCCGGACCTGGGCGAGGTCAAGGACGACCAACTCGAGCAGACGCTCACGGCAACCCTGGTGCCGCAGTCGGATAGCGAGATCTACCTGCCGAGCTCTGTCTCAGTGCTGCCACAGCACTCAGAGGGCTGGATCGGCCGGCCCGGCCTGTTGGGCAGCCGGGCCGGCCGGTCCTGGTCGGTCGCCTTCGACCAGGTGGTCCACATGGTCGACCTGGCCGGCTCGGCCGCCTGGCCCGACGGCCCCCCCGGGGCACTTCGGCTCCAGAGCACGGGTACCGACCTCCCCGGCGCTCTGAGCGTGAGCACCACGATCGAGCTCTTGCCGAGCGGACTGGTGCGACTGCGGGCGGGAGTCACCAACGACGGTGAGGACCCCTACGAGGTCAGCCACCTCGAACCCGGCCTCCCGGTGCCCACTGCGGCTCGCGAGCTGCTGGACATGGCGGGACGGCACACGCACGAGCGCACCCCCCAACGCCTCCCCTTCCAGATGGGGAGGTGGACCCGTGAAGCGTGGGGTGGGCGTCCGGGGCACGACTCAGCGACCACCCTGTGCGCCGGCGAGCCCGGGTTCGGTTTCCGCTCTGGGCACGTCTGGGGTGTGCACCTCGGCTACAGCGGCAACCAGGTGCTGGCCGCCGAGTCCTCCTTCACCGGCTCGCGCCTTCTCCGTGGCGGAGAGATCCTCCTGCCTGCTGAGGGCGTTCTGGCAACCGGCGAGTCCTACGAGACCCCCTGGCTCTACGGGTCGTGGGGCGATGGACTCGACCAGTTCGCCGGCCGCTTCCACGACTACCTCAGGACGCGTGACCAGCACCCCCGGCAACCTCGTCCGGTGCTGGTCAACACCTGGGAGGCGGTCTACTTCGACCATGAGCTCACCAAGCTCATCGGCCTGGTCGAGAAGGCCGCCTCGCTTGGCGCAGAGCGCTTCGTCCTCGACGACGGTTGGTTCCTCGGTCGGCGCGACGACCGGGCCGGTCTGGGTGACTGGGAGGAGGATCCCGACCTGTGGCCCGCCGGTCTCACCCCCTTGGTGGAGGCAGTGAAACGACACGGCATGGACTTCGGGCTCTGGGTAGAACCAGAGATGGTCAACCTCGACTCCGACCTGGCGCGCAAGCACCCCGAATGGGTCTTCGCCACCGACCACGGTCCTGGCCTGTCCTCGCGCTACCAGCATGTGCTCGACCTCGGCCACCCCGCTGCCTATGAGCACATCCTCGAGCGGCTCTCGACCCTCGTCGCCCGCTACGACATCGCCTACTTGAAGTGGGACCACAACCGTCCGCTCGTCGATGCAGGCCACAGTCCCGACGGCCGACCCGGGGTGCGGGCACACACCCTGGCCGTCTACCGCCTGATGGCTGAACTGAAGGGCCGCCACCCCGGCCTGGAGATCGAGTCCTGCTGCGGTGGAGGGGGCCGGCTCGACCTCGGCATCCTGGAACACACTGACCGGGTCTGGGTCTCGGACTGCATCGACGCCCACGAACGACACCGCATGGTGCGTTGGACCGGACTCATCCTGCCGCCCGAGCTCATGGGCACCCACATCGGGTCCGGGGCCGACCACACCACCGGACGGCGGCACCCCCTGTCCTTCCGCGCCGGCACGGCCATGTGGGGACATCTGGGCATCGAATGGGACCTCACCGAAGCCACCGATGCCGAACTGCAGGAGCTGCATCGATGGGTGCAGCTGTACAAGGAGCTCCGTCCCCTTCTCCACAGCGGAGACGTCGTTCACGCCGACCTCGACGACCCCTCCCTGAGCCTCGAGGGAGTCGTGTCCAGGGATCGCACCGAAGCGGTCTACCGGTTCTCGGTGCTCGACCACACGCTCACTGCCAGCCCGGGTCGCGTCACCCTCCCGGGACTCGATCCCGAACTGACCTACCACGCCGAAGCCCTCTCCACGGGCGACACCCACCGAACCGACACCGTTCCTCCCTGGACCACAACGGGAACCAGGCTGCCCGGCCGCATCCTGGGACAGGTCGGACTTCAGGCCCCCCTCCTGCAGGTCGACCGCCTCGCGATCTGGCGCCTCCGGGCCACCTGAGACTTCTCCTCTCCGACCGCGCCCACCCTTCGGGCCAACAGGCCCCAGTAACGACGTCAGGAGCCGCACATGTCCGCGACCGGACTGAGACTCGCCCGCGAGGCCATGACCAGCGCCGGGCTCGACCCCGTCGCCATAGAGGCGTTCTCGCGTGCCTACCAGAGGCTGGAAGTCGGCGACAACGGGCTCATCCCGGAGCACACCATCGAACCCCTCGACATGCCCGCACTTGCCGACACACCGATCCAGCACCGGACCAGCGTGGACGCCCTGCGACGCACTGCACTGATCAAGCTGAACGGCGGTCTCGGCACGTCCATGGGCCTGGACCGCGCCAAGTCGCTGCTCGAAGCACGCGAGGGGCTGTCGTTCCTCGACATCATCGCCCGCCAGGTGCTGGCAGCGCGTCAACGCTACGAGGCACGACTCCCGGTCACCTTCCTGCACTCCTTCCGCACCACCGATGACAGCCTGACAGCGCTTTCGGCGTACCCCGCCCTGGCCATCCCCGGGATCCCCTTGGAGGTGATGCAGAACAAGGTCCCCAAGCTGCGAGCCGACGACCTGACGCCGGTGAGCTGGCCACAGAACCCGGCCCTGGAATGGTGCCCCCCAGGGCACGGAGACCTCTACTCGGTGCTGCAGGCCACCGGCCTGGTCACCACCCTGCTGGAGCAGGGCTTCACCCAGCTCTTCGTCTCGAACTCCGACAACCTCGGCGCAGTCGCAGACCCGCAGGTCGCGGGTTGGTTCGCCGCCAGCGGCGCACCCTTCGCCATCGAGTCGGTCCGGCGCACCCCCAACGACCGCAAGGGTGGTCACTTCGCCCGCCGGCGTTCCGATGGGCGGATCATCCTGCGCGAAACTGCACAGACCCTCCCCGACGACCAGGCCGCGCTCCGCGACCTCGAGCGGCACCGGTTCTGCTCGACCAACAACCTGTGGATCGACCTCGAGGCACTGGCAGGCAAGCTCGCCGAAAGCGGAGGAGTAATAGACCTGCCCCTTATCTGCAACCGCAAGCACGTCGACCCCGCGGACACCACCAGCACCCTCGTCCTCCAGCTCGAGTCGGCCATGGGCGCCGCGATCGAGCTGTTCGACGGTGCCCGCACCATCGAGGTGAGCCGTAACCGGTTCATCCCGGTCAAGACCACCGACGACCTACTCGTCCTGCGCAGCGACTGCTACCGACTCGACGAGCGTGCACAGCTCCAGCAGATGATCCCGGCCCTACCGACCGTCAGCCTGGCGCCCGTCTACCGGAACATCTCCTGCTTCGAGGAGCGCTTCCGGCACGGCTCACCCAGCATGGCTCTTGCGACCTCGCTCGTCGTGGACGGCGACTGGTGGTTCGAAGAAGGCGTCAGCGTCGAAGGCGACGCCCACCTGGACTCCACCGGCGGCACCGTCCCGGCGCGCTCGACCGTGCGGACTGTTCAGAAATGACCACGACCCACAGCACCATCGACCAGATACCCCCCGGGGTGGAGTTCCGCGCCGCCGACGACACGACCCAGGTCGCCGCAGAGGTGGGCGAGCACTTCGCCGGCCTGCACCATCGTGTGCCCTCCGCGGTCTATGCCGCACCTGGACGGGTGAACCTGGTCGGGGAGCACACCGACTACAACAGCGGACTCTGCCTGCCGATCGCGCTGCCCTACGCCACCTACGCAGCAGTCGCCCCCCGAGAGGACGACGTCCTCACACTGACGAGCTTCCAGGAGTCCGGACGCTTTCGGGCCACGTTGGGCAGCATCGGTCCCGGACGCGTGTCCGGCTGGGCGAGCTATGCCGCCGGTGTGATCTGGGCGGCCCGCGAGGACGGCCTCGACGTACCCGGGATGGACATCGTCGTCCACGGCACAGTGCCCCTGGGTGCCGGCCTGTCGAGCTCGGCCTCCCTGGAATGCTCGATCGCGATTGCAGTCGCCGAACTGTCCGGCCTGGAGGACGACGAGGCCACCCGCCGCCGTCTGATCGAGATCTGCGGCCGAGCCGAACGCGAGGTTGCCGGAGCGCCCACCGGAGGACTCGACCAGACCGCCTCCTTGCTCGCCGAGAGCGGCCACGCGCTGCTCCTGGACTGCCAGGACTGGTCGCTGACTCAGCTTCCTTGGGATCCTGCAGCCCACGGGCTGGAGCTCCTCGTGGTCGACACCCGGGCCGCCCACGCTCTCAGCGACGGAAGCTACGGTCAGCGCCGCGACCAGTGTCACCACGCCGCCGAAGCCCTCGGGGCGACCTCCCTGCGGGCCGTCAGCCTCGACGACCTCCGTGAGCTCGCCCACCTGCACCACCTCCGGCCCTCCAGCGGTGTTCTGGCTGCCCGTGCACGCCACGTCGTCACCGAGATCCAGCGCGTCCGAGCCGCGACAGAGCTCCTTCGCCATGACGACTACCCGGCACTCGGAGCGATCTTCTCGGCGTCCCATGCCTCCCTGCGCGACGACTTCGAGGTCTCCTGCCCGGAGCTCGACACCGTGTGCGAAGTCGCCACCACGGCAGGAGCTCTCGGCGCCCGGATGACCGGTGGAGGCTTCGGAGGCTCCGCGATCGTGCTCACCCCCGTCGACAAGGTTCCCGGAGTGATGACGCGAATCACCCAGGCGTTCCAGCGTCGCGGCTGGACGGCACCCCTGTTCCTCTCGGGGTCCGCCGCTCCCGGAGCCCGACGAGTTCACCCTCCCCCAGCACATGCTCCGACCGCCCCACAGGAGGCCCGATGAAGCTGCTCGTCACCGGAGGAGCCGGCTACATCGGCTCCGTCGTTACCGGCCACCTTCTTGAAGCCGGACACCAGGTCACCGTCCTGGACGACCTCTCCACCGGCCACCGCGACGCCGTGCCCGACCAGGCACACTTCGTAGCCGGCGACCTCACTCAAGCAGCAGAGGTACTCGCCGCCGACAGCTACGACGGTGCCCTGCACTTCGCCGCGAAGTCCCTGGTCGCCGAGTCCGTGGCAAACCCCAGCCTCTACTGGACCAACAACGTCACCGGCACCCGGACGTTGCTCGACGCCCTCCACCTCGCCGGAGTGCCGAGACTGGTCTTCTCCTCGACCGCAGCCACCTACGGCGAGCCCGACAGCAGTCCCATCGACGAGTCCTTCCCCACCCGCCCGACCAGCCCCTACGGCAGCAGCAAGCTCGCCGTCGACCTGATGCTCAGTGACGAAGCGCGCTCCCGCGGACTCGGAGCAGTCTCGCTGCGTTACTTCAACGTGGCTGGCGCGTGGAGGGGTATCGGCGAACGCCACCGCCACGAGACTCACCTGATCCCGATCGCGCTCGAGGTTGCGCAGGGACGTCGGGCCTCGCTGGCGATCTACGGAAACGACTACCCCACCGCCGACGGCACCTGCATCCGCGACTACATCCACGTCGCCGATCTCGCCCGCGCCCACCTCCTGGCTCTCGACGCCGCCGCACCCGGACGCCACGACATCTACAACCTCGGGACCGGGTCGGGTCACACCGTCCGCGAGGTCCTCGACACCATCAACGACGTGACCGGCATCGAAGTCCCGCACCACCACGAGCCTCGCCGCCCGGGCGACCCCACCACCCTGGTCGCATCGGCGGACCGCATCCACCGTGAACTGGGATGGACCCCGATCCACACCCTGCACGACATGGTCTCCGATGCATGGGCCTTCGCCCAGACACGACCGACCTGACCAGCTCCTGCGACCGACGAACAACCCGGGTAGCACGGCAGCGAGCTCACCCAGCCGGACGGTTCCTCCGACACTGCGAACGGGGGCAGACATCCCGACGAGCCAAAGCGTCAGATGCCCGCAAATGTGCGAGAGATGCGACATTCATGGGCCAGATTCTGAGCCGCATATCGGAATCGGGGCCGACGACCCAGGAGCGCGAGGCCCAGGGCCATGCCGAGCTGGTGGGCGGTGTTGACCAGCCCGCTGGCCGCGCCGGCGTCCGCGGCTCGTACGCCGGCGATGCCGAAGGTGGTCAGGGGCGCGAACGCCAGACCCTGGCCCAGACCGATCAGGAGCATCGGCAACGCCACCCCGCCGAGGTAGGTGCTGGTCGAGGTGACCTGGGCGAGCCACCCCATCCCGACCGCGGCCAGCGCCACCCCGAGGACCAGGACCGGGGCGTCCCCGAAGCGGCGGGCGAGCCGGGGCAGGGCGGTGGCGACACCGAAGTTGACCACCGTCATCGGCAGGAACCCCAGCCCTGCCTGGAAGGCGGTGAACCCGAAGACGGCCTGGAGGAGCTGGGTGGTGAAGAAGAAGCCCATCATCGCGCCCAGATACAGACCACCGCGACGGGCTCCTGCCAGGACCCGAACCGGCCGAGGTTGCGCAGATCGAACAACCGGGTGCCCTCGCACCCCTGCTGCCAACTGACGTACTCCTCGTCCGGCTGCACGAGTCCGAGCACGAGGTCCAGGAGATACCGCTGCATGATGGAGCACGACCAGGCATCCGCGACGGCTGCTGCTGCCCGCCAGTCCAACTCCGGATGAGCAGCCGGATCGTCCCCGAACTTCCCAGCCTGAGTCTGCGGTGAAGTGGGCACGAACACCGGTGGCGAGCTCGATCAGCCGTTGGGCGATCAGCCAGGTCCCGTTGCCGACCTGGGCCCAATAGCTGTCTCACGACCGTTGTGAGGGCGCCGCGAGCGACTCGGGGATGTGGTGCATGGCTGCTCCGTCCGCTCGAGTTCGGTGTCTCGTCTTTCGCTGCTTGTCACAGGTTCCGGTGGTCGACCCACCGGGATGCGGTTCGACCTCGTGCTCGTTCGATGAGCAGGTCGAGTTGTGCCCGCGACGGGCCGGCCTGGTCGCGGCCGGCTGTCGCTGGGGTTGGTTCGGGTGGGACGGCGAGGCGTTGGGTGGCGACCTTGAGGAGGTCGGACTGGACGACGGACTCGACCGGGGTCCAGTACCGGCGGGGTCGGTGGATGCCGGCGTGGACGTGTTCGGAGAGTCGGGGCATCTGGACGCTGGTGAAGTAGAGCTTCTCGTCGAAGGCGTGCTCGATGGTCTGGGCGATGCGCAGGTCGATCCCGGAGCAGAGGCGCCGTAGGGCGCTGAGGGTCTGGTCGTCGGCGTCCACAGTGCGGAGGGCGGCTGCGCGGTCGGCGGCGAGTCGGCTCTCCAGCGCGGCCCTGGCGCCGTCCCCGAGCCGGCCGCCGACTTGGCGGGCGGCCTGGCTCAGGGTGTCGTAGGTCTGGTACCGGTCGGCGAAGTGCTCCCCAAGCCGGACGTCGACAGGCTCAGTGACCCGGCGCAGGTGCTCGGAGGTCGCGAGCTGGGTGGCCAGCACCCGGCGCAGGTTCAGTGCGGTCGGCAGGGTCCCGAGCGCGATGTAGGTGTTGTGCTGGGCCTGGGCGACACCGGCCAGGCCCGGCAGCGCGGGTCCGTCGATTACGCCGAGGGCGCGGTCGCGCCAGCCCAGCACGTCGACCCCGTAGTCGGCCGGGTGGTCGGTGTCGGCTCCGGCCAGCGCGAGGCTGACGCTCTCGGCGGCCTGGAGCAGTCGGCCGGGGTTGCGCAGGGCCACCCACCCGGGCAGCCGGGTGAGGCGCTGGTCCAGGATCGTCACCGCGCGGACCAGCTTCGCCGCATCCGCGAGCACGACGGCGGACTGCGCGCCCGTGAGCGGCACTCCATTCACGGGCGGTTCTCGTTCGGCCATCACCACCGCGCGTGCGGCGTCCTGCCAGGCCGCGACATACGGGGACGGGTGTCTGACCAGGATCTCCGACAGCGCCGGACGCTTCATGGTGGTGCTCGTCTTGGGTAGGGCGGCGTCGAGGAGCCGGGTGAGCCGGTCGACTGGTTCCTGCTGCCAGTGCTCCGGGATCCGCTCATGCCGGCGCCCCGGCGCGTGGGTGCTGGTGACCTGGTGCGCGTGGGTGATCAGCGCGTCTCGGCAGCCGCGGATCACCGCCGCCCCGGCCTCCACCTCGTGCGGAGTGGCCCCAATCAGGTAGGTCGCGCGCTGCCGTTGCAGCAGGTAGCCCAACGCGGATCGGATCTGGGCGTGGGTCTCGCCGTAGGTCACGACTCCGGCCCATCCCACTCATCTGAGCCGTTCGACGTGGGGTCCGCCGGGCTCGGCCCCGTCTGGCCGTTCTGGCCGTTCGGGCCGCTGGGATGTTCGGCGGCCCACGCCCCGGAGAGCCGGCAGGTGCACACCGCCAGGTCGAACGCGTCGAGCCCGTGCTGGCCCAACCGCGCCACGGCCTCGTGCGCGATCCGGTAGGTCACCGCACGGTTCGGGGACGGCACCACGGTGATGGGCGGGACGATGTTGTCGTAGAGGCTGTCGAGCTCGATGAGCGCCAGCTCGTACTCGACCCGCGCGGTCGGCATCTCCGCGGTGTCGGCGAGTGCGGCGATGAAGGAGCGAGCCTCGGCCAGAGCGACGGCTTCGGACAGGTACATGGCATTCACTCCCCACCCGAGACGACGTCGACCTGTCCACCGTCCGGTGCGACGGCCGGCCCCGCCTCGTGGACAGGGCGTGCTGTGGAGAGAGCCGCGAGACCAGTGACTGTGGATGTGCCGGTGCTCTCGAGCAGTCGGCGCACCGAGTGCCTCGGCACCCCCAACCGCTCGGCGAGATCACGCTGGGTGAACCCTGTCTCCAGCGCCCGCCGCAGGCTCTCCGCGAGGCCCACGGTGGCCGCGTCGAGCTCGGCGGCAGCGTTGTCGTGGCGCCTGGCCGCCCGACGGATCAGCTCCACCGCGTCACTGCGGAGCCTGCGACGGTGCCGTGCCGCCGCCGAGTTCAGGCGCCGGTCAGCGTTCCTGGTTCGGATCGAGATGCTGCTGGTCGCGGTCGACGTCATGGTGAACCTCCTCGACCCACAAAGGGGTCAAGAAGGCGGTGCTATGGACACTCACCAGCAAGGCACCGTCGCGCGGCCACACGTCGAGATCAGTCGCGACGGATCTCCAGCATCTGGTTCCCCTCGCGCTGACCTCGGCATTGGTCGCCGTTAGAGGAGGTTCTCCGCATAATCCCCACGGACGACTCGGGCAGAGTCGTCACCTCGAGGCGTCAGGCGGACTGCGATCGGAGGCCGCCTGAGGTTCCGGAGACATGCGACTCGGTCGGCGTAGCGCCGGTGAGCGGCTCGTCACTCGTGCCGGGAAGGGGTCCGCCAGCACCCTGCCCGCAAACGCGGCGGCCGACGGTACGTGCGTTGCTACGCGGACAAGTCTTTGCGCATCAGGTAGTTGGTGTGGCCCGGTGGGTAGTCAATCTCGCGTCCGTAGACGACGTAGCCGAGCCGCTCATAGAACTGGGGTGCTTGGAACTCCCAGGTGTTGAGCTTGGCCCACCGACAGTCGCGTGCCCGAGCTTGGTCCTCGACAGCGGTGAGCAGTGCGCGCCCCAAGCCTTCCCTGCGTCGACTGGGGTCCACCCACATCGTGTCGATGGTCAGCCAGTGCCATACGTTCACGGTGCTGCCCGTGCACCCGCCGAGGAGCTGACCTGCCTCGTCGACGGCATAGGCCTGCACCGATTGCGCACGTAGGTTGTCTGGCTCGAAACGACGACGAATCGCCTCCGAGGCAGCGCGGTTGTGCGCGACGAGTCGATCAGTCAGGCAATCCTCGAGCTGCTCATCTGCGTCGACGTCGATCTGCCAGGTCATCTGGCCAACGTGGCAGAAGGCGGTCCAGCCGGCAATCGAGTTCACCGCGGGGAGTGTCCAACTACGAGCGTGTCCGGCAAGTTTCATCAGCAGGCGGCGGCCGGCCAGCAGTCGACGAAGGTGCACCGGCAGCTCGCGGATGCGGTCCTCGGAGCGCAGCAGGCTGCAACCTGCAACCCGTCAACCTCGGGCACAACCAAGTCCGTGACGAGGTCCGGTTTCCGTTCCCGGCCGCCGTCAGCGGACTCGAGGTCACGATCGGTGACACACCCGGCTCCACGCGTCATCGCACGTCGCTGACTGCCGCGAGCGCATCGGCACACCCGCTGCCCTCTCCACAGGGAGCGGCACCGGAACCCCGTTCGGTCGGTCGGCTGAGGGAGATTCACCGCATCCGTACAGCCACCAGGAGAAGCAGATGACCGCAACCCCGACCACCCAGCCGACCGACCAGTCAGCCGCGACGAGCACCGAGGTGTTGGCGCATGTCGACCCCGCGACCCTGGTCGTCGGCTCCAACGTCCGCACCGACACCCACCCCGACGCGAGGGACTTCGCCGCCTCCATACGCACCCGCGGCGTCCTGGAGGCCATCACCGCCTACCGCGACCCCGACGCCGCTCAGGATGCTGACCGGTTGGTGGTGCTGCGCGGGCAGCGGCGCACCCTGGTCGCCGCCACCGTCGGCACCCCCACCGGAACGGTCCCGGTCCGCGTCGTGCCCGCCCCGTCGGAGGCGGACCGGATCGTGGACCAGCTGACCGAGAACCTGCACCGCGCCCCCATGCACCAGGCCGAGGTCCTCGGCGGCGTCGAGCAGCTCGCCCTGGTCGGCGTCTCCGCCGCGCAGATCGCCAAGCGCACCGCCCTCAAGCGGGCCACCGTCGATGCCGCGCTCGCGGTCACCCGCAGTGACACCGCCCGAACTCGGCTCCTCGAGGACAGCCTCACCCTCGACCAAGCAGCGTTGTTCGCCGAGTTCGAGGACAACCCTGCCGCCCTGGAGCAGTTGGCCCGGTCGGTGGAGTGGGGCCGCCCCCTGGAGCACCTTGCCCAACGGCTCCGCGACGAGGCCACCGAACGCGCCGAGATCACCGCCGAAGCCGCCCGCCTACGCGACCAAGGCCTCCCGGTCCTCGACCCCGACGAAGCGCCCGTCTCGATCCGCCGACTGCGCCTGGACGACCTCCGCACCGCCGACGGCGACCCGGTCCCCGAAACAGCCTGGCCGACCATCCCCGGCGCTGCCGTGGTGGTGGTCAAGGAGTGGCAGGACCCCGACCCCCTCCCCAACCCCGACGACGACGACGACGACCAAGATGCGAGCAGCGCGGACGGCGACGAGGACGGCGACGGCGTGGAGGAGCCGGAGGCGGTCGAGGTGCTGGTCCCGGTGTGGATCTGCCTCGCCCCCTCCGCCGCAGGGCTGCACCACCGCTGGGACGCCACCCCCACCCGCCCCGGCACGTCAGGCGGGCTCAGCGGTCCGAGCATGCCGACGGCGCTCGACGCGGACGCGCTACAGGACGCGGCCCGTGAGGAGCGCCGCACCGTGATCGCGAACAACAAAGCGTGGGCCTCTGCCGAGACCGTCCGACGGACCTGGCTGGCCCAGTTCCTGCTCCGCAAGACCCCACCAGCCGGGGCCGAGGCTCTGATCGCCGAAGCGCTGGTCACCGGCCACCACTCCCTGAGCAAGGCCCTCGACCAGGCCCACCCCCGGCTCCGGGACCTCCTCCCCCACACCGTCACCGCTTCGTCTGAGATCGCGTCGCCGTGGGCCGACCGCGCCGCCGACCGGGCCCGGTTGCTGGCCCGGGCCACCACCCCGAAGGCCGCGACCATGCTCACCCTCGGGGTCGTCTTGGCCGCGTGGGAGGACTCCACCGGCAAGCACACCTGGCGCAACCCCACCGCCTGGGACGCCCGCATCCTCACCACCCTGCAGGGGTGGGGCTACCAGCCCAGCGACGTCGAGCTCCTCCTCACTCCGGGCGGCGGTGACGACCTCACCGGTGACCTCAACGGAGACGCCCAGCCGGACCCGGACGACTCGGGCGACGGCCCGGACACCGACCCGGCAGCGTGAGGGGAGGCCGGATCATGGGACACCAGATCGAGACCCACGGCGACCAGGCCGCCGCCCTCTTCGCCCACCAAGATCCCTGGCACCGGCTCGGGACCACCGTCCGCGACCTGGCGTTCACCGCCGAGCAGGCGATGGCCCTGGGCCACCTAGGCGGGTGGAACGTCCGCAAAGCACCCCTGACCGCCACCCTGCTGGCCGAGGACGGGGTCACCACCCTGGACGCCCCCGGGTACGCCACCGTCCGCGACCACCCCTTCACCGGCCGCCCTGATGTCCTCGGCGTCGTGGGGGCCGGGTACGAGCCGCTGCAGAACGAGGACCACGCCGCGTTCCTCAACCACCTCGCCGATGAGTCCGGGGCGATCTTCGACACCGCCGGCAGCCTGCGCGGGGGCCGGCAGGTGTTCCTCACCATGCGACTCCCCGACTCCCTGACGATTGGCGGGACCGACCAGGTCGACCTGTTCATCGCCGCCCTGAACTCCCACGACGGGACCAGCGCGTTCCGGCTCCTGCTCACCCCGATCCGGGTCGTGTGCGCCAACACCCAGGCCGCCGCCCTGGCCCACCACCGGGCGTCGTTCTCGGTGCGGCACACCCGCAACGCCAAGGCCACCGTCGCGGCCGCTCGCGACGCCTTGGGCCTGACGTTCGCCTACGCCACCGCGTTTCAGGCCGAGGCCGAGAAGCTGCTCCACCAGCCGATCACCGACGCGGCCTTCCACGACCTCATCGACGCCACCTTCGGACCACCCGACCCCGAGGGCCCCGCCCGGGTCCTGAACGCCGACACCGACCGCCGCGACGTCCTCATGGGCCTGCTGTACGACGCGCCCACCCAGGCCGGGATCCGAGGGACCGCCTGGGGTGCCTACCAAGCCGTCGCGGAGTACGTCGACCACTACGCCCCCGTCCGAGCCCGTCACGACCCGGCCGCGGCAGTCAACGCCCGAGCCCTGCGGCTCCTGACCAGCGACGAGCCGACCAAGACCAAGCGCACCGCCTGGACCCACCTCACCACCAGTACCTGACCCGAACCCTCGCCCCTCCACGCCCTCGCACCCACGAGAGACCACCCGAATCCCTCCCCGCCGACCTCACCGAACCAGGACCCCTTCCGATGACACACCCGGTGCACCCACGAGGGGCCCGGGCCGGGGAGCGCCCAGCGGCGTGTCCTCAGACCAGCGTCTCGAGGACCTCTATGTGTCGTGATGGGCCTCCACAAGCTGACCGCCGGCAACGGGTACACGTACCTGACCCGGCAGGTCGCGGCCCACGACTCGACCGAACGCGGTGCCCGCAGCCTCGGCGACTACTACGACGAGAAGGGCGAGGCCCCGGGACGCTGGACCGGCGCTGGCCTGGAGTCCCTGGGCATCGAGGTCGGGGAGCGCGTCACCGAGGAGGAGATGACCTCGCTCTTCGGGATCGGTCGCCACCCCCGCGCGGCGGCACTCGCCGAGCAGGTCCTGGCCGCCGGCGGGTCGCTCCTCGACGCACAGCGTGCCGGCGCCCTTGGTCGGGCGTTCCCGCAGTACGTGGGCGCATCGGCGTTCCAGCGTGAGGTGGCGGAGGCGTTCAGCACCTACAACCGTGCTCGGGGCGTCCACTGGAGGAGCTCCATTCCCGTCGAGGTCCGTGCGGAGCTCAGGACCCAGGTGGCGACCCGCCTCTTCGTCGAGCAGCACGGACGCGAGCCTGTGGACGCTCGTGAGCTGTCCGGCTTCATCGCCTGTGCGTCGCGTCAGCCCACGACCGCGGTGGCGGGCTACGACCTCACCTTCAGTCCCGTGAAGTCCGTGTCGACGTTGTGGGCCGTGGCGTCACGCGACATCGCACGGCAGATCGAGGAGGCGCACCACGCCGCGGTGGACGACACGGTCGCCTGGTTGGAGCGCGAGGTCGCCTTCACCCGCCTTGGGCGTGGAGGGATCCGCCAGGTGCCTGTCCGGGGCATGGTCGCGGCCGCGTTCACCCACCGCGACAGCCGCGCCGGTGACCCCGACCTCCACACCCATCTTGCGGTGAGCAACAAGGTGCAGGCCACCGAGGCGGATGGTGGGGCCTGGCTGGCACTCGACGGGCGCACCCTCTACGCAGCCAAGGTGAGCGCGTCCGAGCGCTACAACACCCGGCTCGAGGTCGAGCTCCGTGAGCGTCTCGGGCTGCAGTTCGACGACCGCACGACGAGCGCCGGCCGTCGCCCCGTCCGGGAGGTGCGCGGCGTCGACCCGCTGCTCGCCCAGCACTGGTCCAAGCGTCGCAGCGCGATTGACGTCAGGCGGACCGAGCTCGCACGGGAGTTCCAGGTCCGTCATGGGCGCCCGCCGACCGTGGTGGAGGCGTTGGCGCTGGCCCAGCAGGCGACGCTCGAGACGCGCGAGGCCAAGCACCTGCCTCGCAGCGAAGCCGATCAGCGTCGCACCTGGCGCGCCGAGGCGACGGATCTCCTCGGTGCCGAGGGTCTGGAGACGATGATCCAGTGCGCGCTAGCTGACCCACCTGAGCGTTTCCACCCGAGTGACGGGTGGACGCTCTCCGTAGCTCGGCAGGTCATCGACCAGGTGGCCGCGCATCGCGCCACGTGGCAGGTGTGGCACGTCCGCGCTGAGGCCGAGCGGCAGGTGAGGAGGGCGGCGGTACCGCGGGCACTCCTCGACGCGGCTCTGGAGTCCGTCGTCACCGCTGCGCTGGACGAGCATTCGGTGCGGCTTGACGTCGACGATCCCGTTCAGGACCCGCGGGTCCTTCGCCGTCCGGACGGATCGAGCGTCTACACCGTGCAGGGGTCGGCGATCTACACCTCCACCGGCGTGCTCCGGGCTGAGGAGGGGATCCTTGCCGCGGCGCTGCTGAGGGACGGACGGATGGTCTCCGGTTCGCGCGTGGCCATCGCCGTTGCGGAGGCCTCGGCTAACGGGATCGACCTCAACGAGGGCCAGGTCGCCCTGGTGACAGCCCTGCTCGGGTCGGGGCGGCGTGTGCAGCTCGGGATGGCTCCCGCCGGGACGGGGAAGACCACAGCGATGTCCGTGCTTGCCAACGCCTGGACGGCTTCTGGGGGCCAAGTCGTCGGACTGGCCCCGTCGGCGCAAGCCACCCACGAGCTCGGAGAGGCCCTCGGGTCCAGCACAGACACGCTGGCCAAGCTCGCCTGGTCCGTCGAGAACGCCCCCGAGGTCGAGTGGCCGAGCTGGCTCCGCGCGGTGGGTCCGCACTCGCTGATCGTGGTCGACGAGGCTGGGCAGGCCGGAACGACGGAGCTCGCGACGGTCGTCGACTTCGCCGTGCAACGTGGCGCCTCGGTCCGATTGATCGGCGACGACCAACAGCTGGCTGCCGTGGGAGCGGGCGGCGTGCTGCGCGACCTGGCGCGTCGTACCGGGGCAACAACCCTGACCCACGTCCATCGCTTCAGCGATCCGGCCGAAGCCGCCGTCACCCTGGCCGTGCGCGAGGGCGACGTCTCGGCACTCGGCTTCTACGCCGACCACGGACGCATCCACGTCGGCGACCTCGCCTCAGTGGCCGACCAGGCCTACGCCGCGTGGCGGACGGATCAGGCAGCCGGACTGGACTCCCTGTTGCTCGCCCCGACGCGCGAGCTCGTCACCGCGCTCAACCAGCGCGCACGGACCGAACGCCTCGCGGCCGCGCCGGCGCCTGCTCCGGCAGAGGTCGACCTCGCCGATGGCACCCGGGCCTCTGCGGGCGACGTCGTCGTCACCCGCCGCAACGCCCGCCGCCTCACGCTCACGCGGACGCGCTGGGTCACCAACGGTGACCGGTGGCTGCTGGAAGGCGCCCATCAGGACGGCAGCGTCACCGTGCGACACCTCGAGCTCGACCGGCTCGTGACCCTGCCCGCTGCCTATGTCGCCGAGCATCTGCAGCTCGGCTACGCCTCCACCGTCCACGGTGCCCAGGGCATGACCGTGGACTCCAGCCACACCGTCGTCTCCGGCGAGGAGAGCCGGCAACTCCTGTACGTCGCCCTCTCGCGCGGGCGGCATGCCAACCACGTCTACCTGGCCAACGCCTACGACGGCGACCCGCACAGCGTCCTCACGCGCGACGCCCTGCTGCCGCCCACGAGCATCGACATCCTCAAGGGTGTCCTGGGTCGCGACGGCGCCCAGGTCTCCGCGACCACGGCTCGTCACGAAGCGGAGTCCGCAGCGACGCAGCTGCATGCCGCAGCCGTCCGGTACGCCGACGCCCTGGGTGTCGCGGCCGCGAGCCGCCTCGGAGCCAAGCGGCTCGCGTGGCTCGACGGTCAGCTGAAGGCCTGCGTTCCCGGACTCACTCATCAGGCGGCGTACCCGACTCTGCGAGAGCACCTGGCGTTGCGCTGGCTCGACGGCCAGGACCCCGTCGCGCTGGTCCTGGAGGCTTCGACCGAGCGTGGGCTCGAGGGCATCGACGACCTCGCGGCGACCATCGACTGGCGCCTGCCGGTCCACGCGTCGTCGGGTCCGTTGCCGTGGGTCGCAGGCGTACCCCAGGACCTGCTCGAAACTCCCGACTGGGGTCCGTACCTGCAGGCGCGGGCAGGACGAGTCGCTGCCCTCGCTGCCCGGATCCGCATGGACGCCGAGGCCTGGACCCTCACGCGCGTGCCCGCGTGGGCCCGCCCCTTCGCAGAGGACGGGCACGAGCGACTCCGCGGGCAGCTGGCAGTCTGGCGGGCCGCCTTCGACGTCTCGGACGCGGACGAACGTCCCACGGGCCGGCCCCAGCTCGGCGCCGATGCTGCCGCCGTCCAGCGGCTGCTCGAGCACGAGGCTCGGCGCGCCGTCGACCTGCCCACCCGCGCCAGCCTCGAGCTTCCCGACGTGGTCGCGAGCGACCCGCAAGCCCACGCGCTGCGCGCTCGCCTGACCGATCTCAGCCGCGCCGGGGTAGACGTCCAGGCGCTGATCCGCAACGCCTTGTCAGAGGATCGACCCCTTCCTCACGACATCCCCGCCGACGCGCTGTGGTGGCGCATCGCCGCCCATCTCGGGCCGGCCACCTTGCACCTGCACGACGCCGGCAGCCTCTCCCCCAGCTGGAGCGCCCTGATCAGCGACCTCCTCGGCGCCGAGACCGCCGAACGGATCATGGCCGACGCAGCTTGGCCGGCCCTGGTGGCGGCGGTCAGCTCCGCCCCCGCCGAGTGGACACCGTCCCATCTGCTCGGCACCGCGCTCGATCGACTCGTAGTCGGATCGCAGCCGGTCGTGCCCGTCAGCGACCTCTGCTCGGCCTTGGTGTGGCGCGTCGCGTTGCTTTGCGACCCGGTGCCCGACGAGCCGCCGCCGTTCGATGGCGAGGCATACCCGCTCGACGACGTGCCTCTTGCCACCCCAGTCGCACGCATCGCGCAGCTCCACACTCGCGCGGCGGCCTTCTACGGCGAGCTGATGCCCCGATCGTGGGCACCCGCCTACCTGCGGGACCGCCTCGGCGTCGAGCCCGAGGAGCTGGCGCCCTTCACCCTCGGGTATGCACCGCCGGGTCCGACAACCCTGATCCGTCACCTCATCACTGGCCCTGACCCCGCCGCCGAGCAGGAGCTCATCGACGCCGGCCTGGCACGCCCCAACGCGGCCGGTGAGGTTGTGGACGTCTTCCGCGACCGGCTGGTCTTCGCGGTCCGCGACAGCGGGCGCGGCGACATCGTCGGTTTCATCGGACGACGCAACCCGCACCGCGACGACAGCCTCGGCCCCAAGTACCTCAACACCCGTACGACGTCCGCGTTCTCTAAGAGCGACATACTGTTCGGACTGGCCGAGCAGACTGACGTCTTGCGAGAGGGAGCCATCCCCGTCCTGGTGGAGGGACCGATGGACGCGCTCGCAGTGACGTTGGCCGGTGCTGGACGCGCGGTCGGCATAGCCCCGATGGGCACCTCCCTGACCGCACACCAGGTGTCGCTGCTGGTGCCGCACTTCGCATCCGAGCCTCACCGCATCGTGGTCGCGACCGACGCCGACCCCGCCGGCGAAGCTGCTCTGGAGAGGGCCTACGCGGCACTGACCGCCCGTAGCGCCGACCCCGGTGTCGTCGCGCTGCCCCGCGGGGCCGACCCCGCCGACCTGCTCGCCGCCCATGGGAGGACCTTCCTCCGCGACCGGCTGCTCGCCGCCGTCCCGCTCGTCGAGCACCTGATCGCTCAGGAGCACGAGACATTCCTCGTCGGGCGGGACGAACCGGCGAGGTGGGCACGGCTGATCGACAGGACCGCCAGCCTGATCGCCCAGCGGCCGCCCTCAGCGTGGGCCACCTCCATCGCCGCCTGGGAAGAGCGACTGACGCTGCCTCCCGGGCTCCTCCACCTGGAGGTCGTGGACGCCGCTGCGCGGCTCGCCGCCGGCGAGCCGATGCCCACGCCGGACGCGCGAGGGCCTGCGCTCCCGCCGATCACCGCGCAGGGCACCCAATCTGCCGAGCTGGAGCGCCGTCTCACGCCGCCGGCGCCGTCGTACCGCGGCCCTGCTCGCTAGGTCTCGGAGGGCTCGGTTGGGATCTCACGCCACGAGGACTCGGGGAACCATCCCAGCCGGTTGCGACCAGGTCCTTCCGACCAGCGGACCCATCCGAGGACGTCGTCTCCCGTCCGGCGTAGGACGAGCAGGTCTCCCGGCCACCAGGTCCCGCCGACGCAGAGCTCGACGTCGATGACGTTCCAGGGGCGCAGGTCGGTGTAGGTCATGCAGGGGAGCCTTTCGGTGCGGTGGCTCGACCCCGAGCGAAGCCTAGCGCCCGTCTGTGCCGGCGCGGGCGGGTCGGACAGCGAAGGCATCGCGGTAGGCGGCGTGCCTGGACTCGGCCGGTGCCGCCGTGTGCCGCCCGGGCGGGCATCCCGTGGCTCCTACCCGCTCGGCCACCCGGTCCAAGAACTGGGTGAGCGTGTGCCTGTGCCATGTCTCCAGGGCTTCCGGGCTGAGTGACTGACCGGCTTCGAGGCGCAGGAACGCAACCGTGGCCAGCTCGTGGGCGATGTGGGGGTGGGCCGGCCAGCAGGCTGGGATCAGGCGCTCGATGCGCCAGCAGTGCTCTTCATTGATCCACGCGGCGACGTCGACAAGCCAGCTCCAGATGTGCCGTTGCAGGGCCTCGGGGCACGAGGGCGGGTCCCACGGACGTGGCAGTTGGGCGACTCGCCGGAGCTCCGGGTTGGTGGTCGGCGGGTTGACAGCCGACTGGCGCAGATCGGCAACCGCCAGCACGACCAGGTTGTGGGGCTCTGGGAACGGGCGCGCGGCCACCGCGGTCACGTCGGGTCCGACCCCATTCTCGTCCGCATCTGGGCCTGCTCAGCGAGCAGGGCTCGTCCCGCTCGGCCGTCGATGCACCTGCGCAGGCGCGCGATCAGAGGGCGTGCGTTCTCGGCGACGACCAGGGCGTAGCGCTCGGGGAGCATGCGGATCTCCTCCGGGCGCAGGACAGGAACGTCGTCGCCGTACGTCTGCGAGCTCCACGCTCCCTGGCTGCGGCTGTAGGAACGTCGCGCCACCCGGGTGGTTCCGACCAGGTCCGAGAGCTCACGGTAGAAGGAGACGTCCTTGCCGCCGCCGAACACCACGAGGTTGTTGGTGAGGCCGAACAGGCTTCGCGCCTCATCCTCGCCGTAGCAGACCACGAGCTGACGCCAGGTCTGCGCTGCATAGACGAAGGAGAGCCCGAGGGCCCTCTCGTTGGCCATCCGCGTCCTGAGGGTCGGCAGAGGCGTGGTCGACGGCAGCTCGTCGAGGCAGGCCAGGAAGCTTGGGCACAGGCGTCCGTACGGCGAGCGCATCGCCATCGCGAGCGCGGTGTCGAGGACGAACTCAGCCAGCGCAGTCATCAGCGGCGAGGCTGACGCGTACGGGTCGTCGCGCCCCAGCAGATAGATGGTCCCGTTGTTCGCGATCAGTTCGGCGACATCCGTTGCCGTGCGGCCGACACCTGGAACGCATCTCCGGCGGAGGTCGGGCTGGAAGAACAGCGCCATCGCCTGCTGGACGGTGGTGATGGTGTTGCCGGCCGTCCGCTCGTCACCGCGCAGAGCGCTGTGCAGCAGCCCATCCCAGTACGGCGCGGCGTCGGGATGGGTCCGCAGGATCTCCTCCGGGCGGATCTGCGTGCGGGGGTCGGCGACCCAGGCGAGGACGTGATCCATGGAGTGGCCCCCGAGTGCGGCGGCATGGAGGTACCCCTGGAGGACCTTGGCCGCCTCGGCGGCGTAGAAGCGTGCGGCGTCGTCGTTTCCCCCTCGGTTCACGCTTCCCCGGATCGTGCCGGCCGTGAACGCCTTGGCCCTGCGCTCGGCGGTCATGGCGTCGACGCAGCCGATGACCGGGTCCCAGACCAGCTGTGGGAGCCCGGGCACGAGGTTGAAGGGGTCGAACACTCTCACCGGTCCGACACTCGCGCGGCGACCGATTGTCAGGAGCAGGTCCTCGGGCTTGGTCAGGGTGACCAGGGCAGCGCCGGGAGTCGAGAGGAGCGCCGGGCTGAGCAGATCCAGCGTCTTGCCGGACCCCTGCGGCCCGTAGACGCCCGTGGTCCGGTCGAAGGGCACCCAGAGCTCGACCCCGCGTGGCTCGTGGGACCGGCCGACGCGCCAGCCGATCTGGGTGGCGTCGAAGTGGCTCATCGATGCCGCTCATGGAGGTCGGGACGGATCTGACGCCGGCGCGCGTGGAGGGTGCGGACTCCAAGGGTTTGCGATACCTCGGAGCGGGTTGCCAGCCCGACGATCGCGTAGGGACTGAAGGTCCTGATCGACCATCGAACGGCGAGGACGCCCACGACAGCAAGCAGGAGCTCGAGTACGACGACGAACACGAGGACGACCCACGCAGCCGGCACAGCCTCCGCTTCGGCCCGAGTAAGCCCCCGAGCGACGTCGCCCCCGATCAGGCCTAGGACGGACTCCACGAGTGTGCCGTGCGGCCACACCCAGATCTGGTGAACCGTCAGGGCAGAGACCCCCCGCGCGAAGGGAAGCCCGAGGAGCGCCAGCAGCAGCCAGCTGGCCGCGATGGCCGCCGTTGCCTCCCACGTCATCGGCGGCACGTCACCGCGGGTCTGCTGGATCCTCACTCGGGCCTCCTCATCGACATAGAGGTGCCGAGCGGTCGTTCCGAGGACATCGGAGCAAGGGCCGTTGGCGTTCGCGCGCGCCTGGAAGCGTTGCCTGCTAGTCACAGCGCGCGCAGGCGCGGCTGGTGGTCCCAGTCCGCTCGTACGACAGTCGGCGACGCGGCGTTGGGGAGCGTGAAGGTGATGCGTGTGCCGGTGTCGTGGGGGCCCTGGCTTGCGGTGATGGTGCCGCCGTGTCGTTCGATGGTGCGGCGGCACATCGCCAGACCCAGTCCGACGCCCGAGGCATGCGTGCCCGGGACTCGATAGTGGGCGGTGAAGACCCGCTCGCACGCCTCCGACGGAATGCCGACTCCGCGGTCGGTCACGGTGATGGTGGCAGCACCCCGCTGATCGGTCTGGGTGCTGACGACGATGTGCGGTCGTTGCCCGACGGGGGTGTACTTCACGGCGTTGCCGAGCAGGTTGTCCATGACTTGGGTCAGCAGCAGTTCGTCGGCCACGACACTGGGGTCACCTTCATAGGTGATCTGGGGCGCTTCGGCACCGAGGTGCTCGTAGCGGGCGGCCAGCGCAGTGACGATGCGTTGGAGGTCAAGGGGACGCCGCTCAAGGGTGTGGGCGTCGGCCTGGGCGTTGGCCAGGAGCCCCCCGACCAAGTGGTTTGCGTCGGTGGCGGCACGCCGGACCCGCGTGAGGGAGTCGAGGATGATCTTTTGACGTTCATCGCCTTGGTCCCAGCTCGCGGCCTGGTCGGCGAGGTAGTCACTCCACCCCAAGACGGAGCTCAGTGGGTTCTTCAGGTCGTGGGCGACGGTGCCGGCGTAGGCGCTGAGGCCCTCGCGTTGGCGCACCTCGTCGGTGACGTCGCTGTAGACCGAGATCGCCCGCCGGTCCTCACCGGGGAGCAGGGCAGCGTTGAAGCGCAGGATGCGGGGTTCGGGCATGAGCGGGTTCTGCACCAGGAACTCGATCGGGCAGATCTCGACCCCGGTCAGGGCCTGGCAGGCCGGCATCTCCTCGCGGCGTACCACCGAGCCGTCGATGTGGCGGAGTCCGTAGGCGATCGGGTCGAAGGTGTCGGGCAGTGGGGTGGTTGGGTCGGTTGCGCCGAATAGCCGCCGTCCGGCTTCGTTGCGGCTCAGGATCACCCCGCCCACGCCCACGACCGCGGCCCCTTCGGTGATCTGGTCGAACACGGTCCGCCAGCTCTCCTGAGCGAGCCGGGCGCGGTCGCGTTGGGCGGCCAGGTCGAGCAACAGGTCGTCGCGTTCAAGCCGCAGGATCGCCACCAGCATGCTGCTCAGGCACAACGTCAGGACGCACAGTTGAGCCACGGTCGCTCGCTGCAACGGGTCATCGATGAGCGTGAACGGGCCCCGGCCCACCAAGGTCGTGGTCACCACCACCACAGCGGTGATCAGGGACTGAGCCGTGGCGACCCGGATCGAGAAACGGCTCGCGCCCCACAGAACCGGGACTAGGACCAGGAACGCAACCGGCGCCGGGGAGGCGGCGGCGACCCACACCAGCAGCCCTAGGGTCACGACAGTGAGGGTAAGGAGCTCGACCCGTCGCGGAGCGCGGTCGGTGTCGATGGTCGGCAGGGTCTTGATCAGCCCCAGGACACCCAGGGAGGGCACGGCGAGCCCGGTCAGGGCGCGGACGAACCACAGCACCAACCCATCGCGACCCAGGGTGAGTCCAGAGACATCCTCGAAGACCGGGACTGCGACGGCTGTCGAGACCGCCGCGGCGATCGCGAACGTCGCCAACAGTCGTCCCAGTGAGTCCAGGCCGTCCAACGTCCGGTGCGCCCACTTGCCGTCGAGGTACACGAAGGACCCCGGGGCGGCGAGCATGTCGACAGCGACCAGCACCATTGCGACCTGCACCAACCCCACACCGGTCAACGCGACAGCGAGCACGGGGTCGAGCCCGGTCACGACGCAGACCACCAGATTGGCCAGCGCCAGCAGCACCCAGTCACCGACGATCCAGCGTCCGTCGCGTCTGCTGATGAACCAGAACGCCGCCACACCTGAGGCAGGACGGACCAGGGCCACGACAGAGGCGTCGCTCACCGTGAGCCGGCCCAGCCACACCGCACCACTGAAAGCCACGAGCCAGAAGAGCCACACGCCCATGACGTGTCGGCGCGACTCCTCGCGCACGTAGGGGGCCAGCAGCGACACCCGCCGGCCGCGCACCGTCACCACACTGGACGAGGCCAAGTGCGGGTCGACAGGCGGAGAGCTCACCCAGCGACTGAACCCGAAGAGGACTGCCAGGGGGTCCCAAATCGGACATCTTGATGGAAACTTGAGAATCCGATCATTGACTCATCGTTATGAGCCAATCGCTGGGATCGACCGGATCCTCGTAAATCGCCCCACCCCGCGGGTGCACCTCGAAGTGCAGGTGACACCCGGTTGCGTTGCCCATCGCCCCCACGGCACCGATGACCTGCCCTCCCACGACCCGCTGCCCTTCATGCGCGGTCACCCGTTGCATGTGCGCGTACCAGGTGGTGAGCCGGCCGGGCCCGGTGCTGACCTGCACGAGCCACGGCCCGGCCCACGGCTGGTCGGTGCGGATGTGGACGACGCCGTCCGTCGCAGCGAGCACGGGCGTACCGCAGGCGATGGACAGGTCGGTGCCAGTGTGGAAGCTCGCCCAGTGACTGCCGGACCTGCCGAAGTTGTGCTGGTCGACGTAGCCAGAGTTCGCCGGCAGCGGGAAGTGCACGCCACCTCCACCCGGCTCGCTGCACCCCTCACCGGCGAGCTGGGCGACCAGGGCGCGAGCCAGCGGCTCATCGTCCGCGTAGGCGTCGGGGTAGGCCGAACGCTGGACGGTCTGCGCCGCGACGGTGACCGACATCCCCTGCCACCCGGGCACTCGCAGAAGTGCCCTGTAGAACAAGGTGGCTGACTCCTCGGGGTCCATGAGCTGTCGCATCGATCCCCACCACGGCCACTGCTGCTGGAAGATGCCCAGGCTGCCGTGGTCGGTGCCGACAGCCTCGTGAGGCAGCGCGAGGGAGGCTGCAATCCCGCGCTGGTCGCTCGCGAGGTCTCCGCCTCGGCCGTCGTTCGCGTACACCGTCAGGCGGCTCTCCTGCAGTGCGGTGGCCAGCGCAACGACCATGCCGAGCGCCGGGACGCCGAGGCGCTGGCCCGCCGTGATGACGTCTCCTGCATGCGCGACCTGGGTCGACGAGAGCCCACCTACCGACCCCGCGACAGAGATGTCGCACGTGTTCTCGGACCCGCTCGCCGATCCTGCCAGAGCCAACAGGATCGGCGCTGCGACGGTCGCGAGAACCCCGACAGTGAGACCACCGATGGCGGCGCCCAGGGACACAGCCGGCTACGCCTTCGACAGAGCATCGTTGGTGAACGTCAACGACCGTTCAAGATCGGTCATACGGCACTCCACCTTGAACTGCCTGTCGCCCACGGTCCAGAGGGCCCGCCCCTTGCCGCTCATCGCCCAGCCGGTCACGACCTCCTGAGCGGGTGGCCGCAGCCCGAGAAGGCCGGCCAGCTCGTCGCCGACCGCCTTGTCCTGGCCGTGCAGCACCCGGATGTCCGCGAGGTGCAGCAGGTCTTTCGCGATGGTGACGGCCTGCGAGCCGGCCGCTCCAGCCGACAGCGGGTCGGACGGCTTGTGGTAGACGACGACCTGCACGTCGCCCGTGTGCCGGGACAGTCGCAGGTTGGAGTCGAGGGTCTTCACCGGTTCGAGCCCCAGCCGCATCTGCTTCCACGTCTCGTCCCGTACGACGATCCGCACGTCGTTGGCCACCGACATGTCGCGCATGCCCTGCCCCCAGGAGTTGAGGCACAGCAGGGCGATGCCCACTGCCTCGTCGCCAGCCTGGTCGAGCCGGGACAGCGAGAGGGACTGGATGGGTGCGCGCCAGTCGGGTCGGATCGTCGTCGGTCCGTCGAAGAGACCGGCGAGGTGTCCCCGTACGAGCGCTCCGAGGGCGTCGCGCAGGGTGCGGGTGCCGTCGTAGAAGTCGCGCTCGTTGGCGAACCGGCACACCCGGATGAGCTCGCGGTGCGGCTGGTCCAGGGCTGCCCAGAGCTCCGGGATGGTGACGGCTCGGAGCCTCCCGCTTCCCGCACCCGACAGTTCTCGTAGGGCGGAGGCCACGGCGGTCTCGTCGGACGGCCCGAACGAGACGGACTCTCCACCCCTCTTCTGGGATCCGACCAGTCCTCGCACCAACGCCAGCCACCGGTTGAAGACGATGGTCTCCCGCGCCGACCGTTCGTATTCGCTGAGCGATCCCCAGTGCTCTCCCAGCGGACCGAGATCGAGCGGATTGACGCGCGCGCTCAGGCCGTGACCGATGACGATCGGCTCGACGCCGAGTGCCCTACACAGGCCCTCGTACTCGTCCTTCGTGTCGCCGAGCACCAGCACGCGATAGCCGAAGTCCATCATGCGCAGGCAGAACACCTTGACCGTCCCGGACTTACCTCGGCCGGGCTTGCCGAAGACGAAGACGTTGGGGTTCGTCACTGGGATGGCGTCGTCCTTCACCCAGCCCAGCGGATCGCAGTAGAAGGCGCCGCCGCTGAGCAGGTCGACACCCATCAGCGCTCCGGTGGGTGGGAGTCCCTGCCCGGAGATGAAGGGCCACAGGACGGGCGTCTGCTCGGACGTCATCCGCCAGACGGCGCGCGGAGGCTCGGCGGCGACCCAGCCGCCCAGCCGGGATCTGCTTCCCTGTGCCTGGGGCAGCATGTCGCCTCCTCAGACCCGGGCTGCGGCCGGGACGATCGACGTCTGAAGCGCGGCGTCGTGTGCACCATCGAGGCGGATGCTCGCGAAGCCCGCCAGCCGGATGGAGGCCTCGAGCCGGCGGCCGTACTCGTCAGTCGACCACTCCACCGGCACTGTGGTGGTGGCGATGGCGCTGGGGCGGATCAGCGCCCGGCCGCGGGCGAGCTTCTCGTCGTTGCTGCGAACCCGGGCAGCGGCGCGCCGGTCCTTCGCGCGTTCGAGCCGCCCACTGCGGCGGCGGAGTTCGGCCCCGGTGAGGGCTGACATCTCCTCCCGGCTGGTCAGCCGGTCAGCTGTTCGCTGCGCGATGGGAGCGAAGTAGGCGGTGAGGCTGCGTCGCTCGCCCGGGGCCGACGGTGTCAGCAGCGGGGCCATCGATCCGAGGAGTGCTCCCTGGTCGGGCAGGACGATGGTGGCGCTCACGCTCGACCACGGCCCGTGGTCGTAGCGGCGGAACTGTGCGCTGGTCGACGTGGGTCCACAAGCCGCGAGCGGTACCGCGTCCTGCACTCGTGGGTTCGTCGAGCGGGCGAGCTCGGCTGCCTTGAGGACAGACCGGTGGCCAGGGTCGAAGCCCGTCCGGACGGCCACCGCAAAGCCGGCCTTGTCGAGCCATTCCACCTGAGCGCAGCCCATGGCACCGAGGAGTCGGGCCTCCACTTCCCGCATCACGCCGTGGATGACCGCCACACGGGTCTCTTCTGCCCGCCGCCCACGGGCCTCACGGGGCAGTCGGGACTCCGAGACCACGACGGTCACGAAGGCTTCCGTCCTCACGGCGGCGGGCAGCAGCTGGGTCTCGAGCTGCTTGTTGACCCGCCGGGCGAGAGCAGGGGCATCGTCGGAGCGATGCTGTCCCACCCAGTGCTCCCGCTCGGCACCGTCGTCCGGGATCGTGCGCACGTGGAGCGCGACCAGGTCGACGAGCTCTGTCCGGGCGGCGGTCTCCAGCAGCTCACTGAGCCCGGCTCCGTACCGGTTGCGTGTCGACGCCTCGGTGAGGCCGATACCCGGGTGCTCCACGCGGGCTGTTGCAGCCCAGGTGCGCGCGGTCCGGTTCTCGACCAGGGCCACCGGGCGCTGCGTGGCGGGGAAGGGCAGCCCGTCGTGGACGACAAGCTGGCTGAGGGTGCCGGGCAGGTCGAGTACCTCGACGTCGGACACGTGGTGGGTCACGATGCGGGCGCGCCAAGTGTTCCACCCGTGCCTCAGGGACCAGGCGTGCCGGGCGACCACGACGATCCACTGCGCAGCGGTCCATCCGCGGACGGGAACGACGGTCAGGACCACCACGAGACCCCAGGTGGGCACCCAGAGGGCGAGCCAGGCCCAGGCAGCACCGTTCACGGTCAGCCAGACGGGGAAGCCCGCCAGCGTGACGAGGGCGAGCTGCGCTCCGGTCAGACCGAAGAACCAGCCGGTCCGGTCACGCATGTAGTCGCCGTACACGTGTGGTTCGGTCGTCATGAGGGTCTCCCTGGGATCTGGGTCAGCCTGCGTGGAGAAGGCCCGCCTCGGCGGACCCCGGGTCGATCGGCGGCGACGCGGGCGGCACGGGCTCCCGGTTGGCGGGTGCTTGCCGTGCCGGCTTCGACGTTGGCGGCGCGGCGGTCGGGTACGTCGGGTTGGGCTCATACGGCGGGTAGTAGGGCGCCGCGTGTCCGACACCGGCGCTGGAGAGGACGTCGCTGCTGACGTTCACCGCGCCCTGGGCCGCCCTGCCGACGGCCGAGGCAGCTGCGAGTGCGCCGAGAGCGGCGGCACCGATGCCGCCGGTGACAGCGCCGCCTGCGGTTGCGATCGCCCCACGCGAGGACGCGGAGGTGGCGACCGGCGCCGAACCCGCGTCGGCCGTGGTGAACCTCGTCTGGGTTGCCAGGTCGGCGGTCGCCTCACCGGACGAGCGACCGGCACCGTCTCCTTGCGAGGCGGAGGCACTCCCTGAGGGATCCCGGCTGAGCAGGCCCCTCAGGCCACCTTGGCTGGCCAGCGACGTGCGGAACGCCGACCCGTTGGAGGTCCCGGGGTCCACGAAGGCTAGGAGTCGGAAGAGCAGCAACGGGCACAGGGCGCCGACCAGGACGAGCACACTGCCCACCACGGCCATGCCGACAGCGCTGGCGTTGCCGGTGGTCGCGGCCGCGTTGGTCGTGTCGGAGGCTCCGGCCCCGGACGCAACGCCGAGGGCGATCTGGTGTCCGACGCCGAGGACGAGCGCGGCCAGCGGCGCGATCAGCAGCGAGGCCAGGAACCATCGCAGGCTCTTCCAGAGCCAGACGCTCCCCACGTCGGAGAGCAGCCCACCCGCCGAGATGGGCGAGGTCGCGACGAGCAGGAGCAGGGCGGCCTCGCGGACCAGCATCACGAGCAGGTAGGCCAGGGCAGCCGGCCAGACGAGCAGCATGGAGCTGAGGCCGAGCACGGTGGCCGTGGCGGTGTCGGTCGCGTTGCGCGGCCACTGAACCGCGGCCTGGTAGTCGCCGAAGCCGTCGATGTGGAGCAGCCCGCTGAGCAGTCCGTGGGTCAGGCCCGACGCGGCGGACACCAGCGCAGCCGACACCGCGACGGTGCCGGCCCACACCACGGCGTACTGGGCAGCGCCGACGAGGACCCGGCCGAGGGTCGCGCCGTCGCGACGGAACGCAGCGAGGCCGATCTGGGCGAACGCCATGATGAGCGCGACCGCGAGGCCGATGCCGAAGGTGTAGGGATAGACCTTGCCCATCGGGCCGGATGCGGCCAGGTCGGGTGAGGTGAACGAGTCGACGCCGGTGAAGGCGAACTTCAGCAGCCACAGGCCGCCCGACCAGATGGACGACATCACCGTGGTCCAGGTCTGCGCTGCCACCTCGGAGGCGGCGTCGCTCGCCCAGTCCAGCGGGTTGAGGTCCGACCAGCCGAACATCGGCACCACGCCTGCGTGCGCGAGCACGTCGACGCTAGTCATGGGTGACCATCCGGAACCCCAGCCGGCGGGCCTGCTCGGTGCCGGGCCAGACCGACGGAGCTTGGGACGGCTCGGGGCCGGGTGCCAGCAGCCAGTGTCCTCCGCTCCACGCCAGTCGCTGACAGTCGGCCGACGCCACCTGGACACTGCGGTTGATCGTCACCGTGGCGACGAAGTCGACGCACACCTCGACCGTCGACCCGTCCGACTCGCGCACGAGAGCCATCGCGGGCTCTGCAGTGACGATGACCAGCCGGGCGGAGGCAAGGGGACCAGCCTGGCTGAGCATGCTGGCGATCGCCCTCGTGCCCGACCACGTCTCGGGCGTCGGGCCGCCGGGCAGAGCCCACGCCTGCACGATCCGCTGAGCCGACTCCACGGAGGCACCCTGGAGTGCGGCCTGGTCGATCGCCGCGAGTTGGGCGACCGCACCCTCGTCCGTTCGCGGGAAGCCGGTCGACACTCCTGCGGCGCCGGGGTGCCTGGGCGTGGGCAGCGTGATGGTGTCGAACGGTGTGGTCGTCAGGGGGCCAGGCAGTGCGGCGTCGAGCCCGAGCTCGGGCCAGTCGGCGTTGCCCCCTAGCGACTGCGTGATGACGGTGCTCGGCCGAGAGGCCGCGTCCTTGCGTGGCTCCTTCGAGAGCGACCAGACCAGGCCGAGCATGAGCAGGACACCGAGCGCCATGAGACCGACCAGGGCGATCAAGAGTTTGCGGCGGCCCCACGTGACGTCACCCTCGGCGCGGGCGGGCATCAGCATCCCCGTCCGGTGATGCCGGTGAGGATGGCGTAGATCGCGACGAACATGATCGCGGACAGCACGGTGACGGCGAGTCCCATCGCTCCCAGTCGCGAGCCGTGGGGGTGCGCGAAGACTCGTCCGAGGACGATGGCGGCGATCGACACGAACCCGGCGATCGCGATGAGGGCCAGGGTTCCCCACTTGACCCACCCGAGGATCTCGTCGTCCCATCGGTCGAGTCCGGGCGGCGCCTTGGGGCACACGTTGGCCAGGAGTACGGCGTGCTTCATCGGTTGTCCTCACTCTCACCTACGTGGGCGCCTGCACGGTCGGCCCCTGCCGCGACCACCAGGCCGGCCAGGAGGCGGTCGGGCGGCAGCTTGGCGAGCACACGGCGTGCGCGCCGGGCTCGGTGCACGGCCTCGAGGACCTGGCGGAGGGCCGTCTCGACGGCAGTGAGGTCCCCCTCGCGGTACGTCGTGACCAGGTCGGCCACCCACCCGGCGTCCTCGGCGGCGCTCACCGGGTCGTTGTCAGACTGCGCTGGGCTCATGCCACACAGAGGTCCGACGGCGTTGACCTGTGGACAGATCGGGGCGGGACGGGATCAGGCGGCACAAGCCACGTACTCAGCCGCGACCGTACGCAGGGCCTCGATGACCTGGTCCCGCCGGCGCCTGATGGTCCTGGTGCAGACACCGTGTCGGGCGGCGACCAGCTCGACCGCGGCCGTGGAGGTCGCCCCGAGGAGCTCGAGCCGGGTCGCCGGCGTGACGCTGTCACCGGCCTGCACGAGCTCGTCGATCAGCGCGGCCATGTCGGGGGTGATCGCGCGCTCGGTGAGCGCCCAGTCGAGGAGGTCGTAGAGCTCGCGGTGGCTTGCTTCGGCCGCACCGAGTCGCTCGTCAGCGAGGGTGATCTCCGCCCGGTCGAGGGCCTCGGTGGTGAGGCCGAGCGTCTCGATGCACTGGCTGCGGTGACGGGCGTCCGCCTTGAGTTGTTGTAGCACCGTCGCGCGTGTGCCCCACCGCAGACGAGTCGCGAACGCGTGCTGGCATCCCGCAGGACAGCTCAGGATCTGGGCGGTCAGCTCAGACAGCACGAGCTCATCGATCACGGGCGACAGGTCGCGGAGCTCGTAGGCCATCTGGCGGGCGTACACGCGGAGCTGGTGGAGCACGAGGAACAGCGCGAGCTCTCGGTGGGGTCCAGCTTGTGCGCGCCGGACCAGGGCTCCGAGGCAGGCGTCGCCCTCGGACGTTCCCAGCTGGTCGATCTGACCGAGGTCCGATAAGGCGCGCAGCGCGGGCTCGGCGTCGGCCCACGATGCCCACACCTCCCGGTCGATGAGGCGAACGAGGTCGGCGTGGTCCAGGTGCAGTGAGTCGAGCGGCCCCATGGCGATTCCCTTCTGGAAAGCGTTGTGGCTCTCATGGAAGGGAGGCAGGTTCACCGAAGGGCTCACCGAACCCCTCACCGTCCCCGTCGGTGAGGGGAACGGTGAGAAGCGTGGGCAAGAGGGGGCTGCGACGACGTGATCTGCTTCACGGACCTTGGTCCCCGGGCTCCCTCTGCCCTTACCGGCAGGTAGCCAGCACGCTAATCCTCGGTGCGGCTACTCCGCCAGGACCCCCGTCACCGTTGGTCGTATTCGCATCCGGCCATCGGACTGGGGACGTGAGAGGTCGCATTCTGCTCCGTCCGGCGTGAGGTGTGGGCCCTCCCCCACGAGGCCCGCCGGACGGAGCACCTCCAAACCCTGCGTCACGCACCTCTTCATGACGACCGAGGCGTCCCCGCCTCACGAGCTGACGGGGGAGGCAGCCCAGAGAAGGGGACGCTGATCGAGAACCAGCCCGAGACCTGGCGGATGCACCCTGATACGCCGGGCGCTGGGATGAGTGGTTTAGCTTCCGCTCCAAGGGCGTCGACACGACGCAGCCGTGCGGCCTCCTATATCCCCCATCCCCCATCACAGGAGACCGCGCGGGCGCCTATCGGCGACGCTACGTCCGGTCGGTGAATCGGTGCCATAGTCAGATGACGTCGGGCCAGATGGCCCGAACGACGCACACCGGCCCCATGCGAACGGGCCATCAGAACCGTCGTACCCGCAGCCGATGGCCTCGACCGCGGCGGCGTAGCCCCCGTCGCCGCCGTCGCCGCCGTCGCCGCCGTCGACGCCGTCGCCGCCGTCGCCGCCGTCGCCGCCGTCGCCGCCGTCGCCGCCGTCGCCGCCGTCGACGCCGTCGTGGATATGGAGCGGGCGTGGTCTCCCGGCATGGTTTGAGGAGCGACTCGACCCTCGGGGAGGAGAGCTAAGGAAGGGCCGAGTCACCCCACCCACCTCCCTGTGTACCTCACCGAAATCGTCCTCGCGACGGGCGGTTCAGACGACCCAGGGGGACCCCGTTCGGACACCCGAGAAGTTGGACGCGTGACCCACATCCGTTCCCTGCAACGCAGAAACTAGCAACCGCCCCTGTCAGAACATTTTACGTTCCAGTGGCTGATCGGCCCATTCCCAGACCCCCATAAGTCCCTCAGAATGTGTGGCGGGTGGGGGGTGTCCACTGCTCGCCGACGGTGCACGACGGCGCCTCGGGGAAGGCGCCGCACCGGGAGCGTTCTCCCAACAGCGGCCACCCGACCACGAGGCCCCCGGGGCTCGGCGCGCGGCTCCCAGTGCTCGCCGCGAGCCCCGGGGCCTCAACCCACACCGGCTCGCCCTGGCACTGGCACTGGTCTGCTCATCCGTTGACGACTTCCATCAGCGGCGACCACCATGCACCTGATGCGCCGCGACCCCCCCTTGATGCGGCGCATGCTTCAGAGCGGCCCCCGCACCCCCCACATACCCGCGGGGGCACGCTCAGCCCCAGCAGCGCTGGGGAAGTCGCCGCCTACGCCTTCGAGTGCTTCGATGTGAATGTGGAACCGGTCTCGATCATCACGTCGCTCGGCATCGCATTCGCCCGCGGTGCGGGAGGCAAGCTCGGCTCGGGCCTCGCGGCTCAGCTGGGGCTCAGTTCCACCGAGTCCATCGCCGCGAGACTGAGCGGCATCGAGTCGCGCCTAGCGGCGCTCGAAGTACAGCCGCATCGCGAGAACCTGCGACGTGGGATCGTCCTCCTGCGCGAATCCGCCTATCAACCGGATCCGACCGAGCGCAACCGCAGGCTGCGGGTGGCCGAAGATCACCTGGTTGTGTCGGCCACCGATGCGCAACTCGGTTATGACGATCGGGCGAGTGCTGCTCTCCTCGCGGCGGTCAG
>JBGAFN010000022.1:0-57074 GCA_044227235.1 Marmoricola sp. | reverse complement strand
CTGGTCGTCGACGTCCTGCCCGACCCGGCGTCGGCGGCCAAGGACCTCGGCGTCCTCAACATCGCCGGCGCCCTGCCCTTCGCCGTGGCGCCCGCCCTGGCTCCCCTCGTCCTCGCCCTGAGCAACGACAGCTACACCGCCCTCTACCTGGTCGCCGGCACCTGTGCCCTGCTCGGGGCGGCGCTGATCCTGCCGGTCAGACGCGTCCGGTAGCAGCATCGCCTGCAACGGCCCCTGCAGGCCGGCGCGCCGTCGCCGTCCTTCACATGCTGATGACGACCTGGCCGTGGACCTCGCCGGCCTGGAGTCGGCGTACCGCCTGGGGGACCTCGGCGAGGCGGTAGGTGCGCTCGATGCGGGGCGTCACGTCACCGGCCGCGACGAGCTCGGCGAGCCGGTCCAGCCCGGTGTGGTGCTCCTTGTTGAGCACCGAGGTCAACCGCTGCGACACGAAGGGCGACAGCACCGCGGCGGTCAGCTGGCGGCCCAGGCCGGGGCTCCACCGGCTGCCGTTCTCACCGCCGACGATGACCAGGGTCCCCTTGGGCACCAGCGCCCTGCGCAGGCGGGAGACAGGTGTCATGCCACCGACGTCGAGGACGGCGTCGTACTGGCGGGAACCGTCGGTGGCGTCCTCGCGGGTGTAGTCGATGACGTGGTGGGCGCCGAGGGCGGTGACGAGGTCGGCCTTGGGGCCGCTGGCCACCCCGGTCACGGTCGCGCCCATCGCGACGGCGATCTGTACCGCGTAGGTGCCGACCCCTCCCGAGGCGCCCAGGACGAGCAGGGTGGAGCCGTCCGTGACACCGGCGGCGTCCAACGCGCCCAGGGCGGTCAGCCCGGAGATGGGCAGGGCGGCTGCCTGCTCGAAGGAGAGGCCCGCGGGCTTGGGGCTGAGCTTGTCCTCGCGGGCGACGGCGTACTCGGCGAACGAGCCCATGCCGATGCCGAAGACCTCGTCGCCCACGCTGAGGCGGGTGACCTGGGCACCGGTGGCGACGACGGTCCCCGCCAGGTCGTTGCCCAGGGTGCGGTGCTTCGGTGCCGTCAGTCCGAAGCCGAGGAGTCGCATGAGGTAGGGCTCACCGGTCATGAGGTGGACCACGCCGCGCGCGAGGCCGGCGGCGTGGACGTGGACGAGCACCTCGCGGTCGCCTGGCTCGGGGATCTCGACGTCGCGGAGCCGCAGCACGTCGGCCGATCCGTAGGTGTCCTGGGTGATGGCCTGCATGCTGGCGCTCCTGGGGGTGGCGTTCATGTCGTTGTCCTTGTCTCGTGTCGTGGTGTGGCGGGAGGAGGTCGTCGGTGGCCGAGGGCGGTGCTGCCTCAGTCGGTCAGGGGTGTTGCGGTCCGTACGCAGTCGACCACGTCCCGGATGGCCTGGGTGACCGCGCGGGCGTCGTCGGGGTCGGCGAGGAGCGAGTCGTGCGTGGCGCCCACCACGACCCGGTGCAGGCTGTTGCTCGACAGGGCCGCCATCGCGTCCTGGGCCGACCCCCAGCCGGGGGCGTTGCCGCGGTCGGCCGTGACCACGATCAGCGGCGTGGCGCCCAGGTCGGTGAGCCGGCCGGCCTCGGCCGACGACCTCGAGGCGACGGCGAACTCGGTGATGAAGCTGGCCAGGTAGTCGGGGGTGGCGGAGCTGGCGCGTGCTTCGTCGCGCGAGCGCTCCGGGAGCGTGGAGTAGCTGAGCCTGCCGATCACGCGCCCGAGTCCCAGGCGTGCGGTCGAGGCCACCATGGAGGCGACGCGTCCGGTCAGGTCGTAGGAGCCCGACCCTCGAGGGCGAGAGGATGCGGCGGTGGGCGCGGCCGGTGCGGTGGAGTCCACCAGGACCAGTCCGGCGACGTCCTCGGGGAACTGGGCGGCGTAGCTCATCACATACAGGCCACCGAAGGAGTGTCCGGCCAGCACGTAGGGGCCCGGCACGTGGGCTCGGTGCAGCAGCGTGTGCAGCTCGGCGGCGATCTGCGCCCCGTCCTGGGCGGTCCCGACCGGGTCGCTCGCACCACGTCCGGGCCGGTCGTAGACACAGACCCGGGTGTCGCGGGCGACCGCGGGCGTGATCAGTCCCAGGTCGGCCGACATCGCGCCTCCGCCAGGCTGCAGCACCACGGTCGGGGAGCGGGTCCCGGTGCACTCCAGGTGGAGGCGGTGCCCTCCGACGTCGACGAGGCGTCCTCGAATCGTCGGCGCGGGAGCCTGGGTCGACGCCGCCACCGTCTCGTAGCCTCCGGCCAGCGCGGCGATCGCCAGCAGGGCGAGGATCGGGTGGAGGAGGAGCACCCGGGTGCGGCTGTGCAGGTCGCGACGGGCGCGGCGGTACATCCAGACCACCAGGCCGAGCAGGGCCGGCGGCCACACCCAGCCCAGCACGGCGCCCGACAGCCAGTCGGGCCCCCACCCGACGATCACTCCGGCCGTCGCCATGAAGGTGGCCGGTGCGGCGGCCCAGCGTTGCGGCTGGTCACCGAACCGCACGGACAGGCCGGCCAGCAGGCCCCACCCGAGCGCGAAGCCCAGCAGGACCATGCCGGTGAAGGTGTCGGCGTCCACCGCGACGAACGGAGCGAAGGCGAGGCCCGTCGCGGTGAGGAGCCCGGTGCCGAGCGACAACGCGACGATGCGCCCGACCGGCGAGGTGGTGGCGTGGGTGGTCACGGGTCACCTGACCGGGCGAGCGTACGACGGGGCGGCGGGTGCCACGGTGGCCGACTGACCGAGCCGGAGCTCGTGGAACGGGACACCGGAGAAGTCGCCGGCGAAGTAGCCGTTGTGGGGGTGCGGGGCCCGGGTGACGACCCCGAACTCCTCCTCGATCATCAGTGAGGTGGCCATCGGTCTGATCCCTTCGGTGTGCCGGACGCTGCTGGTGAGCGGCTCGATGAGGGAATCGTCGTCCCGGTCGGATCGGCCTCGCGCCGGTCAGATGGCCGGGTTGCCGGGGCCTCGGCCGGCGACGCGGGTCACGACCGGGACGCCATCGACCCTGGCCATTTGACCGGCGCGGCCCCGGTCAGGTCGCGCCGAGGGTAGGACCACCGGTTGTCACGCACCGGACGGCCCCAACCCGAAGGAGACCCTCATGTCCCACCATCACCGCGCCCCCTTCCACGAACCTCCCACCGAGACCGCCCACCGGCCCTGGTCCGTCCTCGTCCTGGCCCTGGTGGCCCAGGTGCTGGTGGTCCTGGACATCTCGGTGGTCAACACCGCCCTGCCGAGCATCGGCCAGGACCTGCACCTGAGCAGCAGCCAGATGGCGTGGATGGTCACCGCCTACCTGCTCATGTCCGGTGGTGGCCTGCTCCTGGGCGGGCGCATCTCCGACCTGCTGCCCAAGCGACGGACCTTCATGCTCGGCATGGTCCTGTTCACCGGTGCGTCCCTGGTCAGCGGCCTGTCCTCCAGCGGTGGACAGCTGATCGCCGGGCGTGCCGTCCAGGGTGCCGGCGCCGCCCTGATGACGCCGGCCGCGCTGGCGATCATCATGACCACCTACTCCGGAGCCCAGCGGGCGCGTGGACTCGCCCTGTGGGGTGCCATCGGTGGTCTCGGGATCGCCGCCGGAGTCACGCTGGGCGGCGCGCTGACCACGTGGGCCGGCTGGCAGTCGGTGTTCTGGGTCAACGTGCCGATCGGTTTCGTGGCGCTGGTCGTCGCGGCTCACCTGCTGCCCCAGGAGCGCCTGGAGCGCGTCGCGCTGGCCGACTTCGACCTCGCGGGGGCCGCGACCGTCGTCTCCGGCCTGGCCGCGCTGATGTACGGCGTGTCCAGCTCGACCGCCCACGGCTGGACCTCCTCCCAGACCCTGAGCGGCCTCGGCATCGCCGCGGCGCTGCTCGCCGCCTTCGTCGCCATCGAACGACGCGCCGCCCAGCCCCTGGTCCACCCGCACACGTGGAAGATCTCCTCGCTGGTCTCCAGCACCGCGGTCATGCTCGGCGTCACCGGGCTGGTGGTCGGCACCGTGTACCTGGTCTCGATCTTCGTCCAGACCACGCTGGGCTACTCCGCCCTCGAGGCCGGGCTCGCCGTCCTCCCGCTGGCCCTGGCGCTGGTGCTCGGCACGCACGCGGCCGGCCACCTCGGCAGCCACCTCGCAGCGCGAGGAGTCGCAGCCACGGGCCTGGTCGTGGCGGCTGCCGGCGCCCTGCTGCTCTCCCGCGCGGACGCAGGCGCCGGCTACGCCCTCGACCTGCTGCCGGGCCTGGTCGTCGTCGGCATCGGGACCGGGATGGTCTTCGTCGCGGTCTCCGGCGCCGCCATGAGTGGCATCCCGGGATCCCACGCGGGGATGGCCTCGGGGTTCCTGATGACCGGCCACGAGGTCGGCGCCGCCCTGGGCGTCTCGGTGCTGTCCGCCATCGCCGCGACCGCGGGGGCCCTCAGCACCCCGACGGGTGTCGAGGCGGCGTTCGAGCGCGGCTTCGTCGCGGCCGCCGTGCTGGCGGTCGCCTTCGCCCTTGTCGCCGCCGTGCGGATGCCCGCCACCCGCGCCGCGGGGGGCCACGTCCACCTGCACTGAGCACCGCGCGTCGACGGAGCCGCACGCCGTCCGGGGATCCCCGGACGGCGTGCGGCACGTCCGGGTGCCGCTTCAGAACGACGTGACGGGCAGTGTTGCGAGCTCGGTGCGCGAGGTGATGCCGAGCTTGGAGTAGACGTTGCGCAGGTGGAAGTCGACGGTACGGCGGCTGATGAACAGCCGTGCGGCGACGTCCTTGTTCGACAGGCCCTGCCGTACGAGCGCGGCCACCTGGGACTCCTGGGCCGTCAGGTCCGTGGCGACCACGTCGGTGCCCCGCCGGGCGGTCTCTCCCGAGGCGCGCAGCTCCTGCCGAGCGCGTTCGGCCCAGACGGGCGCTCCGAGAGCCTCGAAGGTCTCGAGTGCCTCGCGCAGCGGCACCCGTGCGTCGGTCCGCCGTCGGTGGCGGCGCAGGTACTCCCCGAGCGCGAGCTGGGTGCGTGCCCGCGCCGGGACCCGAGGCGACCGTTCGTGCCACACCAGGGCCTGCGTGAAGTGCTCCTCGGCGTCAGGGCCACCCAGGACGGCGGAGCAGTGGTGCAGCGCCGCCCACGCCCACGGCATCTCGGTGCCCTCCGCGAACCCACGGAGCTCCTCGATCCACCCCTCGGCCAGGTCGCGGCGCTCCGCCTGGACGGCTGCCTCGACCCGGTCGAGGACCGCCAGGCGACGGACGATGGGCAGGTCGATCTGCTCCAGGTGGTGCAGGGCCGTCGCAGCGGTGACCTCGGGCTGTCGTGCTCGGGCCCAGTGGGCCAGACCGTCCACCAGAGGGGCGCTGACGCCGCGCGCCGGGTGCCGTGCCAGCGCGTCCTCGAGCTCCCGGAGGCGGGCCGCGGCGTGCGGCTCACCTCGCATCGCCGCGATCACGGCCAGCTCGGCCAACGGGAACGCCACCAGCTCGTCGAGGCCCAGGTTCGCGTCCAGGAGCGCCGCCTCCTGAGCAGAGGAGGTCGCCTCGGCCCACGCGCCCGTGGCGATCCGGAAGACCGCGCCGCGGGTGAGTGCGTGCTCGACCATGTTGACGGCACCGGCGTCGCGAGCCTGCTGCAGCTGGAGATCGTGCGACCGGATCGCCCGGACGTCGTCACCGAGGTGCAGGGTGGCGATCGCCAGGTTGTGGTGGAGGACCGGCGGCGCGGCGGGACCGACCGGGGTGTCCCACGCGCGGCGCAGGGCGGTGGCTGCCGTCGCCCAGTCGTCGCGCACGACAGCGGAGAAGCCGTCGAGCAAGGACGCCGCCGCCTGATCCTCGGCTGGTGAGTCGGGGTCAGGCGGTGCGGCGATCGTGGTCGGGTCGGGTGCGTCGAGGGAACGGGCTCCGAACGAGGCCAACGAGGCGGCCAGCATGGCCAGCACCCGGGCGCGGGACGGGTCGTGGGGTGCCGCCGCCTGCGCCGCCTGGCACACGATGCGGTAGCCGTCGTCGACCGACCGGGTGTTCCACTCCACCTGTCCCTGCAGGGTGAGCAGGTCGACCCGCAGGAGCGGGTCGGTGGCGTCGAGGAGGGCGGCCCGGGCGAGCCGGTCGCTCTCGAGGGGACGGCCGGCCGCGAGGCTGGACCCAGCGGCGGCGTACAACCGGCGCGCACGTGCCTGCGGGTCCACGGTCAGCTCCGCAGCTCGGGTCCACGCGGCGGCCGCCGCCTCGTGTCCAGCGCGGTGGCGTGCTCGCGCAGCGGTCTCGTCCAGGGCCAGGACGACCGCTTCGTCCGGTCCGTCGACCGAGGCGGCCAGGTGCCAGGCGCGCCTGTCCTCCTGCGGCGTGCCGGCCAGGGCATCGGCGAGCGCCCGGTGCACCTGACGGCGACGCGAGCTCGTGGCAGCGCTGTAGATGGCGGACCTGACCAGCGGGTGGCGCAGCGTCAGGACCCCGTCCTGCTCGCTCATCAGGCCGGACTCCTCCGCGGCGTCCAGGGCCGCCAGGTCGGCGCCCAGGCTCTCGGCTGCCCGGCTGATCGTCGTGGCCCGTCCCGAGTCGTCCGCGGACGCCACGAGCAGCACCGTCTGGGCGGCGGGGGAGAGTCGGCGGTAGCGGTCGAGGAACGCCCGTTCCACCCCTTCGGTCAGGGGCAGGCGCTCCGGGAGTGCGGCCTGGCTGGTCAGCTGCCCGGCGGTGAGGGCGCGGGTCAGCTCGACCAGGCCGAGCGGGTTGCCGCGGGTGATCTCGATGAGCTCGGCGCGGACCTGGGGCGAGACCTCGACACCGGCCTGGTCGGCGATCACCGCGGCCGCGGCGTCCGCGTCGACACCCGCGACGCTCAGCACGGGCAGGTCGAGGGTGTCGAAGCTGCCCCGGTCGTCCTCGCGCTGGGCGAACAGCAGCGCCACGCGTTCGCCCTCCAGGCGCCGAGCGGCGAAGAGGAGGGCAGCGGCGGAGGCGTCGTCGAGCCAGTGGGCGTCGTCGACGATCGCCAGGACGGGCTGGGCAGCGGCGATCTCGGAGAGCAGGTTCAGCGTCGCCAGGAACACCAGGCGCCGGTCCCCGACACCCTCGTCGGACTCCCCGAACGCCGCCCGCAGGGCAGCGGCCTGGGGAGCGGGGAGGTCGTCCGCCCGGGAGGCGACAGGTCGCAGCAGCCGGTGCAGGGCGGCGAAGGCCAACGGGGCCTCGGACTCGACCCCGTTGGTCCTGAGGACGGTGACGTCGTCCGCCGTGGCGGCGAGGTCGCCGAGCAGGGAGGACTTGCCGGCACCGGGCTGGCCGCGGAGCAGCAGCGCCGAGCCGTTGCCCGCGCGTGCTCGGGCGAGCACGTCACGCAGCACTCCCTGTTCGCGTTCCCGCCCCCACAACATCGTCGTCCCCTTCGCCGCGGCACCTGGCCCCGCGACGTGATCGTACGGTGACGCGTCCTGGCTCCGCGAGGCTCCGGGACCGGCCGGGTCGCCGGTCACAGGCGCTGTCCGGCCCGCTCGTGCTCAGGGCCGGACGCGGCAGCCATGTCGGGCGAGCAGCGCCACGACCTCCGTGCGGTCGACCGGTGCTCGTGCGGTGAGCACGAGCACCGCGCCGTCGCCGTCCAGGTCGCATCCGGCGACCCCGGGCAGGTCAAGCAGGTCGGCGACCACGTCGTCGGCCAGGTGCTCGCCGACCGGCTCGTGGAGGAGCAGGACGACGGAGCCGACGAACGTACGCGGCGTGTCCCGCATCATCGGCGTGCATGGACCACGAACGGAGCCGTGACCACGGTCCCGTCGCCGAGCCGGAACTGCGCCCAGAGGCGGTAGACGCCCTCGACCTCGAACCGCACGTGGAGGTCCAGCTCGGGACCGAACACGGTGCCGGGCAGCGCGAACACCGGCCTGCCACGGTCGTCGTACGTCTCCGCGTGACGGTGTCCGAACATCGAGCCGTCGCTGCGCAGGACCACCACGTGCCCCGCCGCACCCAGGTACGGCCGGAGGTCGCCGACGCCCCGACCCGTGGCTGCGTCGGTGACGCGCAGCGCGAAGTCGCTGGTCCGCCCCACGTGAGCCGCTCCCTCGAGGTCGATGCGCACCCCGGACACGGTGACGCTCCGGACGTCCTGGGAGGGGAGGGGCGCCGGCGGCGGGGCCTCGCCCGGCACCGTCACCTCGTGGGTGTCCAGGACGTCGGCCATCTGGCCCTGCCGGCGGAACTCGGTGCGCAGCGTGTACGCGCCCGCAGTCGGGAAGAGCGCGGTCACCGTCAGCACGCCGTCCTCGCCGGTGGGCTCGGGGTGCAGGTGCGCGAACGTGCCGAGGTCGTTGCGCGTGACGATCAGGTGCATCCAGACCTGGTGGGTGCGGACCAGGTCGTGGACGGGCTCGCCGGTCCGCGCGTCGCGCACCCGCACGGTGATCCGCGTGGGCCGGCCGGGGCGTATGTCCTCGGGCGTCTCGATCGCGACGTCGAGGCCCGCGTCGTGCGTGTCGGTGGGCGGGACGTCGGTGGCCTCCATCGTGCTCATCAGGGGTCGCATCGGCATGCCCATCCCCTCGGACCAGGTCAGCACGCCGTTCATGCCGCGCTCGGCCTGGTCGGTGCGGCTGAGCCAGGTGAACGCGGTCCCGATGGCCAGCGCGACGACGCCGACGCCGACCAGGTAGGCGCCTTGTCCGAGGCGGGCGCGCAGCGGCTGGTGCAGCACGTCGTCGGCGCTGGACGGCGGGGAGAAGCGGCGCAGCCGGAGGGCGTTGGTGACGACGCTGACCGAGCTCATCGCCATGGCGGCGCTGGCCAGGACCGGGTCGAGGAGCAGGCCGTCCCACCAGTACAGGGCGCCGGCGGCGACCGGGATCAGCAGCACGTTGTAGGCGAATGCCCAGGCCAGGCCCTGCTTGATGGTGGTGACGGTGCGCCGCGACAGCGAGATGGCCGAGACGATCCCGCGCAGGTCACCGCCGACCAGGGTGACGTCGGAGGCCGCGATGGCGACGTCGGTGCCGGTGCCGATGGCGATGCCGAGGTCGGCCTGGGCCAGGGCAGGGGCGTCGTTGATGCCGTCGCCCACCATGGCCACGACGTGGCCCGCGGCCTGGAGCTCGGCCACTCGCTGGGCCTTGTCGGCCGGGAGCACCTCGGCCATCACGTGGTCGATGCCGACCTGGGCGGCGACCGCGTGGGCCGTGCCGGTCGTGTCGCCGGTGACCATCCATACCTCCAGGCCGAGCGCCCGGAGCTGGGCGACGGCGTCCGCGGAGGTGGGCTTGACCGCGTCGGCCACCGCCACGAGGCCGGCGAGACCGCCGTCGACGGCGACGAAGAGCGGCGTCGCCCCCTGGGAAGCGGCCTGGGCGGCAGCGTCCGCGAGCGGGGTGACGTCGATGGCGTGGGCGGTGAGGAGAGCCCGGTTCCCGGCCAGCAGGCGGCGGCCGGCAACGTCGGCCATGATCCCGTGACCGGGCACCGCCTCGAACCGGGTCGCGGGGTGCAGGACCAGGCCGCGGTCCCGCGCCCCGGACACGACGGCCTCGGCGACGGGGTGCTCGCTGGCCACCTCGGCGGAGGCGACCAGGGCCAGCAGGTCGTCCGCCTGCCACCCGGGCACGGGGGTCACCTGGGTCAGCTCGGGTCGTCCGCGGGTCAGGGTCCCGGTCTTGTCCAGGATCACCGCGGTCACCCGGCGGGCTGTCTCCAACGCCTCACCGTCGCCGATCAGGATGCCGAGCTCGGCTGCCTTCCCGGTGCCGACCATGACCGCCGTCGGCGTGGCCAGACCCAGCGCGCAGGGGCAGGCGATGATGAGGACGGCGACGGTGGTCCCGATCGCGAGCACGAGGTTCTCGTTGTCGGGTCCGAAGGCGAACCAGGCCGCGAACGTGGCGATTGCCGCCAGGAGGACGGCGGGCACGAACCAGGCCGAGACCCGGTCGGCCAGGCGCTGCAGGGGGACGGCGGAACCCTGGGCGTCCTCGACGAGGCGGACGATCTGGGCCAGCGTCCCGTCGGCACCGACCGCGGTAGCCCGCAGGACGAGGGCGCCCGTGCGGTTCAGGGTCGCGCCGATGGCGGTGTCGCCGACCGACTTGTCGACCGGCACGCTCTCGCCGGTGAGCATCGACTCGTCCACCGCCGAGTGCCCCTCCACGACGACACCGTCGACCGGGACGGTCTCGCCGGGGCGGACCCGGACCAGGTCACCGACCACGACCTGGTCGACGGGGAGGTCGTCCTCGGCACCGTCGCGCAGCACCCGAGCGGTCTGGGGGGCCAGCGCGACCAGGGCGTGCAGGGAGGCCGCGGTGCGCTTCTTGGCCCGCAGCTCGAGCCAGCGCCCCATCAGGACCAGGGCGACGACGACCAGCGCGGTCTCGAAGTAGAGGTGCAGCGGCAGCCCCCAGGCCTGGGCCTGCCCCGGCCAGAGCGTGACGAAGGCGCTGTAGCCGTAGGCGACGCCCGTGCCGAGGGCGACCAGGGTGTTCATGCTCGTCGCGCGGTGGCGCGCGGCCGCCCAGGCTGCCCGGTAGATGTCGGCGCCGGCCCAGGCCTGGACGGCGGTGGCGATGACCAGGATGAGCGGCATCAGCCAGTCCATGGTGTCCAGGTGCAGCGGGAGGTACATGACGCCCATCAGCGACAGCCCGACGCTCAGCGCGACCTGCCACTTGCGCTTGAGCCGTCCGATCTCGAGGTCCCGGACTCGGTCGGCCTCGTCGGCCGGGCCCGAGAGCTGCGGGGCGTCGGGACCAGCACTCGCCTGCTCGGGGGCCGGTGTCCGCGGCGTCGCGGTGTAGCCGGACCCCGCCACCGCGGCCGCCAGGTCGTCGGCGGTGACGGCGGCCGTGTCGTGCACGACCAGGGCTGTCTCGGTGGCCAGGTTCACCGACACCTCGACCACCCCCTCCACCCGGGACAGCGCCTTGCGGACGCGTCCGACGCAGGAGGCGCAGGTCATGCCGCCGATGTCGAAGCTGGTCTCGGCAGTCGTGGCCGCGGCGCCGGCGGGGCCGGGCGAGGGGGTGGTCGTGGTCATCTCGGTGCTCCTCTGGGCGTTGGGCAGGTGGGCCTGGTCGGTGGTGGGTCAGGAGGCGAGGTCGTAGCCGGCCTCGTCGACGGCTGCGGAGATCTCCTCGCACCCCAGCGGTCGGGTGCTGGTCACGGTGACGTCGCCGGTGGCGACCTCGACGTGCACGTCGAGGACACCGGGCAACGCCCCGATCTCCTGGGTGACCGCGCTGACGCAGTGACCGCAGGTCATGCCGGTGACGCGGTAGATGCGGGTGGTGGTGTCGGACATGGGCGTTCTCCTGTTCGGTGGGTGCCGTCGTCGGCTGGTGGTCCCAGCCTCGGATCACCGCGTCCCTGGTCGCGCCGGTGAAATCGCCGGGTTGTCGCGTGGCCCGCCTCGGCCACCGGCCGTGCGTCGATCCCGGCGATTTCACCGGCGCGGCACCGGCGCCCAGGTTCCTAGCGTTGGCGCTCCGAACCACCCACCTGAGGAGTCGCGATGTCCCCCACCCCCGAGGTCTTCGACGTCATCGTCATCGGGGCCGGCCAGGCCGGCCTCGCCACCGCCTACCACCTGCGTCAGCGCGGCCTGCGGTTCCTCGTGGTCGACGCTGCCCCGCAGCTCGGCCACTCCTGGCGGAGCCGGTGGGACTCCCTGCGCCTGTTCACCCCGCCGCAGTACGACGGGCTTCCGGGCATGCCGTTCCCCGCCCCGGCCGACACCCACCCCACGAAGGACGAGGTCGCCGACTACCTCGCCGGCTACGCCGCCCGCTTCGCGCTGCCGGTGATGCTGGACTGCCGGGTCGACCGGCTCGAGCACGCCGACGGCCGCTACCAGCTGCACACCTCCCGGGGTCTGCTCGAGGCCCACCAGGTCGTGGTCGCCACCGGACCGTTCCAGACCCCGCACGTGCCCCACCTGGCCTCCGCTCTCGGCGACGAGGTCTCCCAGCTGCACAGCTCGGCGTACCGCCGACCGGACGACGTCCCGGCCGGGCCGGTGCTGGTCGTCGGTGCGGGCAACTCGGGGCGCCAGATCGCGCTGGAGCTGGCGACCGCCCACCCCGGCGTCCGGCAGGTCGCCCTCGCCACCGGGGCCGAGCCGCTCGAGCTGCCGCAGCGCGTCCTCGGGCGCGACCTGTTCTGGTGGCTGACCCGGCTCGGCGTGATCACCAGGACCCCCGACTCGCTGTTGGCGCGCCGGATGCGCGCCCGGGGCGACCTCGTGATCGGCACGCCCCTGGCGAGGCTGCGCAGGGCGGGGGTGACGATCCACCCTCGGCTCCACCGGATGTCAGCCGACCAGGCGCACTTCGAGGACGGCTCCACCTACCGCCCCGCGACCGTTGTGTGGGCGACCGGGTTCCGGACCGACTACTCCTGGATCACCATCCCCGGAGTCCTCCTCGACGGCCAGGTCGTCCATGACCGCGGTCGCACCCGAGTCCCCGGCCTGTTCTTCGTCGGGCTGCCCTGGCAGCACACCCGCGGCTCCTCGCTCCTCGGTTTCGTCCAACACGACGCCGAGTGGGTCGCCACCCACCTCACCACCTCTGACCGGAAGGAAGCCCTGTCATGACCACCCACCACCTCACCCCGCCGCGCAGCCTGGACCAGGGTGACCTGCGACTGCCGGCCGGTCTGCTCCTGGGCGGGCAGCTGCTCTACATCCTCATCACGCAGTTCCACGTCGGCGGCGACGCCAACCACCACCGCGAGATCTTCCTCGAGTACGCCGGCAGCAGCGACTGGAAGGGGGTCCACGTCGGTCAGTTCCTCGCCATGTCCGTCATGCTCACCGGCCTGGTCGTCCTCGCGACCTGGCTGCGTGCCCGATCCGCCGCGTCCTCCGCCGCGAGGGCGCTCTCGACCTCGGCCTCGGCCCTGGCCGGCGTCGGGCTCGCCCTGTACGCCGCGCTCCAGGCGGTGGACGGGGGCGGCAACCAGCAGGTCGACGCTGCGTGGGAGCACGCCACCGGAGCGGACCGGGCCGCCCGGTTCGCGAGTGCCGAAGCCATGCGCTGGCTCGAGTGGGGCATGCGCAGCTACCACGACTACGCCCTCGGCCTCGCGCTCCTCCTCTGCGCCGCCGCCCTCGTCGCAGCCGGCCGGCGCGCCGTCCCCACTGGCATCTCCTGGCTGATGGCGTGCTCCGGCGTCGCCTACCTGGCGCAGGGATGGGTGGTCGGAGAGGAGGGCTTCTCGGCCACGAACTCCACCCTCATCGTCACTGCCTGGGTCCTCAGCCTGAGCTGGATGGTCTGGCTGGCCGTCGCGGCGCGGCCCGGGACGCCCTAGTCCAGGCCCGCATCCTGGCCTTAGCCATTTCGGCCACTCGAGCGGCGGTGCAGCCGTACGTTGACTGTCGTGTGCTGCAAACAGGGGTGGCGCCTGCGAGTCCTGGGCGCTGCGGCGTCCCTGTCGCTGGCGATCGGTCTGGCGGGTGGCGCCGCTGCGCCTGCAGCCTCGGACCTCCTGCCGAGGTGCCCGCGGGTGGCGGCTCATCGTGGTTCGGTCGGCACCATGGTGAAGAAGCCGGGTCGCCCGTTCACGGTCGAGAACAGCGTGTGGTCAGGTCGGCGGGCCGTCCGGCACGGGGCGGACATCACCGAGTTCGACACGCAACCGGACCGGGACGGCACCAGGTACCTGATGCACGACCTCACCGTCGACAGGACGACCGACGGCTCCGGACCGGTGGACGAGAAGACGGACGGCCAGATGTCCGCGCTTCGCACCGGCGACGGGACCCGGGTGCCGCGAGCGCTGACGTTCCTTCGCAAGATGCGCGACACCTCGTGGATCGGTGGCTATCGGCACCGGCCGAGGCTCAAGAGGCGGCTCGCCCGCCTGAGGCTCGAGCTGGAGATCAAGCCGCCCGTGATCTCTCCCGCCCCGCTCGAGTCCTTCATGGACCGGGTCCACGGCCTCCTGCTGGCGCAGAGGGGAACCGACGCGGCGGCCGAGGACGCGATCATGTGGACCACCCTGCGGCCCCGGATCGCGGGCATCCTCCACGCCCACGACCCGGCCGCGCACATCGCGTTGATCTTCGAGGGTGACGCACCGGAGGTCTCGACACTCGGCCAGTGGTCGAACCTGGTCGAGCGCTACGTGCTCGCCGACCAGCCGCGGGTGGACGCCGCGTACGTCGCGGCTGCCACTGACGTGGGGGTCAGTGTCGGGGTGTGGAACGTCAACACCCTCGACGAAGCGGTCCGCCTGACGCGCGCCGGCGTCCGTGAGCTCGTCACCGACGACCTGAGCGTGGTCAGCCGGCGGAGGCTCGAGGCAGCCGGCATCTGCTCCTAGCAGAGCGATGTGGTACCCCACCGGGTATCACTTGAGAAGATCTTTGCTCGGCCGCACCTGAGCGCGGAAGACCGTCGCGCCATCAGTCACTGCACTGTGTACGACTCGATCACGTCCGCTCCCGAGATCACGGTCGATCTGCGGTCCGCGGCCCGTCCGGGCTGACCAGACACTCGCGGGGGAGCTCGAACCAGCGCAGGTGCTCGAAGTCGCCGGAGACCTGGTCGCCGAGAGCGCCGTCCTGTGCAGGGTGCGCTTCGGCCAGCAGGCGGCCGCCCGTCTCGAGGTAGTCGGCCAGCGCGGACTCCGGAGCCCGGTCGGTGTGCCGCTCGTAGACCAGGGAGCCGTCGACGTCGTAGTGGACCTGCCTCAGGCGGAGCGGTGGTTCGACCGGCCCGTCGCGGTGGGTCCACAGGCCGCGTGCGACGTCGAACCGGTAGCGCCCGAGCAGGCGCCAGCCGTCGCGAGCGACCAGCGCGACGGCCTCGAGCAGGTAGTCGAAGACTGCCTCGGAGGTGAAGTAGTTGAAGCTCACCCTCACCCAGCCGGGCTTGATGCCCTCGCAGCCGCGGGTGATCTCGCGCTCGAACTCGTGGGAGCGGTCGAGGTCGATGCCCAGCAGCCGGTGCCCGTACGGTCCTGCGCACTCGGACGACGAACGACACGATCGAGAGACGCTCCGCGGTCGGACTGCCGAGGATGTCGATGGTCGGCTCGGCCGACCATCGCCCGAGCGCACGGCGTACGAAGCTCTCCTCGTGGGCACGGATGACGTCGATGCCGACTGCTTCCTTCAACTGGAAGACCAGGCCGGCGCGGATCGACTCCACGATGGCCGGGGTGCCGCCTTCCTCCCGGTGGACCAGGTCGTCGAGGTAGCGGTGGTCCTCGGGGTTGACGTAGGCGACGGTGCCACCCCCGGGGACGTCGGGCACCCGGTTGGTCACCAGCTCGCGTCGTACGACCAGGACGCCGGGGGTGCTGGGTCCGCCGATGAACTTGTGCGGAGAGAGGAACACCGCGTCCTTGTAGCAGAGCGGGTCGTCCAGGTCGGGCCCGTTCATCTCGATCTGCACATAGGGGCCGGCGGCGGCGAAGTCCCAGAACGACAAGGCTCCGTGGCGGTGCAGGAGGGAGGAGATGCCGGCGGTGTCGCTCAGGATCCCGGTGACGTTGCTGGCAGCGGAGAAGCTGCCGATCTTCAGAGGGCGGTCGGCGTACCGGAGGAGCTGCTCCTCCAGGACGCCGAGATCGATGTGACCGTCACTGTCGGCCGGGATGGAGACCACCTCCGCGATCGACTCCCGCCAGGGCAGCTCGTTGGAGTGGTGCTCGAACGGTCCGAGGAAGACCACCGGGCGCTGGTCGGCCGGGATCGCGTCGCTGAGGTGGTGGGCGTCCTCGAGCGCCGAGGGGATCCGCAGCCCCAGGATCCCGATCAGCTTGGCGATCGCACCGGTGCAGCCCGAGCCGGCGAAGATCACGCACGTGTGCTCGTCGCCGCCGACGGCGTCGTGGATGATCGACCGGGCGTCCTCGCGCAGGCGGGTGGTCTGCAGGCCGGTGCCGCTGGACTCGGTGTGCGTGTTGGCATAGCGGGGGAGCACCTCGTCACGGATGAAGTCCTCCAGGAACGACAGCGCCCGCCCCGAGGCGGTGTAGTCGGCGTAGGTCACCCGCCGGGGACCGAACGGCCCCGGCATCACCTGGTCGTCCCCGATCACCGCCTCCCGGATCCGGCGCAGCAGCGGCGGCTCGGGCGGCACGTCCGTGGCTGGTCCTCCGGGCTCGACGCCGTTCATGGGTCCAGTATCGCGATGAGGTCAGGGGGAGCCCGTCGCATCGCACGCCGAGACAGGGTCTTGCAGCAGGTCCGTGCCGATCTGCTCCCGTGTGCGTCACACAGCGAAGGGCCGAACGCTGACCTGCTGCGTCGTCGTACGGCCCCGGTGGAGGACGGTCAGTGAGACGACGATGACGGGGGTGCCGTCGGGGAGCTCGAGCTGCTCGCCGTCCTCCAGGAAACGGTCCGCGATGAACACGTGGATCGGGGGGTCGACGAGCGGACCCGGCCCGTGCTCGCCGAGTCCGTCGAGGGTGCGCGACCAGCGCACCTCGGTCGCAACGGCGGGCATGAGGCCTCCTCGGGGTGGACGGATGCGCACGACGGCATCATCCCCCCGGAGGTGGCTCTCCGGCAGGGGTGGAGGACGGCGCCCCGTCGGTGCTCGGTGGCGGCCACGCTGTCGGGGCCTGTCGTTGCCAAGCCCTGCGCTGACGAAGGTCCCGTCGACACGGGACGATCAGCGTAATCGTTTGCTGCCCATTGAGAGGCGCTTGAGGACCGCTTGAGGGAGGGCTTCCATGCTGGTGACCTCACCGATCCTGCTCATGAGGAGTTGCTCGCATGCACGTCTTGGTCATCGACTGGCGCAACCCGGCTGACGTGCCGACCACCGGTGAGGACACCTACCTGGACCAGCTCGTCTCGGGGTGGGTCGCCACCCACCAGGTCACGGTGCTGGGCAAGCACTGCGCCGACCGTCCCCGCGACGCAGTCGTCTCGGGGTACCGCGTTCTGCGCGCCGCGGCGGGGGAGGACCTCCACTCCATGGCTCGCACGTGGTGGGTCCGCCACGGTCGGGTCCACTACGACATGGTCCTCACCGTGGGCGTCCCGGACGCTCCGGCATCGGCCGTCCCTGGGCAGCACCACCACGAGCACGAGCGGGTGGCCGCGACAGCCTGAGCTCTCGGGCCGGGTCAGCTCATCGTCGCAGGCGGGGCCAGCAGGTGCCGGGACCCTCAGAAGTGCGCCAGGTAGCCGGCGTCCACCGGGAGCTGGATGCCGGTCACGAAGCGGGAGTCGCTCGAGGCGAGGAAGGCGACGGCGTTCGCGATGTCCTCGGGCTGGCACCACGGGACGGGCAGCAGGTTGAGCTGGGTGAACAGCTCGCCGAACTCGCGAATGATCGGGTTCACCGCGTCGGGCGCGAAGGCCTGGGCGACCGCGTCGTTGTCGATCATCGGGGTCAGGGTCGCGCTGGGGTTGACGGAGTTGACGCGGATCGAGTGCTCGGCGAGCTCGTTGGCCAGCGAGATCATCAGGCCCGTGAGGCCCGCCTTGGAGATGTTGTAGGCGACCTGCCTCGGCGCACCGCGGGTGGAGGAGGTCGAGCTGGTGATGATGATGCTGCCGCCGCGCCCGCCCCGCACCAGGTGCGGGATGGCGGCACGGCACGTGTAGTACGCGCCGTGCAGCAGCGTGTCGATCACGTCGTGGTACATCTCCAGCGGCATGTCGAACGCGGGCGCGGAGGCCCAGACGCCGGCGTTCGCGACGACCACGTCGAGGAGCCCACTCGTGGAGCAACCGGACGGACGACATCGTGCTCGCGGTGGCCACCATGGTCTCCGCCGAGGACGCCGAGGACCGCAAGGTCTAGGTCTGGGGCACACGCAGGCGGGTCACCCGCGTCGGCAGGGCAGCCGTCCAGACACGTCGCGTGGCGGCCATGACAGATGTCACGGTCTGGGTGATGATGGGGCGTCCGACGTCCCCGCGTTCCCCCGTGTGGGGACGTCGGACTCTGTCAGCGGTGCCGGAATCAGCAGCCGGCCAGCAGGCGGTGGCGGCGATCGCGGCGTACTTCCGGTCCGGTCGCTCGACGGTCTCGTGCTGCACGCGCTGCACCTCGACGAAGCCCGCCTGCGCGAGGCGCGCGGCCATGACGTCCGCAGGCCAGCGGTAGGCCGTGACCACCGCGTGGTCGAACGCCGCCACGCCGTCGTCGCTGTCGAAGAACCCGAGGACGAGGACGCCGCCGTGCGCGAGCAGCCGGCGGAACTCGGCCAACGCCACGTCGGTCAGGGAGCCGAGCCGGAACTCCGGGCCCGGATAGGTCCGCCGGGCGTGGGCGAGGAAGTCCTCCACCAGGTCGATGCCGACGACGTCCGCTCCGCGCGCGTGCAGGTACGCCGTCCACTGACCGGGCCCGCAGCCGAGGTCGAGCAACCGCCCCGGCACGCCCTCGAGGTGCCGGCGGATCAGGGCGGTGCCGTCGAGGTCCCGCGGCTGCGCCGCGCCACCGAACAGGGCGGCGTAGTCCGACCACCGGTCCGCGTAGGCGTCACGCACCGGCCGCAGGTCCACCGCGCCAGCCTAGGCGCGCGGCCCGGCCGCCGTCGGTCGGCGCGGTCAGGGCGCGGTCACAGCAGCTCGGCGAGGACCGGCGCCATCACGTCGGCGGCGCCCGCAGGTACGACGTAGTAGGTGACACCGTGCCGCTCGCGCCAGCGCTGGAGCCGCTCGACGATGGCGGACGTGCTGCCCGCCAGGACCAGGGGGCTGGCGGCGAGAGCCTCGACCGGCCGCTGGGACGCCAGGTGCTGGGCGAAGGGGTCCTCCGCGACGGCACGCTCGAGCGCGGAGACAGGTGACCCCGGGCCGCCGGCGACGATCGGCACCGACAGGGCCAGCTCGAGCGCCGGCAGGCGGTCGCCCGCCGCGGCGGCGATCCAGCCGACCTTCTCCGCCAGCACCTCCTCGGCGGTGCCGGCGTCGCGCAGGGTGTTGATGTTGACGATGTCGGCCAGGGTTGCCGCCAGGGAGAGCACCCGAGGCCGACCGCCTCCGATCATGATCGGGAGGTGGCCGCGGTGCGGGAGCGGCGCACGCGGCATGTCCGTGACGGTGAAGTGCCGGCCCTCGAAGGAGAACGTGTCCGCTCCCTTCGAGGTGAGCCCGCGGACGACACCGGCGTACTCGGCCAGGCGCGACACCCGCTCGCCGACCGGGTCGAAGGAGAGCCCCGCCCAGGTGTACTCCTGCTCGGTCCAGCCCGCGCCGAGGCCGAGCTCCATCCGCCCCTCGCTGAGCCGGTCCAGGGTGGTCACCTCGCGGGCCAGGACGGCCGGGTGCCGCAGGTCCTGGTTGGCGACCATCACCGACGCATGCAGCCGGGAGGTGCGGGCCAGGGCGTCGGCGAACGCCGGCAGCCACGACAGCCGGGTGACGTGCGCGCCCGAGAGGTCCAGGTGGTCGGTGAGCACGATCGTGGAGTACCCGTCGTCCTCGGCCCGGGCGACGTCGCGGTGCCAGCCCTGGGGGTCACCGGCACCCGAGAGCATCCCGAAGCGGAAGGGGCGCGTCATCCCGGCTGCCCCTGGGCCGGTCGCATCGGGCGGATCGGGTCGGTGACCCCGTCCCAGTCGGCAGCCAGCGCCGTGAGCCGGGCGTGCATGCCCTCGATGGCCGCGTTGGACTCGTGCACCTCGATCGGGTGCGGGAACAGCGGCCCGCCGGTGTGCCAGGAGACGTGGATCGGACCGGTGCGCGCGGTGTTGATCGGCGCGCAGCCCACGCCGACCAGTCGCTCGCGCTCGGCGGCGAGGTCGTCGACGATCCACGAGACGTGGCTGACGACCCCCGGCGCGACGCCGTAGGCACGCGCGAGACCGTCGTCGATGTCGTGCACCTGCGCCAGCTCCACCACCAGCGGACCCCAGGCGGCGAAGGCCGCGGAGTGGTCGAAGACCACCCGGTCGGTGGCGGCGACGCCGTCGGCGCAGGTGAACTCGTCGAAGGTGATGTGCTCGTGCCGGAGGAAGGGCCCGATCCCGAGGTCGCGAACAGCCCGGTGGATGCTCGCCTCGAGGTCCTCGACGTAGTAGCCGATGTGGTGCAACGCGGTCACGGGCCGTCTCCCTCTGCTGGAACCGTGCCGGCGATGCTAGCCAGACCAGGGCCTGGTGCGGCCGGATCGGGACCACCCGAAGGCGGATGGGAGGTATCCGTACGGAGGGCTTGAAGGACGGCCCGATCGGTGCAGCAGACCACCCAGGCGGCCCGCCCCGGCTCAGCTGATGTTGTAGAGCGCCCTCGCCTCGGCGTGGGTGGCGATCGGGCGGCCGACGTCGCGGGCGATCTCCATCGCCTGCTGCAGCAGCTCGAGGTTGGTGGGGTTGCTGGCCGGGTCGTAGAAGAGCTCCAGGCCGGTCTTGATGTGACCACCGAGCTCGATCGCGCGGCGCAGGAGCGTGGTGTCGTCGAGCGCGCCCTGCCCCCAGATCGAGATGTACCAGGGCAGCTTGACCTCGGCCTCCTCGATCATCGTCAGGTAGTAGTACAGGCTCTCCAGGCTCGGCTTCATGCCGTTGGTGCCGATCGGGTCGAGGGCGGTGAGACCGTAGTCGCCGATCAGGTAGAAGTCCCACATCGACCCGCGCGTCACGAGGCCGCGGTTGACGTAGTGCATCGCGTGGCGGAGGTGGCCGGGCTCGTAGACGCCGAAGACCATGGCGAGGTCACGTTCGCGGAACATCCTCACCTGGCTCGCGACGCGCTCGTAGTTGAAGCCGAACTCCGGCCCCGAGAGGTACCCCTCCTCGTCGGCCTCGGTGGCGAACAGCGTCAGACCCGTGTCCACACAGCCGATCCGCACTCCTGCGCCCTCGTAGAGGTACGGCACGTGCTCCAGGCCGTTCTCGTGGGGGAGGAGCCGCAGGTTGTTGCACGTCGTGGGATACCAGGTGATGTCCGGGTGCTGGGCGAGCACCTTGTCCCAGGTCCGCATGTAGTCGCGGTAGGCGTTCTCCCCCAGCAGGTCGAAGCTGGTGTTGTGCGCGTGGATCGCGCCGGCGCCGGCCTCCCAGCAGCGGATCGCGTCCTCGGCGATCTCCTCGTAGCCGACCGGGGTGTTGGGGTTCATCTCCTTGGTGCGGATGCCGTTGATGTGCGACTCGATCACGACCGGGTAGTCCCAGGTCGGCTTCATCTCGGCGTACTTGTCCAGTGCGGTGGCCATCGGTGGTCCTTCCCAGAACGGCGTCGACGCCAGGGTCGGGCCCTGGCTGAGGTCGTTCATGCTAGGCGGAACGCGAGCGGGTTACAAGGCTCTATTCACTTGCCAAATATAAATGCACAGGCGTACGGTGAGGGCAGTCGAGGAGCCGAGATCGAAGGTCGACTCCCCAGCACACCGCCAAAGGAGACGGTCATGTGCCACCACGCTCCCCACTGCCCCGAGGCCTCGGACCGCCGCCACTGCTGCGAGGCCCACGTCGTCGCCGACCACTCCGAACAGGGCTGGTACAAGCTCTGCAACGGCGTCATCCTCTTCGACGACGGTGCCTTCCTGACGCCCGCGGGCGAGTGCCTCGCGGTCCCGCGCCACGCGGCTGCCTGACCTGCGTACGAGCGCCGCTCACCCCAGGCGCACCCACGGGTGCTCCGGCGCGAACCGGGCCAGGGTGCGGCTGAGCCAGGAGCGGGCCCGGTCGTCGAGCAGCGGGAGGGTGACCTCGGCGTCGCGCCGGTCCTTCTCGCGGGCCTGGGCGGCCTTGAACATCAGGGTCACCTCGGGTCGGGCGTAGCGCAGGCCGTCGGGGGCGACCCAGGTGACGTCGTCGAGGTCCTCGGTGTGGGCGAGGTGGCGCTTGTTGGTCCAGCGTCCCTCGGTCTCCGGGGTGAAGGGCACGTCGAGGACCCACCGCGACTGTGCGTCGCGGCGCACCCACACCTGGCTGTCGGGGCGTACGTCGGTGAACCGGTGGTCGAACGGGCGGAACCAGCCGTCGTCGACGTTCCACGGCGTCCAGCGGTCGCCCAGGAACTCCCGGAAGGCGTCGGCGTCGCCGGAGAGGATCGAGATGTCCAGGTCCTCATGGGTGCGGGGCACCCCGGTGAAGGCCTCGAGGCTCCAGCCGCCGATGACCCACCAGGGCCGGTCGAAGCCGGCCATGAACGCGCCGATCGTGGTGGGATCGAGCGGGTCCCAGCCGCCGTACCAGCGGTTGAACTGGTCGGGCGGCAGATGGCCGGCCGCGGCGGGCTCTGCTGTCGGCGGGCATGTCGGCGGGCCTGTCGGTTCCTGTCCCATGGCTCCATCCTCTCCGGACCTCCTCCGGATCCTCGCCGCGGACCGAGCCGCCGCGGAGCGGACGTGCTTGACTCGGAGCAGCCGCGCGTCGGAGAGAGGGCACGACCGTCTCCGCCCGCCGGAGGGCTCCACGAGGACGAGGGAGAGGGACCGATGAGCGATCGAGTCGGACAGGCCCTGCTGGGCCTGCCGTTCGTGTGGCTGGGCTACGAGGCGGCGAAGGAGCCCGGGGGGCGTGTCGAGCTGGCCCGCAGGATCGGTGTGCCGAACCCTGAGCTGGCCGTGCGAGCGAACGGCGCAGCGATGGTCGCGGGCGGTGCGGCCCTCATCGCCGGCGTGCTACCGCGGACCGCAGCCCTCGGCCTGGTCGCATCCCTGGTCCCCACGACCGTGGCCGGGCACCCCGTCTGGGGTCAGGACGACCCCGCCACCCGCAAGGCCAACCGCATCCAGCTCCTCAAGAACGTCGGGCTGGCCGGCGGCCTCCTCGGCGTTGCCCTCCGCCCTCGCGCCCGCTCGGGTAGCGCCTGAGCTGCCGGGTCAGGAGGAGGCCGGGCCACGGTCGGATGGCGCGTCCAGGGCCCACCCGGGCAGGCTGCCGGGCTCGGGCTCGTAGCTGCACACGAGTCCGGTGCGGATGCTGTTCCGCAGGTGGAGGGCCAGGTCCTCGTCCACGGTCTGGATCCGTTGCAGCGCTGCGGTGACGGCCTTCCGGACGGCGATCCTGGCCCGCTCCTGGCTCGACCCGGGGGTGCGGACACGCCCACCGAGCCCGGTCGCGGCGCGCAGCTCGCCGAGCAGGGCTTCGCGTTCGGTGGCCGCGGCCTGGTGTCTGGCGGCATCGCCCCAGGACTCGGCCTCCTCCAGCTCCTCGTCGAGCTCGAGAAGCCGCGCGCGGTAGGCCGCCAGAGCCTGGCGGTCGATGACCTCGCCGAGACCGCTCTCCTCCACCGTGGGCTGACCGGCCGTGGCGAGCTGGAGCGCCGGGACGGGTTGGCCGGGCCGGCGGACCAGCTCGCGCAGGTAGCCGAACCCCCGCAGGCCGGCGACCGTCATCGCCGAGGAGCCGATCGCCCACAGGCCGGCCTCGGTGGGGTGGAGGTGGACGACCGTGGACTCCGGCGGGGTGTGCCGAGCGGTGCTGATCGGCTCGGGGGAGGTGGCGAGGCGCTCGCGCCACCAGCGGGCGCCGATGCGCTGGTAGATCGTGAGTGCCCGGGCGCGCAGCGCCGCGGCCTCGTCGTGCCGGCCGAGGACGACGTACGCGCGGGAGAGCGTGTCGTCGGTGACGCCGTGGATCATCACGGCGCCGCCGTTGACCACGGCGCGACCGGCGTACGGCTCAAGCAGGCCGGCGGCTGTGCCGACGAGCTCCCGGTCCTCGGCGGCGAGGGCGGCCTCGAGGACGCACTGCAGGGTGAGCATCCAGTTGACATCGCGGGGAAGGTCCGCGAGTACGTCGCCGTGGAAGGTGCCGAGCAGCGCCTGGGCCCGGTCGGGGTGACCGGCCTCGGCCCACCAGAACGCCGCCTCGGCGTAGATCGCAGTGCTGCCCTCGGCCTGCGCGAAGTCCTCCCCGAGCTGGGCGACCTCTGCGACCCGGGGCAGGTCGCCGGTCTGGATGGCGGAGTAGACCTCCATGCCTGTCAGGACCATCCAGGCGTCCGGGAGGCAGGCCTCCCGGGCCGCGGCGGCGGCGACTGCCACGAGCTGGGCGGTGGTGTCGGTGCGCCCGCGGAGCAGGTCGAGCATCAGCCGTCGCGAGGCCGCGAAGAACAGCGCGCGGGGCGAGTCCTCGCCCAGCAGCTCGAGGTCGCGCATCTGGCGGTGCATGGTCTGCAGGTCGAGTCGCTCGCAGGCGACCTGCAGACCCCACAGGTGGGCCTGCAGACGCGCCTCCGGATCCACCACGTGGGCGGCGACCTCGTCGAGCTCGATAGTGAGGGCGCGTCGTACGTCGAGCTCGTCGGGTCCCCACCGCACCGCCAGCGCCGCGTCGAGGGCGGCCACGAGGAGGTCGGGGGAGCCGAGCACGCGGGCATCCGCGAGCGCCTGGTCGGCGAACGGCTGCCCCCGCCGCGCTCGGCCGGCGTAGGCCCAGCAACGGGCCAGCGCGGCCGCGAGCCGGCACCGCGTCCCGGGGTCGGTGGTCCTGGCGAGCACGTCGTACAGCAGCGCCGGGAGGCGGCCGGGCTCGGCGCCGAACACCTGGACCGACGCCGCCCCCAGGGCCGCCGCGGTCCAGGCCGTCAGGTCTCCGTCGGTCTGGGCGCGGCCGGCCGCTTCCTGGAAGAGCCGGGCCGCCTCGGCCCCTCGGCCGGCCAGGCGCTCGGCGGCGGCACGGTCGAGGAGCTCGGTGAGCCCGGACGGCTCTGACAGCATGGGGGAATCCTAGATCCGGCGCCGGTCGGCCGGCGGCTGTGGACGCTGCGTGAATGCTCAGGGTCGGAGCAACCGGACCGAGGCCGCGTGCTCGCGCTGGCGCGCCTCGTCCCAGTCCCCGGTGCAGTAGACCGCGAGCTCGACGATGGTGGCGCCGACGACGTCGGCGCGGACCATCTCCCGGCAGTACCAGCGCTGGCCCTCGTGGTCCCACCGCTCCTCGAACTCCATCGTGAAGCCCCGGTCGGTCGGCTCGACCCGCTCCACCCGGACCCGGCCCGGGAAGGGGTGGCCGTCCCTCCGGATCGCCAGGAGCCCGTCGCGGGTGTCGGACTGGACCCGCCAGTGCGGGAGAGAAACGTCGCCGAACACGTCGGGCGCGAAGAGGTCGTCGCCGGCGACACCGGTCTCGAGGAAGCGGATGAACTCGGCCACCGCGGTGGTGGCGTCAGGGGTGGTGCTCGTGGGCGTGGTGGCGGTCATGCGGACGCACCGGCCTCGGCGAGGTTCCGCTCCACCACGGCCATGGTCCGGCCCAGTGCTTCGGTCGGGCTGAACTCCACGACCGTCGTGCCGGCGGTGACCAGCGGGAGGTGCCCGGGCGGGGCGTAGTAGGCGTCGCCGGCCACGAAGGTCTCCTCCCGGTCGGCCCAGCGGAAGGTCAGCTGTCCGGCGGTGACCACGCCCCAGTGGGGGCACTGGCAGCGGTTGTCGGGGAGCCCGACGAAGAACGGGGCCGGGTCGACGTCCTGCTGGAAGGACTCGAAGGCGACGGTGTAGTCCTCCAGCGTCGCGTAGCGACCCTCGAGCAGATCGTCGTCGATGGCGACGGGGGTGGACAGGCGGCGGGCACTGGGCATGAGGTCCTCCTCGGGACGTCGGAGCTGGTCAGTGCCCTGGAGGCGTGACGTCGGGTGTCACGTCGTGAGCGACGCCGTCACGGATCGACGCGACCATCAGCCGGGGCGTCGGTCGTGCCCGGGGCGACGCGCGCGACGAGGGCGATCGCGGCGGCCGGGAAGACCAGCACGGACACGAGTCCGGCGCAGACCAGCGCGGTGCCGGTCGTGGTCGACAGGCGTCCGGTGAGCATGCCGATCTGCGTCGCGGTGACGATGAACGGCAGGCTGGTGGCCTGCAGGAGCGCCGCCGCCGCGGTGGAGCGGGCGCCGAAGCGGGGCAGATACAGCAGCGCCGGTACGCCGCGGGCCGCCAGCAGGGCGAGCAGGAAGACCGGCACCTGGGCGAGCCGGTCGGGATGGTCGAGGAGCGCGCTGACCTCCAGGCGCATGCCGCTGGTGACGAAGAAGACGGGGATCAGGAAGCCGAACCCGATCGCCTCCAACTTGATGCGGAAGTGCGGATGGGTGCGGGCGTCCGCGTCGACGAGCGAGACCGTGGCGCCGGCCAGGAAGGCCCCGAGGATGCTCTCGAGGCCGACGTGCTCGGCCAGCACCACGAAGGCGATGAGCAGCACCATCGCTGCCCGCACCCGCAGCTCGGCGCTGGTGTCCTGCAGGCGGGTCACCACCTCGCCGAGCCGCCGCGACCGTCCCGCGAGCGCGGCGGCGGTGCCGGTGACGGCGACGAGCCCGACGAAGACGGCCAGCAGGACCAGCCGGGAGGTCGTGCTGCTCATGTCGGAGGAGAACAGCAACGAGAGCAGGAGGACGGCGGCGAAGTCGGCCAGCGAGGAGGCGGCCAGGGTGGTCTGCCCCAGTGGGCTGTCGACCTGGCGGGCGTCCTTGAGGACGGCGACCACCAGGCCGAGCGACGTGGCCGAGAGGGTGACGGCCAGGAGCAGCGGGTCGTGGACCCACCCGACGGCGTCGAGTCCGAGGCCGGCGACCCAGCCCACCGCCAGCGAGACCAGGTAGCCGAGGACGGCGACCCCGAGCAGCCTCCCGCGGAGCTGGTGGACGTCGACCTCCAGCCCGGCGAGGAACAGCAGCATCGCCAGGCCGAGCAGGCTGACGATGGAGACCACCAGGTCCGGCTCCAGCCAGCCCAGGACGTCGGGCCCCAGCACGACGCCGAGGACGATCTCCAGCACGACGGCCGGGACCCGCAGGCGGGGGACGAAGCCGAGGGCCGCGGGCGCGACCAGGGCGACGACCAGGACCCCGAGCAGGTTGGTGAAACCGACGTCAGGCATGCGCGCTCACCTGCGCCTCACCGCTCCCGGGACCAGTCGCGGAACGCTGCGAGCAGGCGGTCCAGCGCCTCGGGCGGCACGGCGCCGGGGTCGACGCGCCCGGTCTGGCGGATGGTCTCGCGGAACTGGTCCAGGTAGTCCTCGCAGCCGAGGCAGAGGGCGGCGTGCTGCTCGAACCGCGCGGTCGTCGAGACGTCGAGGGCGCCCTCGAGGTAGTCGGTGACCAGCTCCACGAACTCGGCGCAGCTGAGGGGTTCCACGGCCGCCTCGCGTCCGGTGCCCGGACTCATGACGCAGCCAGTGGGGCGGGTCCGAGCCGCTCCTCGACGTGGGCCCGGACCGCGGAGCGCGCCCGGTGGAGCAGCACGCGCTGGTTGCCGGCCGACACCCCGAGCAGGTCGCAGACCTCCTCGGAGGTGAACCCCAGCACGTCGCGCAGCTCGATGACCGTGCGGTGCCGGACGGGCAGCGTCTCGATCGCGGCCACCACCGCGGCGTGCACCTCGGCCGCGACGGCGGCCTCCGCGGGGTCGGGCCACGGGAGGGGGAAGGCGCGCCACCCGCCGGGGTAGGGGTCGTCGGGACCGCGGAAGCGGGCCGGGTCGACCGTCGGGCCGTCGCCGGCGTCCAGGGAGCTCCAGGGGACGGCGACACGGTCGCGCGCCCCGCGCGTCTTGGCGGTGTTGGTCAGGATGCGGAAGACCCAGGTGCGAAGGGAGGACCGGCGCTCGAACCGGTCCAGCCCGTGCAGGACCGCGACCCAGGTGTCCTGCACGACGTCGGCGGCCGTCGCGTCCGTGGCGACATGGGCACGGGCCACGCGCGTCATCACCGGCGTCCACCGCTCCACGAGGTGGACGAACGTGGCCTCGTCGCGGGCCCGGAGGGCCGCGACCAGCTCGTCGTCGGGCTGCACCTGATCTTCATAGCAGCGCGGCGTCCTGGCGGACACAGAGAAGGGCGGGTCCGGAGGTGACGAAGAGATGACGGAATGCCGCGGCCAGATCCTCGCGGCGCTCCACCAGGATGCCGGTGGCGCCGCACAGCTCGGCGTACGCCGCCCAGTCGGGGTTGTGCAGGCTGGTGTGCCAGACGGGGAAGTCGCCGGCGACCTGCTCCTTCTCGATCTTGCCCAGGGCACCGTTGTCGAGCAGGACGTGCTTGATGCCGATGCCGTACTTGACCGCGGTGGTCAGCTCGGTGGCGTACTGGCCGAAGCCACCGTCGCCGGTCACCGCGACCACGGGGCGGGTCGGGTCGGCGGCCCACGCTCCCAGCGCCGCGGGGTAGCCGAAGCCGATCGAGCCCAGGTAGCCCGACATCAGCACGGGCTGTCCCTTCGACTCCAGGTAGCGGCCGAGGGAGTAGGCGTGGTTGCCGACGTCGACGGTCACCACGGCCTCCGCCGGCAGCGCGTCGGAGAGGGCTGCGAAGACCGCGGCCGCCGAGACGCCCCGGCCGCGGTCGTCGGCGACGCGACGCGCCTTCTCGGCCCGCCACAGCTCCCACCGGGCCGCGACGTCGGGGCGCTGGTCGACCGGTGCGGCGTCGGTGACCAGCTCGGCGAGGGCCGCCAGGGTCAGGGCTGCGTCGGCGAGCAACGGGGCAGTGACCGCGTGGAAGCGGCCGATCGCACCGGGCTCGTCGTCGATCTGCACGATCGGCTTGTAGGAGGCGATCCCGGTGTGGTTGGAGAACGAGGCGCCGACCACGATCAGCAGGTCGGACTCGTTCATCAGCCAGCTCGCCACCGGGGTGCCGCTGCGCCCGAGCACGCCGGCCCCGAGCGGGTGGGTGTCCGGGACGATGCCCTTGGCCTTGAACGTGGTCAGCACGGGGGCGTGGAGCTGCTCGGCCAGCGCGATGAGCTCGCGTTCGGCGCCGCGGGCACCGTGACCCGCGACGACCACCGGGCGGCGCGCGGCGCGCACCAGGGCGGCGGCCTTGTCCAGGTCGGCCAGGTCGGGCCGGATGCGGCGGGCCGAGAGCCGGCCGACCGGGCTCGCGGCCGGGTCCTCGCTGGGCTGGACCTGGACCTCGTCGGGGAGGACCAGGTGGGTGACGCCGCGCCGGTCCAGGGCGTGCTTGACCGCCAGGGCGGCGAGCTCGGCATGGTCGCTGCCGGCCGACACGGTCGTGGTGCTCACCGCGACGTCGGAGAAGACGGCCTGCAGGTCGACGTCCTGGAACGCGCCGCGACCGCGCACCTTGGAGGGGACCTGCCCCGAGATCGCGATGACCGGGGAGCCGTCGAGCTTGGCGTCGTACAGGCCGGTGAGCAGGTTGGTGGAGCCCGGTCCGGCGATCGCGAAGCACGCGGCGGGCCGGCCGGTGAGCTTGCCGTAGGCGCTGGCCGCGAACGCCGCCGCCCCCTCGTGGCGGATGCCGACGAAGCGCAGCTCGCCGCGCTCCTCGGCGCGACGCAGGGCGTCGGCGAACCCCAGGTTGGAGTGCCCCACCATGCCGAAGACCGTGTCGACGCCGTGCGCGACCAGGGTCTCGACCATGACGTCGGCGACCGTACGGCGCGCAGCGGGTCGGGCGGGGAGCCGGACGTAGGCACCGTCCGCGCGCTCCTCCACGTCGTACGTCGTGACGCCGTCGGTGAAGCCCTCCGGCGGCCGGCCGGTGGTCGGGTCGTAGTCGTACCCGTGCCAGGGGCAGCGCAGCCACCCGTTCTCGATGGACCCCTCGCCCAGGGGCCCACCCTGGTGCGGACACCGGTTCTCCAGGGCCCCGAGCGTGCCGGCGCAGCGCGTCAGCGCCACGGACTGCCCGCCGAGGACCACGCTCTGCACGCGTCCCTCGGCGGGGACGTCGGTTGCCGGGACCTTGTGCCAGTCGTCCATCGTGACGCCTCCTGATCTGCGGACCGGACGGGTCCGCGCCAGGGTTCAGTCCTCTGAGGGCGCCATCCGTTACAGCCGCGAGGACGGGCGCGACCAGGTCTTAAGAATCTCGTCACCCGGGGCCCTCGGCGAAGCCGTCGGATCTTGCGACGATCGAGGAGGCAGCCCGCAGGATCGACGAGTGGAGGCACGGATGAGCGACGACACGCGAGAGGTGGTCCAGCGCTTCCACGACGCGCTGAACGCCCACGACCTCGCAGCCCTGGGGGGACTGGTCCACGACGAGTGCGTGTTCGAGACCACCGCGCCACCGGACGGGGACCGGCACGTCGGCCGCGCGGCCGTCCTCGAGGCCTGCCGGCAGTTCTTCGCCGAGTCGGCGCAGGCGCGGTTCGAGATGGAGGAGCTGGTGACCCTCGACGACCGCGCGCTGGTCCGGTGGCGCTACGACTGGGGCGACGGGCACGTCCGCGGCGTCGACGTCCTGCGCGTGCGGGACGGGAAGGTCGTCGAGACCTTCGCCTACGTCAAGGGGTAGCAGGCCTTTCGGCCAGGGTGCCGAGGCGCCCCTGGCCGAGTCGCCGACGGTCGGTCACGGCTCGTAGGACATGTCGTCCCACTTGCTGCTGCGCTGGCCGGTGCCCCAGATCTCGAACCGGTTGGTCCCACCGCCACCCCACAGCCAGTTGGTGTAGCTGAGCGAGACGTCGATCGGGATCCGCGGGACGGGGGCGTTGGTCCGGCTGTTCGGCGCCGGCTCGACGTTGCCGATCTTGCAGGTGATGTCGATGTGGTAGCCGCCGAGACCGACGTAGTGGTCGATGACGTTGACCGTGGCGTTGGTGATGTACGCGCCGCCGCCGCGGTACCGCGACCCGTAGGTGTAGGACAGCTCCATCAGGAACCAGAAGTCGTCGCTGAGCCAGCCGGGCCCGCGCCACTTCCAGCGGTCGGTGTTGGTCCCGACCGGAGCCGAGAGCTGGTCCCACGGCACGTCCTTGGGGACGGCGTTGACGTAGTCGGCCGACAGGTTGACCTTGGGCCGGTTGTCCTTGACGACCTCCCAGGCGAACTTGCCCAGGTTCACGAAGCCTTCGTCGCCCATCACGCTGTCCCTTCGGTCTCGAACTCGGGCGCCTCGCAGGTCGAGACCGCGCTGTCGAGCTGCTCGAAGCCGACGCCTTCGTTGGGCTTCTCCCGCGACATCGCCAGGAGGTGCCAGGTCTGCTCGCCGACGGCACCGCCCTCGTCGATGGAGTAGTGCTGCTGGAGGGCCTCCACGGAGGCCTTGGTGGTCGCGTCGAAGGTCCCGGCGACCTCACCGCTGTAGACCCCGAGGTGGGTGAGCATCTGCTGCAGGTAGCTGACCCACTCGTTCTGTGCTCCGGGGTGGAGCTCTGGTTCGTCTGCCATGGAACGGAGGAGCCGGACGACGGACCCGTGATCTGCCCCTTCGGGCAGGAGTGAAGGCAGCAGCTACGCGCGCGAGGACGGCGCGCTCGCCCCCTACAGGCGAACCACCTGCCCGCGGTCCGGATCGCATCTGATGAGATCTCGCGGCATTCTTGTGAGGCGGCAGTCGACGAGGACTAGGACATGTAGCAGTAGCTCGGGGTCGAGTACTGCCAGGTCGGAACGCTCGCGCCGTAGTAGTAACTGCGACCATCCAGCCGGTGCAGAACTGGGCGCTCGAGGCCGTAGGCCCCGGTCTTCTGTCCGTAGTGCAGCCAGGAGTAGGTGTCGCGCACCTGGTAGTAGCCCGACGGAAGGCCGGTGAAGGCGATGCTCTGGACGATCCAGGCTCCGCCGTACTGCACCTGGGAAGCCCCGAACCGGTACTTCGCCCACGCCGTTCCGTTCCAACGGTAGCGCGTCGGGGCCCACACGACTGCCCAGCTGTTGTCCTCGTGGGTGATGTCGGGCGCCCAGGCGGTGACGGCGTGGTTGGCATTGCAGTAGGCGTCGAAGTCAGCGGTGTACTGCGATGCCGACGCAGGAGCGGCCGAGGTCAGTCCGAGCAGCGCGACGGCTGCCGCCGCCGCGGCGGCCAGGGTGGTCCGCTTGGCGACACGGCGCCTCCGCGAGTGGGACAGCGGTCGCTCCGAGGACGCGGTGGCAGGATCGCGACGGACAAGGGCCGAGAGATGCATGATGAGCTCCGATTGAGTGGATCCGGGTGGGATACTCCAGACTCATGCGTCGGGATCGGGCGGCTTGTTCGGAAGGCACCGCTCCTGGTGTCGGGTCGGTGACACAGGCCTTCAAGGACCGACGCGGACCCAAGCAGTGAGCGGGGTCGTCGTCAGGGGGCGGTCAGGGTTGCCTTGATGTCGGTCTTGAGGACCTTGCCGACCTTCGAGCGCGGCAGGTCGGGCCAGATCTCGACCTGCTTGGGCGACTTCACGCTGCCGATCCGCGCCTTGACGAAGGTCGCGAGCTCGGGGGCGGACACGCTCTGTCCGGGCCGCAGCTGGACGACGGCGGTCACCCGCTCGCCCCACTTCTCGTCCGGCAGCCCGACCACCGCGCAGTCGGCGACGGCCGGGTGCTCCATCAGCGCCTGCTCGACCTCGGTCGAGTAGACGTTGAACCCGCCGGTGATGACCATGTCCTTCGCGCGGTCGACGATGAACAGGAACCCGTCGGGGTCGAGGTAGCCGATGTCCCCGGTGTGGTGCCAGCCGTACGCCGACGCCTCCGCGGTGGCCTCCGGGTTGCGGTGGTAGCCCCGCATGACGAGGGAGCTGCGCACCACGATCTCGCCGCGCTCGCCCCGTCCCAGCAGGGACCCCTCGGCGTTCATGATCGCGACGGTGACCAGCGGCGTGGGACGGCCGGCCGAGGCCAAGCGACCGTGCGCGACGGACCCGTCGGGGAGGAAGTGGTCGGCCGGCGCCAGGGCGGAGACCATCATCGGTGCCTCGGTCTGCCCGAACAGCTGGCCCATCACCGGGCCGATGCGCTCCAACGCCTCCTCGAGGCGGGTCACCGACATCGGCGCCGCGCCGTACCAGAAGCACTGCAGGGACGAGAGGTCCGTGGTCGGCAGGGCGGGATGGTCCAGCAGCAGGTAGATCAGGGTCGGGGGCAGGAACGTGTGGGTCACCCGGTGGGTCTCGACGAGCCCGAGGAACGCGGCCACGTCGGGGCTGCGCATGACCACGATCTCCCCGGCGCGCGCCATCACCGGGAAGCAGAGCACCCCGGCCGCGTGGGTCAACGGCGCGAGCGCCAGGTAGACCGGGCGACCCTCGAACGGGTAGCTCATCAACGTGATGGCGGTCATCGTCTCCAGGTTGGTCCCGGTCAGCATCACGCCCTTGGGGCGCCCGGTGGTGCCGCCGGTGCCGACGATCATCGCGAGGTCGTCGACCGCCGGGGAGTCCACGACCGGGTCGCCCGCCGCTCCTGCGAGGAACTCCTCCCAGGACAGCGTCCCGGCGAGCGGTTCGCCGTCCAGGCAGACGATGGTGGTGAGCTTCGGGAGCTCGCCGCGGATCCGGTCGACGAGGGGGGCGAAGGACTGCTGGTGGATCAGCACGGTGCAGTCGAAGAGGTCGAGGAGGTCCCGGTTCTCGGCGGCCTCGTTGCGCGGGTTGATCGGGCACCAGACCGCCCCGGCCCGGCTGGTCCCGAAGACGCAGCTGAACGCGACGGGGTCGTTGGCCGAGAGGATCGCGACCTTGTCGCCCGGTGCGACCCCGCGGCCGACCAGGGCCGCCGCGATGCGGAAGCTGAGCTCGCGCACCTCGGCGTACGACGAGCTGCGCCCGTCGGTGGTCAGGCAGGGGGCCTCGGGGTCGACCGAGGCCCCCTTGTCGAGGTAGTCGACCAGGCGCACGTCGGTCAGGCCTGGACGGTGAGGACGGGTGCCGAGACGAGCCCGAACGAGCGGAGCACGCCGAGCAGCTCGCGGTGCCCGAAGGCCTGGCAGCCGGAGGCGAACCCGACCCTCTTGGGCGGCTGCATCAGCAGCGAGTACGCCGCGTAGGCCTGCAGCAGCCCGGTCTGCTTGTAGTTCTGGTTGCCGTGGATCACGCAGTGCGCGCGTCCCAGCGGACCGGAGGCGTGCACGGAGTCCAGGGACTTGTTCAGCCGCGGGTTCTCCCGGGGCGGCATCGTGTTCATCACCTGGGCGGCGGTGGCGGCGAGCGCGGCGTACTTCTCGTCGGGCTCCATGTCCTTGGTCGCCTCCAGCGCGCCCGCGACGATCTGGGGCACCCCGAGCATGAGCGCCTTGTTGAACACGCCACCCAGGGCCCGGCAGTTCGCGACCCGCGGATCCTTGCGGTACCAGACCGGGTGCGAGGTGCCGCCCCACGGAAGGGCGAGGGCGAGCTCGTGCTGGCCCGGGATGGCGAGCTGGTAGTGGCCCGCGTCGGGGTCGAAGGGGACGTAGGCGTTCTGCTCGAGGTAGTGCGCGCCCGACAGCGCGGCGTTGAACAGGATCGTCTGGGTGGAGGCGATGGTCGGGCTGCCGCCCCAGAACACTGCGATGTCGAGGGTGTCGAGCCCGGGGGTCTCCAGCGCCACCTCGGCGGCGATCTCGCCGGTGGTGTACATCTGCGCGATGCCGGGGGCGAGCAGCAGCCCGGCGGCGGCGAAGTCGGCGCCGTACTGCTCGTCGCAGGTGATCAGCCAGTCCTGCTCGCCGGTCGTGTCGGTGTAGTGCGCGCCGGCGGCGAGGCAGGCCTCGACGACCTCGGGCCCCCACTTGCTGAAGGGCCCGACGGTGTTGAGCACGACCGATGCACCGGTGAAGAGCTCGGTCAGGGAGGCGACGTCGTGGGTGACCTCGACGACCTCGTAGTCGGCGGTCTCGATGCCGGCGACGTTGCCCTCCATGGAGGCCTTGACTTTGCCGCCGTCGCGACCGGCGGCGACGAACGGGACGTGGTACTCGCGGAGGTACTCGCAGATCAGCCGGCCTGTGTAGCCGGAGGCGCCGTAGACGACGACGGGCTTGTCGCTCATGGTCACATCCCCATCCCGCCGTCGACCGGGAGGCCGATGCCGTTGACGAAGCGGGAGGCGTCGGAGGCCAGGAAGACCACCGCGTCGGCCATGTCGGCGACCTCGCCGAGGCGGCCCGACGGGGTGAGCTCGACGACCGCGCCGACCGCCTCCTCGGGCGAGCCGAAGAGGCCGAGCGCGGCCATGTCGACGGCGAGCCCCTGTCCCATGGCCGTGGGGACCAGGCCCGGGTAGATGCAGTTGACGCGGACGCCGTAGCCGAGCTTGCCGGCCTCCATCGCGGCGACCCGGGTGAGCCGGTCGACCGCGGACTTGGTCGCGGAGTAGATCGAGATCCCGGGGAAGGCGATCGTGGCGGCGACCGAGGAGATGTTGATGATGCTGCCGCCCTTGCCGGCCAGGCCGTCGGGGCGCATGGTCCGCAGGCCCCACTTGAGGCCCAGCGCGGTGCCGAGCACGTTGACCTCGAGCATCGTGCGGATGTCCTTGGGGTCGACCTCGGTGACCAGGCTGCTGATCTCGACGCCGGCGTTGTTGACCAGGATGTCGAGGCCGCCGAAGTCCGAGGCCGCCGCGGTGGTGGCGTTCTCCCAGCTGGCCTCGTCGGTCACGTCGAGGTGCACGAAGCCGTGGCCCTCGCCCTTGAGCGAGTCCGCGACCTTCTCCCCGAGGTCGTCCTGGAGGTCGGCGACGACGACGCGGGCACCGGCAGCGGCCAACGCCTGCGCCATCCCCTCGCCGAGTCCCTGTGCTGCTCCACTGACGAGCGCGGTGCGCCCGGTCAGGTCGAGGTCGGTCATGTGAGCTCCTTCTGGCGGTCGGTGTGGTCGCGGTCACAACCTGCCTCGTGTTCTTGACAGTTGTCAAGAGATCACTTGACGGTTGTCCAGAGAAACCTGGTCAGACGTCAAGATGTCGACGATCGGCGGCGCCGGCTCCACTAGGGTGTGCTGCATGGCCAGGACGAGCGCTCCCGCGAAAGCGCCCTCCGGTGCGCCCGCGAAGGCGCCGCGCCGCCCTCCGGCCGACAAGTACGACGAGCGCCGCAACCAGCTCGCCGAGTCGGCCCTCAAGACGCTCGGCGAGCTCGGCTACGCGCGCACCAGCCTGCGCGAGATCGCGAACAACTCCGAGTTCAGCCACGGCGTCGTGCACTACTACTTCTCCGACAAGACCGAGCTGATTGTCTACTGCGTGCGCTACTACAAGGCGCAGTGCGTCCGGCGCTACGACGGCGTCGTCGCCGACTCCACCACGCCGGCCGAGCTGCTCGACTCCTTCGCCGCCAAGCTCGTGGAGACCCTCCAGGACGAGGCGCCCATGCACCGGCTCTGGTACGACCTGCGCACGCAGAGCATGTTCGAGGAGACCCTGCGCGAGGCGGTGCTGATGATCGACCGGACCTTGCAGGACATGATCTGGCGGGTGATCTCCCGGTACGCCGAGCTGAGCGGTGCCGACGTCGCGATGTCGCCCGCCGCGGCGTACGGCGTGCTGGACGGCCTGTTCCAGCAGGCGCTGCTCGGCTACCTCACCGGCGACGCGCAGCAGGCCCTGGACACGCTGACCGCCCAGGTGCACGACCTGATGCCGCTCACCCTCAGCGCCTGACCCGCGCGCCGGCGCCTCGGGGTCAGTCCGTGGTCTCGGGCAGGCGCGGGTGGTCGGTGGGGTAGATGCCGACCGCGAAGCCGTACACGGTGTCGCCCGCCCGGGGGAGCTCGTCGAACTCGCGCACCAGGGCGGCGATGCGCTCCCAGAACTCGCCCGCCCGCTCCTCGGGCAGGCGGGCGTGCCGCAGGAAGCCCCACAGCAGCCCGTCGCGGAAGGCCTCCGCGGACTCCTGGGCGGCCACCTCGAAGTCGTTGAAGTCCCTGGGCAGGGGCTCGGCGCCCTCGCCGCGCTCGACGGGGACGTAGAACATCCGCGCCGTCCGGCCGTAGAAGCGCTCCTCGATCGCCCGCACCCGGCGGGTCCCGACCACGTGGACCAACCCGGTCTCGGCCAGCACCTTGACGTGGTGGGCAACGGTGCTCTTGGGGCGGTCCAGGGCCAGCGCGAGCTCGGTCACGGTGGCGGCCCGCTCGTGGAGCAGGCCCAGGATCGTCGTCCGCACGGGGTTGCCGATCGCGCGGACCTGGGCCGGCGTCGTCAGGGCGAGGCGGTCGGCGAGCTCGTAGCCGGGGGGTGCCGGGGGGTTGCTGGTCATGAGGCGATCAGACTACTGTGACAGAACGTTCCGGATTATTGGATCAATCATCATCGGGGGAGACGCACATGACCGAGATCGTCCTGTTCCACCACGTCCAGGGGCTCACCACCGGGATGGCGGCCTTCGCCGACGAGCTGCGCCGCGCCGGACACACCGTGCACACGCCGGACCTCCTCGAGGGTCGCACGTTCGCCACGCTCGACGAGGGCATCGCCCACGCCCGCGAGGTGGGCTTCGGCGTCCTCCTCGAGCGCGGGCTCGCGGCTGCCGCCTCGCTCTCCGCGCCGAGCCCGGTCTACGCCGGGTTCTCCCTGGGGGTGATGCCTGCCCAGCAGCTGGCCCAGACCCGTGCGGACGCCCGAGGCGCCCTGCTGTTCGACGCCTGCCTCCCGGTCGCCGAGTTCGGCGAGCGGTGGCCTGACGGTGTCCCGGTCCAGGTGCACGGGATGGACGCCGACCCCCTGTTCACCGAGGAGGGGGGCGATCTCGACGCGGCCCGGGACCTGGTCGCGTCGACCGAGCAGGCCGAGCTGTTCCTCTACCCGGGCGATCAGCACCTCTTCGCCGACTTCTCGCTCGCGTCCTACCGGCCCGAGGCCGCCGCGCTGCTGTTGGAGCGGGTCCTCCGCTTCCTCGCGGCGCTCTGAGGGCGCAGGGCTTCGCAGAGTTCAGTAGGTGCCCTTGACCACGAAGTAGGAGCCACGGATCGTGCCGGCCAGCTTGGACTTCTGGCGTGCGAACTTGAAGCGGTCGGCGAGCTCCTCGGGGACCTCCATGCCGTCGGAGAGCTTGAACCCGACGGCCCGCTTGCCGCCCTCCTCGAGGGTGTAGAGCACGTTGATGGCCAGACCGGACTCGTAGAAGACATGCGACCACCGGATGCCGCCGGCCTCGAACGTGGTGGCCTCGAGCGGACGGGAGGCGATGACCAGGTCGCGCTCCTCCTTCAGCACCCGCGCCACGTGGTCGACGACCTCGGTCGCCTCCTCGGCCGGCTCGACGGTGAAGGTGTGGTCGTACTTGTTCTTGAAGTAGCGCGCCTCGTTGGCTCGCAACCCGGCCAGCGCCTCGGCCACCGGCGACGACTCGACGCCGACCGTGGAGACGTCGACGAAGTCCACGACGTACGACATGGGTCCCTCCTGGGATCTGCTGGGCTGTACCGGCCTGGACAACGCTAGCCCCTGGTGCTCGCCGGGAGCGTCATCGTCGTGCCCATCGGGGAGGTTTGGTGGGACGCCCCTCAGGGAACCTCCTGGGTGCGCGCCGACGCGCGTCGAGCGTCGACCGAGCGACTGGGTGCCAGGGACTCGCCGACGTCTCGCACCCCCGCAACAGAACGGAAAACGCCATGCTCTGGACGATCCTCATCATCCTCGCGATCATCGCGCTGGTGCTCTTCATCCTCGGCCGCGCCCGCGGTCGCGGCGTCTGAGCGCCGGCTGACCATCGCCCGGCCACCGGGGGCGCTCTGCGGGTGAACAACCTCAGGGCGTCCCCGGTGGTCCGTCCAGGAGTCGGGGCACATATTCGAGGAGCTGGATCCGGCCGTCGAACGTGCGGCTCTCGGTCAGGTCGAGCGCGACGTCGGGGTAGCCGTCGTAGATCCGCTCGCGCCCCGTCACCCCGGTGATCACCGGGAACACGACCACGCGGAAGCGGTCGACGAGGCCGGCGCGCAGCAGCGATCGGCACAGCGCCAGGCTGCCGATGGTGCGCAGCGACCGGTCGCCGGAGTCCTTCAGCTCGCGGACGGCCGCGACGGCATCACCGGTCACCAGCGTCGAGTTCTCCCACGCGAGCGGCGCTTCCAGGGTGCTGGAGAAGACGACCTTCGTCATCCCGCCGAGCACGTCGGTGCCCGGCTCCCCCTCCTGGGTGAAGCCGTGCATCAGCCGGTAGGTGGTCCCGCCCATCAGCACCGCGTACTCGGCTTCGGGGCTCGCGGCCAGCCAGGCCAGGTACTCCGGCCCCTCCAGGCCCCACCAGCCGGGCCACCCCTCGGCCGAGGCATAGCCGTCGAGCGAGGTGATGAAGTCCACCAGCAGCTCCGGCATGCCGCCTCCTACTCGTCCAGGACGTGCGGCAGCATCGCGAGGTCGTGGGCCAGGGCGCGGAAGCGCCGTTCCCCGAGCCCGGCGGCGATCGCCTCCTCGACACCGCGCTCCTCGGCCAGCACCCGCTCGGCCAGGGCCTGGCCACGGCGCGACAGGGCCAGGACGACGCGACGCCGGTCCGCGGGGTCGACCTTGCGGACCACCAGGCCGAGCTCGACCAGCCTGTCGACGTGCCGGGTGACCGAGGCGCTCGGCAGCACCGCACCCCGGGCGATCGCCCCGGCGCCCAGACCCGGCTGGTCGTGCAGCAGCGCCATGATCCGCCAGTGCTCCGCGGCGAGCCCAGCCTCGTCGAGCAGGGGCTGCAGACGCCTGCGAACCGTGTCCTCGCACGAGCGGAGCAGCACGACGAGGCTGCCGGCACGGGCGGGTGCCGCGGTGACTGGCTCGGTCATCGGACCCCCTCGCGCCTGGGACCGCCGGTCAGGGAGCCGCGCGGTCCCCTTATCCTAGAGGCGGTCGTCAAAGGTGTCGCCCTCCTGCTCCGCCCCTCCCGCCGAACGTCTCGAACGCAGTCGGAGGCACCGTGCACCGTGCGCAGCGACCGGTGGGTCCGCGGGGCAGCGGTGCGCTGAGGGTGGCCCTCGTCGTGCCGATGCAGGGCCCGACCGGCATCTACGGGCCGTCGTGCCTGGCCTGCGCCGAGCTCGCCGTCGAGCAGCTCAACCAGCACCAGGGGATCGCGGGCCGACCCGTCGAGCTGGTCCTGGTGGACGGCGGCCGCGAGCCGGACGTCGTCGCCGCGGACGTGGCGGCCCTCGTCGACGCGGGCCGCGTCGAGGCCGTCGCCGGCTGGCACATCTCGGCGGTGCGCCAGGCGGTCACCCGTCGGATCGGGGGCCGCGTCGTCTACGCGTACGCCGCGATGCACGAGGGGTTCGACGACACTCCGGGGGTCTTCATGCTGGGGGAGCGGCCGGTCAACCAGCTGCTCCCGGCCGTCGCCTGGATGCGCGAGCAGCTCGGGGTCGGCCGCTGGGCAGTGGTCGGGAACGACTACGTGTTCCCCCGGGTGACCGCCGAGGCCGCCCGCCGCGGACTGGCGCACGGGCCCTCCACGATCGTCCGCGAGACCTTCGTGCCGCTGGGCACCACCGACTTCCGTCCGGTGCTCGCCGACCTCCGCCGTCCGGGGGTCGACGGCGTCATCATGCTGCTGATGGGTCAGGACGCCGTGCACTTCAACCGGCAGTTCGCCCGGGCCGGCCTCAGCGACGCGCTGCCGCGGCTGAGCCCGGCCGTCGAGGAGAACACGCTGCTCGGGGGCGGAGCCACTGCCAACGACGGCCTCTACGCCGCGGCCGCCTACTTCGACGGGATGGGCACGACCGAGGGGAGCGACTTCGAGCGTGCCTACTACGACCGGTTCGGTGAGTTCGCCCCACCGCTCAACGCGGTCGGGGAGTCCTGCTACGAGGCCCTCCACTTCCTGGGCCGGCTCGGCCGGGCGTGCGGGGGGATCGGCGTGGAGGACGTCGCGTCGCTGCGCAACGGCTACTTCTACGAGGGCCCGCGCGGCCTGATGCGCCTGCAGGGCAACCTGGTCAACCAGGACGTCTACCTCGCCGCCGCTGATGGGCTCGGGTTCGCGGTGCAGGACCTGATCGCCCGCACCCGCTGAGGATCGGCGCCCCGCACGCACAGAGAAGGTCGCCGGTTCAGACACCGGCCATCGCATCCGACACCGCCCGCCAGGCGTCCACCCGCACAGCCCGGTGCGCCTCGTGTGCGAGGCCTCGCCACACGCTGCCGCCGCCCTCGAGGTCGAGCCGGGCCTCGGGGCACACGTCGTCCGGCACTGTCATGCCCAGGGCGACCACGGAGCCCAGCGCGCGGTGGCCCCCCAGGATCCCGGGCCGGTGCGCGGTCTCGTCGAGCAGCAGCTCCTCGACCAGCAGCGGCCCCCCGTCCGGCCCGTACGCCGACCAGTGCTGCTCGAGCAGCCCGCCGCGCTCCTGGTGGCGCCCGAGGACGAGGACCTCCCGCAGGGCCAGCCGGGCCCCGGCGTCGAGGTGGACCGTGGTGCTGCGCCGGACCCGGGAGCCGCCGGCCAGCACGAAGGGCTCGCCGGCCCACAGCAGCGTCGCCCCCGCCCCCAGCGTGATCCGGACGTCCCAGCTGGCCTGGTCGCCGCGCATGTCGAAGGCGACCGTGCCGGCCGGCTCGACCAGGTGCAGGCTCACGCCCGGTCCCACGACGACGTCGAGCCGCACCGCGTCGCCGGCCAGCAGCAGCGCACCGTCAGGGACGAGGGCGACGCGGGCGTGGCGAGGTCCGCTGTCGAGCAGCATCGGGCGCAGGCAGGGACGGGCGGGGTCGCCCCGGGTGCTGCTGCGCACCCGCACCCGGCCGTCGACCGACTCCACCGCGAGCACGGTGCGCCGGGCCTCGACGGTCTCAGGCAGCAGAGTGGTCATGGTCCCCCGGCACGTGGGCGTGCTCGTGCACGAGCTCGCCATGGGAGTGGGCGGCCATCGGCCCGGGGTCCACCGGGACCAGGAGCCCTGCCCGGTAACGGGCCAGCTCGCCGGTCACCCAGCCGGTCAGGGCGTCGATGGAGGCGCGGTCGTGCCGGGACAGCGCGATCACCGCCCGGCCGTCGCGCGCCGCCAGCGCGTCGGCGACCATCCGGTCACGGTCGACGCCGACGTACGGCGCCAGGTCGGTCTTGTTGACCACGAGCAGGTCGGCCCGCTCGATGCCCGGTCCGCCCTTGCGGGCCACGTCGCCGCCGCCGGCGATGTCGAGCACGAAGATCTGCACGTCGACCAGGGCCGGGGAGAACGTCGCGGTGAGGTTGTCACCGCCGGACTCCAGCAGCACCAGGTCGGGGGAGAACTCCTCCTCCAGGTCCTCGGTGGTGAGCAGGTTCGCGGTGATGTCGTCGCGGATCGCGGTGTGTGGGCAGGCCCCCGTCTCGACGCCGCGGATCCGCTCCGGCGCGAGCACGCCGGCCGAGCGGAGGAAGCGGGCGTCCTCGTCGGTGTAGATGTCGTTGGTGACCACGGCCAGCGACAGCCGACCGGCCAGCTCGCGGCAGAGCAGGGCGATCAGGGAGCTCTTGCCGGTGCCGACGGGGCCGCAGACGCCCAGCCGCAGGCCACGGGGTTGGTGGGGATCACGCACTGAAGAGCCTCCTGGTGGTGCGGGCGTGGGCCTCTGCCCACGCCTCGGTCTGGGGTGCGGCGGTCGCCGGGATCTCCTCGGGCCTGGTGAGCGCGGCCACCGACGCGGCCATCGCGGCGACCGCGGGCAGCGCGTCGTGGACCCAGCCGGTGGCGACCGCGGGGTCGAGGGGGAGCAGCTTGAGCGCGGCGGCGGCCACGGTCTGCACGTCGTCGTACCCCACGAGCCGGGCCAGCGAGGCCGGGTCCAGCCCCACCGCCGCGCCGGCTGCCGCCAGGGCGACCGACCGGGGAGCCCCGGTGAGGCCGTGCACGCGGGCGACCGGCCCGGCGTCGGGCCACAGCCGCCCGGTCAGCCGGGTGAGCGCGCGTGCCTGCGCCCGCGACGTACGGCGTAGCGCCGCACTGGGCGTGCGCGCGGCCCAGGCTGCGACGACGGGCTCGAGCGCCAGCCCGTGCGCCAGGGCATGGAGGGCGACCACGGCGGTGCCCGCCTCGACCCGCACCGTGGTGGCCAGTCGCGCCGCGACGTAGAGGGGCACCTCGGCCCCGGCCAGCCCGTGCTGGACGGCTGCCTCCAGGCCGGCGGACTGGGTGTGGCCGGCCACCGGCAGGCGGGCGTCGCCGAGCAGCATCAGCAGCAGGTCGGGGGGGACGTCGCTCACGGCCGCTCAGAACATCGCATAGAGCTGGGCCAGTGGGAGCTCGGTCGCAGGCGACGGCACGATCCGCTCCCCGTCGACGTCGATCGCGAACGTCTCCGGGTCGACGACGATCACCGGGAGCGCGTCGTTGTTGACCATCTGCGCCTTGCCGACGTCGCGGGTGGGGCGCACCGCCAGGAGGCGCCGCCGCAGGCCGAGCTCCTCGGCCAGGCCGGCGTCCAGGGCGGCCGGTGCCACGAAGGTGACAGCGTGGTCGGCGCCGTCGCCCTCCACCAGGGTCGGGCGCATCAGCACCGGCTGGGGGGTCGGGATCGAGGCGTTCGGGTCGCCGAGCGCGGCGTAGACGAGCGCGCCGCCCTTGAGGACCACGGCCGGCCGGACCCCGAAGAAGCGGGGGTCCCACAGGACCAGGTCGGCGAGCTTCCCGGCCTCGACCGAGCCGACCTCGTGGTCGATGCCGTGCGCGATGGCGGGGTTGATCGTGTACTTGGCGACGTAGCGACGCGCGCGCTCGTTGTCCGCGGGCCCCGAGCCCAGCGGCCCGCGCTGGGCTTTCATCACGTGGGCGACCTGCCAGGTCCGGGTGATGACCTCGCCGATCCGGCCCATCGCCTGGGCGTCGGAGGAGGTGATCGACATGGCACCGAGGTCGTGCAGGACGTCCTCGGCGGCGATCGTGGTGGCACGAATGCGGGACTCCGCGAAGGCCAGGTCCTCGGGCACCCGCGGGTTGAGGTGGTGGCAGACCATCAGCATGTCGAGGTGCTCGGCGACGGTGTTGACGGTGTGCGGCAGGGTCGGGTTGGTGGACCCGGGGATGACGTGCGGCTCGCCGGCGACCCGGACGATGTCGGGCGCGTGACCGCCGCCGGCGCCCTCCGCGTGGAAGGCGTGGATGGAGCGGCCGCCGATGGCGCGCAGCGTGGATTCCAGGTAGCCGGCCTCGTTGAGGCTGTCGGAGTGCAGCGCCACCTGCAGGCCGAACTCGTCGGCCGCCCGCAGCGCGGCGTCGATGGCGGCGGGGGTGGAGCCCCAGTCCTCGTGCACCTTGTACGCCGCGGCGCCGGCCAGCGCCTGCTCGGCGAGCCCGGCGGCCGAGACGGTGTTGCCCTTGCCCATCAGCAGGATGTTGACCGGCAGCGGGTCGAGCGCCCGGTGCACGGTGCGCAGGTGCCAGGCCCCGGGAGTCACCGTGGTGGCCTTGGACCCCTCCGAGGGTCCGGTGCCGCCCCCGCCCAGGGTCGTGATGCCGGTGGCCAGCGCCTCGTGGACCTGGGAGCGGGACAGGAAGTGCACGTGCACGTCGATGCCGCCGGCGGTGAGGATCCGGCCCTCCCCGGAGATGACGTCGGTCGACGGCCCGATCACCAGCTGCGGGTGCACGCCGTCGGCGATGTCGGGGTTGCCGCTGCGCCCGAGCGCCACGATCCGGCCGTCGCGGAGACCGACGTCGGCCTTGACGATCCCCCAGTGGTCGAGGACCAGCGCGTTGGTGATCACGGTGTCCAGGGCGCCCTCGGCGCGGGTCACGGCCGACTGTGCCATGGACTCGCGGATCGACTTGCCGCCGCCGAAGACCGCCTCCTCACCGCCGACGGTGAGGTCCTGCTCGACCTGGATCCACAGGTCGGTGTCGCCGAGGCGGACCTGGTCGCCGGTGGTCGGGCCGTAGAGCGCGGCGTACTCGGCGCGCGTGACCTCAACCATCGGCGCGCACCTGGAGGCCCGGGACCAGGCGTCGCCCGCGCAGGGTGACCGCGTCGACCTCCCGGGAGGCGCCCGGCTCGAACCGGCGGCTGGTCCCCGACGGGATGTCCAGCCGGTAGCCGGCCGCCGCGGCGCGGTCGAAGGACAGCGCCGCGTTGACGTCGGGGAGGTGGACGTGGGAGCCGATCTGCACGGGACGGTCGCCGGTGTTGAGGATCACCAGGCTGATCCGCTCGTCGTCGCCGCGGTCGCCGTTGAGCACCACGGTGCCCTCGGCGCACCGGATCTCCCCGGGTCCGGTCGGGAGGTGGGCCACGGATTCTCCTTGCAGGCTTGGTCGATCGAGGGTGGGCCGGGCCGGTCGCTCACGCGATCGGCTGGTGCAGGGTGACGAGCTTGCGCCCGTCGGGGAAGGTCGCCTCGACCTGGACGTCGGTCAGCATGCTCGCGACCCCGGGCATGACCTGGTCGCGGGTGAGGACCTCGCGACCGGTCTCCATCAGCTCGCTCACGCTCACCCCGTCGCGGGCGCGCTCGATCACCCAGGTGCTCAGCAGGGCCACGGTCTCGGGGTGGTTCAGCAGCACGCCGCGCGCGAGGCGGTCGCGGGCGACCATGCCGGCCACGGCGAGCAGCAGCTTCTCGGTGTCTCCTGGCGTCAGGTGCATGGCGGCCTCTCACACCGCCATCGCGTCGCGGACCGCGTCGATGGCCCCGGCCCCGCCGTCGCCGCTGGCGGTGACCCGGCCGGACTCCAGCACGTAGTAGCGGTCGGTGGTGCGCAGCGCGAAGCCGACGTGCTGCTCGACGAGCAGCACGGACAGGTCGCCGCGGCTGGTCAGCTCGGTGATCACGCGCTCGATCTCCGCGACCACGTTGGGCTGGATGCCCTCGGTCGGCTCGTCGAGGATCAGCATCCGCGGCTTGGTCAGCAGCGTCCGGGCGATCGACAGCTGCTGACGCTGGCCGCCGGAGAGCAGGCCCGCGCGACGGCCGAGCAGGTCGCGCAGGGCGGGGAAGATGTCGAGCACCTCCTCCAGGGCGGACCCGTCGGCCCCGACGAGCTGGAGGTTCTCCAGCGTCGTCATCTGCGGGAAGCAGAGCTGCCCCTGCGGGACGTAGCCGATCCCGCGGCGGACCCGCTTGTTGGGGGGCAGTCCGGTGACGTCCTCCCCGTCGAGCAGGACCTGGCCGCGCTTCAGCGGCAGCAGCCCGACCGCGGCGCGCAGCAGGGTGGTCTTGCCGGCGCCGTTGTGGCCGGTGATGGCGACCGCCCTGCCGCTTGGCACGGTCACCGAGACGTCCTGGAGCACTGCGGCGCGGGAGTAGCCCGCGGTGACGTTGCGCAGCTCGAGCATCAGACGGTCTCCTCGGTCGGAGCAGTGGTGGTCGCGGAGGCGGCTCGGCCGAGGTAGACCTCCTGGACCCGGTCGTCGGCCTGGATCTCGGCCACCGTGCCCTCGGCGAGCACCCTGCCGGCGTGCAGCACGGTGACCACGTCGGCGAAGCTGCGCACGAAGTCCATGTCGTGCTCGATGATCACGGTGGTGCGCTGCTCGCTGATCCGGCGCAGCAGCTCGCCGGTGGCGTCGCGCTCCTCGTGGCTCATCCCGGCCACGGTCTCGTCCAGGAACATGACCTTGGCGTCCTGGACCAGGAGCATGCCGATCTCGAGCCACTGCTTCTGGCCGTGCGCCAGGACGCCGGCCGGCTGGTGGCGCAGGTCGGCCAGACCGATGGTCTCCAAGGCCTCCTCGACGTAGGCGGGGGTGCCCCGCCGGGCGAGGGCCATCCGCCAGGCGCGGCGGTGGACGCCGCCGGCGATGTCGAGGTTCTGCAGCACGCTGAGCTGCTCGAAGACCGACGCCGTCTGGAAGGTCCGTCCGATGCCGGCACGGACGATCTGGTGGGACTTCAGCGACAGCAGGTCCCGGTTGCGGTAGCGGGCCAGGCCGGTGGCCGGGACCAGACCGGTGAGGGCGTCGACCAGGGTCGTCTTGCCCGCCCCGTTGGGTCCGATGAGGAAGTGCAGCCTGCCCTGGAGCAGGGTGAGGTCGACGCCGTTGACAGCCTTGAAGCCGTCGAAGTCCACCGACAGGTCGCGGACCTCGAGGTAGTCCTGGCCGAGCGCGTCCGGGGTGCTCATGCGGGCTGCACCTCCGTCACGGCGACCTCGGGACGGGTACGGCGCAGCCGGGCGCCGACCTTCGGGACCAGCGAGGTGAGACCGCCGGGCATGAGGAGGATGACGACGACGAAGAGCGCTCCCTGGAAGTAGCTCCACTCGTTGGGGAACGACTCCGACAGGGTCGACTGGCCGTAGCCGACCACCAGCGCCCCGATCGCGGGACCGAACAGGGAGGCCCGGCCGCCGAGCGCGACGCCGGCGATGAGCCAGATCGACGCGGTGGCGTCGATGTCGGAGGGGGAGATGATGCCGGCGATCGGGGCGAACATCGCGCCGCCGATGCTCGCCATGACTGCGGCGACGACGTACGCCACGAGCTTGATGTTGGCCGGGTCGTAGCCCAGGAAGCGCACCCGCTCCTCCGCGTCGCGGGTGGCGACCAGCAGCTCGCCGAACCGGCTGCGGTAGAGCTGCCAGACGACCAGGAGGCAGCCGACCAGCAGGCCGGCCACGATCGAGTAGAGCAGCCGCTTGTTGGCCGGGTCGTAGAGGTTGTAGCCGAAGAACGAGGTGAAGTTGTTGAGGCCGTTGAAGCCGCCGGTCTGCTTGATGGTGGCGATCAGCAGGGTGGCGAACGCGACGGCCAGGGCCTGGCTGAGGATCGCGAAGTAGGCGCCCTTCACCTTGCGCTTGAAGATCGCGTAGCCGAGGACGCCGGCGACCACGGCCGGCAGCACCACGATCGCCACCAGGGTGAAGGCCGAGCTGCGGAACGGCTCCCACCACCCCGGCATCGACCCGTCGCCGTACAGGGCCATGAAGTCGGGCACCGCGTGTGGCCCGCCGGTCACCTCGGCGGCCTCGAGCTTGAGGTGCATCGCCATCGCGTAGCCGCCGAGACCGAAGAAGACGCCCTGGCCCATGACGAGCATGCCGCCGCGCCCCCAGGCCAGGCCGATCCCGACCGCGGCGATCGCCCACGCGCAGTACTTGCCGAGGTTGTTGAGCCGGAACGGGCTGAGCGTCGCCGGGGCGACGGCCAGCAGGAGGACGGCCAGGACGACGATCCCGAGCAGGGGCAGGAAGGGCTGGAGCCGGCGCAGCGTCATGCGAGCCCCCGGGTCCGGACGGTGAAGAGTCCCTGGGGCCGGATCTGCAGGAAGACCACCACCAGGGCGAAGAGGATGACCTGCGCCATGCTGGCGTTGAACCAGCGGGTCAGGAAGGCGATCGCGATGCCGACGGTGAAGGCGGCGATGACGGTGCCGCGCAGCTGCCCGAGCCCGCCGGCCACCACGACGAGGAACGCCGGGATGATGTACGTCGTGCCGAGGCCGGGGTTGGTCCCGCCGCTGAGCGCGACGGCCACGCCGCCGAGCCCGGCGAGCCCCGAGCCGACGAAGAAGGTGATCCGGTCCACCCCGCGGGTGGCGACGCCGACGGTCTCGGCGAGGTCGCGGTTCTGCACGGTCGCACGGATCTGGCGGCCGAAGGAGGTGTACCTCAGCAGGGCCGAGAGACTGGCCAGCCCGGCGAGCGCCAGGACGATGGTGAAGATCCGGACGTAGGGCCAGTTGTAGCCCAGGACCGTGAGGTGGCCGTCGAGCCAGGCCGGGGTGAAGACCGAGTCGCCCTGGGCGCCGAAGAGGTCCTTGGCCAGCTGCTGCAGGACCAGGCTGACCCCGACCGTGGCGAGCAGGGTGTCCAGCGGGCGGTGGTACATCCAGCGGATCACGCCGGCCTCGAGCGCGACGCCGAGGAGCCCGGCGACGGCGAAGGCGACCGGGATCGCGAGGGCGAGCGAGAGCGTGGTGTTGGAGACCACCTGCTGGGTCAGGTACGCCGAGTAGGCGCCGGCCATCAGGAACTCCCCGTGGGCCATGTTGATCACGCCCATCTGGCCGAAGGTGAGCGTCAGGCCGAGGGCGGCGACCAGGAGGATCGCGCCGGTCGAGGCCCCGGTGAGCAGCGGGGTGGTGAGGGACTCCATGCAGGGTCTCCTGGTCGCTGGGGGTCGGTGGGATGCTGCCGCTGCGGACGGAACGGTCAGCCGGTCAGGCGGCGTCGGGGTTCCACCAGGAGTAGCCCTTGAGGAACGGGTCCGGCTCGATCGGCGTCTTGGAGGACCACACGATGTCGAACTGGTTGTCGGAGTTGATCCGGCCGATCAGCGCGGTCTTGGCGATGTGGTGGTTCTCGCCGTCGATGGTGACCGTGCCCTCGGGGGCGTCGAAGGAGACCCCGTCGGAGGAGGCGTTGACCTTGTCGACGTCGAAGGACCCGGCCTTCTCGACCATGTTCTTGTAGAGGTAGAGCGAGGTGTACGCCGCCTCCATCGGGTCCGAGGTGGGTCGCCCGGGGTACTCGGACTGGAACGCCTTGATGAACGTGGTGTTCGTCGCGGACTTCACCGACTCGAAGTAGTTCCACGCGGCGTACTGCCCGGTGATGTCCTTGCCCATCGAGGGCGCCTCCTCCTCGGCGATCGACACCGAGATGATCGGCGTGGTCTTCGGGCTGAGACCCTGCTCGTAGTAGGCCTTGATGAAGCCGACGTTGGACGAGCCGTTGATGGTGTTGAACACGAAGTCGGGCTTGGCCTTCACGATCTTGGCGACCTGCGTCGACCAGTCGTCCTTGTCGAGCGGGACGTACTCCTCGCCCACGATCTCGATGCCGAGCTGCTTGGCGTACTGCTTGATGATCTTGTTCGCCGTGCGCGGGAAGACGTAGTCGGAGCCGGCCAGGAAGAGCGTCTTGACGCCCTCGGACTTGAGGAAGTCCATCGCGGGGATGATCTGCTGGTTGGTCGTGGCGCCGGTGTAGTAGATGTTCTTGGAGGCCTCGAGCCCCTCGTACTGCACGGGGTAGAACAGCAGGCCGTTGTTGGCCTCGACGACCGGGAGCATCGCCTTGCGCGACGCCGACGTCCAGCCGCCGAAGACCGCCGCCACGCAGTCGCTGGTCAGCAGCTTGCCGATCTTCTCGGCGAAGATGGCCGGGTCGGAGGCACCGTCCTCCTCCACGAAGGTGATCTTCTTGTCGAGGATCCCGCCGTCGGCGTTGATCTCGGAGGCGGCCAGCTTGAGGGAGTCGCGGACGGTCTGCTCGCTGATGGACATCGCGCCGCTGGTGGAGTTGAGGAACCCGAGCTTGATCGAGTCGCCGTCCGTCTTGACGCACGAGGCTGCGGCCGACGTGTCGTCGCCTGTCTTGGAGCCACCGCAGGCGCTCAGGCTCGCGGCCGCGATCATGACCGCGGCGCCGACCGCCGTCCTTCGTGAACGTGTCTTCAACACTGGGGGTTACCTCTCGGATCTGCCATGGGGAGGGCGGCACGGCGGTGTGCCGCTTCGATGACAGCGAACGTAGAGAGGGCGTGTTTCGAGGTATTACCAAATGGAGTTAATTCCGGGTTACGCAGGAACCGTGGTGGTGCGCGGGCTCAGGCGTCGAGCAGGCCGTGCCGGTGGGCGAGGACGACGATCTGGACGCGGTCGCGCAGGCCGAGCTTGCGGAGCACCTGGCCGACGTGGGTCTTGACCGTGGACTCGCTGGCGAACAGCTCGGCCGCGATCTCGGCGTTGCTCAGCCCGCGGGCCACCGCCAGCAGCACCGCGTGCTCCCGCTCGGTCAGCTCGTCGAAGCCGGGCGGCGTGGGCTGCCGGGGACGGAAGTCGCCCTCGAGCAGCGTGGTCAGGTCGCTGGGCGCCAGCACGGCGTTGCCGGTGTGCACGGTGCGGATGGCGTCGCGCAGCATCGCCGGGGTGGCGTCCTTGAGCAGGAAGCCGCTGGCCCCGTGGCGGATCGCGGTCGCGGCCCGGTCGTCGAGGTTGAAGGTGGTCAGCACCACCACCCGGACCGGGCGCACCCGGCCAGCCACCCGCTCGGGGGAGAAGATCTGCCGGGTCGCCTCCACACCGTCCATCTCGGGCATCCGGATGTCCATCAGGACGACGTCGGGGAGCAGCTCGTCCACCAGCCGCACGGCCTCCCGGCCGTTGGCGGCCTGGCCCACGACCGTGAGGCCCTCCTGAGCGTCGACGATCACCGAGACCCCGGACCGGAAGAGGTCCTGGTCGTCGACGAGCAGCACGCGGATGTCCGGCTCGCTCATCCGCGCACCGGCAGCCACGCGGTGACGGTGAAGGTGTCGCCGTCCGGCCCTTCGCGACGTCGTACGTCGCACCGGCCGCCGACCGACGCGAGCCGGTCGCGGATCCCGGTCAGCCCCCGCCCCTGGTGGCCGGCGTCGCCCGCGCCGGGCTCGACGACGTTGCGCACCTCGAGCCGCAGCTCGCCCTCCCAGTGCTGCTCGACCAGCACGGGGGCGCCGCGGCGGCCGTGCTTGAGGGCGTTGGTGAGCATCTCCTGGAGCACCCGATAGGCGACCACCTCGAGCTCGGGAGGCAGCGGCTGCGGCGTGCCGACGACGGTCGACCGGACGTCGTTGCCGGTCGCGAGCACGCCGGTCAGCAGCGAGTCCAGGCTGTCGCGCCGGACGCCGATCGGCTGGGTCTCGTCGTTGGTCGCGAGCACCTGGCGCACGTCGCGCAGCGACTGGCGTGCGGAGACCGCGATGTTGGCCATCGTCTCGCGCAGCCGCTCCGGCTCGTCGGCCGGCAGGTACTGGGCGGCCTCGGCCTGCGCCAGGATGACGGCGAGCGAGTGCCCGACCACGTCGTGCACGTCGCGGGCGAGCTGGTTCTGCCGGGCCCGAAGCTCGGCGACCTCCTGGGCCTGGGCGCGGCCGGTCTCGGCGCTGGCGCGGTCCTGCTCGGCGATCACCTCGCGCTCACGGGCCCGCTGGGCCGACTCCCGGCTGCGCAGCAGCAGGCCGAGCAGCCAGGGCACCCCGAGGACCAGGAACGCCACGAGCGCCACGACGCCGTACGCCGCCAAGGTCGTCGGTGCGGAGGGGAGGGCGCCGAGGCGGCCCAGGTCGTAGACGGCCTTCGGGAGTGAGGCCACGCCGCCGCGCTCGAGGTAGAGCAGCGCCAGGACGCTGCCGGCGGGGATCGAGAGCGCGCTGGCCCACAGGACCGCGGTGCTGCCGTACCGGCCACACCCGTACGCGACGAGCAGCGCGGCGAGCTGGACCGGCGAGACCGCGAGGCCGGCAGCCACGCCGAGCCCGCAGGTGACCCAGACCAGGAGCAGGCCCAGGCCGGGGGCGAGCCGGAGACAGGCCGTCGCCGCGCCCATGCCGAGAGCCACCAGCAGGCCGAGCACCACGGCGACAGGCTCCTGGTAGGCCGCCCGGCTCAGCACGAGAGCACACCCGACCAGCGCCACGGCTCCGCCCGCGACGGCGTCGGGCAGCCACGCGGGGGTGCCCTCGCTCGGGGCGGGGTGCGTCCTCACGCCGTCCTCCTCGTCGCTGGGCGCCTGTCCTCGCCATCGAACCATGTCGAGGTCCGCCGGGTCCTCGCTGTGTCGGGTCATCGGGGCCCCACCGTGAGGGCGCCGCGGACGAGCTCGTCGAGCAGGTCGGCGTACGGCAGGCCGACAGCGGCGAACATCCGCGGCACCTGGGACTGCTCGGTCATCCCCGGCATGGTGTTGACCTCGTTGAGGACCGGGCCGTGCTCGGTGAGGAAGAAGTCGAAGCGGGCGACGCCGGCACACCCCAGGGCCTCCCACATCGTCAGGGCGGCCCGGCACAGAAGGGCGTGGTCCTCGCGAGGAAGGTCCGCGGGGAGCCGGAAGTCGGCGCTGCCGTCGTACTTCCGGGCGGTGTCGAAGAGTCCCGCCGGGACGACGATCTCCAGCAGCGGGCTGACCAGCAGGGTGCCGTCGGCACGCTGCAGCACCGCGACGTCGACCTCGCGGCCCACCACGAGCTCCTCGACGAGCACCCGGTCGTCCAGCCGGTACGCCGTCTCGAGCGCCGAGGCGAGCTCGTCGGGCTCGTGCACCAGCGTCACGCCGTGGCTGGACCCCGCGGCCACCGGCTTGACCACGACCGGCCCGCCCCAGGTCCCCCCGTCGGCGCCGGGACCGCCGGACAGCAGCCGGCCCGGTGCGGTGCGGAGACCGTGGGCCTCGGCGACCAGCTTGGTGACCCACTTGTCCATCGCCAGTGCACCGGCCCGGACGCCCGAGCCCACGACCGGTACGCCGGCCAGGTCGCCCAGCGCGGCGAGCGTGCCGTCCTCGCCGTGGGGACCGTGCACCACCGGGACGAGGACGTCGCAGCCGGACACGACGGCGACCGCGGCGGCCAGGCTCTCGCCGACCGTGCCGCCGAGTGGACCGTGGTCGGGGTGCCGCCACCGACCGTCGAGGTCGATCGTCAGGGCCACCACGTCGTGACGCCCCGCCAGGGCGTCGCGCACGGCCGCGGCGGAGGCCAGCGAGACCGCGTGCTCGCAGCTCCGGCCGCCCCCGACGACCGCGACCCGGCTCACCAGGGCCTCCGCTGCGTGCGGGTGCCGAGGCCGGTGACGACCTCGTGCTCCAGGGTCCCCGACCAGTCCGCCCACTCCCGGACCGTGGGCTCCCCGGCGTCCCCGGGCCCGAAGACGAGCGCGGCGTCCCCCAGGTGCACCTCGGCGGTGGTCTCGACGACGACCTGGTCCATCGAGATCCGTCCGACGACCGGGTAGCGGCGCCCGCCGAGCAGCACCTCGGCCCGGCCCTGGGCGGCGACGGGGAGGCCGTCGGCGTACCCCACCGGGAGCAGGGCCAGGCGGGTGCGGCTGCGGGTGGTGTGCGCGTGGCCGTAGCCGACCTGGGTGCCCGGGGGCACCTCGCGCACGTGCACCACCGGCGCGCTCAGGGTGAGCGCGGGTCGCAGGTCGCTGCTCGTCCGGGTGGGGTCGATGCCCACGATCCCGGCCCCCACCCGGCACGCGTCGAAGTGGGTGCGGGGGTCCAGCAGGGTCGCCGAGGTGGCGGCCAGGTGACGTCGCGCGGGACGCAGCCCGGTGGCCCGCGCCACCGCCAGGCCGTGCTGGAAGCGGGCCAGGCCGTCGTCGGTGCAGGGGTCGCCGGCCCGGTCGGCGCACCCGAGGTGGCCCATCACGCCGACCACCTCGACCAGGCCGCGGAGCTCGGCCACCCGGGCGCGGGCGCACAGCAGCGGCCAGGCCTGCCGCGACGCGCCGTCCCGGGCCATCCCGCAGTCGAGGTGCAGGTGCACCCGCGCCGTGGTCGCGGTGAGCGCGGCGGCGTGCACGACGGCCTCGAGGTGCTCCCGGCTCGGGACGGCCAGCTCGACGCCGTACCGCAGGGCCAGGGCGAAGTCGGCGTCGACGGGGCTGAGCCAGCTCAGCACCGGTGCGGTGATCCCGGCGCCGCGCAGCTCGAGGGCCTCGGCCACCGACGTGACGCCGAGTGCGTCCGCCCCGTGGGCAAGGGCGGTGCGGGCGACCGCCACGGCCCCGTGCCCGAAGCCGTCGGCCTTGACGACCGCGATGAGCCCGCCGCCGGAGAGGCGGGCGAGGTGCCGCACGTTGTGGGCGATCGCGGTGTGGTCGACGGTGAGCACCGGTCCGGCCAGGGCTGCGGGGGAGGCCAGGGCTGCGGGGGAGGCCAGTGCCGCGGGCCGGGCGCTCATGCGGCCACCGCCGTCCGGGCCGGCCCGTAGAGCGCGGCCTCGGCCCCGACCAGGCACGCCCAGTAGCGGTCGCCGAAGCTCCAGTGCCACCACTCGGTGGGGTAGTTCACGAACCCGGCGCCGGCCAGGGCGATGGCCATCAGGTCGCGGTGCAGGCGTGCCTCCGCGTCGACCGGGGCGGCGGTGACGCAGGCGCCGCCGCTCTCCTCCGGGGTGGCGTCCAGCGCGCAGCCCAACCAGAGCTCGTGGCCGGTGTCGTCGACCAGGGTCAGGTCGAGCGCGGCGCCGGCGACGTGGGGCGCGACGGCCAGCGGGGCGACGTACCGGCTGGTCAGGTGCACCACCTCGGCCTCGCCGGCGGTGGGGTGCAGCCGGCGCAGCGACGCGGCGTACGACGTGATGATCGCCTGCTGCGCGTCGGGGGTCCGGAACCCCTCGGCGACGCGGAAGGACAGCCCGTCGGGCAGCGACGCCTGGGCCGCGTCGAGCCGGTCGGCGACCGAGCGCCGGACCAGCCGGCCGGGACCGCGCGCCCCGTAGCGAGCGTCGAGCGGCACCAGGGGCTCGTCCAGGTCGCGCACGGGGAGGCCGGTGACCCGCGGGTCGGAGAGGAGCAGCGTCATGCCTCGACGGTAGGAAGCGCGAGGGGCCTCCCGCGTCCACCGCAGGTACCGGACCGTTGTCCTCGGGTACCGCGTCGAGGGACCTCGGGGACCGGGCGGTCAGTGCTCGTCGGTGCTGCGGGAGTCGGTCAGGGTGAGGGCGCCGCCGGTGGCGACGAGCCCGACGACGACCGCGAGCAGGACGAAGACGACCCGCTCGCCGTGGAAGAACGACGCGACCAGCTCGCTGCTCCAGGTGCCGGCGGGCAGCTGGGTGGTGACCAGCGCGGCGATCAGCGTGCCGACCACGGCGGTGCCGATGCTGGTGCCGACCTCCTGGGCCGTGTCGTTGAGGGCGGTGCCGATGGAGGTGCGGTTGGCGGGCATCGCGTCGACGAGCGCGACCGCGCAGATGGTCATGACCGTGCGCAGGCCGACGGTCATGACGACCAGGCAGGCCGCGATCGCGACGTACCCGTGGTCGACGGCCCAGGCGAGCCCGGCAAGCGAGCCGGCCAGGCAGGCCGCGCCCACCAGGCAGGCGATCCGGTGGCCGAAGCGACGGGCGAGCCCCTCCGAGACCGGGGTCGCGGCGATCATGGTGACGATGATCGGCAGGTTGGCGAGCCCGGCCCGCATCGGGCTCCAGCCGTAGGCGTACTGGAAGTGCAGGATCAGGCCGAACATGACCCCGGCCATCGCGATGGAGGTGCCGACCTGCGCGATCGCGGCGCCCCTCACGGTGCCCCCGGAGAAGAGGCCGAGGTCGAGCATCGGCGCCGCGCTGCGGCGCTCGTGCCGCACGAAGGCGACGCCGGCGGCCACTGCGCCCAGCGCGCAGGCCAGCGTCACCGCGGAGAGCCAGCCGTGCTCGACGCCGCTGGTCAGCGCGTAGCAGGCCAGGCCGATCGTGGCGACGCTCAGCACGGCGCCGAGCAGGTCGAGGGAGTCCTGGGTCAGGTCCTCGGGACGGTCGGCGGCCACCCCGAGGCGCACCCCGACCATCGCGACCAGGGCGATGGGGGCGTTGACCACCAGGAGCCACTCCCAGCGCACGTGGGCCAGGGCGGTGCCGCCGAGGACCGGACCGAGGATGAAGCCGGACATGCCGACGACGATCATCACGGTCATCGCGCGCATGCGCATCGTCTGGTCGTCGAAGAGCCGGAAGACCAGTGAGTTGGTGATCGGGGCCATCGCGGCGGCGGCGATGCCGAGCCCGGCGCGAAGGGCGATGAGCTCGCCGGCGGTCGAGACGAACACGACGCAGAGGCTGAGCAGGCCGAACACGGTGAGGCCGACGAGCAGGACGCGGCGACGTCCGAGCCGGTCGGCCATCGACCCGGCGGTGAGCAGCAGTCCGCCGAAGGTCAGCGAGTAGGCGCCGGTGACCCACTGCAGGGCCGTCGTACCGCTGCCGAGGTCCCGGCCGATGGTGGGCAGGGCGATCATCAGCAGCGTGTTGTCGACCATCTCGACGAAGAAGGCCAGGCAGAGCGCGGCGAGCGGGATCCACGCCGCGCGCAGGGTCGGGTAGGTGCGGGGCGACGCGGTCGCGGTCATGGTGGTCATCGCACTCTCCTCTCGTACGGCGTTCGATCATCGAACAGTGTTCGGTAGGTTAGAACAGTGTTCGATAGAGCGCAACCCTCTGGTTGGATGGGAGCCATGACGCAGACCCGACGCCGGCCCGACGGCGGCCGCCGACGAGCGTCGCACTCGATGGAGGCGGTGCTGACCGAGGCGGTCGCGCTGCTCGACGAGGCGGGGCCCTCGGCCCTCACGTTCCGGGCGCTGGCGGGCCGGCTGGGCGGCGGCGTGGCCAGCATCTACTGGTATGTCGCCAGCAAGGAGGAGCTCCTGGACCGCGCCACCGACCACGTCGTCGGGGCGGCACTGTCGGCCATCGACGCCCAGGTGGGCGGCTCCGACCCGATCGAGGACCTGCGGGCGATGGCGCTCACGCTGTTCGACGCGATCGTGGAGCGGCCGTGGCTCGGCGCCTACTTCATGCGCAACACCGACGTGCAGGGCAACTCGTTGCGCCTCTACGAGAGGCTCGGGGAGCAGACGCTGCGCCTCGACCTCACCCCGCGGCAGCGGTTCCACGCGGTCTCGGCGATCGTCGGGGTCGTCATCGGCTCGGCCGTGGACATGGGCCAGGAGCCACCCCAGGAGATCCTCGACGGCGCGGTCGACCGCGAGGAGTTCCTGGCCCGGTACGCCGCGAGGTGGCGCGAGCTCGACGCCGAGGAGTACCCGTTCGTGCACGGGATCGTCGACGAGTTCGCCGAGCACGACGACAAGGACCAGTTCGTCGCCGCCCTGGACCTGACCCTGGCGGGCCTGCGGCTACAGGCGGAAGCCTGACGGCGCCGCCGTCTCGCCTGTCGGCTCGCACCTCGACCTCCATACGCAAGGCGGAGGTCGAGGCGCGAAGGCGAAGCCTGAGCCACGAGACC
>JBGAFN010000007.1:0-340527 GCA_044227235.1 Marmoricola sp. | reverse complement strand
CCGGCCGACTCACCGTCCGTGAACAGGACAACGGCGGCGCAGACGCTGACGTGTGGTCACCCAAGACCGAGGCAGGCAACCGGACCATCGGCCTGGACGCCCAAACCGTGTCGGTCCTCCGGGAGCAGCGGGAGTCGCAGGCAGCAGAGCGCCGACTGTGGGACGAGGCTTGGGTCGACTCCGGCCGCGTCTTCACCAAGGAGGACGGCACCATGTTGAACCCCGACTCCGTCTCGCAGCGGTTCGACCGACTGGTGGTGCGTCACAACCTTCCGCCGGTGCGGCTGCACGACCTTCGCCACGGCGCGGCCACGCTCGCCCTGGCGGCCGGCGCCGACATCAAGGTCGTCTCCTACGAGCTGGGCCACGCTTCGACCCAGATCACCCAGGACCTCTACACCAGCGTCCTCCCCCAGGTCTCCCAGGCCGCGGCGGACGCCGTTGCAGCGTTGCTCGCGTCGTCCCGGGAGATCCGCGCGCGAGCGGCCGCAGAGAAGGCTGCCGAGGACGACTCCGAGGAACTCCGCGGGCACCGTGCACACACATCGCACACACGTGCCGACAAAACGGACGCGGCCCCGAAGGCGGGCGCAGGCAAAACCGCAGGTCAGACCCGGTGGGGCGGGTGGGGCTCGAACCCACGACCCAAGGATTATGAGTCCTCTGCTCTGACCGGCTGAGCTACCGCCCCTGGCCCGGCGCGACGCTCACGTCGTTCCGGAACGAGGGCGACCTTACCGGTCACCGCTCGCCTCGGGACCCGCGGCTCTGTCCTTCTCCTCTGGTCGTCGAACCGACGGAGTCGGACGCTGAAGAGAGAACGAGGTGAGGATCATGAGCGTTTCGAGCGCCACACGCCCCGCAGGTCGGGTCGTTGAGTCGACCTCGACGGCGGTGGTCACCATCTGGGTGACGTCGGCCGTCGCATCGGTGCTCGCTCCCGACCTGGTGAGCGGCTCCGAGCACGAGCACCTGCCCATCGCGCTGATCACGGTCTGGGTGTGGGCCGGGCTGGCAACGGCGTACGCGATGATGACCCCGCAGCGCGGCTCGCGGGCGTCGTGGACCATCGCCGTTGCCGGGGTGTGGATCTCGACGCTGCTGGTCATGGTGCTGGCCCCGGTCATGGTCACGGGTACGGATCCGACGGAGATCCCCTTGGCCGTGCTGGTCGCGCCACCGGTGGCGGCCGCCGTGACCGGATTGCTCTCGCTGCGCCAGGCGAACCTGCCGCAGCCCTGACGTCGTTACTGCACACGCATCTCGCCGAGCTCGGACCAGTCCTGGCCCTCGACCTGGGCGTTCACGATCTTCGGCGTCGCGACGAGGTACTGCGGCAGCTCGGCGCACGCGGTCCTGAAGTGGTCGGTGGCCACGTGGGCGGCGCCGGCGTCGCCGTCACGGAACCCCTCGACCAGCACGTACTCGTTGGGGTCGTCGAGGCTGCGGGACCAGTCGAACCACAGGCACCCCTCCTCGGCCTTGCAGGCTTGCGTGAACGAGCGGGTCAGCTCGGGCCAGGCCTCGGCGTGCTCGGGCTTCACCTGGAACTTGGCGGTGATGAAGATCAACGGTCTCTCCTTCCAACGACAGCAACGACAGCAACGACAGCAACGACAGCAACGACGACGAGGATCGGCGTCCCGACCCTACCGAGGACTACCGCCGCCCCCGCCGGGCCCGCAGGTAGTCCGCCACGACGTACTCCCCCAGCCGCCCGATGTCGGGAGTGAAGACCCGCCCACCGGCCCGCCGCGCGATCGCGTCGACGAAGCGGGCGAGCCCGGGGTCCTCGCCGAGCATGAACACGTTGAGGGTGGCGTTCCAGCGGACCAGCTCGTCTACCTGCGCGACGGTGGCGCGCACGGTCTCCCGGGTCGCCGGCCACATGAAGTACGGCGTCCCGTCGCTGAGCAGGTGCGCGGTGGGCTCACCGTCGGTGACGACGAGGACGACCGGCTCGGCGTCGGGGTGGCGGCGCAGGTGCCGGGTGGCGAGCATCAGCGCGTGCTGCAGGTTGGTGCCCTGCACCCACTCCGGCTCGATCTCGGCCAGCTGCACCGGGGTGAGCCGCCGGGCCATCCGGTTGAAGCCGATCACCTGCAGGGCGTCCTGGCGGAACCGGGTCTGCACCAGGTGCGAGAGCGCCAGCGCGGTCTGCTTCATCGGGCCCCAGCGGCCCTCGTTGACCATCGAGTAGGACAGGTCCACGCACAGCGCTACTGCGGCACTGGTCCGTCGTTCGGTCTCGACGACCTCGAAGTCCTCCACCAGCAGCGACCCACCCGGCCGGTAGCCACGTCGTACGGCGTTGCCGACGGTGCGCACCGCGTCGAGCTGCAAGTCGTCGCCGAACGCCCAGGACCGGCTGAGCCCGGTCGGCTCGTCGGCCGCCCCGGTCCGCCGGTCGTCGTGGTCGCCGGTGCCGTTGGCCTGCATCTGGGCGAACACCCGCTTGAGCGCGGTCTCCCCCAGCCGCCGTACGGCGCGGGGGGTCAGCCGCATCCCGTCGTCGCCGTTGCTGACGAAGCCCTGCCGCTCCAGCTCCCGCTCGAGCTCCTGCAGGGCACGCAGGTCGGCGGCCAGCTCGGAGCCGAGCTGGCGCTCCAGGGTGTCCACGTCGACGTCGTCCAGCGGCGACCCGTACGACGCCTCCGAGAGCTGGTCCTCCAGCGCCTCCAGGTCGGCGAGCTCGGCGACCGCCTCGACTGCGGCGCTGTAGCCGAGCCCCTCGCCCTGCATGTCCACCGGCTGCCGTCGGTCCATCCCGGGTCGGAGGGCACGCAGGTTGTCCGAGAGCTGGGCCATCTGGGAGGCCAGGTCGGGGTCGCCCATCGCCTCGCTCATCAGCTGGGCGAGCTGCTGGCGCTGGTCGGGGCTCAGGGAGGCCATCATCCGGTCGGCCGCGGCCTGCCGCCGGGCCAGCGCGTCGATGAGCTCGTCGACGTTCTCCGGGTTCTCCGGGAACAGGTCGCCGTGCTTGTCCATGAAGTCGGCGAACGCGTCGGTGGTGTCCTCGCCGCGGGCGTGCGCGGCGAGCAGGTTGTTGAGGTCGGCGAGCATGTCCTTGACCGCCTGCATGGCCTCCGGGTCGCCCTCCTCGAGGAACCGCTTCATGCCGGCGAACTGGGCGTCGAGGACCTCGCGCTGCAGCATCTGCTTGATGGCCTCGAAGGTGGCCCGGGCCTCGTCGGAGCGCCAGTCGTAGGAGTCCAGCGCACGGACCTGACCGGCGGCGTCGTCGGGCAGGGTCGCCAGGTCCATCTCTGCCAGCCGGGCGGCGTCGTCGTCGGCCTCCGCCAGCGCGTCGCGCTCCTGGGCCAGCGCCTGGTCCAGGGCAGCGCGGACCTGGTCGAGCGTGCCGCCGAGGTCGCCGCGGCGCTGCGCGGCGCGACGCTGTCGGCGGACCCGGTCGCGCAGCTCGTCGAGCCCACGCCGACCCTCGAAGCCGCGCCGCATCAGCTCGCGGAGCGCGTCGCGCAGCGACCCTCCGGCGAGCACGTCCTGGCCGACCTCGTCGAGCACCTTGCGCAGGTCGTACGGCGGCGCGAGCGGGTCGGGCCCGCCGTGCCAGGGGCCGTACCGGAAGCGGTGGTCAGCCATGTCAGGTCCTCGGTGTCAGGCGCCGTAGACCGTGCGGCCCCCGACGCTCTCCTTGTCGATGCGCCGGGTCAGATGCAGGCCCTCCAGCACGAGCTCGACGGCGGCAGCGGTCTCGCCGATCCCGGCGTCGTCGCCGTGCCCGAGCCGGTCGAGGACCTTGGACAGCCCGGGGATCGCCTCGAACTGGCCGAGGAGCTCGGCGGCCGGCACGAGCTCGCCGGTCTCGACGGTCGCGCCCTCGGCGAAGATCGCGGCGAAGCCGGACAGGTCCACCCCGGCGAGCCGCTCGCGGAACGTCTCGGCGGTGGCCAGCTTGAGCAGGTGCTGGACGACCTCGACCTCGCGGCCCTCCTCGCCCATCTCGAACTCGAGCTTGCCCAGCAGCGTCGGCAGCACCGCAGGGACGTCACAGATCCGCGCGACCGGGTGCGGGTCGCCGGTGCGAGCCGAGCGGCGCAGCGCGGACGCGGCGATCCCCTCGGCGGCGGCGATCGCGAACCGGGCGCTGACCCCGGCGCGCTGGTCCACCGAGGACGAGGTCCGCAGCGAGCGGGTCAGCCGCGCGACGACCTCGAGCAGGTGCTCGGGCACCACCGCGACGAGCTCGGCCTCCTGCGCGATGACGGCGACCTCCTCACTGACCTCCTCGGGGTAGTGCGTCCGGATCTCGGCACCGAAGCGGTCCTTGAGGGGGGTGATGATCCGCCCGCGGTTGGTGTAGTCCTCCGGGTTGGCGCTCGCGACCAGCAGCAGGTCCAGCGGCAGCCGGAGGCTGTAGCCGCGGACCTGGATGTCGCGCTCCTCCAGCACGTTGAACATCGCGACCTGGATGCGCTCGGCGAGGTCGGGCAGCTCGTTGATGCCGAAGATGCCGCGGTTGGTGCGCGGGATCAGGCCGTAGTGCACGGTCTCCGGGTCGCCCAGGGTGCGGCCCTCGGCCACCTTGATCGGGTCGACGTCGCCGACGAGGTCGCCCACCGAGGTGTCGGGGGTGGCCAGCTTCTCGACGTACCGCTGGTCGCGGTGCAGCCAGCCCACGGGCAGGTCGTCGCCGAGCTCGTCGGCCAGCCGCCGGCAGCGCACGCAGACCGGGGCGTCGGGGTCGTCGTTGATCTCGCAGCCCTCGACGACCGGCACCCACTCGTCGAGAAGGGTGACCAGGGTGCGCATCAGCCGGGTCTTGCCCTGGCCGCGCTCACCGAGCAGGACGAGGTCGTGGCCGGCGATCAGCGCGCTCTCCAGCTGCGGGAGCACGGTGTCGTCGAAGCCCACGATGCCGGGGAACGCGGGCTCGTCGGCGCGCAGGCGGGCCAGCAGGTTCTCGCGCAGCTCCTGCTTGACCGTGCGGGGCCGGTAGCCGTCGGACCGGAGGGCGCCCCAGGTGGTGGGGAGGGGGGTGACGGAGGTCATGCCAGCCAGCCTAGGACGGGCCTCCCAAGGTGGGCCGGCGCCAGAGTCGCGCGGGGCCCGGAGAGCGTGTCCCGGGCCCCGCGCGCGGTCGGGGGGGCCTCAGGCGTTCAGCGACGGCTGCTCGGTCGCGGCGACGCTGCGGACCTCCACCTTGCGAGGCTTGGCCTTCTCGGCCACGGGGATCTGCAGCCGCAGCACGCCGGCGTCGTACTGCGCGTCGATCCGCTCGAGGTCGATGTTGTCGCCCAGGACGAGCTGGCGGCTGAAGAGACCGGTCGGCCGCTCGGCGGCGAGCAGCTCCCAGTCGCCGTTGCGCCGCGGGCGCTCGGCCTTGATCGTGAGCACGTTGCGCTCGACGTCGAGGTCGAGGGTCTCCGGGCGGACACCGGGAAGGTCGAACTCCAGGACGAACGTGTCGCCCTCGCGCCAGGCGTCCATGGGCATGATCGACGGGCGGCTGGTGGTGCCGGCTCCGGCTCCCCAGACCTGCTGGGCGAGGCGGTCGAACTCGCGGAAGGGGTCGGTGCGCATCAGCATGGTTCTCACCTCCGGACTCGGGTCGTGGCCGATGGCGGTGGCCACGATCTATAGTGGCTGTTACACATTTTCTAGCACTCTCGCTAGGCGAGTGCAAGTGCCGACGACCCGCTTCTCAGGAGGCCTGCGATGACCCGGACGCCCACCACCCAAGGGGTCTACGGCATCACCGTGGCCGCCGAGATCGTCGGCACCGGGGTGCAGAACCTGCGCGTGTACGAGCGCCGCGGCCTGGTCGAGCCGTCCCGCACGGCCGGCGGCACCCGGCTCTACAGCCAGGACGACGTGGTGACCCTGACCCGGATCATCGACCTGCTGGCGGAGGGCCTCAACCTCGCCGGCGTCGCCCGGGTCCTGGAGCTGGAGCGGGAGATCGCCCTGCTCCGCCGGCGACTCGCGCGCACGGACCGGTGAGCCTCAGGGCGCAGGGGTGCCCACGAATGGGAGCACTACCGAGCAGGTGACCGGCTTCCTCCGGCTCGGGTCCAGGGTGTTGAGCACGACCTGGGCGGCGACCGGGTCGGAGGCGATCTCGAAGTGCTCGCTGTAGTCCGTGGCGCACAGGTCCTGGACGGTGACGTTGCGCATCCCCGGCTCGATCCCGCTGGTGTAGGGCACCACCAGCTCGTCGTACCGCGTCGAGATGTTGGTGTAGCGCACCCCGTCGACAGCGACCCCGCCGGCGCGCATCCGCTTCATGAAGTCCGACCCGGCCGCGAACTGGCCGCACGCCACGCACACCGGGACGACGTCGTCGGGGCGGGCGCCGAAGACCGGGGCGACCACCTCGGCGACCGAGGCAGCCTGGGTGCCGTGCCACAGCGGCGCCAGCGAGACGTAGTTCCTCACGAACGGCGCCCCGCCGAGGAACTTCACCCAGTAGTTCGGCATCAGGGTGCCCTGCGAGTGGCCGACCAGGTCGACCTTGCGGGCGCCGGTGGCCTTCAGGACCCTGGCCACGAAGGCCTGCAGCTCGCGGGCGCTGGACTGCATCCGGTTCATCCCGCCGAACGTGGCCAGCACCGGGTCGCTGCCGGCCACGCCGTAGGTCAGCGCGAAGACGCAGTAGCCGTTGTTGGCCAGCAGCGGTCCGTACGTCGGCCAGTTCGTCGCGCGGTTGCCGATCGTGCCGTGCACCAGGACCACCGGCCGCGGGTGCAACGCACTGGGGCGGCAGGTCCAGTCGTTGGTGCCCACCGCGGTGGCCCCCGGCGCGCCACCGCCGAGGGCGCTGGGCAGGAACGTGTAGGGCACCGGGTACGACGTCGCCGCCTGCGCGCCGGGACCGAGCGCGAGCACGGCGAGGGCAGCGGCCAGCAGGGAGGCGAGGACGAGGACGGGACGGCGCACGGCAGCTCCTGGGAGAGGGGTCTCCTCCTCAACGCCGCAGCGCGACCGAGGTGACGCCACGTCTCCGCAGGATCAGGCCATCGTGCCCAGGGTCTCGGGGGTGAACCCGGGGAAGATCGTCGCGCGGCTGCCGCTCACGTCGGGGAAGCGCGAGACGAGCACCTCCCACAGCACGCTGCGGAAGTCCTGCCGCACGGCCAGGTCGCCGTCCTCCAGGACGTCGAGCCCGGGCCAGGTGCCATGCACCTCTCCCCCGTTGACGCCGGCACCGAGCAGCAGCATGGCGTTGCCGTAGCCGTGGTCAACGCCGTGGTCGCCGTTCTCCTCGAAGCGGCGGCCGAACTCACTGATCGTCACCACCGTCACCCGCGACGCGGCGGCACCGAGGTCGTCGAAGAACGCGGCCAGCGACCCCGCCAGGTGGCGGACCTGCTCGGCCATCCAGCCCTTCGTCGGGTCGAGGTCGCCCTCGCCGAGCCCGGTGTGCATGTCCCAGTCGCCGTAGTCGACGGCGACCATCTTGGTGCCGACGTCGGCGCGGATCAGGGCCGCGGTGTTGGCGAGGACGTCGCGCAACGGGCCGTCCGGGTAGGCCGCGGTGTGCACCGAGGAGCCGCCGGGCGCGTCGTCGGCCGCCGAGGCCACCAGGTCCGCGAGCCGGGCGGTGGTCGCCACCGTGGCCCGCACGTTGCGGGCCAGCGGGTCGGTGCGCCCGGCCCACATCTGGGACAGCGACGTCCTGCGTGCCGAGGGGCTGCTGGCCAGGGTCGGCAGGTCCAGGTCGGTGACCTGGTTGGCCCCCAGCGCCTGCGCCGGCCCGACCAGCGAGGTCGGCAGCAGCGAGCCGCCGAGCTGGACGGCGCTCTCGGGGACCGCGGCCGGGTCGATCCCGATCATCCGGTTGATCCAGCCCACGCGCGCCAGGGAGCCGGGGTCGGCGTCCTCGATGATCTCCATCGAGTCGAAGTGGCTGCGGTTGGGGGCAGGCAGGCCCACCGCGTGCACGGCTCCGAAGGTGCCGGCGTTCCACATCGGCAGCAGCGGGGCGAACTCCGGGTGCAGGCCGAAGCCGAGGGTGCCCCCGACCAGGGACGGCAACGGCACCGCGATGCTGGGCCGGGCCGCGAGCAGCAGCGCCTGGTCGGCCGGCTGCGTCGGCACCACCATCGACAGGCCGTCCGCGCCTCCGCGGAGGCTGAGCACGACCACGACGTTGCCGCCGGGCTCGGCGCCGTACGAGACCTGCCGGAAGGCCTGGCCGAAGAGGTCGCCGCCGACGGCGAGGCCCGTCGCGGCGCCGGCCGCGGCCAGGAAGCGACGACGGCTGAGGGTGAAGTCGGGGCAGCCGCAACCGGTCTGCTCGGAGGAGGGAGTGCTCATCGCGGTCCTCACCGGTAGAGGTGGAGCGGGGAGTCGAGGACGGTGGCGACCATGGTCTGGATCCGCCAGTTCCACAGGTCGTCGCGGGTCACGCGCTTGGTCAGCGGCAGGCCGATCGAGGTCGCCACCCCGGTGCGCACCGCGGCCGGCAGCGACCGGCCCAGCAGCTGGGAGCCGAGGTGCTGGATCACGTCGTCCAGGGTCGCCGGGAGCGGCGGCAGCCAGGCCGCGGGGCTGCGGAAGGACGCCTGGTGGGTGGGGTACCAGGCCGCTGCCAGCGTCCGGTGCAGGTCGAGCGAGCCGAGCACGCGCCCGGCGCTGGTCCACACCGCGCCGCTCTCCGGGTAGCCGTCGGGTGCCGGCCACTCGTACGGCGGAGCCCCCAGGTCGGAGTACTGCCAGAGCATTGCGTTGGCGAACGACTCGTCGCCGACCGGCTTGGCGACCTTGATCCGCAGGGCCCGGGCGGTGGCCAGCCAGTCCTCCATCGGCGTGCGGATCTTGGCGCCCTTGGAGCCCAGGAACGCGGCGTGGTCGACCAGGGCGAGCAGGGTCGGCTTGATCGCCGTGCCGTTCTTCAGGTACGCCGCCGCGACGGCGTCCACGATCGAGGCCGGCGGGTCGTCGCGGACGAACCGCTGGCACAGCCGGTGCGCGATCCTTCGGGCGGTGGCTGGGTGCTTGGCCAGGTAGCTGAGGTACGCCGTGGTGGCCGCACGGCCGTCGGCGTTGGAGTTGGCGTGGCTGAAGCCCATCACGTCGATGCGGCCGGTGTAGTGCCAGTCGGTGTCGTAGAGAGCCCGGAAGTCGGGCCACCACACGTCGACCCGGTAGCCGGTCAGCATCCGGCTGGACTGCTTGACGTCGTCCTCGGTGTAGCCGCCGTCGACGCCGACGGTGTGCAGCTCGAGGAGCTCGCGACCGAGGTTCTCGTTGGGCTCGTACTTGCTCGACACCGCGTTGTCGAGGAAGAGGCCCATCGCGGGGTGCACGATCGCGTGCTGGAGCAGGTCCTCGAAGGAGGTCAGCGCGTAGCGCCGGATCATCTGGTCGTAGGAGACCCGGTGGAACTGGGCGTCGTCCTTGTAGAGCGGGATGTGCAGCAGGTTGGACCAGAAGTCGACCATCACCTCCTGCACCTGACGGTTGGAGACCAGCCGACGGGCCGTGGTCCAGCGGCTCAGGTCCGCCATCACCTCCCATACGCCCTGCACGTCGTCCACGTTGCGCTGGAACAGCTCGCGCGGGGTGCGCTTGAGCGAGGGGAACCAGGTGTCGACGTCGGCCCCCGGGGAGTCGGAGACCAGGTCGGGGCTGAGCTGGCGGACGAACCAGGCCCTCCCGCCGCCGGCCTTGATGATCTGCCGGGCGAGCCCGGGGGTGATACCGGCGCTGAAGCGGGTGGCGAAGTGTCGTTCCGAGGACTTCAACGGCCGGGTCGTCGTCGACCTGGTGTTCGTGCGGGACATACGTCCTCCGGGAGAGGGGGCACCGGGGTGGAGGGATCTTCGAGTCTAGGCACGGCCCGTCCCTTTTGGGCGTTTTCCAGGGATCCCTTACCCGGGCCCCGCGTGCCATGCTCGACCGAGACCGACCCGGACGCAGGAGGCCCCATGGACGACCAGGCACCACCCCCGCTCAAGCCGCTTCCCGAGGACTGGTCCAAGGCGGTCGCGATCGTCGCGCACCCCGACGACATGGAGTTCGGCGCCGCCGCCGCGGTGGCCCGGTGGACCGGCCAGGGCAAGGAGATCGTCTACGTGATGGTCACCAGCGGCGAGGCCGGCATCGACGGGCTCGCCCCCGACGAGTGCCGCACCGTCCGCGAGCAGGAGCAGATCGACTCCGCCCGTGTGGTCGGCGTCGACGTCGTGGAGTTCCTCGGGTTCCGCGACGGGGTCGTGGAGTACGGCCTGCCGCTGCGCGCCGCGATCGCGGACGTCGTACGGCGGCACCAGCCCGAGATCGTGATCACCGGCAACTTCCGGGAGACCTTCGGGCCCGGGGCCCTCAACCAGGCCGACCACATCGCCGTCGGCCGGGCCGTCCTCGACGGGGTCCGCGATGCCGGGAACCGGTGGATCTTCCCCGAGCAGCTCGTCGACGGGCGCGAGAAGTGGGGTGGGGTCCGCGCGGTGTGGGCGGCCGGCTCCCCCGCCTCGCGCCACGGGGTCGACACCACCGACACCTTCGACGCCGGGGTCGCCTCCCTCAAGGCCCACCGCGCCTACATCGACGGCCTCGGCTGGGACGACTTCGACGAGGAGGAGATGCTCGACGGGTTCAGCCGGATGGGCGGAGGGCGGATGGGCGTGAAGTACGCCGCGATGTTCGAGGTCTACTCGCTGACCTGGGGCGGCGCCGACGAGGACTGACCCGGCCGACGGTCACCCGCGGCGCGACCGCCTCCCGGCCCGCTCGGCGAACACGTCCAACGCGTCGGTGACCTCGGGGGCCACCCAGACCCTGTTGCGCCGGCCGGTCGTGGCCGGCACCAGGACGCCGGCCGCCACCAGGGTCTCGACCGCGTGCAGCGCCGCGGGTTGCGAGACGCCGGTGGCGCGCCGGACGCTACGCACGGTGACGGCAGGCTGACGCAGCAACGTGGGCAGCAGCTGCCACACGGCCGCGTCGGCCCGGGCGGTAACCGTGCCGCTCCAGGAGTCGTGGATCCCCACCAGGTCGGCGACCAGCACGCGCCCGTTGGCGATCGCGTCGAACGAGGCCGCCGCGAAGCGCGCCACGATCGGCGCGAGGTCCCCGGCCCGGTAGGCCGTCAGCGCGTCGAAGTACCCGTCGGTGTCGGTGAGCAGGCCGGCCGAGACCGGCACCGTCACCCGTCGGGTGATCCCCGCGTGCCGCAGCATCGCGTGCACCAGGGTGCGGCCGGTGCGGCCGTTGCCGTCGACGAACGGGTGCAGCGTCTCGAACTGGGCATGGGCGACCGCAGCGTGCGTCAGCGGGGGCACGTCGGTCCGCGCGCAGAAGGCGACCAGGTCGTCGATCCCCTCCCGGAGCCGGTCGTGGTGCGGCGGCACGAAGGTCGCCCGGTGCGGGCTCGACGTGCGCCCTCCGACCCACACCTGCTGGGTGCGCAGGCGGCCGGGCTCAGCCGAGGGCACCGAGCCCATCAGGGCGGCGTGGGCCGCGAGGATGGAGCCGGTGCTGATCTCGTCGCTCAGCGCGATCGCCGTCCGCATCGCCTCGGCGTTGCCGGCGACGAGGACCGCGTTGACGCCTCCTCCTGCCCGACCGCCCACGTTGGTCTCGTCCTCCAGGCTGGCCAGGGCGAGCGCCTTGGCGCCGGCGGTGACGTTCTCGATCTGCGAGGACGACGCCGACTCGGTCCGCAGCAGGACGGCCGCCAGGGGGGCGAGCTCGTCCGCCCCGTCACCTGGGGACTCCGGCGACAGCGCCGTGAGGGCGTGGGCGACCTCGGCGTCGAAGCGAGCGATCTCGGCCGCGGCCTCGGCGGCCTCGGCCTCCACTTCACCGGGAACCGTCACGGGCAGCCGCGCGACCCGGGCCGGCACCGCAGCACGGTACGGGCCTTGCGCGGCCCGGCGCTCCCGGCGGGACACCGGGAAGAAGTCATCCGCCTCCGCGGCCGGACGCCAGTCCCGCTCCTCCCAGCCGACGGCGAACGACGCGCCAGTGTCGGTACCGTTCTGCATGGTTCGATCATACATAAGGTTAGCGACATAGCCTTGTGCAAGAGCAGAAGCGCGGTTAGCCTGCTCGGTAGTTGGCGACGCTGCAGCTCGGACTGCCGCCCGCAGTGTTGAAGGTGCCGCCGACCCACAGCGTGCCGTCGGCGTCGAAGGCCAGCGCCTCGGCGTGACCGACCCCCCGTAGCCCGCCTCCGATGCCGCTGCCGAACGCCGACCACTCCTCAGCAGCCGGGTCGAGCGCGGCCACCGCCGAGGCGGCGACCGGGCCGGCGGAGCGGAAGTGGCCCGCGACCACCAGCCGCGTGCCGTCCGGGGTCGCCAGGGCCTGGACGGGCTGGTCGGTCCCACCCGGCGTCGACCACGGCGAGCCCTCGGTCTCGAACCGCCACACCGCCAGGTGCTGCGCGGAGAACCCGGGGTCGGGGGGTCTGCGTCCACTCCAGGACGCCCGCGGTGTCGAAGGTGCCCCCGACGTACAGGTCCCCGCCGACGACCTGCAGGGCGCGGACCCGTCCGGGGCCACCGGCCGCCTCGACGCCGGGGATCGCCAGGTAGCCCGCCAACGGCACGGCCGGGTCCACCGGCTCCTGGGTGTCGAAGAGCGCCATCCCGTTCAGCCCCCGGACCAGGTCGACGCCTCCCTGCCGGAAGGTGTCGAACTCCCCGCCGATCACCAGGTAGCGGTCGTAGAGGGCGGCCAGCGCGAAGACGGCGCGGTCGTAGCGCGGCGCGTTGCCGACCGCGCTCCAGGTCTCCGTCGCCGGGTCCCACGACGCGACCGCGCTGGCCCCGTCCATGCCGGCGTTGGCGAACTGGCCGCCGGCGTACAGGCGGCCGCCGAGCACCGTCAGCGCGTACGCCGTGCCGTTGAGCCCACTGCCCAGCGCGTGCCAGGCCTCGCCGTCCCAGCGTGCGACGTTCGCGGCCGTGCCCGGGCCGGCCGAGGCGAAGCTGCCGGCGGCGTACAGGTCGGGGCCGAGCCGGGCCAGCGCGTAGATCGTGCCCAGCGAGTTGGCCCCATGGACCCCGCCGCCGACCGGGTCCCAGTCGTGTCCCGTCCAGCGCGCGATCGACCCGACCGGCCGGGCCCCGGCCTGGTCGAAGTACCCGGCGACGTAGACGCCGTCGTCCCCGGCGCTGACCGCGAAGACGTTGCCGTCGGCGTAGGGGTCGTACGACACGCCCTGCCCGAAGGCACGCCACGAGGAACCCGTCCAGATCCCGCCGTGCGTGAGCCGGAGCGACCCGGAGAGGGCGAAGTCGCCGAGCACGACGACCTCCTCGCCGAGCGCCGCCAGCGCGTGGACCGTGTTGTCGACCGGGGCCGGCGCCGACCACTCCGTGCCGTCGTACGCGGCGAGGTTGGCGGCGGCCGCGTTCCCGGCGGCGTTGAACTCGCCGCCCGCGTAGACGCGGCCCCCGGCCACGGCGAGCGCGTTCACGCTGGCCGTGCCGGGGTCGCCGTACCGGGTGAACCGGCCGACCAAGGTGAACGCGGAGCCGTCGACGCGGACGACCCCGGAGGCGGCGACGGTGTCGGCTGCGGTGAAGCTGCCCCCGACGTAGACGGCTCCGGTGACCGGGTCGACGGCGAACGCGTCGACCGCACCGGCGTAGTCGCCGTTGCGGATGCCGGACCCGTACGACGTCCACGCGCCGGAGCCCGGGTCCCAGGAGGCCAGCGAGTAGGTGGTCTCGGGTCCGGCGGTGTCGAAGGCGCCGCCCACCCACAGCCGACCCTGCGCGAGCATCAGGGCGTGCACCTCGCCCGGGGACCCGTTGTAGGTGAGGCCCTGGCCGAGGGCCTCCCAGCGGCCGGTGGCGCGGTCGAGGCGGGCGATGCTGCTGGCCTCGACCTCGCCCACGTGGTCGAAGACCCCGCCCACGTAGAGGTGGGTCTCGTCGCAGGCCAGCGCCCGGACCGAGGTGGCGTACGGCTGCTCGGCGTACTGCACTGAGCCGACGGCCGACCAGTCCCGGCCGTCCCAACGCGCGAGCCGTTCGGCGGCGACGTGCCCGCCGGCGACCAGGAAGTCGCCACCGGCATAGACGTCGGTGCCGCCAACGGCGAGGGCGGTGACCGGGCCGTCGAGGCCCTCGCCCAGGCGGTTCCAGGCCTCCCCGTCCCAGCGGGCGACGCGGTTGTAGGTGCCCTGGACCATGCCAGCCATCACGCCGGTGAACGAGCCGCCCACGTAGACGTCGTCGCCTGCAACCACGACCGCGGCGACACCGTCGCCCACCTCGCAGGCACCGAAGGGGCGCGACCACCCGTCGTCCGCGCGTGGATCCCCTGGCGTCGGCTCGGCCGTCGCCATGGCGTGCTGCTCTGCCCGGCGCTGGGCGGGCACCACCTCGCGGCCCGGAGTGAGCGGTGGAAGCGTGAGCACACCGGCTCCGCCCTGCCGGGACCTGACGTCGGACATGGCCATCTCCCCCGATCGCGCCGTGCCTGCACCGCTCCCCCGAGGCTTCCCCCGTGGTCGGGGACCTGTCAACGCCTGGTGGAGACCAGCGCCACCCCGGTCCCGTCGATCGCGGGCGCCCCGGTCCGGGATGCGCGAGGATCCCCTCATGGTGGCCGACCCCGACCTGGGCATCGAGGGACTCGAGGACGCCGTGCTCATCGGCCACGGCGGCTTCGGCCAGGTCTTCCGGGCCCGGCAGCCCCGGCTCAACCGCAGCGTCGCGGTGAAGGTGCTCACCGCCACCCTCGAGGGACCCGCCCAGGAGCGGTTCGAGCGCGAGGGCTTCGCGATGGGGACGCTGGCCGGGCACCCCAACATCGTGCAGGTGCTGGGGGTGGGCACCACGTCGTCGGGCCGCCCCTACCTGCTCATGCCGTACCTGACGGCCGGCTCCCTGGACCGGGTCCTCCCGCTGCCGTGGGAGCGAGCGGTGGCCTACGGCGTCCGGCTCTGCGGAGCATTGGCGACGGCCCACGAGGCAGGGGTGCTCCACCGCGACGTCAAGCCGGCCAACGTGCTCGTCTCCGACTTCGGCGAGCCCCTGCTCACCGACTTCGGCATCGCGCGGGTCAGTGGGGGCTTCCAGACCTCGAGCAGCGTGGTCACCGCCTCGGTGGCCTTCGCCCCACCGGAGGTGCTGGCGGGGGCCGCCGCAAGCGTGGCGGGCGACGTGTACTCCCTCGGTGCCACCGTGCACGCGCTGATCACCGGAGCTCCCCCGGTCGCCCCGCGGCCCGACGAGGAGCTCGTCTCGCTCTACCGGCGGATCAGCCTCGAACCGCCCCCCGACCTGGGGCCATGGGGGGTGCCGGCGGACGTCGGCGAGGTCCTGGCGCAGGCCCTGGCGAAGGACCCCGCCGACCGCCCCCCGTCCGCGGAGGCGCTCGGTCGGGCGTTGCAGGAGGCGCAGCAGGCCAACGGCAGCGAGGTCACCCCGATGGCGCTGCCCCGCCGCGACGACCAGGCGACCCCCGCTGCCAGCGCGGTGGCCGCCACGCTTCCCGAGACCCAGGAGGCGTCCCCACCCGGTGCCGTCCTCGCGCACCGCACCACCCGGCGTGGACCCACGGTGGCGCTGGCCTGCGGGCTGGCGCTGGTCCTTGCCCTCACCAGCTGGCTCCTCGCGGACCGCCTCCGCGGGGCACCGGACGGCCGCAGGTCGAGCGACGGCGCCGCCGCGGACGCGGCCCTCGCCAAGCCCGTCGGCCTCGCGCTCGGACCCGAGGGCGACCTGTACGTCGCGGACGAGGAGCGGCACCAGGTGCTGCGGTTGAACCAGGACGGCGCGGCCTCGGTGGTGGCCGGCACGGGCACCTCGGGCAACACCGGCGACGGGGGCCCGGCGACGGAGGCGACCCTGTCGTTCCCCAGCGACGTCGCATTCGGCCCGGACGGGCAGCTCTACGTCACGACGGGAGGGACGGTCCGCGTGGTCGGTCGGGACGGGGTGATCGCCCCGGTGACCGGGCTGCCGGACATCGGCCCGCGGCGGCTCGTCGTGGACGGGGCCGGCAACCTCTACCTCGCCGACAAGGAGTCGGTGTGGCGTCGTGGACCCGACGGTGAGGTCGCCCGCGTCCTCGGGCCCGGCGTGCTCGGGTCCGTCGGCGACATCGCGCTCGACCCCCGCGGCCGGCTCGTGGTCTCGGACCCGGACGGGCACGTCATCGTCCGGGTCGACCGGGGACGGACGACGCGGATCGCCGGGCTCGGCTCCGACGCCGGAGCCCCCCAGTCCGACGGGTACCCCGCCCGGGAGTCGGCGGTGCTGGCACCCGTCGGCCTGACCGTGGCCACCGACGGTGGCCTGTACTTCTCCGAGTACGGGAACAACCGGGTGCGGATGGTGCGCGCCGACGGCACGGTCCGCACGGTGGCCGGCAGCCCCGACGGGTACGCCGCGGGCGACGACGCCGGCGACGAGGGACCCGGGCGTGCTGCCCGGCTCTCCCTCGGCGACGGGCCGCTGGCGGTGGCCGAGGACGGGACCCTCTTCATCGGCGACATCGGCAACGGCCGGGTCCGCCGCCTGGACCCGGCCGGTACCATCCACGCCTTCGGCTGAGGTGAGGCGTCACATGACGCCGCCGAAGTCGCCGAACTTCGTCAGCAGGCCGGCCACCCCGCCACCGCTCACGTCGGTGACGACGGAGACCTGGACCGCGACGACGTCCCTGCCGAGCGGCGAGGACAGGTCGAAGGCGATGCTGCCGTGGTCGGCGAGCAGCCTCGCCGACGTCGCGGTCGCCTCTGCGCCGTCGGCGAAGTGCCACCGCACCTGCACCGCGGCGTAGCTGCCCCGGAGCTGGCGCGACCACGTCAGCGTGCCCGAGACGCGGTTGCGGACGTCCCAGAAGGTGCCCGCCGGTGTCCACGTCCCCCGGACGGAATAGTCGGAGGTGACGTCGGCGACCTTCTCCCCGTTCCGGAACATCGAGTACTCGTCGTGGTCGAGCCGTTCCTTGGTGCCGAGGCTGTCGGGGTGGTCCCCCACGAGGTGGGTCGAGCCGCTGATCTTCGACAGCGGCGCCGTCGTGTCCGTGGCGTAGAGCAGCTCGTAGACGTACTTCACCAGGTCCTTCGACGAGGAGGAGGAGAAGCTCGGCGCCAGGTGCGCGGTCCGAGCCTTGCAGGCCCGCGCACTCGTCTGGGTGCCGGTCGTCCCGTCGGCATACACGTAGGTGGCCCGGGCCGCGACGCAGCCGCCCACGTAGCTGTCCAGGCCGGCGGCCATCGAGTGCTGCACCCGGCCGTTGCGGACGAAGAGGTAGCTGTCGCCGTAGACCTGCCCCCGCCCGGAGACGGACTCGCTGACGCGGTCCTGGTCGACGAGGTGGTCGCCCTCCAGGGCGTGGGCGGTCCCGACGGGGCCGGCCAGGACGGCCAGGACGGTGGCCGTGGTGGCGAGGGTGCGGCGGACGGGGCGGGTGAGGAGGCTGGTGTTCATGGCGTTGTCCTTCGGTCGTGAGCCGCTGGTCGGCTGATGCCGAAAGCCTCGCCTCCGACAGGGGGTCAGGGTCATCGGCTCGAGGTCGAGGCTTGTCTCACCTCCGGCAAGGTGCACCTTGCCGCACAGCAAGTACGCTGCCGTCGATGCAGGCCTACCTCGAGCTGTGGAACGCCACCGGACGCGACGTGCGGACGCTCCCGGGTGCGCGGCTCACGATCGGCCGCCATCCCGACAACGACGTGTGCCTCGACGGCGACTCCGAGGTGTCCCGGGTGCACGCGGCCCTCGAGCCGCTCGGCCCGTCGTGGCTGGTGCGGGACCTGGGGTCGCGCAACGGCACGCGGGTCAACGGCGTGCTCCTCGCGGGCGAGCGACCCCTGGCCGACGGGGACGAGCTCCGGATCGGCGCCACCCGTCTCGTCTTCCACAGCGCGGAGGTCTCGTCGTACGACGTCACGACGGGGTCGGAGCCACCACCGGCCCTGACCCCGCGGGAGCGCGACGTCCTGCTCGAGCTGTTGCGGACGGCTGCGAGCTCCGGTCACTTCACCCAGCCCGCCAGCACCCGCGACATCGCCCGGAACCTCGTCATCAGCGAGGCAGCCGTCAAGCAGCACCTCACGAACCTGTACGACAAGTTCGGCCTCCACGCGGGGTTGGAGGGCCGGCGGCTCCTGCTGGCCAACGAGGCCATCGGCCGCGGTGCGATCTCGATGGCCGAGGTCCGGGCCAGGTTCGGCGGCCGCTGACCTGGCCGTCGGCCCGCCCCGGACCTGAGTACCTGAGCGGATGCGGGCAGCCGCGGCCGGCGACACGCTGGAGTCATGACCAGCTACGCACCTCACCCCGGCGCCCCACCCGCCCGACGCGACCGATCGCTGCTGCCGGCGGCCCTAGTCAGCCTGGTCGCGACCAGCCTGGCCCTGGGCTCGTCGCTGCTGCTGTTCACCTGGTACCTCGACGCGTGGGAGGCGGGCCTGGGTCCGAACCAGGACAGCGCGTTCGGCGGGCTGGTCTACCTGCTCGCGGTGCCCTTGGTGGTGCCGATCCTGCTGGCCCTGGTGGCTGTGCTCGTCTCGGCCGCCGGGTGGGCGGCTGCCCGTGGCATCCTCGTCGCCACCGTGCTCCTCTCGCTCGTCGGCACCCTCGGGTACGCACTGATGACGGTGGCCGGCCTCGCCCACCTCGACGAGCCGGGCGCCGGAGAGGGACTGCTCGCCACCCTCGTCCCTGCGCTGATCCTGCTCGTGCCGGCGCTGGCCTACCGCCGCGCCACCCGGCTCACCTGACCGGGAGTCCGGAGGTCGGTGCGTCGTCGACGCCGGCGCTCGTCACCGGTCGCCGCCCGCGAAGAAGTGCTGGTAGTCCGGCCTCGACCAGTCCCCGCCCCACCCCCAGCCGATCTCGGCGAACGCCGCGACGACGACGTCGTCGCCACCGATGACGCCCGGTGGGGTCACGGCTCGCCTGCCGCGGTCCAGGTGCGCGAAGCGACGCCCCGAGGCCGGACGGCCCGACCCGTCGTGCAGGTCGGGGTTCTCCACCGGGTTGAGGTCGATCGCCGCACCGTACGCGTGGTCGGACCACCTGCCGGTCCCGGCGACCCTCCTGCAGTTGAAGCCCGAGCTGTTGTCGGCCGCCATCGACGCCGCGTCGTCGCCTCCGAAGTCGCTGACCGGGCGGAGCTGCCGGATGGGCCAACGTGCGTCGTACAGGCGTCCGAACACCCCCACCACGTCCCGGGCATGGGCAGCGGCGACGACGAGCTCGCCGGTGTGCGCGCTGCCGTCGTAGCCGACGTACGACATGCGCAGGGCCCTGAGGTCGGACCACGGCAGCGGACAGCCCGGGCGCCGTGTGGAGCGCATCCGGTGCTGCGTCGCCCGGTCGATGCGACGGATCGACGACGCGTAGGCCGGGAGGTCGTCGCCCGCGTCGGTCGAGGAGGAGGGTCGGGGGGCCAGACCGGAGCAGCCGCGCAGGGAACGCCACCGGGTCACCGCTGTCGCCGCCCCGGGCCCGTGGAGGGGTGCCGGCGGGCCGATCTCCGGGATCCGTGCGGGCACCCAGCGGTCGGAGACGACATGGCCGTCCACGATCCGCACCCGGAGGACGCCGGTGTCCGGGGCCCGGTTGTGGTACCAGAGGAAGTTGCCCAGGCCGTAGGCGACGTAGGTGTCGCCGAGCCATCCTGCACCCTGCTGGACGTGCGCGTGGCTGCCGACGACGACATCCGCTCCCGCTTCGGACAGTGCGTGGGCGAGCGTGCGCTGCGAGGAGCTCGGGCAGGCTTCGCCCTCCACTCCCCAGTGCAGGTAGACCACCACCACCTCGGCGTGGGCATCGGCGCGGCGGACCGCCTCGAGCAGCGCCCGGGTGCGGGAGCCGCGCGCGGCGGCGATCCCGGGCGAGCGAGGGCCGGCCTCCCACACGCGGCTGCGTCCCTCACGGGTCGAGGCGTCGGCGGCCAGGAAGGCGATCCGGGTCCGCCGCACCGTCACGCGGTACGGCGCGAACGCCGCCGCCCGGTCACGGCCCGCCCCGATCAGCGGAAGCGGGCCGTGCGCAGCAGCTCGCAGGGTGTCGGCCAGCCCGCGGGGCCCGTAGTCGGCCCCGTGGTTGTTGGCCACGGTCACCACGTCGACGCCCGCGCCGGCGAGCAGGTCGAGGGCCCGTGCGGGCGTGCGGTTGGCCGTCTCCTCGCCCGGGTCCGACACGACGAGGTCCGGCTGACGGTCGGTGGGACGTTCGTGGAACGAGCGCCGTCGGCGCCACGAGATCGAGGTGGTGACGATGGTCCTGCGCGTGTAGCCCTCGGCCTTGCTGACGTCGCGCAGCCGCGACCACGCGACGTACGTCTTGATCAACGACTCCTGGAGCAGGTCCTGGGCGAGCTGGTGGTCGCCCACCATCAGGTACGCCGTGCGGAAGAGGCTCGGGGACCGCGCAGCCACGAACTCGCTGAAGGCCGCAGCCTCCTGCGAGCTCCGCACCGCCATGACCCTGCCCCGCTCTCACCGACGTCCACCAGGAAGATCCTCTCCCCGTGAGACGCTGTGGGAGCGCCGAAGGGTTGAGCGCCGCGGCGAACTTCGGGGGACGGACCCCGCCGGTCCACGCCACCGGGCGCTCCCGCTGCTCCGGGCAGGATGGTCGTCCAGGTCCTGCTCTCTCACCGACTCCGCGTGCTGCACCGGCATCGGCCGCAGTCACCCGTCCTCGTGTGCCCCGCTTCGGAAGCGATAGGTGGTGCCCTCGTCCTGCACGACGAACGTCTCGACGCCGTCGCAGGACCAGTGCAGGACGACCAGTCCGTGTCGTTCGGCGACCTTGGCGAACGTCGCGAGGTCGGTGACGTCCACCACCGGGCGTCCGAGTGGCGCGGCCACCGGCGCGACGGGGACCACGAGGTGGCCGTAGCGGCGCCGAAGGAGGGTGGCCTCGGTGAGCGGGGGCGTCAGCCGGGACCAGAGCGTGGCCAGAGCGCCGAGGACCAGGGCGAGGGCGAGTAGGAGCGGCGCCGCCAGGCGGGCCACGCGCGCCGTGAGCTCGTGACCGGCGAGGCTCAGGGTGCGGGGAACCCGAGTCATGGCCGGAGCGGAGTCGGAGCCCTTCTGGTGCAGGGTGGCCCCGTCCGCCGGTGCGAACGTGGTGGCGGTCAGGGTCAGCGGTAGTTCCGGTGTGAAGACGTGACCGGAGTCGTCGGTGAACCGGGGACGCACGGTCACCGTCACCTGGTCGGCGGGCAGGCCGATCACATCGGCCGCGCGCTCGGCGCGCTCGGTGAGCCCGTCCAGGTGCAGGCGCACCCGGCCCTGGTAGGCGGGTCCCTCGAAGTGGTGACGGCCGGCCAGGGGGACCGTGGAGCGCCAGCCGCTGGCCGTGGCCAGCTCCGCGACCACAGAGACGGTGCCAGGCCCACCCCGGTAGAGGAAGCGCACCTCCACGGAGTCGGCAAGGGCCCGGAAGACCGGCTGGGGCGAGGTCACCGTGGTGTCGTCGTAGGCCGGGCCGGGCGCCACGTGCGCCGTGTAGGAGAACGTGACGGCACAGTCGCACGGTTGCCGGCCGACCACGGTCCGGGTTGCCGGACCGGTCCAGGCGAACGCGCCGAGGCCCAGCCCGAGCAGGCCCAGGAGGGTCGCCGCGAGAGCGCTCGCGGACCAACCGGGTGACCGGGGGCCGTCGGTGAACGGGACGCGAGCACGAGGCACGCGTGGTGTCATCTTCCGCACGCCTTTCTGCCTCCTTCGAGGCGTCCGCTGGGAGACGCCGCCCGGGACGGTCCCGCTGACCGTGACGACCGCCAGTGCGAGCAGGGCCAGACCTGGCAAGCCGGACAGCCGGGTGAGCCAGACTCCGCCGTGAGGCACGCGCAGCGCCAGCTTGCCGATGAGCCGGTCCTCGGTGGGAGTCTCGGGGTCGGTCCAGGCGTTGTTGTCCCCTTGGAAGGTGTACCGCCCGTCCCGGATCGCGATGACGCGGTGCAGCACGGTGGTATGGAGCAGGTCGCTGTGGTAGGCGACGACGTCTCCGACGTTGTACTGGTCGCTCGCGCGAACCACCGCCAGGTCGCCGGTGTGGAAACGAGGCTCCATGCTCGTGCCGTGGGTCTCCACGTAGCCCGTGGCTCCGCCCAGTGAGAAGGGCAGGGCGACGACGGCCACGGTGAGCAGCGCAACGACCGTGAGCGTGCCGGCGACCCGGCTGCGGGGCGTGTTCACGTGAGATCCGGCGGAGGTCGCTGGCCAGGGTGTCAGGACCGCGGGCCTGAGCGGGGACCGAAGCAACCTGCTCAGGCCTGCGCGTCGACCCCAGGTCAGGACACGGCGACGTTGAACGTGCTCGCGGTCACGGTGTCGTACCCGGTGGCGTAGGTGCACGTCGCCGACAGGGTGTCGGGGGCGAGCGAGCAGGCCTCCAACGAGCTGGAGTCGAACCCGGCCTTGACCGTGCGGCCCGTCTGCGCGGCATCGAAGGTGAGGGTGCTGGCGGTGATGTGGCTGCCGTCGGCGCTCAGGGTGTGCGTGACTCCGGTGACGGTCGCCCCGGTCACGGTCGACGAGCCGTAGCCCGCGACGCTGTCGGCCACGGTGTTGCTGTCGGTGAAGGCCGAACCACCGGCGGCGGCGATGCCAGCCAGGGCGAGGGTTGCGACGACGGTGCGCTTGCGGATGGACATGGTGAGGTTGCCTCTCAGGTCGATGGGCCCGCCGCCCTCGTGGGCGGCCGTGAGCCTGCTTCCCCGCCGTACGGCGGCTGGTGCACTTCCGGCGACGCTCCCGACGGTGTCGGGGAGGCGTCTCTGGCTCAAGGTTGAAGTACAGAAGATGGGCAAGCGGCCCTCTCGAGACCTACCGCGCAGTTCGGCTACGCGGCCGCGCTGCGCGACTCATCGATGACCATGCCAGCCCCTTCATGGGCGTGGCAGGACTGTCAGGACCATCCCGATGTAGGTGCGGAACTCGGCCATGTACGTGGTGAGGAACTCCTTGGTGGAGTCGTTGATGACCTCGCCGTCGTCGGTGAAGACGTCGGGAGAGTACTGGATGTAGGCCTCGGGCGAGGTCATCTGACGGGCGTTGCAGAAGCTCAGCACACCGCGGAGACTCTGCTGACCCATGGCGGTGCCGATCTGGCCGATCGAGGCTCCGATCACCGCGGCTGGGATGTGGTCGAAGGAGTTCTGTCCCCACGGTCGTGACGCCCAGTCGATCGCGTTCTTCAACGCTCCGGGGATGGAACGGTTGTACTCGGGGGTGACGAAGAGAATCGCGTCGACGGCAGCGATCGACGCCTTGAGCTCTCGGGCAGCAGGTGGGTAGTCGTTGTCGAAGTCAGGGCTGTAGAGCGGCAGGTCACCGATGGGGATCTCGCTGAACTCCAAGTCGTCCGGGGCCAACCGGATGAGCGCCTTGGACAGGATGCGGTTGATCGACGTCGACGACAGGCTTCCAACGAAGTAGCCGACCTTGTAGGTAGTCATGTGTTTCTCCTTGTCTCGTGCATTTCTGACGGGGCGACGGTTCCTCACCGGCGTCCCGCCGCTTCCAGGAAATCGTGGACCTGGCGGATCGCGACCGACCCCTCGCCGACGGCGGAGGCAACGCGCTTGACCGAGCCACTGCGTACGTCGCCCACGGCGAACACGCCCCGACGGTGGGTCTCGAACATCCCGCCGTGGCTGTCGGCTGCGGGTCCGGTGAGCACGAAGCCCCTCGCGTCCAGTGGGATCTCCCCCTGCAGCCAACCTGTGCGGGGGGCCGCCCCGATCATCACGAACAGAGCGGTCGTCGCGACGGGGTGCTTCGCATCCGCGTGACGGTCGTGCAGCAGTACCTCCTCGAGCACGTCGCTCCCGATGAGCTCGCACACCTCGCTGTTGCGCCAGACCTTGATGCGCGGAGACTGCTCGACGCGGTCGGCCAGGTAGCGAGACATGTCCCTGCCCAGGTCATCGTGTCGAATGACCAGGTTGACCACGGGAGACTGTCGTGCAAGGAAGCAGGCCGCCTGCCCCGCGGAGTTGCCGCCGCCCACAACGGTGACGGGGTCCTGTCGGCACAACCGAGCCTCGAACTCCGTGGCGGCGTAGTAGACGCTGCTGCCCTCGAGGCGGTCCGTACCCGGGACGTCGAGGCGCCGGTACTGCACCCCGGTGGCGACGAGCACGGCGTGCGCGATCAAGTCGTCCCCCTCTGCTAGCCCCACCACGTGATAGCCGTCGGCCTCGGTGAGGGAGGTGGCCTCACCTGGGATGTCGAAGACAGCACCGAACTTGCGAGCCTGGACCACAGCACGGTCGGCCAGCTCTCCGCCGGTGATGCCTGCGGGGAACCCCAGGTAGTTCTCTATCTGCGACGACGTGGCCGCTTGGCCGCCTGTGGCGAAGGCGTCCACGACGACCGTCGACAGTCCCTCGGACGCGGCGTAGACCGCGGCGGCCAGACCGCCCGGACCAACGCCCACCACGATGAGGTCGTACGCCGCCCGGCTCGGCGCCCCGCGCAGTCCGAGGAGCTCAGCCAGTTCCTTGGTGCTGGGGTTTCGGAGGATCTTCTGCCCCTTCCAGATCACGACGGGTGTCTGGTCGGGATGGATGTCGAACGCCCGCAGGGTGGCCTCTGCTACAGGATCTTCCTCCACGTCCTCCCAGCGGCACGGGATGCGGTTGCGGCTCGCGAAGTCCCTCAGCAGGCGGGTTTCGGCCGAGTACCGGGAGCCGATGATGCGAAGGCCGGCGCCGAGCGCGGCATGAAGGTTGCGCCGGAGGATGAAGGCTCGCAAGATCAGATCTCCGAGCGTCTGGTCCTGGGTGACCGCGTCCTTGAGCCCGGAGTAATGCACCTCGAGCACCTCAACGTCGGTCTGGGCGACGGCGGTGACGTACACGGCCTGGCCGGTCAGCATCGACAGATCACCCACGAAACGACCCCGCCCATGGACGGCGAGCACTCGCGACTCCCCCTCAGGGCTGCCCTCCTGGACCACCCTGACCCGGCCGTCCAGCACCACGAACAGGCCGCAGTCGCGGTCCCCTTCGCAGAACAGGGTGGTGGCCCTGGTCAGCGACTTCCGCTCGCCGTACTGCGAGAGCAGCATGATCTGCTCGTCAGTGAGCCGGGGATAGGCGCCTGTCGTGTCGGGGGTCTCGGGAAGGTCCGGCCTCTCGAGTTCAGGCGAACTGCTCGTCGACATAGCACCACCTCCAGGTCTCCCCCGGCTCGATCGAACGCACGATGACGTGCGCTGTCGAGGCAGCGTGGCCGCGCGCATGTCGCATCGGCGAGGAGTCGCAGCAACCGACTTGTCCACAGGTCAGGCACTGACGCAGGTGCACCCAGGGGGTGCCAAGCTGCACGCACTCCGGGCACACGTGCCGCGTGGGCCGCGGCACGGGCCGGATGATGGCGAGATGCGGGTCTGGGCCGACCCGCGTCGGATTGGCGCTCATCACGGCCTCGTCGCGAGCTTGGCGTCGAGCCATGAACGCAGCTGGTGCTCCGGGAGGGCACCGATCTGCTTGTCGACCACCCGGCCGTGGTCGAGGAGGACCAACGTCGGGATCGCCTGGACCTCGAACCGCCGGCTCACCTCAGGGTTGTCGTCGGCGTTGACCTTGACCAGCTTGAGCTGGCCGGCCATCTCCCCGGCCAGCTTCTCCAGGGCCGGGCTCACCATGCGGCAAGGCCCACACCACGGAGCCCACACATCGACGAGCACGGGCAGGCTCGACTCGTCGACGACGGCGTGGAACGCATCGTCATTGGTGTCCACCACCCAGGCCAGCGCAGTGCCGCAGTTCCCACAGCGGGGGATGCCCTCGGCGACCGCCGGGACCCGGTTCTTGGCTCCGCAGTTGCCGCACGCGACCTTCGTCGGTCTCTCCGTGGCCGCGCTCATGCCACTGCCCGTCCCTCTGATGGTGCGCCCAGCGCAGCCATCGTGAGCTCACCATCGACGACGTCGACCGAGATCGTGCCCCCGTCGGCCGCGTCGCCGCGAAGCAGCGCCCGGCCGACCTGCGTCTCCACCTCGCGGGAGATGTACCGCCGCAGCGGGCGGGCGCCGTACGCCGGGTCGAAACCCTGGTCCGCGATGAAGCGGCGCGCCTCGGCTGTGACGTCGAGGGTGATCCGCATGTCGGCCAGCCGCACGCGCAGCTCCTCGAGCTGGAGGTCGACGATGCGCTCGATCTCGGCGAGCGTCAGCGGCTTGAACATCACGATCTCGTCGACTCGGTTGAGGAACTCCGGGCGGAAGTGCGACTGCAGGGTGCGCATCACCATCGAGCGCGCCTCGTCCTTGACTTCACCGGCCGCGGTGACCCCGTCGAGGAGGTACTCCGAGCCGATGTTGGAGGTCAGGATCAGCACGGTGTTGCGGAAGTCGACCGTGCGACCGTGTGAATCGGTCAAGCGGCCGTCGTCGAGCACCTGCAGCAGCGTGTTGAAGACGTCGACGTGTGCCTTCTCGATCTCGTCGAGCAGGACCACCGCATAGGGCTTGCGGCGCACCGCCTCGGTGAGCTGACCGCCCTCCTCGTAGCCGACATAGCCGGGAGGTGCCCCGACCAGCCGACTGACTGTGTGGCGTTCCTGGTACTCGCTCATGTCGATCCGGATCATGTTCGCCGCGGTGTCGAACAGGGCCGAGGCCAGCGTCTTGGCCAGTTCTGTCTTGCCGACGCCGGTGGGGCCGAGGAAGATGAACGACCCGATGGGGCGTTGGGGGTTCTTGATGCCTGATCGTGCGCGAACGACCGCATCGGCCACGAGCTGGACGGCCTCGTCCTGGCCGATGACGCGTTCGTGGAGCACCTCGTCGAGGCGCAGCAGCTTGTCGCGCTCCCCTTCTTGGAGCCGGGTGACCGGGATGCCTGTCCAGCGCGACACGATGTCGGCGATCTCGTCGGGAGTCACCACCTCGCGTAGCAGCCGGCGGCCGCCCTGCTTGCCGGCGAGCCGGGACTCGGCCGCCTCGAGCCGCCGGTGGATCTCCGGCAGTCTGCCGTGTCTCAGAGATGCCGCTCGATTGAGGTCGTACTCGCGCTCTGCCCGTTCGCTCTCCAGTCGGACCTGTTCCAGCTCCTGCCGTAGCGACTGCACCTCGCGCAGCGCCGACCGTTCGGCCTCCCACTGCGCGCGCAGGGCATCGGCCCCGGCTCGCACGTCCGCCAGCTCCTTGCGCAGCTCCTCGAGGCGGGCCCTGCTGGCCACGTCCTCCTCGTGCGAGAGCGCCGCCTCCTCGATCTCCATCCGGGTCACGCGCCTGGTGAGCTCGTCGAGCTCGGCGGGCATCGAGTCGATCTCGGTGCGCAGCATCGCGCAGGCCTCGTCGACGAGGTCGATGGCTTTGTCGGGCAGGAAGCGGTCGGAGATGTAGCGGTGGCTCAGCGTCACTGCGGCGACCAGGGCGCCGTCATGGATCCTCACGCCGTGAAAGACTTCGAACCGCTCGCGCAGCCCACGCAGGATCGAGAGGGCGTCCTCCTCGTTGGGCTCGTCGACGATGACCGGCTGGAATCGGCGCTCGAGGGCCGCGTCCTTCTCGATGTGCGTGCGGTACTCATCGAGGGTGGTCGCGCCGATCATGTGCAGTTCGCCGCGGGCGAGCAGAGGCTTGAGCATGTTGCCGGCGTCCATCGCACCCTCGCCGGCGCCGGCCCCGACGACAGTGTGCAGCTCGTCGACGAACAGCAGGATGTTCCCCGCTGCACTCTGAACCTCGTTGAGCACGGCCTTCAGCCGCTCCTCGAACTCGCCGCGGTACTTCGCTCCGGCGATGAGGGCCCCCATGTCCAAGGCGAAGACGATCCTGTCCCGCAGACCCTCGGGTACGTCGCCGTCGGCGATCCGTTGGGCCAGACCCTCGACGATCGCGGTCTTCCCCACCCCGGGCTCGCCGATCAGGACTGGGTTGTTCTTGCTCTTGCGCGACAGGATCTGGATGGTTCGGCGGATCTCCGAATCACGGCCGATCACCGGTTCCAGCTTGCTGGCCGCGGCTGCCGCGACGAGGTCGCGGCCGTACTTCTCCAAGGCCTCGTAGGTCCCCTCGGGGGTCGCCGACGTCACCCGCTGGTGACCGCGCACTTCGGTGAGCGCGGCCAGGAAGCTGTCGCGGGTCAGACCCTGCGCGTGGAGCAGTCGCCCGGCCGCCGAGCCAGAGCCCTCCTCCACGAGGGCGACCACGAGGTGCTCGACCGAGACGTACTCGTCCTTGAGCCTGCGGGCCTCACGGTCAGCCGTGTCGAGCAGCCGCGAGAGCCGCTGGGTGATGTGCACCTGCCCGGCCGTCACACCCGGCCCGCTGACCCGTGGGCGGCGGCCGAGTTCGGCCTCCAGCTCCTCGCGGAGCCGGACCGGATCGGCCCCCGCCCGGGCGAGCAGCGGCCCGACCAAGCCGTCGGCTTGGTCAAGCAGGGCCAGCAGCAGGTGCTCCCCGTCCACCTCGACGTGGCCGAAGCGCAACGCCTTGGTCTGGGCGTCGTGCAGAGCCTCCTGCGACTTCTGGGTCAGTCTGTTCATGTCCATGGAGTGCCTCCTCGTCGTGACGTTCGCTGCTTCGCCTTCTCCAGTTCCGCGATCCGGTCGAGCAGCTCGACCACCAGTCCGATGGCGGAGTAGCCGAGGTTGAGACTCATCCGTAACCGCTGGATCCTGGCCATCTCCTTCACCTGTGAGGGTTCGAACCACAAGCGCCCCTGCGCGTCGCGGGCGACCTCCAGCAGCCCGAGGGCAACCAGGCGGCGTACCAGCTCCGGATGTACGCCGGTGACCTGCGCGTAGCTGTCGAGGCTGAGCCGGTAGGGCCGAGCGAGCGCGACGTGTGTGCCTGGGGTCATCGTCTGCTCCTCGCGTCGAAGCTGGAGACCTTCGCGAGCTCCTCGAAGAGCCGCTCCTCGTCGTCGGTGAGGGTGGTGGGCACCCGGATCTGCAGCTCGGCGTAGAAGTTGCCCGGCTTGCCTCATCTGTTCGGAAGCCCACGGCCCTCGAGACGCAGCCGTCGGTGGCTGGACGAGCCGGCCGGGACCTTCACCGTGGCGACGCCAGCGGGAGTGTCGACGGGGACGGAGGCGCCCAGGGCGGCCTCCCACGGATCGATCGGCAGGAGCGTATGTAGGTCGCGACCCTCGACCCGGTAACGCGGGTGGTCGGCGATCCGAACGATCAGGTAGAGGTCCCCTGCCGCCGCCGATCCGCTGCCCTGGCCGCCTTGGCCGCGTAGCCGGATCCGCTGACCGTCGACCACGCCCGCAGGGATCGTGACGTCGATCGTGCGAGGGCCGTCGGGGCCACTGATCGTGAAGCTGCGCTGCGTGCCGTGATAGGCCTCTTCGACGGACACCTCCACCTCGGCCTCGTGGTCGGAGCCCGGAACCGGGCCTGGTCCCCAGCCGGCCCGGCCCCGACCGCCCCGCCCTCGGCTGCCGAAGATCCCCCCGAGCAGGTCCTCGATGTCCACGCCGTCGCCGAAGTCACCAGCTCCGAAACCTCCCGAGGCACCCCCCTCCGCCGACCAGCGGCCGCGCGCTCCTGCCCCGGCTTCGGCGTGGGTACGGGCTTGGCGCCAGGCGGCCGGATCGGTGTCGGGAGCGACGCGTCGGAAATCCCCGCCGAAGGCGTCGTAGCGGCGGCGAAGCTCGGGATCTGAGAGCACGTCGTAGGCCTCGGCGATCTCCTTGAACCGCTCCTCAGCCTCGGAGTGCTTGTTGACATCGGGGTGGTGCTGACGCGCCAGCCTGCGGTAGGCACGCTGGATCTCGCCTGCGTCGGCATCGCGGGAGAGGCCGAGGACCTCGTAGAAGTCGTGGGCCATCAGGTTGCCCTGGTGGCCACCACCACCGCAGCTGGGCGGAGGAGACGTTCGTCGGGCCCGTAGCCGGGGCGCACGACCTGGGCCACGGTGCCGGGCACCAGCCCCTCACCGGATGCAGTGCTGACGGCCTCGTGCACGGCTGGGTCGAAGGCCCGGCCGTTGTCGTCGCGACGCGGAAAGCCGAGATCGGCCAGGACGCCGACGGCCTGTGCCAACACGGCACGGACGCCCTCGATCACGGAGTCGGGGTCGGACGACGCGTGCTCGAGTGCCCGCTCCAGGTTGTCGAGGACGGGTAGCCAGCTTGCTGCCACCGCCGCGCGTTCCTGCTCACGACCGCGGACCACGTCGCGCGCACACCGCTTGCGGACGTTCTCCAGCTCGGCAGCCGTACGCCGCCACGCGTCCTGAATCTCTGCGATCTGGCGGGCCTGATCGTCTCGGTCAGGCGTTTCGTCGTCGCGTTCCCGGGTCTCGTTCACCGGGGTCTCGTCGCTTCTTGTCCCGTTCGTCCGTGCTCCGGTGGTCGGTGTCTCGTGACTGGACATGGTCGTCAGTGAGCGGTGAACTCGGCGTCGATGACGTCGTCGTCATCGACTTCAGTCGGGTCATCGGGGACGCCGGCCGACCCGCTCGGCGATCCACTGCCTCCCCGGGTCGCGGCGCTCAGCACCTGGCTCATCTGATGGAGTTCCCCGGTCAGAGCGCGGAGGCGGTCGACAGGCTCGTCACCTTCGACGCCTTGCCTTGCTTCCTCGACCAGCATCTCAGCGCGGGCGCGGTCGTGTGGTGGCACCGACGTGCCGCCGTCTTCGAGGGCCTTGCGGACCCGGTAGGCCACCGAGTCGAGCTCGTTGCGCGCGTCGATCCGCTCGCGCAGGGCGGCGTCCTCTCCGCGGTGCGTCTCGGCATCCTTGATCATCCGGTCGACCTCCTCCTGGCTGAGCGTGGAGGTCTCGCTGATCGTCACCTGCTGCTCGGCACCGGTGTCCTTGTCCCGCGCCGAGACATGCAGGATCCCGTTGGCGTCGATGTCGAACGTCACCTCGATCTGGGGAGTCCCGCGGGGCGCAGGACGGATGTTCTCCAGCCGGAACCGGGCCAGCACACGGTTGTCGGCCGCGCTCTCCCGCTCACCCTGGAGGACGACGACGTCGACGGCGGACTGGTTGTCCTCCGCGGTGCTGAAGATCTCGGCTCGCCGAGCCGGGATGGTCGTGTTGCGGTCGATGACCTTGGTCATCACCCCGCCCATCGTCTCGAGCCCCAACGACAGGGGCGTGACGTCGAGCAGCAGCACATCCTTGACATCGCCCTTGATGATCGCCGCCTGGACGGCCGCACCGATGGCGACGACCTCGTCCGGGTTGACGGTCATGTTGGGGTCCTTGCCCCCCGTCAGGCGGCGCACCAGTCCCTGCACGGCCGGGATCCGCGTCGAGCCGCCCACGAGGATGACCTCATCGATGTCGTCGGCGGTCACCTTGGCGTCCTCCATGGCCTGCTCGACAGGGCCGAGGCAGCGCTCGACGAGGTCGGCGGTGAGCTGCTCGAAGGTCGACCTCATCAGGTTGACGTTGAGGTGCTTGGGCCCGGAGGCGTCGGCAGTGACGAACGGGAGATTGACGGCGGTCTGAGTGACCGCCGAAAGCTCCACCTTCGCCTTCTCTGCCGCCTCGAACAGACGCTGCAGGGCCTGGGAGTCGTCACGGAGGTCTATTCCGTTGGTCTTCTTGAAGTCCTCGGCCAAGTAGTCGACGATACGTCGGTCGAAGTCGTCGCCGCCCAGATGCATGTCCCCGGCTGTCGACCGGACCTCGACCACGCCCTCTCCGACGGTCAGGATGCTCACGTCGAACGTGCCGCCGCCGAGGTCGAAGACCAGCACAGTCTCGTTCTCGAGCTTGTCTATCCCGTAGGCGAGCGCCGCAGCTGTCGGCTCGTTGATGATCCGGAGCACCTCGAGTCCGGCGATCTTGCCGGCGTTCTTGGTGGCTTGTCGCTGCGCGTCGCTGAAGTGCGCGGGGACTGTGATGACCGCCTCGGTGACTCGCTCGCCGAGGAACTTCCCGGCATCATCGACCAGCTTGCGAAGTACCTGCGCCGAGATCTCCTCGGGTGCGTAAGGCTTTCCGTTGACCTGGAAGCGCGCCGCGCCGTCCGGACCGCTGGTCACGTCGAACGAGACGGTCGCCAACTCGCTGCTGATCTCGTCGTTCTTGCGGCCGATGAAACGCTTCGCGGAATAGATCGTCCCCTTCGGGTTCAGGATCGCCTGGCGTCGGGCCATCTGGCCGACCAGGCGCTCGCCGTTGTCCAAGAAGGCGACCACCGACGGCGTGGTCCGATTGCCCTCCGCGTTGGGGATCACCTGCGGTTGGCCACCCTCCATCGCCGCGATGACCGAGTTCGTCGTTCCCAGATCGATGCCGACTGCCCTACCCATGACCACTCCATTCGCCGGAAGCACGTGTCACTGCCATGCTTGCGGGCGCCGAGATCACCTGCATCCCGTGAACGGGTGCACCTGGCGGGCCGGGTCGACTGCTGCTAGCTCGCGCGGACGCGCTGCTGCATGGCCAGCACGGTCAGCTCGACTCGCGAGTGGATCTCGAGCTTCAGGTACACGTGCTTGAGATGAGCGTCCACGGTGTGGCGCGAGAGGCAGAGCTCTTCGGCGATACCTCGGTTGAGCATCCCGCCAGCCACGCAGGAGACGACGCGCAGTTCGGCGCCGGTGAGCGACGCCCACCCACGGTTTCTTCCCTCATCACCGTCCGCACGTACCTTGACCAAGGGATACCGGGTAGCGGCAGCGACACCGGCGCTGGGAAGGGCCTCCGTCGGGTGCACGTTGTGGGGGTCGCCGATCGCCGTACGGTCCAGCAGAACGAGAAGCAGAGAGGTCAGTTCGGCCTCGAACATGGGGGCGCCCTTGCTCAGCAGTGCGGCCCTGCCCAACAGAGCTCGCGCCAGGAGAACGCACTCATCTGGTGCCAACAGTGCAAGCGTCTGATCGTCGTCCCGCAGCTCGACGTAGCCCGGAGAGTCACACGTCTCGCGTTCCATCAACATCACGATTCTCGGTTCACGGGTTGCCATTCGTGACAAACCCCTTCGAGTAGTGGGATGGAAGGCCTGGTCCGGTCTGTGGGTGGGATCCGAACGTATGGGCGGGGTCCTGGCTCGTACGTCCCATTTGATCCCTGTGACGATGTGAAGTCAAAGAATTCGGAGGATCAACTTCTGCGGAGTCCCGCGGAGTGAGCTCCGTCGTGCCGCGGAGGATCTCGAACCCTGGCCCGGGGGTTCCCCCCGGGCCAGGGCCTGCTACTCCGGGATCTTGTAGGCGAGGATGTCGATCTTCTCGACCTGCGGCTCGGAGAAGAGGACACCGGTGTTGGGTCCGAGGGCCTGGCCCACGCCGCCGGCGAGGTGGGCGTCCCGGGCTTCGTCGTCGGGGAACACGTCGTACACGCCGAAGGTCGACGGGCCGAGCTGGATGGCGAACCAGGCGACGGTGCCTGGCTCCTCCATCACGATCGAGCGCGCTTGGGTGAGGAAGTCCGCGAGCTCGGTCTCCCTGCCGGGCAGCGCTTCAAGACGTACGAGGAGAGCTTTGGTCAACATCGGTCGGACTCCTTCACTGGAGGGGTGCACCCGCTCGGCCGGTCGCCGGCGAGTGGCGCCACCCCTGGCACCTGTCCCTGCCATGCTCTCGGGCGCACTGGTCGCCTGCATCCCGTGAACGGGTGCACATGACAGACCGGCTCGCCCGGGGCACGGCAACGAGCATGTCGAGACCGAAGCGATGCAGGTCGTACCTGCACATGAAGACCGCTGGCTACCCCGCCCACCCCTCTGCCCAAACGGCTCGACGCATCGGGACTGCTCCTGCGAGATCGCGACAGGAATGATGAACGTCCCTCGCATTCATCCTCACCGGGAGGGGTCGCGCCTGACATGACTCGCGCTAGTGAGTCTACCAATGCTTGGTACACTAACTATTGGTACCCCAACGAAAGGATCGGATCGTGAGCAGAGACAAGGTGCTGGTCGACGGCGACTGGCTGGAGGAGCGGCTGAACGAGCCGGGCATCGTGGTCGTCGAAGTCGATGAGGACTCAGCCGCCTACTACACCAACCACATCCCTGCTGCAGTGGCGCTCGACTGGCGTGCAGACCTGCAGGACCCCCTGCGCCGCGACGTGATCGATCGAGGCGGCTTCGAGGCCCTGCTGTCGGCCAAGGGCATCGCCAACGACGACACCGTGGTGCTCTACGGCGGGAACAACAACTGGTTCGCGGCCTACGCGTACTGGTACTTCAAGCTCTACGGGCACCGCGACGTGCGGCTCCTCGACGGTGGCCGCAAGCGCTGGGAGCTCGACGAGCGGCCTCTCAAGGACGAGTCGGTGACGAGACCGACGACGCAGTACATCGCCCACGAGGCGGATGCCTCCATCCGCGCCTTCCGCGACGACGTCGTCGCTGCCATCGGCGAGAAGAACATCCTCGACGTCCGTTCCCCTGCCGAGTTCGCAGGCGAGCTCCTCGCTCCCGCCACGTTTCCCCAGGAGCAGCCCCAGGTCCCCGGGCACGTGCCGGGCACGGTGAATGTGCCGTGGTCACGGGCAGCGGCCGAGGACGGCACCTTCCTGCCTGACGATGCCCTGCGGGCGTTGTACTCCGAGGCCGGCATCGAGCTCGACGGCCGCGACACGGTCGTGTACTGCCGGATCGGCGAGCGCAGCGCACACACCTGGTTCGTGCTGCACGAGCTGCTCGACCAGCCGCAGGTGCAGAACTATGACGGCTCGTGGGTGGAGTACGGGTCCCTCATCGGAGTACTGATCGAACGATGAACGAGAAGGTGTCGACCACCCCGACCGCGCCCCTGTCGCTCGGCCCCGCCTCCTGGGTCGACCCAGCAGCGCTCCAGACGCTGCTGTGCCGCGCCGGCGTGGCCGTCGCAGCCCTGGACGTGTTCGGGTGGTTGTCGATGCTGAGCCCAGGCTCGGAGCTGCTCCTGCAGCGGCCGTTCACCGCCGTGCCGGCCGAGTCGTTGGCAGAGGTGTTCCACCTCTACACCGAGGGCGGCACCCGCCTCCTCCGGCCCCATGAGGTGCCGATCGTGCGGGCCTCCTGCGGGGAGGTGGTCGAGGACGCCATCGTCACCGTGAAGACGCCCGGACAACCCGTCCGTCACCTGCGGGTCAACGCCGCGCCGATCGTGGGGCCCGACGGCGAGCGCCAGGGGGCGTGGGCAGTCATGACAGACGTCACCAGCCTGGTCGCTGCTGCCCGCGGGGAGCTGAGCCGGACGCTGGCTGAGACCGTGAACCACAGCCTTCGCACCCCCCTGACCACGATCCTGGGTCACGCCGAGCTGCTGCTCGAGCACCAGGACGACCTACCCCGGGGCGCCACTCACTCGCTCACAGCGTTGTGGCGGGCGGGTGAACGCCTCCGAGAGGTGGTGACGTGGATCTCCGAGTGGATCGACCTCGCCTACACCTCGGACGACGAGGGCACGGGGGCCGACCTGGCTCAGTACCTGGATCGGGACCAGCGCCCCTGATCCCCGAGACCGGGCGGGAACGAAGAACCCCGCCCGACCCGAACGTGCAGGTCAGACGGGGTTCTCTCGCTCCCCCGGTTGGACTCGAACCAACAACCCTCCGGTCGAAGGCCTCGAGTCCCGAGACGTCCGCCGAGTTCCGTTGCAGGGTTGCGCGCGTAACTGCTCGCGTGGGCGGACAGGGTCGTTGACCTGCGGAAACGCACGATCTGACTCCCTTCCCGCGCTGTCCCCCGGTCCGACGAATCTACTGCCCCCGTCGGCGTTCGTCTGCGGCGTCGAGCGCACTTGCGAGACCAAAAGAGACACCAAAAGAGTGACTCTCCGGTGTCGTCCGCCTCCCTCGCGCGGGCTTGAAGCGTGCCGTGAGCACGTCCCCTTCGCCGTTCACGTCGATCACGTCGATCACGTCCCGGTCCTGGAGGACTCGGGCGAGTCGCTCCGAACCAGACACGCACATTCCGCGTCGTGAAGGCACCACCGAGGAGCGGCCACCTTGCCTCAACAAGAGCACAGCGCTCCAGTGATGGGGAGGTCCCCAGCCACGGCCCGGACGACCTCGACCTACTTCAACACGTCCTCGACGAGGTTCGTGCAGTCGCGACGACCCACGATGACCTTCTCGACACGAGCGCGGAGGACTCCACCTTCGATCTTCAGCTCCACCCTGCCCCTTACAGCGCTTGGCGCCGATCACCCAGATGCAGGAGCGGGTGATGATGACGTGGTCGATGTTCGCCTTTGACCCCGGGAGGCGTCGGTTGTGAGAGACCGCGATGTCGTCGTATGCGAGCCCATCGAGTCGAACGGCTGAGATTCGAACCCCATTCCTTCTCCAGTCGAGCCGCCCTTACGAGGCCTCGGGAAGCCTCGTACTCACAGCCCTCGAACTCGCGGGATCTGCAACACAGCAAGGGATCTGACGGTTGTCAGGCTTGGAACTTTACCCGCCCGCTCGTCATGGTTCGAGAGACCTCGGGCGGAGTTTCTGTTGAGTTCTTGTTGACCCGAGACCGGGTGACCTGAGCGGCGCCCTTCGGGTGGTGCCCATGCCCTGGGCGAGGTCGCCCTGACTGAGCCCGGTGTCGGTGCGCGGGTCTCCCCGGCCATCCCTGCGGCGTTGCCGGTGACGACCCCCCGGCATGGTGCACTACTCTGTTGCGGTGAGCCGTACTCACGACGAACTAATCCGCGCCTCCGCGGTGGGCGCGCCCGGGGGCACACGGACGGTCTTTTTCCACGGTCTGTTGGGTCAAGGTCGGAACTTCAACCAGGTCGCCAAGGTGCTGCAACCGGACCTGCACTCACTGCTCGTCGATCTTCCCAATCACGGTCGATCTGCGTGGATGCCCTCCGTTGACTACTGCGATGTGGCTGACGTCTTGGCCAACTACCTACGCACGGGTTTCGCGCGCGAGCAGCCCGTGGACGTCGTCGGACACTCGATGGGCGGCAAGGTCGCTATGGTGCTGGCACTTCGGCACCCGGAGCTCGTCGACCGGCTGGTGGTCGTTGATATCGCCCCGACCGTGAGCAGCGAAACAGCGGAGTTCGAGCATCTCCTCGGAAGTCTTCTTCGTCTCGACCTGTCGTTGCTGGAACGGCGCGCGGACGCAGACCGACTGCTCAAGGAAGCTATTCCCGACGACCGCGTGAGAGGTTTCTTGCTCCAGAACCTGCGCGCGGACGGGTCGGGGTTTAGCTGGCAGGCTAACCTCGTAGTCCTGCATGCAGGACTAGCGACCCTCGCCGGGTTCCCTAGCCCGACCATCCTGGGAGCGGCGGCGTCCCATCACCCGGTGCTCTGGATCGCCGGCTCGCGTTCCGATCACATTCGCCCGGAGCACGATGCGGTCATGCGAGGGTTGTTCCCGCGCACGCAGGCGGTCGAGATCGAGGGAGCGGGGCACTGGGTCCACTCGGATCAGCCAAGTGCGTTCGCTTCTGACCTCAAAGGCTTCTTGATGAGGTGATTCGGGCGCGGCGTTGGAGTCCTGGGTGGCGGCCGGCAAGAAGACTTCGGGTCGACAGAGCGGATTCGGACCGGTTCACGGCCGACCTCAACAAGCCCCCGAGGAAGGAGTGTTCACGGTCCGACGACCGCCTCTGCTCCTAGAGCGGGCCGCAGCAGCTCGAGAAGCGTGTCCCGGTCAGTCGAGACGCCGAAGGCCGCGGTGCCGGGCCCGAACGCGGAACCTTCGGCCAGGCCCCCGTTCAGTACAACGGGGTCGAAACCTAGCCGGTCGACGACGTCGGCTGCCGAGGAGACAGCAGAGGGATCGTCACCGGCCACAGCAATGGCGTGGCGGTCCGGGGCGCCCACCGGGCGTGCGTCCGTGTCTAGCTCGTGGTAGCCCAAATGGCTCAACGCTTTGACCACACGCGCACCCGGCAAGGACGCCGCAACGAGAGGGCTGGAGGAACCGGTCGCGAACTCCTCCAGGTGCCCGTCGGTAGGCGGCCAGTAGTTGGTGGCGTCGATGACGACTTTGGCGGCCAGCTGCTCGGCGGGCAACGCGATGACCTTCGACAAGGGGACCGCCAGGATGATCACGTCCCCCTCGTTGGCAACCTCGGACGCGGTCGCCGGGATCGCGCCGGGGCAAAGCAGATCGACGATAAGTTCGATCTGCCGCGGATCGCCTGAGCCAGCGATGAAGGTCTCGTATCCGGCGGCGACGGCTAGGCGGCCCAGGACGGTCCCAAGTTTGCCGGCACCGATGATGCCCAGGGTGGTCATGGGGTCTGGACCTTGCTGGTTTCGCGCCTCAGCACCGGAGCGACCTCGGTCATGTAGAGCTCAAGCGAGTCCAGGGTCATGGACCACGGCAGGTTGCCGACGTCGATCTGGCCCATGAAGCGGTCGATGCCGAGTAGATCGACGCGCCGCATGATGGCGTCGATGACCTGCTGTGGGCTTCCCACGGGGAGGCTCGCTTCGATCCAGGCGTCGTAGGTGTGACGAGGCAAGCCATTGGCCGCGAACGGAGCACGGCTCGCCTGTAGGTAGCGCGAGTAGTAGGGGTAGTAGTCGTTTCGCGCCCCCTGTGACGTCTTTCCGACGTACATGTGCCCGCTGGCCGCAACCCGCAGGGAGGAACGCAGGTGCCCAGCCGCCTTTGCTGCGCGGCGATAGAGCTCGACACGGGACACGAAGTGCTCGGGACTAGTGAAGAAGCCGAGGTTCATAGGGAGCCCGAAGGCTCCGGCGCGTATCGCGGAGGCGGGGGTGCCACCGACGCCAACCCATATCGGTAGCGGGTCTTGGACGGGGCGAGGAGAGATCTCGACGTTGTCCAGGCTGGCGCGGAATCGGCCCGTCCAGGTCACGGCGTGGTTGTCGCGGATCTTGAGCAGGAGATGAAGCTTCTCGTCGAAGAGGGCGTCGTAGTCCGCCAGGTCGAACCCGAAGAGCGGGAAGGACTCCACGAAGGCGCCTCTACCCGCGATGATCTCGGCGCGGCCGTTGGAGACATTGTCGAGGGTCGCGAACTGCTCGAAGACCCGAACCGGGTCCTGGCTGGACAGCACGGTCACGCCGCTGGACAGTCGAAGACGCGTGGTCACTCCTGCGATCGCGGCGAGCACGATCTCTGGAGCCGACATGCTGAAGTCAGCGCGGTGGTGCTCACCGAAGGCGATAACGTCTAGCCCGCCCGCGTCGGCCAGCTTGCCCAGCTCGACCATCTGCTTGAACCGCTCATGCAGCGTGGTCGCTGAGCGCCCGTCTCGGTGATCGATGAGCTCGCCGAACGAGTAGATTCCCAGTTCCATCGTGTCGATCCTGTCGTAGTGCCTGGGTTGCAGGAGGTCCTGGCGTTGGGCCGGCCCTGCGCGACCGGTCCCCATGGTTCGGCCAGGAGACCGGCTCAGGTCGTGGTGATCACGATCTTGCCGAGGGTGCCGGTGGCGAACCGTTCGAATGCCTCGGCCGCTCGCTCAAGCGGGAAGACGGTGTGAATGGGGACCGACGTGACGTTGTCCTGGTGCAGCACCACGAGGCGATCTAGGGTCTCGGGGTCCGGATGGGCATAGATGGTGTGAACCGTCACGGTCTCGGACGGAAGCTCCCCGGGAGAACCGAGGAGGGTCGAGATCAGCTTGCCCCCGGGCTTGACGAGGTCGACCAGCCCGGAGGCATAACCTGCGAGGTGGAAGACGACGTCCACGCCCTCGCGATCAATGCCGCGCACCGCACCGGCCAGGTCACCGGCGTGGTCCACGGTGTGATCGGCCCCAAGGGCCCGAGTGAGCGCGTCCCCTTCTGCCGAGGCCGCTGTCGCGATCGCGGTGGCGCCCGCATTCTTGACGAGCTGAATTACCTGGTTTCCCACCCCGCCGGTCGCGCCGACGATCAGCACGGTCTGTCCGGCCTGGACGGCGGCGGCGTCGACGGCTTGTAGGGCAGCTGTGCCCGCGAGGCCGAGAGCCGCGCCCGTTGTGAAGTCGATACTGTCGGGCAGCGGGGCAAGTCCCACCGTGACCGGAACGTTGACGAACTCGGCGAACGCCCCGTCTCCCAGATGCGGTTTGGTCACAACGCCGAAGACGCGGTCCCCCACCGCGTACTGATCGACGTCCGCGCCGACCGCTTCGACCACGCCCGCGAAGTCCTTGCCGAGCACGACCGGGAAGCGGTGCTCCATCATGTCGGCGAGGAAGCCACCCGCGACAGCGAGATCGAACCCGTTGACCGACGCGGCCTGGATCCGGACCTGGACTTCGCCCGCGGCGGGGATCGGCAGGTCGACATCGCGGACGTGGGGGTATTCGCCAAACTGGGTGAGGACGAATGCGCGCATGGGGCGTCTCCTTGCGGTGAGGATCAGGGTTCGTAACGGAGCGGGCGTTCCACTTAGAAAAGTGTAACAACTATGTGGAACGGTTATTCCAGTTGGCTGGCTACGATGCCCGAATGAACTCACGAGAGACGTCAGGGCTGCGGGCGGACGCGCTCCGCAACCGCCAACGCGTGCTTGAGGCTGCTCGCGCGACTTTCGCCGAGTGCGGTTTGGACGCTTCGACCAACGAGATCGCCCGCCGCGCCGGAGTCGGCGTAGCCACCCTGCTTCGACGCTTTCCCACGCGGGAGGCCCTGCTGGCAGCGGTGTTCGCCGAGAAGATGGCCGCCTATCACGCGGCAGCCAGTGCCGCCTTGGAGCAGGAAGACCCCTGGGTGGGACTCTGCTCCTACATCGAACGTGTCTGCGAGATGCAGGCCGAAGACCACGGCTTCGCCGACCTGTTCACCACACAGGCGTTTCCAAGCCCACCCGAACTGCGGGAAGCACGCGACCGCGCCGCGGATGCACTGACCACGCTCATGGAGCGCGCCAAGGCTTCAGGGGCGCTTCGCCCAGACTTCGAGCACCAAGACCTCCCGCTCTTCCTGATGGCAAACGCGGGAGTGGTCGCCGCCACCCGCGACGTCGCCCCGGATGCCTGGCGTCGCGTGATCGCCTACCTCGTCCAGTCCTTGGCAGCCCAAGCCGCCCAGCCGCTACCTCCGGCGCCTTCGCGAACACAGGTGTATGCGGCCATGACAAGGCACGAGCCCTGAGTTACACGTGGCTGGGCTCCTTGGACCGCGCCCGAAGCGAGGGCGGCGTCGCAAACCGTGGGCCGTACTTTTCGGCGAGTTCGTCGGCGCGAGCTACGAAGGCAGCCACTCCACCGGGGTAACCGGTGACGAACTGGGCGGCGCCACCCGTCCAGACGGGGAAGCCGATGCCGAGCATCGACCCCACGTTTGCGTCTGCGCTGGTGCGGAGCTGGCCGGACTCCAGACACCTGGCCGTCTCGAGGACCTCGGAGAACATCAGCCGGTCGACGAGCTCTTGAATGTCCTCGGCGGGAGCGCTCGGACCGAACTCGCCCTCGAGGCCCGCCCACAGGCCCACACGCTCGCCGTCGGCGTACTCGTAGAAGCCCCCACCACCTGCACGTCCCGGACGGCCCCAACCCTTCACGAGTCGGGCCAGCACTGTGTCTCCAGGGTGCTCGACGAACTCAGCGCCTCTCACCGACGCCTCCTCGCGGAACTGTCCATAGATGGTGTGCGGAAGCGAGAGCGAGGTCTCGTCCGCCAGCGCGAGGGTGCCCAGCGGGTAGCCCGCGCGGCGCGATGCCTGCTCGATCGACATGGGCGAGATCCCCTCGCCCACCATCGCTGCCGCCTCGAGGAGCCGCTGCAGAATGACCCGGCTGGTGAAGAACCCGCGGCCGTCGCCGACGACGATCGGCGTCTTTCCGAGCTGGATCACCAGATCGAAGGCTCGGGCGAGCGTTGCTTCGCTCGTCTGCTCGCCGACAACGATCTCGACCAGTTCCATGCGCTCGACGGGCGAGAAGAAGTGAAGTCCGATGAAGTCTGCCGGCCGGGTCACCGAAGAGGCCAGCCCACCAATGGGCAGCGTCGACGTGTTGGTCGCGATCAGGGTCTCCGAGCCGACCACGCCGGCGATCTCGCTGAAAACGCGCGCCTTGAGGTCGGGATCCTCGAACACCGCCTCGATCACGAGGTCCAGGCCGTCCGAGTGGCTCAGTTCGGCGCCGTCGGCGACTGGGTGGATCCGCGCCAGGATCTCGGCTGAGCCCTCGGGGCGGAGCTTGTTGCGGGCGACCTGCTTCGCCAGTGACTTCTCGGCATAAGACCGAGCCCGCTCGGCCGCCGCGAGGTCGACGTCCTTGACCCAGACCTCGATGCCGGCCTGGGCAGCGGACAACGCGATCCCTGAGCCCATGAGGCCCGCCCCGACCACCGCGAGTCGCTGGACCTGGCGGGACTCGAAGCCGCTGGGTCGGCTAGCGCCTGAAGCGATTGCCTGCCTGTCGAAGAAGGTGCCCTGGACGATGCTCTTCGAGATCGGAGAGACGACCAGTTCCACGAAATAGCGCGTCTCGATCGCGAAGGCAGTGTCCACGTCCACCTGGGTACCCTCGACCGCCGCACACAGGATCGCCGCCGGTGCTGGCATCGGTGCGCCGTGGTGCTGCGCGCTCAGGGCCGCCGTACGCAGGGCAAGCGAGGCCTCGACCACCGGGTCGTGGGCCGAACCTCCCGGGATGCCCGCTCCGGCATCCCAAGGCTGGCGGGCCTCCCCCGCGTGGTCGCGGACCCAGGCGATGGCGCGGTCGATCAACTCAGCAGCCGGAGCGACTTCGTCGACCAGCCCGACCTCGAGGGCCGCCGCGGGAGCGTATCGGGCCCCGGAGAGCAGCACCTTATCCAGAGCCGTGTCGAGGCCGAGGAGTCGAACTGTCCGCACGACCCCACCCCCTCCTGGCAGCAGCCCGAGGGTGACTTCGGGAAGGCCGACGCGTACCCGGGCGTCGTCGACGCAGATCCGGTGATGCGCGGCCAGTGCCAGTTCGAGGCCCCCACCGAGGGCGTGCCCGTTGATGGCGGCCACCACCGGAACACCCAACGTCTCCAGAGAGCGAAGCTGGGCCTTCGCCCGGTTGGCGAAAGCGGTCAGGTCGGCGGTGTGCTCCGGTCCCGCGGCCACCAGTTCGTGGAGGTCGCCTCCCGCGAAGAATGTCTTCTTGGCTGAGGTGAGGACGACGCCCGCAAGTCCCTCGACGCCACGCAGGCGCTCGAGCGCGGTGTCCATCGACTCCACGTACGCGGCCCGCATCGTGTTCACCGACTGGGCCGGGTCGTCGAAGGTCAGCGTCACCACGCCGTCGGCTTCGGTCCAGGTGATCGTGTTGTCGCTCATCTGTTCAGCTCCGCTCGATGATGGTCGCGATACCCATGCCACCGCCGACGCACAGGGTGATCAGTCCACGGCGCAGGTCGCGCCGCTCAAGCTCGTCGAGCACCGTGCCGACGAGCATCGCCCCCGTGGCGCCCAGCGGGTGTCCCAGCGCGATCGCGCCGCCGTTGACATTGACCTTCTCGGGTGGCAGGTCGAGGTCCCGCATGAAACGCATCGCCACCGAGGCGAACGCCTCGTTGATCTCCCACAAGTCGATGTCGTCAGGAGTCAGGCCGGCGATCGCCAGCGCCTTAAGGCTCGCGGGGGCGGGCCCGGTCAGCATGATGGTCGGCTCCGAGCCGGCCACGGCAGTCGCCACCACACGGCCACGCGGTGTCATGCCCAGGTCCTGACCAACCTGCTGGCTGCCCAGAACCACAAGGGCTGCGCCGTCGACGATGCCTGAGGAGTTGCCCCCGGTGTGGACGTGGTGGATGCGCTCCACCCAGTGGTACTTCTGCAGCGCCACTTGATCGAAGCCCGCGCGGCCGATCCCCTCAAAGGCAGGGCGGAGGCGGCCGAGGGTCTCGACGGTTGTGCCGGGGCGAAGGTGTTCGTCTGCGCCAAGCACGGTGACGCCGTTGCGGTCCAGCACCGGAACGATGCTGCGGTCGAAGTAGCCGTTGGCCCAGGCCTTGGCCGCGCGGGCCTGCGACTCGGCGGCGAAGCGGTCTACGTCCTCGCGGCTCCAGCCCTCGAGCGTAGCGATCAGGTCAGCGCCGATGCCCTGCGGGACGAAGCCCGTAGCCAGGTTCGTCTCGGGGTCGTGCGCCCAGGCACCGCCATCCGAGCCCATTGGCACGCGGGACATGCTTTCCACACCACCCGCCAGGACCAAGCTCTCCCAGCCCGAGGCCACTTTCTGTGCAGCCGTGTTGACCGCTTCCAGGCCAGAGGCGCAGAAACGGTTCAGCTGGACGCCGGCAATGGTCTGGGGAAGTCCGGCCGCGAGCACGGCGATCCGGGCGAGATCGGCCCCTTGGTCCTTGAGAGGAGTCACGCAACCGAGCACGAGGTCGTCGATGAGCTGCGGGTCCAGCTGGGGGTTGCGCTCCAGAACGGCGTGCAGCAGCCCGACGGTAAGGGTGACCGGCTTGGTGCCGTGCAGCGCACCACCACGGTTCTTCCCGCGCGGGGTACGCAGCGCGTCGTAGATGAAGACGTTCTCGGGCATAGCAATCTCCTTGTCGAACGTCACCTTGTCGCGTCGGCAAACGCGCCATGGCTAGCATCAAATAACTTGATACTGATGTCAAGTGAGGGAAGGCCCGACTTCCATCTCACTGCGCGAGTCTGGGCTCACCGTGAGTTGGCCGCACAACATACACCGAGCGTGAGGGCCGGAACGTCCCAGCGCGCCACGCGGCCTCCTTGCGAGCCACTGAACGCCGGCGCGGGATGCCTGCGAACTGGCCGGGCAGGCGGCCTCTACGCGATCACGACTTCCCGGACTCGGGCAGCACAGCCTTCTCCCAGATCAGGGCGACAGCGTCGATCAATCTCTCCTCGTCAAAGTCCTGCCCCAGGGTGAACCAGATGTAGCACGTGTACTCCAGCATTGCTCCAAGCGCCTCGGCCGTGTAGTCCTCGTCGAGAGCAGGATCTGCGAGACCCCGCTCCTTCAAGCGCCTGATGCCACGGCGGGTCCGGTCGACGAATGCGACACGGACGTCGAGGCGCAACTCCTTGAGGGCAGGTGAGAAGGTGCCCACGTGCTCCATCTGGGCGAGGATCGCCGCATGCGGGCGGTAGGCATCGATGTAGCGTTTGATGGCGTCATGGACCCGGCCATGGAACTCAGGCGAGGTCGGCGCGTCGATCGCAAGCGACGTCAGCATCGAGTCCACCACATCGTTGGCGACAGCTCGAAAGATGTCGTCCTTGGTGTCGAAGTAGGTGTAGAAGGTGCCGTGAGAGACCCGGGCTTCCCGGACGATGTGGACGACTCGCGCGTCCATGAAGCCGCGCTCCTCGAACACTTTCCGGGCGGCGATCAGCAGTTCCTGCTTGCGCCGCGCACCTCGTTCGGTCAAGGGCCCATCGTCACGTCGGGCCTGCTGAGCGGGCGTCGGAGCGGGCACGTGTCCTCCGTCTGCAGTGCGAACTGGCCAGATCGCCACGAGGCGACGGCGTGCGTCACTCTAGCAAGGCGGGGGTCGGCGATCTCGGAGTCAACGACGCGAAACCCGCGGAGAACATCCCTGCGCCTGAGCGGCGCACCGTGGTCAACGGGCGTGTTGTGGCGGCCCGGACCGGGTCGCTATCGCGGGATCTGCCAGAGTCGAGCGGCTGTGGGAATGCCGTCGATAGCGGGCATCCGCGGCGGTCGGCGGAGGACACCTGGAAGCGCGAGATGACCACCGTACGACGAGCGCGAAGTCGTGACGACCCACCCTCGAGGTCGTCGCGACCGGGCTACGCGACCCCCTTCGGTCGGATTGCGTCCCAAGCGCCTAGATCCCGACACGCGACACAGGTAAGGAGGGCCTGTGCAAGAACGTCTACAGCCCAAGGCATGTCCCACACGATCGGCCAGTTGAGCGCAGGCACCCCGCACAGCGTGGTTCCTGCGCCTGGACCTCGAAGATGCGTCGGGCCTCGCGGTATCGGCCTCTCCCCATGCCGAACCCGATCGACCTTCTCCGAGGTCAGGAAGAGGCTGGACATCTGCAACACGTCCCTCCAAAGACGGCGCCACCTTGATTCGCGAGACCTAGCACGCACTACGACCGTCATAGGCAGGACGGCGAGAACGCCCCGAGTCGATATGGGGACAGGTCCTAGATCACGTCCATGCCCAGGCTGTCGAGAACGCGGCCTCGCCCAGCCAGCCACCACGCGGCCTGGGGATGCCAGCTGTCGAAGGGCCGTTCGTCCACCTTCAACTCAGTCCGCGCACGTGCCGCCCAGTTGGGGTTGACGAGCGCTTCGCGGGCGAGGGCGACCAGGTCGGCGTGCCCATCGGCAACGACCTGCTCGGCCTGGAGCGGGTTCAAGATGAGACCGACCGCAATCGTCGGGATCTCCGCTTCTTTGCGCACTGCCTCGGCGTAGGGGACCTGGAATCCAGGATGGATGGGCTGCTGGTAGGCGCCACCGATTCCCCCCGACGAGCAGTCGATGATGTCCACGCCGATCTGTTTGAGCGCGTGGCCGAGAGCGATCGTGTCTGCGAGATCAACGTCACCGGCGACACCGTCGACCGCAGAGATTCGAACACTCAGGGGAAGGTCGCCCGACCACACGGATCGAACCGCGGACACCACTTCCAGAAGCATCCGCTGACGGCCCTCCCTACTGCCGCCGTACTCATCGGTCCTTGTGTTGGTCAATGGGGACAGGAAGCGGTGCAGCAGATAGCCGTGTGCAGCATGCACTTCCAGGTACTGAAACCCTGCCTCTTTGGCGCGGCGGGCCGCAGCCGCGTAGGCATCGACAATGTCCGCGATGCCCTCCGGACTGAGCGCGAGCGGTGCGGGCCCACCTGTCCTGGAGGGCTGGGTGTCCACCGATACCGTCTGCCACGGCGCGGCGCCTCGGGCGGCGTCTTCTGGACCGAGCGGCCCGTTGCCCTCCCAGGGCTTCTGGGAGCTGGACTTCGGGCCGGCGTGGCCAAGCTGGATCCCGGGAACCGTTCCATGGCGCGTGAGGAAGTCCGCCAGTTTGCTCAACCCTGGAATCTGGTCGTCTGACCACAGGCCCAGGTCTCCGTGCGTAATCCGTCCGTCACGTGTCACGGCAGTCGCCTCAACAACGGCCAGGCCGAAACCGCCGAGTGCGTAGCGTCCGAGTTGGACCAGGTGATAGTCCGTCGCGACACCATCGTCGTCCGCCGAGTATTGGCACATCGGCGAGACCATGAGGCGATTGGGGATCTCGACCGAACGAAGCCTCAACGGCTGGAAGAGCGGGGAAGAACTGGGAGTTGCTGCGCTGTCCGTCACGAGTCCGACCTCGCACTCGCGTGCAGCGCAGACGCACGGCGTCGCCCCTGATCTCGCATGGCGGGCCGGCCGTGACCGGCCTTGTTCGTGACACGTTGAAGCATGGACGTCCCCTCAAGTGATGGGTGGAACTGGTAGCGCGCCTGTTCGACGCGATCCGACACAGGCGCCGTTGGGGCGCCCTCGGGGTTGGGTAGCTCAGCCAATCGACCGTCAGCGCCGCCGCGCTGTGGCGTGGGCGGGGCCCTTTGGTTGGACTCAACTCACCCGATGTGAGTGGTACGCCAGCACAACGCCAAATCACCCACGGGCTGGAGGTTCTGCGATTCCGGGCCCCCGAGAGCCGGAGCCCTGGCGCGGACTGGACCCCAGAGTCCTGATCATGCCGCGCTTTGCCAACGTGGGTTCAGAGAGGACGGAAGGGATTCGAACCGTCCCAGCCGTCGGCCGCCTCAGCGACCTTCCGGTAGACCTCTTCAACTGCACCAGCGCACGAGTAGTGCTCGATCACGAATCCAGAGGTCTTGCGCCCGTCGTGGAATCGGACACGGGTCTCGCCGAAGTTCATGCTGATGAGAAGTGGTGCGCCAGCCGCCTCGAGTCGCTCTTCCTCCGCCTCGGAGTCGGTCGAGAAGTAGGCGATGTGACCGAAACCGGGCTTCGTCAACGCCTCCGCAGCCGCGGCAGGCTCCACGCGGTCCTGCCGGTTCAACTCGACCATCACCGGGCCCCACTGACCGACCGCCAAGCCTTGCTCAAACACGCCCGGCGCCCCGTCAGGTCCGCGAACGTCGGTGAGGGGAACCTCATCGAGGTAGAAGAAGGGGCCGGCGCCGTGTGTCTTGGCCCAGTGCACAGCGGCCCGCTCCATGTCATCGACCACAAAGGCGACCTGAACGATCTTCTGACCGAAAATCTGCTCGTTGGTCAGCAGTGCCATGGGATTCTCCGTTCCATCAGTCCGTGCGGCCGTGCCGACGTCCGCCACAGGGCGGACCCTGGAGTCGATCGGTAGCTGACGACCGGGCGGAACGGGCGAGTGACGGGCGTCACGGCGCCGCACCATCGATGCTTCCTGACCTCACTCGCATAGTCAACCGTCTTGACGATTTTCCTTTCACCATCCGCTTGCTTGAGCCAGGTGCACTAGTCAGGTGGCTTGACGAAATTGGGAGACCTGCACCACACTGTCGGCGTGTCGACGAACGAACTGAACCCGGACCGCTTCGCCACCCACCGCCTCGAGGTCAGGGAGGGAGTCACGATCGCCTTCGTCCGCGAGGGCAAGGGCGGCCTGCCGCTCCTCCTGCTGCACGGCTGGCCCGGCAGCAAGCGGCTGTTCTGGCGAAACATCGCCCCTCTGGCCGAAATGGGCTTCGAGGTCATCGTTCCGGACCAGCGCGGGTTCGCCGATTCCGGTCCAGCCGAGGCAGGCAGGCTCGACCCGGTTGCCAGCGCTCGCGACATGGCGGCGCTCCTCCAGAAGCTCGGCCACGAGGGCGCGATCGTCTGCGCCGGCGATCAGGGCGGGGTCGTGGCGATAGACATGTCGTTGAGGTTCCCAGAGCTGGTCACCCGCATGGTGCTCTTCAACACTGCCGCCCCCATGCTTCCCGACCTCTACGAGGCCGCGGGTCTTCCTCCCAACATGTTCGAGGAGATCGCCAAGGTCTCCGACCACATGGCCCTGCACGGCCTCCAAGCCGACGAGCTCTGTGCTTCGTTGGACAGCGAGGACAAGCGCGTGGAATACGTCAAGAGCTTCTTCACAAGTCACGTCTGGCGGGATGGGCAGCCTGCCCGGCAACTGGCCGCCCGTGACGGCTTCTCGGATGAGCAGGCGGCATTCCAGGCCGAGCCTTTCCGCGATCCAGAGGTCATGCGAGCCTCGCTCGGCACCTACGAGGCCTTCCTCGGCGCGGGCGGACCGATCGAACCCCCGCTCCTGGATCGACCGATCGAAGTCGAGACAATGATCCTCTACGGCATGGAGGACGAGATCATCGGCGACTACTGGCCGCGTGAGATGGCGCTGGCCTGCCACCGCCCGGTCGGCCCATTCTTGGTTCAGGGCGCCGGCCACTTCGTGCAATGGGAGGCAGCGGGGATCCTCAACGAGGCACTTCGGACCTTCTGCCGGGATCTCCTCCAGCGCTGACCCATGGCGTCCGTACTCGGACCCTTGCCGACGGTGCCCTGACCAGGTCCCAGGCCTGGCAACGTGTGGCGGTCACCGGGAACGCACAAGTTTCCGACGTCCGCCGCCGAGTGACAGCATCGAGGCTTGGGGGGCCGCCCGGCAAAGCCCACCACCCGGCGGGGCACTGCCCGCTCGATGCTACTTCCGGTGCTGTGGGGCAGCACCGAGGCACGCCCACCGCACCAAACGAAGGCCGACACACATGGACCTCGCCATCAGGGGACGCACCGCGATCGTGCTCGGCGCGACCTCTGGCCTCGGCTCGGCGATCGCCGAGGGCTTGGCCGCAGAAGGTGTCAATGTCGTGGTGGTTGGCCGGGATCCCGAACGGGTCGAGCGGCGGGCGGCTTCGCTGGAGTCGGCGGTCGGAGTGGTCGCGGACCTCACCAGTAGCGACGCACCCACGCGCATCGCTTCCGCAGCGAGGGACGCCTTCGGCTCGGTGGACATCCTGGTCCTGAACGGCGGTGGACCCCAGCCGGGTACGGCGGTCGGAGTCGGACCGGAGGATGTGCGCGGGGCCGTCGAGCTCCTCGTCTCGCCTCATGTGTCCCTCGTCGGGGAGTTCCTGGACGAGATGACGTCGCGCGGGTGGGGCCGGATCATCGCCGTGGGGTCGTCTGGCGTCCAGCAGCCGGTCGCCGACCTGGCCTTGTCGAACATAGGCCGGGCCGCCCTCGCCGGCTACCTCAAGACCCTCGCCTCCGAGGTTGCGGGACGCGGCGTCACGGTCAACATGGTCATCCCGGCCCGCATCGACACCGACCGCGTGGCCCAGCTCGACCGCGGCGCAGCGGAACGCACCGGCCAGACGCTTGCCGAAGCTCGTCAGACCGCTGAGAGCACGATCCCGGTGGGTCGCTATGGGAAGCCGGAGGAGTTCGCCGCCGTCGCCGTGTTCCTGGCGGGACAACCGGCGAGCTACGTCACCGGGGAACAGATCCGCTGCGACGGCGGTCTCCTGCGGAGTCACTGACCGCGCGATGGCCTGCCTCGGCATCGCCGAACAGCATTCGGACGCCTCTGGTCTCGGCCGAGATGGGACAACCCGATCGACGGAGTGCGCGGCGGTCGTTGCCGAGCATGTCGTCCTCGGCCGATCCAACCAACTGCTGGATCGGCCGAGGATCGATACTTGACCATCTGAGAGTGCCCGAGGGTGGTTTATGCCCCGAAGGAGGGCGCGCCGACCATGCTGCCGCCCGAAGTCAGCGTGTTGCGCCGAAGCTCCTTGAGCGGCTGGTAGTCCGGGTCGTTGTAGAAGCCGTTGAATGCCTCCTCGGAGGGGAACTTCAAGATCACCACCACCGGTCCCGGCGGGGTTCCCTCGATCGAGGCGGCCTCAGCTGCGGCGGCGACCTCGCCGCCGTGCTTGGCGATGAGCTCCATGGCACCAGGGATGTAGTCCTGGCCGTAGCGCTCGAAATCCTTCACGGTGTGGTTGACGATGGCGTAGTAGCTCATGGTCTCTCTCCTTCTCACGGGGTTGGGCTGGTCGATGTTGCGGTGGTGTTGCGAGCTCACGACTGAGGTGAACTGGGCGCATCTTCGGGAATCGAGAACCCGAACGACGCGTGTGCCGCTGTGCCCATGAACATAAGCTCGACGTTGAACGTGCCTTGGGCATCGGTGACGTAGTTGACTTCGACGTCGGCGCTCAGGATGAACTCGTTGTGCAGAGTGTGCCCGCGGTCGTCCACCCGGGCTCGTGTCCGTAGGTACGCGTCTTTGTCGGTGCTACCCAGCGCGATGTTGAGAATCCCTTCGTCGCAGATCCTGTAGTCCTTGGGCCGGGGCCGAGTGTGCGGGTAGTGCACCAGCTCGATGACGCTGCGGCCTTCGGTGAGCGCAACTACTTCTGGTGTGCTCTGCGCGAGCCCCCACAAGGCCTCGTGCGCCGAGGTATGCAGCGGTTCGGTGGGGCGAAGGCCGATCGCGTCGACGAAGAAGTCCCTCGCCCGCTCGAGGTCCGGCACGGTGACTCGCACGCCGCGCACTGCTGCGTTGAGTTCCGGACGCACCGTGACGGCCGTACTCGAGGCCAGGTCGTCCTCCATGATCTCGACGAGCACGCCGTTCGGGTCGGCGACGCAGGCGCGCCTGCGTCGCGGCGTGCCGATGGGGTCCGTCGTCGGGTGCGTACCGAGCGCTGCAAGTCGAGCCAACGTGTCGTCGAAGTCCACGACGTGAACCATCAGCACGTTGTAGCCGACGACATCGGGAGCCCAGTCGTCTGTGCGCGGTCGGGCGACTGGTTCGGTGTAGCAGAAGAGCTCCAACTGCATGAAGTCGTTCCGGTCGATGGCCCATCGCATGTCCAGGGCGACCGTCGGCAGGTCGATTCCCTGCAGCTGGGCGATCTCCGGCCCAGCGAAGGTTGCCCCACCTGCGTCCAGGAAGCCGAGCCCATCGACGTACCAGCGCGACACCTCGGCCAGGCTGGCGCGCCCGCTGAGGGCGATTTGGTTGACCAGCATCGTGGCTCCTCGAGGCGACTCTTGCAATGTGTGATGCACGACTCTCGCAGGACGCCGATTATTCGTCAAGCTCCTTGACGATACGGTTCAGACCGGCGTCCTTCCAACGACTCAGCGCCTGGGAAGCAACTTCGCGAGCCGATCCAGCTCGAGCAGATCCGCGTAATGATTGCCGTCGTGGTCGGTGTTCTCGAACAGCAACCGGTCGATCCCATGCTGGCCGTACTTCTCGATCGCTTCGATGCTCTGCGTCGCGCCATAGACGGTTACATAAACCTGCTTGCCTGCAACCGCGGCGCGCTCCCTCAGGTCGGCCAGCCGAGGGGCCGCGGCCTCCAACTGGTCCGCCGCCAACTTCAGCGGGAGCCAGCCACCGCCGCGTGAGAGCACGCGATCCAACACCGACGGACCGTTGCCGCCGATCAGGACCGGAGGTACGCGGACCGGCTAGGGCCTCCTCGACGTTCCAGCCGGCCCCCACCTCCAACTCGAATCGCCCGTGGCTGATGCGGTCGACACTGGCCACCGTCCTTGCGAGCGTGATCGGGTCGTGCTGGGCAACCAGCGACACTGCCGTGCCAAGGGCGATCCGCTCAGTCGCCGATGCGGCGGCGGTCAACGCCACGAACGGGGCGAACGTCTGTTTGTAGCGACGGGGAAGGTCGCCGCCCGCAGGTAGTGGCGTGAGGCGAGAGACCGGGATGTACGCCGTCACGAAGGTGACGATCCCGACCTCCATCGGCCTTCCCCTCAGGCACCTAGGGAGGCAGCGCCCACCATGCTGCCCGCAGATGTCAGCGCATGGCGGAGTTCTCTGAGGGGCTTGTAGTCCGGGTCGTCATAGAACTCTCGGAATGCGTCCTCCGACGGAAACCTCAAGATCACCATCCGTGGTGCGGGTGGCGTTCCTTCGACCGGGCAGGCGTCCGCGGAGACGACGATCTCTCCCCCGTGCTTGGCGATGAGGTCACGAGTAGCTGGAACATAGTCCTGGCTGTAACGCTCACGATCCTCGATGGCATGGTGGACGATTGCGTAGTAGCTCACAGGTTCTCCCGTTCGGCCTGCATCGGTTGTTTCGATCCACGTCGGGGCAGGGAGTGAGCAGCTCGTGGACCCAGGTCAGCGCTGCCCGCACCATGCGAGGTACGACTACGCGGGAGAGTGCACATAGCGGATCGCCGCCTCGTAGATTCCCTCCGACAGGGTCGGGTGCGGATGGATCGTGGCGGCGAGGTCGCCCGGTGAGCACGCCATCTCAATGGCTAGAACGCCCTCCGCGATGAGGTCGGATACGTGCGGGCCCGCCATGTGGACCCCAACGACCGCGTCGGCGTTGGTGTCAACGACGATCTCGGTGAACCCGTCGCGCGCCCCCATCGTGGCAGCCCGGCCGAGCACGCCGATCGGAACTGTGACGCTGCGGACAGTGAGGCCCGCCTCCTTCGCGCTCTCTTGGGTGTGCCCGGCGCTGGCAACCTCCGGGTCGGAGAACACGACCAGTGGGATAGCGGCCGGGTCGAACGCGACCTTGCGGCCACACACTGCCTCGGCCGCCACGACAGCCTCCGCGGTCGCCTTGTGAGCGAGCATCGGACCGTCCGTGACGTCACCGATCGCAGCGATGTCCGTCCCGGGGATGATCTGGTCGGGTCCCACCGCGATGCGCCCCGAAGGTCCGGTGGTGATGCGTGCGGCTTCGAGGCCGAGGTCGTCGGTGTTCGGGGTGCGTCCGACGGCGACGAGTACAACGTCGGCGGGCAGGGTGATCTCCGTGCCGTCGCGTTCACACCTGGCCCCATCTTCGTCGACGCTGCTCAGCGATGTCTCGAGGTGGACGGTGACGCCGAGTGCGGCGAGGCGTTTCGCAACTGGGCGCGAGAACTTCTTCGGCATCTCGGGCAGGACCCGGTCCTTGAGTTCGACGATGGTGACCTCAGAGCCGAGCTTGGCGTAGGCCGTGGCAAGCTCGATGCCGATGTAGCCGGCTCCCACGACCACAAGACGCTTGGGCAACGTCTCCAGTGCCAGAGCGCCGGTGGAGTCGACAATGCGGGAACCGTCCAGAGGGGCGGCCGGGATGGCGATCGGCCGCGATCCCGTCGCGATGATTGCGTGTCGGAACTCGAAGAATGCGGCGGCGCCGTCGCCGTGCTGGACAGCGACACGACTCCCGCTCGTGAACCGGGCAGATCCTTGCACAACTCGCACACCGGCCTGCTTGAGAAGCCCCGACACACCGGCGGCCAAACCTCCGACCACGTCAGCCTTGTGTTCCTGCCACGCGGCTAGATCTGGAAGCGCGTCTACCGTCTCAGGCAGGAACCGTCGCGCGGTCACCTGCGCCTCGGCGGTCTCGATGAGGGCCTTCGAGGGGATGCAGCCCACGTTGAGGCACACTCCCCCGATGGCATCCTCCTTCTCGACGAGCACGACCTCACGGCCAAGTTCGGCGGCACGAAGGGCGGCGGTGTAACCGCCGGGACCACCGCCGATGACCAGCAGGTCTACCGGCTCGGCTGATTCACCCATGACCATGTTTGACCCCCAAGAGGAGAAGTTGCGGCTGTTCGAGGCGTCGGCGGATCGCGGCGCCAAACCTGGCGTTGACCGCGCCGTCGATCAGGCGGTGGTCCACGGTGTGTGACAGGGCAACGGTGGTCCTGATCGCCAGAGCGCCATCGACCACGGCCGGCCGAGGCTCGACGGTGCCGAAGCCCACGATGCCTATCTCGGGCAGGTTGACCATCGGCGTCCCGTGCCAGCCACCTACAGCCCCGTAGTTGGTGATGGTGAAGGTGCTCCCGGTGAGGTCGGCTGCCGCGGCGGTCCGGTCACGGGCCGCCGCGCTGACCCGGGTGATCTCCCCGGCCAGTTCCAGCAGGGACAGCCGGTCGGCCTCCCGAACGACGGGCACCAGCAGACCATCCTTTGTCGCGGTTGCCACCCCCAGGTGGATCCGCTGGTGCTGGATGATCTCCTCGCGCTCATCGTCCAACGACGCGTTCAGCTCAGGGAACTCTTTAAGCGCCTGGATGGTGGCCAGCGCGAAGAACGCAGTCCAGGTCAGCCGGACCCCTTCGCTTTCCGCCACTGGCCGAAGATCACGCAACACGTCCTGGAGCTCGGTCACGTCAATCTCGAGCAGTCCCGTCACATGCGGCACCGTGCGCAGCGTCTCGGTCATCCGCCGGGCGATGGCTCGTCGCAGGCCCCGCAGCGGAATTCTCCGCGTCTCTTCCCCGGCGGGCGTCGGTGCGGCTGCTCCACCGTCGCCTGCGAGGGGTCGGGTCGCTGCTGTCTCAACAGGAACGACTGCAGACCGGTTGGCGATGTCGTCGGTCGGCCGGTCACGGAACACGACCACGTCGTCCCGGGTCACCCGGCCCCCGGGGCCAGTTCCGCTGACGTCGGCGAGATCGATACCCAGCTCGCGAGCCAGGGCACGGACGGTGGGAGCCGCCAAGGGTCGCCGTCTGGCGCCGTTTGTTTCGATCGGACCTGGATCGGCCACGGTGGTGGTCGCGGGCACTAGGACCTCGGTCGTCCGAGTCGCGGACGCCTCGGGCGCCGGCGGCTCCGGAAGCGCGTCCCCCGATCGCGCCCCCTCACCACCGGCCACGGCGAAGCTAGCGAGAATCGCGCCTACGGCGACGACCTCACCCACGTTTGCGTTGTGCCGCTGCAGGTGCCCGGTGACCGGCGACGTGATTTCGACAAGAGCCTTGTCTGTCTGTACCTCGACGATGGGCTGGTGCTCATCGACGTCAGTGCCTTCCTCCACGAGCCAGGCCATGACTTCTGCCTCGGCGATGCCGTCGCCGATCTCGGGGAGAGTGAACTCGAAGGTGCTCATATCGACATCGCCTTTCGTGCGGCCGCGAGGATGCGTGCCTGGCCGGGGAGGTAGTAGTCCTCGACGGCCGCGGCGAAGGGGTAGGGGGTGTCCGGGCCGGCGACCCGCTGGATCGGCGCTTCAAGCGAGAAGAATGCCTCCTCGGCGATGGTCGCAGCGACTTCCGCGGCGAAGCCCGAACTGATCGGCCCTTCCTGAACCACGACTGCACGGCCGGTCTTGGTCACCGATGCGGCAAGTGCGTCCACATCCAGCGGAGTGATCGACCGGAGGTCAATGACCTCCGCGTCGATCCCCTCGGCGGCGAGTGTCTGTGCGGCACGCTCGATCTGCGGCACCATGGCCGACCAAGCGACCAGCGTGATGTGCTCGCCCTCACGGACGATGCGGGCCTTGCCTAGTTCAACGGTGTAGTCGGCATCCGGGACCTCGTCCTTGATGAGCCGATATCCGCGTAACGGCTCCAAGAAGAGGACGGGATCCTCGTCCCGGATGGATGCAAGGAGCATGCCCTTCGCGTCATGCGCCGTCGCCGGCGCGACGACCTTGAGTCCGGGCACGTTGGCGTACATGGACTCGTAGGCGTCGCTGTGGATCTCCAGCGCACGGACCCCACCACCGAAGGGCGCGCGGATGGTGACCGGTGCGGTGAGTCTGCCTTGGGACCGGTAGCGCAAGCGTGCCAGCTGGTGAGCGGTCTGGTGGAAGGCGAGGTGGCCGAAACCGAGGAACTGCAGCTCGGCCACTGGCCTGAGCCCAGAAGCAGCTAACCCAACCGATGCACCGATGATCGACGCCTCTGCAATGGGCGTGTCAACGACGCGCTGAGCACCGAACTTGTCCAGCAGCCCATCAGTGGCGCGATACACACCGCCGAGCTTCCCGACGTCTTGACCGAGCACCATCACACGATCGTCGCGATCCATCTCGATAGCCAAAGCCGCACGCACGGCCTCGACCATGGTCATCTGCGTCACAACGCGACCTCCTGCTCGATGGCAGCCCTCTGACGGAGAGTTCGCGGCGGGGGGTCAGCGTAGACGTGGTCGAACAGCATCGACGGCGCCCGCACCTTGGCCTGCGCGTGAGCAGCCGCGAATGCCTCGTCGATCTCGGCATACGTCGCGGCGACCAGCTCAGCGTCGCGGTCGTCGTCCCAGAGCCCCTGGGCCATCGCGTAGGTGCGCAACCGCAACAACGGATCGTTCGGCGCCCATTCCTCGGCTCCGCCCCCATCGCGGTATCGGTCCGGAGCATCGGACGTGTTGTGCGCGCCGAGCCGGTAGGTCCTGGCTTCGATCAGGCTGGCACCATCTCCTCGCCGGGCGCGAGCGACCGCGTCACGTGTCGTTGCGTAGACGGCGAAGACGTCATTGCCATCGACGATGTGACTCGGCACCCCCCACCCTGCGGCCTTCGCAGCGATGCTGGCCGCTGCGGTCTGCCGGTGGGTCGGCGTGGAGATGGCCCAGCCGTTGTTCTGCACGAACAGGACGACGGGCGCCCTCGTAACTCCGGCGAGGTTGCCCGCCTCGGAGAAGTCGCCTTCCGAGGTCGCACCGTCGCCGATGTAGCCGATCACGACATCCGAACGGCCCTGCAACTGCAGGCCCCACGCCATCCCGACCGCGTGCGGGATCTGAGTGCCCAGCTCGATCTGCAGCGGCCAGATGTTGACCTCGTCTGGGAACCGCCACCCATCGGGATGCCCGATGAACAAGGTCCAATACTGCTGCAACGACATGCCGTGCCGCAGCAACGCGGGCAGTTCACGGTAGCTCTGAACAATCCAGTCGCCGCCAACATCGAGCGCCATGGCCGACCCTGCTGACGCCGCCTCCTGTCCCCGGTTCTCCGAGAAGGTGCCGATGCGGCCCTGACGCTGATAGCTGACACCGCGCTCGTCGATCAGACGTGAACGAGTCATCAGCGTCAGGACCTCGACGACCTGGTCGTCGTCCATCGGACAGGTCATCCCATCGGCCAACGTTCCATCGGGAAGCAGGTAGGACGCGGCGAGGTGCTCCCCGTGCACCCCCAGAACAGGTTCGCTCTGGGGCACGCTGGGCGGTGAGGTGGTCGTCTTCGTAGCCATAGGTGCGCTGATCTCCTGTCACAGGCAGGGTTCGAGGAAGTCTCGGTTCTCGGTCTTGTCGTAGTACGACAGGGCCTTATCGAGGTTCGACTCCGTCCAGTGGACTGGCTGGAACGAGGGGTGCAGCTCGGAGAACCGGCCTCCCGCGAACAGCTCATAGCGAATGCCGCACGAGTCCTTGAAGTGCAGCGACATGGTCCGCCCGTAGGACTGGCGCGTTGGGCCCCACGCATCAATCTTCGCTCCGGCCTGGAGCATCCAGGTGACGTCACGCAGGATGGTCGCCTCGTCGGTCTGCAAGAACGCCACGTGGTGCAGCCGAGCATCCTGGCCAGGGAACACAGCCAGATCCTGGCCGTAGTTGCTCCGGAACAGGAGCGCCGACAGGGTGCGCTCGCCGTCATCGGTCGTGATGAGCTCGCTCACACCGAAGTCGAGGACATCGGTGAGGAACGCGACGACGGCCTCGGGATCGGGACTGGTGAAACCGACGTGACCAAGGTTCATCGGTGCTGCTGTAGCACGCAGGTTTCTGGGGACGTTCCAGTGAGGTGATTCGTAGCCCACGGCCGGCCCGGTCACGAGTGCATCGGAGAACATTCGCACCGTTGGCCCCGACGGGACGGTGAAGGAGATCGAGGGACCAAGGTCGACGAGCACCTTGCCCTCCCCGGCCCAGTCCACGCTGACGCCGGCCTGCTGGACACGGTCCGCGGCGGAACTGAGGTCCTCGTCGTCGCGGACCTGCAGTCCGATCTCGACGAGTCCGGGCGTGCCACGCTCCAACACATAGCTGAAGGCATAGCCCTCCCGCCAGGTGCGGAGGTAGGCGCGTTGGACGCCGTCTTGGTCGAGGCCGGATCGGTGCTCGATGAGCCCGATCTCGTCGCGGGCGAAGGCGACCGCGCTGTCGAGGTCTTCGATCGCGACCCGGACGTATCCAAGTCGCAGGATGCCTCGGTGCTTGAGAGTCATGTCAGTGCCGCCTCAGGTCGTCTCGCCCATGAAGGCCATGTCGAGTTCGTTCTCGAAGTAGAAGGCACCGCGAGCGAACGTCTCCATGTTCCACGAGACCTCGGGGACCTTGCCGGGCGCGCCGAGGGCCACGTACGGGTCGGCGAAGAGCTCGTTGCGGTGCCCAGACGGGTCGTGGAAGTAGATGGTGTTGACGCCGCCGATGCCGTGGCGCGTGAGGCCGTAGTCAACGGTGGGCACGTCACGGTGCTTGAGGATGTCGACGCCCTCGATGAGCGCTCCCTGGCTGGAGGCAGCGAAGGCGGCGTGGTGGAAGGCGCTGGGTCCTCCAGGAGTGATGGCGATGTCGTGCAGGGTCCCCCCGCAGGTCATCCAGGCGCCGAGCGGCTTGTCGTCGGGGCCGTAGAGGATCTCAGCGGATTGGAAGTCCAGCACCTCGCTCAGGAACTTGTGCACGTCCGCGGTGTCCGGCGCGCCGATCGCCACGTGGTCAAGTCGCATCGCGCGGAGGGAGCCGACGGTGAGGTCGGACGGAACGGGATCCGGGTTGACCATTCCCTCGAGCCACCCGATGTGATCGGCTTCGTGGTAGGCGCGGATGACATGGCCGGACGGAAGCCCGAACTCGATGGCCTCGCCGATACCGTAGACGTCTCCGCCGGAGACCCGCCGGATCGTCGCGCCGGCGTTAGCCGCCGCAATCTCCAACTCCTCGAGGTCATCGATGTGGCTCATCTTCAGGGCGATGGCCTCGAGTGTGGCCGAGTCGGACTGCCGCAGCCCGATGCAGTAGCTGTCCTGGTCACCTGGGGCACGGAGATAGGCCGACGACTCGTCTCGGTTCGTGACCACGAGTCCGACGTTCTCGGTGTAGTGGCGGACCGATTCTGCGAGATCGGTGACGGTCAGGTCTATGTGCCCGACCTTGATGGCAGCCATGGTTGGCTCCTCTCAGTGTGTGCCGGGTTGCCCCGGCTGTTGATGTTGGTCATGGTCTCGTTGCGCGGTGGGTGGGCCCGGCTGTGGCAGTGCTGCGCTCAACCGGCTGAGCGGGCGTGTCACCCAGTGGCCGAGCGGGCGGAGCACGGTGTCCTCGAGTGGCACCGCGCGGCACATCAGGACGAACTCGGCCCCACCGGGCTCAGTGGCCTCCATCTTCGACCTCGAGACCCCGCCTCGGTGCTCCACGCTGCCCTCAACAAGCACAGCCCGGCAGGCGCCACAGCCTCCGCGCGCGCAGACCACCCGTGGGCGGCAGCCTGCGGCGTTGGCCCCCGCGAGGACGTCCTGGCCGTCGGTGCACATGAACGAGAAACGTTCCCCGTCCTCCCGCTCCAGGACGACCGTCACGATGCGGCGGCTGGGCCGGTCCCCAGGCTCGGGCAGGTTGCTCTCGGGGCCGGTCACGCGACTGCTCCGTACGTTTGCCGACATCGACGAGACGCGACGGTGACTGGGACCGGCTGATGTGCCGCGTCGACTAGAATGCTGCTATGGGAGCCGGTGAACTGAGAGCGATGGATGAGTTGGCTAACGAGTTGGCCCGGCCCCCGATGGGTACCCTCGCCGGGACTCTGCACCGTGCCCTCGTGAACCGCGTCGTCGAGTTGATCGGCGAGGCCGGCGGGGCCGTCACCCGCCCCGCGCACCTGTACGTGCTGCGAGCGCTGAGCCTCGACGGCGCCAGCGTGACCGAGCTCGCGGAGCGATGCGATGTCTCCAAGCAGGCCATTAGCCAGGTTCTCGACGTGCTCGATCACGCGCGACTGACCCGGCGCGTGCGAGACCCCCGAGATGGCCGAGGCAAACTCGTGGAGCTGACCCCGGCAGGGCGCGAAGCACTCAGAGTGGCTGTGCGGGCCTGGGGCGACGTCGAACGCGAGTGGGCTGACCTGCTCGGCGGGGAGGCCGAGATGCAGCGCGTGCGAAAGGCGATGCTGCTCTTCGCCGAGCGATACGGCGATTACCGTGTCGGCGACCCGCACCCCCGGATACGACCCATCTGGTAGCCGCGCTCCCGAGCGTACCGAGTCGTGAGCCGCCTGCAACGTCGTGATCACGGCCACCCCCTCAGAAGACCGCAGGGGCTGTGCCCCCGCCGTCCACGTAGAGCGTCTGGCCGGTGAGATATCCAGCGTCGGCGGAGACCAGGTAGGCGACTGCGCCCGCGACATCCTCAGGGCGGCACACCCGCCCGAACGGTGCATCCGCATCCAGGTCGTCGATGGCGACGTTCTTCGACGCCTGCACCAACCGACGGCCCATCTCAGTCGCGACAAGCCCCGGGGCCACGATGTTCGCGTGAACGCCATGAGCACGTTCCTCCCGAGCGAGCGTCCGCGTGAAGATCTCCATCGCACCCTTCGCCATCGTGTACGGGGCCGCACCGGCCGGGGCAGAGGCCACGGTGTTGCTCGAGATGACGACCACATCTCCCCGCCCCGCAGCGCGGAGATCGGGGAGAACCAGACGGATCAGCTCGATCGCGCCGAAGGCATGGATCTGCATCAGCTTGGCGAACTCGGTGATGGGGGTGTCCTCGATGGAGGCGCCGCCACTGGCCACGCCGGCGTTGCTGACCACGATCGAGACGGCTCCGAGATCCTCCCGAACGCTGTCCACCATCGCCGAGACCGCGTCCGCATCACCGATCGGTGCTTGGTAGGCAGCCGCGGCGCCCCCATTGGCCAGGATCTCTCCGACCACCTCAAGGGCGGCGTCCTGGTCGCGCCGGTAGTTGACCGCGACCGCAGCACCCTGCCGAGCCAGGCGCAAGGAGATCGCCCGGCCCACGCCACGGGAGCCCCCCGTGACGAGCGCGACGCGGCCGTCCAGTGCAGTGCTCATCTTTGCTCCGCTCGGTGGTTGCTGAGGGGTGGGTAACGCCACCCCTCACTCTCGGATTCGTGGTCAGCGAGTCGCACCGACGGGCGTCTTGGTCGACTTTGCCGCGCCTTCAATGCGCCCGGAAGCGTGCACGGCGGCGCGGTAGCCCGAGGTCAGCGCGTAGGCGATGTTGGTGCCGCCGGCCCACGTGCCCTCGCCGAACGGCGCAGCCACGCTGGTCCCAGCTCCGTACAGCCCCTCCACGACGCTGCCATCGCGGCGAAGCACTCGTGCTTTCGCGTCGGTGATGGCGCCGCCTACGGTCTCATACAGACCCGGTCCGAGAAGCGCGGCGTAGTAGGGCCCCGACTCCGCGAGTGCGCGCATGGTGGGGTTGACCCCGGACCCGGTGCCGAAGAAGCTGCCGAGGGCGAGTTCGAACGGAGTCGAACCCCGTCCAAAGTCCTCATCAACCCCGGTCTCGGCGAAGCCCGCAAACCGCGTGATCGTCGCACGCAGCTCGGTCCCGAAGTCCGCGTGGAGCTCTACCGCTCCCAACAGCGAACGCAGGTCGGCCAATCGCCCCGCGAGTTTGGCCTGGAGTTCGTCCAGCGTGTCGGCGGTGATCACCCAGTAGGGGTCAGCGCCGGCTGCGGGGACCGGGTTGCCGAGAGCGTCTGCCCCGTAACGGCTGTTGACGTCCTCGTCCCAAATGGCAATCAAGGGGGTGTTGGGGTAGCTCGCCGTCTGCGGGTCCCACTCGAAGAACGCCTTACCAAGGTCGTGGTAAGAGCCTGCCTCGCTGGCGACCCTGAATCCACGACGGTTGACCACGATCATCCCGTCGCCGGGCAGGACGAACGAGCCACGGAAGTTCTCGCCCTCCCGTTCGATGCGCTCGACCAGGATCGGCGTGGGCATCGCGAGGCTCATGTTCGCGAACTCGGCGCCGAGCTCGCGGGTCAGCTCCAAGAAGTCGCCGGTGTTGGTGAATGCAGCGCAGGTCCCAATGTAGGAGCGCTCGAGGTAGCGTCGGCGAGACTCTTCGTTCTGGGCGAAGCTGCCGGTTGCCCCGATGACGCCGCCCAGCGTGCGGACGGTGACACCTTGGTGTCGGCCGCCGAGCACCGCGCCGACGACATTCCCGGCGTCGTCGACAACCAAGTCAGCCAGCGACGTCTCCAGCCGGACCTCGACGCCAGCGCGCTCCGCGGCATGGAGGAGGTCTTCAGCCAGCACCGCGCCGCCGGTAGGGCCGAGATTGCCGCGTGTGGGGAACAGGGTCCGTCCCGACGGCGTCTCGTCCTCGGGGAGCGTGCCGTACATGTCGGGGAAGTCGGCCGCGTGCGAAACATCGATCGCACCCAGAGCCAGAAGCTCGGAGATCGCCGAGGAAGCGTTGTCGTAGTGGGCGCAGAGCCCTTCGTACTCCCATGACGACAGGCCCAAGGTCTCGTGCTCGGGGTTGTAGAGCATCGGCTTGCTCAGACGCGCCATATAGCGCAGCGCGGCCTCTCGGGAATCCGCGACGCCCAGGCCCTGCAAGAAGTGGTTGTTCGGCACCCACGCAAACCCGAAAGACTTCTTGGTGGTGCCGCCCGTGCTGGCCGCCTTCTCGACGACCAACACAGTCGCCCCACGTCCCGCCGCGACGTTGGCCGCGGCTAGACCGGCCGCGCCGGTACCTGCCACGAGCACATCGACGGTTTCATCCCACTTCTCAGGTACGGGCTGCATTGCGTTTCTCCTTGATGGTTGGCGGCTGCCAAGTCGTTTGTCTTTGGGTTTCGGCCAGGTCGCCCCCCATCTGGGTGAGCGCGAAGCGAACTCGCCAGGTGAGGTGGTTCAGGCCGGCGGGTTCGAGCGGCTGGTGTCGACGTACACACGCCAACTGGTCATCAGTCCTTCGCCGTCATAGGTCGAGATTGAGCAGCCACGCACGGAGATGGGAGTTCCATCGAGGAATGTGTAGCCGACGGCGATCTCGGCGACGGTCGTGGAGGTTTCGACGTCGATCAACACCGTGAGAAGCTCGTGCACGACGGAGCGGAATCCCGACTTCCACGCAGCGACCATCTCGGCGACGCCGTCAGGTCCGACGATCGCCGGATAGTCGTTGAACTCCATTACGGCGTCCGATGCGAGCCGTCGAGCAAAGACCTTCTCGTCGTTTGCATCCACCTCGCGGTAGAAGGCCCTGGTCAGTTCTTCTAGATCATGCCTGGTCTGTGCCATGGGGGCCTCCTCGTTGATACCGGCGCCGAATGCGCCTGTCGCCGCGCCTGTTGTGACGAACATCTCACTCCACCCCGACAAAGTCAAGTCGGTTGACGATCGCCACCGGGAATGCGGTCGCCAGGCGACTCTCGGCGTACATGACACTCTTGTCAAGTGATCCGCGAGCCCCGTCTAGTCGGCGCCACGACTCGACGACGTCCACGTGAAAACCTCCTCTTGACATGCTTGTCAACATGGGATTCAGTGCATCGGACGGCCTCCAGATGGCCACGAATCGGTCAGGAATAGTCGTTGGGGCTCGTAGTCGTCTACCCGAGGAGTGATCCCGTGCGCGCAGTGATCTACAAAGGCATCGAAAACATCGCGGTCGAGGAAGTCCCGATGCCGCAGATCGGGCCGAAGGACGTCCTGATCAAGAACATGCGAACAGGCATCTGCGGCACGGACACCCACGCCTATCTGCACGGCGGCGACGACCTCATGATCTTTCCCGGCAACGAGATCGGGCACGAGTTCGTCTCCGAGGTCGTGGAGGTCGGCGCCGAGGTGGACGACGAGCGGATCACGCCGGGCCTGCGGGTCTGGGTGGAACCACTCGCCTCAAAGCGCTTGGACGGGGGCCGGACACGCCTCGAGATCTCCACCACGGCCGGCGGGATGTCGCAGTACATGTCGATCCACGACGCCGCGATCGACTACAACTTGTTCCCCCTGCCGGACGCGGTCACCTGGGACAAAGGCGTCGTCATCGAGCCCTTCTCCGTTGCCAACCACGGCGTGAACATCGCCAAGCCGAAGCCCGGGCAACGAGCCCTCGTCTACGGTGCCGGTGCCATCGGTCTCGGCGTACTGGCGAACCTCCTGGCGAAAGGCATCAAGGAGGTCGTCGTGTGCGACATCGTCCAGAGTCGTCTGGACGTGGTCGCTGAGATGGGCGGCATCCCCGTGAACGGCAAGGAGATTGAGCCGCTCCAGTTCGTGCTTGATCGCTTCGGCTCCGTCAAGGACATGGTCGGCAACCTCAAGCCGGACGTCGACATGTTCTTCGACGCGGCCGGCGCTCCCAACGCGCTCCAGGACTACGTCAGCGGTGGCAAGCCTGGCTCGCGCATGGTGGTCATTGCGGTGTCGGCCAGCACCAACACGGTCGAGATCCCGCAGTCGGCGTTCGTCATGTCTGAGCTGAGCATTCTCGGCTCTATGGCATTCGACCCAGCGGACATCAATGAGGTCATCGACTACATCGCCACGGGGCAGTACGACCCGACACCGGTCGTCACGCACCATTTCCCACAGGAAGACGCGGCGAAGGCGCTCGAGACCGCCGCAAGGAACAAGGACGAGGCCATCAAGGTGGTCGTCGACGTCCACCCCTGATCCATGCGGCACCGTCAGCAGTTGTGGCCACCATGACTCAACCGTCGGCAGTGGCCGGTCCCGGTGTCCCAGGCTGCGGTGAGGCAACACCGATTGTGTCCTCCCTTCCACGGGGCGAGCTTGGCGAACCGACGCTGCCGCTTGACCTTGGCTGACGTGACCCCGATGAGCGGGTCATGGCACCCGGGCTTACCGAACGAAGCAGCGGCCGTTCACCGCGGAGTGCAAGTCAAGGATCCTGGCCGAAGGCGACGCTGCTGACCGCGGCGAGCGGGGCACGATCCTGCGGCGGGAAGGGCTGCACTCCAACTCCCCGTCATCGAGTGGCGCCACGCCGCCGAGGCCGGAACCACCGCTCGGCTCGCTCACGCGGCGAAGGACCGGCGCGTCGACGAGATCGAACAGGTGCGTCGGCGGGCGGAGAGGCCGTGGCCGGATGGCCACGGAGCGGGGCCGCCACGACCTCGCCGTGCAGCAGGCAATTATGCCGCGACCACCCGGGGACCGGGCATCGCGGCCGACCCCACCGAACGCGCTCCCCGAGCATGAGCGGGAGCAGGTTGCTCGGTGTGCTGACCAGGGATCGGCTCTGCGACAGAGCCGTCGAGCAGACCTGGGCGACGGTGCTCAACGAGGGCACTTGGCTGTGCTTGTTGTCGACGGTGCCGGCGAATCGCGTCACCAGACCGCCCCACCCAGCCGCCACCAGCTGCTTGGGGCGGCCGGCCGAGCACTGCCGGTCGACCAGGTCCGTAGGCCGCTCGCCAGCGGGGTCCCCGATCGTGGTCCGGATCTTCTTCAACCGCAGAGCCGCTACCCAGCCCTGCTCGCGGTGGGGCCGCTCGATGGTGCATCGCCGACGGCCCGGCGCATCCGCCGGGCGACTAGCGACGTCGTGGACTTTACCGCGCAGGTGAAGCCACATCTTGCTTGCCCTGAACCCGGCGATCAGCTACGCCAAGGCGCGTTCAGCCTCCATAGGGCGACCAAGTCGGCGTCGCGGAGCTGCCGTTTCGGGGGCTGCCGCACGACGGTGTCGTGGAAGGTGGACGGGGCGGCCGTGATCCCGTGCTAACGAGCACGCGACAGATCTGCTCGACCCCGAACTCCTCCTTGTGAACTCGAATGAAGTCGATCAGGACCGGTGTGGGCTGTCGCTTCGTGGAGGGTCGTCCGCCCGCGACTCCATCACCATCCGCGCCGCGCGCTCACGCAGCCCCGGGGTTTGTACGTCGAGGGTCGTGCCACGAGAGTGATCCTTCCGACGAACCAAACTCTCCGGACTTGCCGGGCGGTTCAAACCGATGTCATGCCCGGGGGCGTGCGACCCCCGGGCATGACCAGCTCGCTAGTTCACACCCCACAGCGAGGCAAACTCCGCCTGCCAATCCCCTTCAGGGGCGAACTCGGTGAAGTCCCCCACGTTCTCCGGAGTGATCAGCCGGACAGGTAGGTTGGACGCGTCCCACGTTTCCTCGCCAGCGAGTTCGCGAGCAACGAGGTCCGCCGCCGCGAAGTCGGCATAGTTGTAGGGCAGTGCCACGGTGCCGGCGTAGGCCATGTCGCCCGACTTCATGAAGTCCACGGCTTCGTCAATGGCGTCGTAGCCCAGAATGCTGATGTCGGACCGTCCTGCGTCCTTCTGGCTCTTGGCCATCAGAGTGCCCAGCACGTCGCCCCAGGACACCGCCGTCGTCACATCCCCCTCAGGGTGGGCGTTGAGGTAGGCCGTCCACTCAGGCGGACCCGGCTTCGACAAGCTTGCCGCGGGAATGACGAGCTCATCGAGCAGCTCACAGGTGTCGCAGTTGTCCTTGACGACCGCGGAGACACCTTCGGCGCGCAGGACGGTGGCACTGGTTCCGGGCTCGACCGCAGTCACGATTTTGCCTACACCTTCCGACTGGTTGATTGCATACCAACCCAGCACCTCGCCCTGGTGCTTGAAATCGATCGACGCGTAGTGCATGCCGAGATCGGCGTACTCCGCGCTCGCAGCACACATGACGCACGCCATGGCCACCCCCTTGCCAAGTGCCGCCTTGACTGACTGAGCCAAGGTCTGCGGGTCAGTCGACACCAGGATCACCGCCTCGGCGCCGTCCTGCACCGCACTGTCGACCAAGCCACCGATCACTGTTGGATTGAACTCACCATCCAAAGGACCACTGACCGACCACCCCATGCTCTTGAGCGCATCGACTGTCAGCTGCGCGTTGAGCTGCACCACCGAGGCGCCTGAACCGAGGCCGATGACAGCAGCCTTGTGGTTCCCTGGGTCGAACTCGCCCGGGGGGGTGGGGAATTCCTGATCGGCCGAGCTGAACTCGGCAACCTTCGCGGCCGACGCCGTGACCGCGGCATCGGCGTCTGCGGAAGGAGCTGCTGCGCCGGCGCTGTCACTGCCGCTACTAGAGCATGCACTCAGCAACAATGCCGCTGCGACAGTCGCCGCGCCAGCAACGGCGACAGCTCGCTTTCGAAAACCCATCATCATGACTCGCCTTCTGTTTGTGCCTGCCCGTGCTGGGCAGAAGTGACATCGCGGCATCGATCTACGGTCAATCGCATTGACTATCTTGGCCGGTGGGCGACCGCCCATCTTGGCCCGCGGCCGAATATGGACTGTCGGGTCACATGACACGCTTGTCAAGCGTCTTTACGACTCCGTCTAGCCAACACCGTCGCGCCGGACGCCTGTAGACACCTCCTTATTGACGTGCATGTCAACTTAGGCTTGAGTGAGGCGCAGAGGCATGGCCGACGCCGGCTGAACCGCACATCTTTCTGATGCACACGAGGAGACAGAACGATGCGAAGAGTCGAAGGCAAGGTCGCGCTGATCACCGGAGCAGCGCGTGGCCAGGGCCGCAGCCACGCGGTGAGACTGGCCGAGGAGGGCGCCGACATCATCGCGATGGACGTGTGCGCGCCCATCAAGACCGCGGGCCACACCACCGCCACCCCGGAGGATCTCCTGGAGACCGCGGCGCAGGTCGAGAAACTGGGCCAGCGGATCGTCACGGCTCAGACGGATGTACGCGACGCCGCAGCGCTGCGCCAGGCGGTTGAGGCGGGCGTCGCCGAGCTCGGCAGGCTTGACATTGTCTCCGCCAACGCGGGGATCGTCTCGATGGACCGGGTCGCGGACATGCCGGCAGGGGTCTGGCAGGAGATGATCGACATCAACCTGACAGGGGTGTTCAACACCGTGCAGGCCGCGGTGCCGCACATCCTTGCTGGCGGGCGAGGGGGCTCAGTGATCATCACCAGCTCCGGCGCCGGCCTCGTCGGGTACGAGAACATCGGTCACTACGCTGCGGCAAAGCACGGCGTGCTGGGCCTGATGAAGACCCTGGCTCTCGAGCTCGGGCCGCAGCTCGTGAGGGTCAACGCCATCTGCCCCGGCAACGTGGGCACGGACATGGTCCTCAACGATCGGATGATGAGGCTGTTCATGCCGCACCTGGAGAACCCGACGGTGGATGACGCGCTTGCCGAGAACTCGTCAGTCCGCGCGATGAACGTGCTGCCGGTGCCGTGGGTGGAGTCGATTGACATCAGCAACGCCCTGCTCTTCCTCGCCTCGGAGGAGGCACGGAACATCACGGGCGTAGCGCTGCCGGTCGACGCTGGCTTCCTGATCAAGTGACAGCGGAATTGCCGATGCCGCGCAGTCAGACCGCCATCACCGGCTCGCCCGGCGGATACCCACACTACGTTCTTGGAGAAATGAAATGACCAGTTCAACTGCACAGGGAATGGGCTTCATCCAGGTTGCCCTTAGCGTCACCGACTTTCGACAAACGGTTGACTTCTATTGCAACCTCCTCGGTTTCAAGAGCGCTGGATGGACCGACCAGTTCGAGGGAGAAGTGATCGCACAACTTCAGGGGCTTTCCGCGTCCACGGCGAACGTCGACATCGCCTGGCTCGTTGATCAGCAGGACTTCTTCAACATCGAGGTCATCCAGTACATCTACCCAATTACGCGTGTCAAGCCGAAGGACGCCCGGCCCAGCGACATCGGGTACACGCTGGTCTTCGTCCACGTGCAGGACTTTGATGCAACCCTGGCTCGCCTCTCGAAGGCCGGGGTGCCGCTGGTCGGACCCATCGGCCGCCAGGCCGGCGCCCGGCGCGCGACGATCCAAGATCCCGACGGCGTCTTCCTTGAGCTGTGGGAACAGGACATCCGCGTTGACGGTGCACTTGCCCGACTTCGGCCAGAGATCAACGCTGCTGTTCGAGGGATCCGGGCCTCGGTGCCGAACCTGGAGCAGTCGACACGCTTCTTCGTCGACGTCCTCGGAATGCAGCACACCGACGTGACTGTTCACACTGACGAGGATGAGGCCGGATGGGGCCTGGGTGGAGCCAAGCGGGATCTGACGACGCTCGTGTCAGGTGACTACTTCATCGAACTTGCCCAGTACCGCGTCCCGAAGCCCACGCCCAGATCCGATGACTACGACCTCAGCGACCGGGGATTCCTCAATATCGCGCTCGGCAGCCGCGCGCGTGGGCCCTGGGAGGCCGCGGTGAAGCGCGTCTCGGCAACGGCGGGGGCGGAGGTCCACCTCGAGCTTCCCCTGAGCGAGGTTGCGGCTGTCACCTACGTCGATGATCCCGACGGGTTCAGTGTCGAGTTGACCTACATGGAGGAGTCCGCCGACAAGGACTTCGGGCTCGTACCCGTCGAGTAGAGGCCGGGCTCGTTCGAGATCTGTCTTCGGAAGCGCCGACCCGAGAGACTGGCAGGCTCTTCACAAGCCAGCAAGTGGTTGAGTCGGTCGAAGCGGGCCACGACGGGGGTGGCCCGCTTCGTTTCATGCCGCCGAGGACGTGGAGCACGGCCAGCCGAACGGCACTACGCTCTCATGTGCGATTGGCGGCCTGGGTCATGTCAAGATCGGCGCGGCAGCAAGCATGTGAGGGAGCCGGCCCGCAGCGCCCCGAGCCACAGGCCGGTTCCATAGGCAAGGTCATCGAGCCGCCTGGCCAGAAAGAAGCTAACCGGGGGCGTCGCCGCCGGGCGCGGTGTCAGCACCGTGTCCACCACGGCTGCTGCGACCAGAGTCCGGCGGGCACGCTGCGAGAACGGCAACGCACACAGAGTCATTGGCCACCAATGACGCAGGATGAGTTGAGCTGTCTGCGCGACGACGGAGGTCAGTCCACGTGCGGCGAGTCGAGCCGCCTCCCCGGTGGCGCTCTCTTCGAAGGGCAGTGACGTCCGGATGCGCAACGTGGTAACGATCGTGCAGGCGAGGACCACCGGGGCGGACCAGCGTCGCTGTGCGAGCATGGAAACGGAGGCGACCGCGAAAACGGGCGAGATCACGGCCGGCGCGATGAGGCTGCCGTGACGTTGGGCGAGGAGCGCTCCACCCGTGCCGTAATAGACCTTGCGTCCGAGCCACGCACTTAGGGAACCCCGGCTGTCGTGTTTGACCTCGAAGGTGGCGTCGTACCGGACGCGGCCCCCCGCCTCCACGAGGCGCCAGACGAAGTCGACATCCTCGGCCACCCTCAGCGACTCGTCGAACCCGTCCAAGGCCGCGTCACGGCGCACAACAAGGCAGGCCGTTGGGAGCCAAGACACGGTCGAGCCGGGCCGCACCAGGGACTGCTCATCGCCGAGATCCAGCGACATGGAGCTCGCGTCGTACCGCTGGTACCAACTGGGCTGAGAGTTCGGAGCGACGCCGCGAACCCGGGGCGCGACCGCCACGACCTTGGGGTCTTCGAAGTGGCCGGCCAGCCCCAGCAGAGTCTGGGGGTCAGTGTCCACGTCGGAATCCACGAAAGCCACGTACGTCGTGGCGACATGGCGCAGTCCGGAGTTTCGCGCCGCGGCCGGACCCGCGTTGTGTTCGTGCCGGATGAGCCTGGCACCGTGCCGGGTAGCCACGTCAGCGATCGCGGCGGAATCGACCGAGGCATCGTCCACGACAAGACACTCGATGGTCGGTCGCAGCTCCGAGAGCAGTCGTTCGAGCTGCTCGGCGCGATCCCGGATCGGGATCACGACCGTCAAGTCGCGAGCTGGCACCGCCGGGGCTTGCAGGATGGGAAACGCGAGGTTACCGTCGAGCAACCGATCAGCCAACTTCCTAGAGGCGTCGTCGACGACACGGACCCGACCGTCGTGGACGAGTGCAGCACCGTGGCTGGTCAACTTCGCGACACGCATGGGGGCACCACCGATGAGGACTCTCCCGCTGGCGACCCGCCTGACGTCGTCCCTCACTTGCACCACGAAGCCGTCCGGCAGACCGGCAGGGATTCTCATCCGCTGCTCACGCCGGGGAAGCCGCCGTCGGCGTGGACCACGGTGCCGTTGACCACGCCACCTTCGTGCGAGCAGCAAAACGCGATGGTCGCTGCAATCTCGTCGGGTTCGATGAGTCGTCGGATGAGCTGCGACCCCGCGAACTCGGTTGAATCCTCGAGGCCATAGAGGGCAGCGGTCGCGGTCAGCATTTCGGTCCGGGTTGATCCGGGAGAGACCACGGAGGCTGTGACGCCGGTCCCGACCAGATCGGCCGCGAGTCCCTTGACCAGGCCAACGACGGCGTGCTTAGTCATGTTGTACGCCGCGAGGCGGAACAGCCCGTGGGTGCCGGCGGCCGACGCCACGGCCACGAAACGGCACCCGTTTGGATTCTCGGAGGCCAGCAGGGTGGGGATGCAGGCCGCGGCGGTGTTCCACACGCCGCGGGCGTCGATCTCCCACAAGAGGTCGAGGTCTTCCAGGGGGGTCTCCCACAGGGGCGCGCCGCCCGCCATGAGCGCCGCCGCCGCCACTACTGCGTCGAGACGACCCCAGCACTCGATCGCTGCAAGGACTGCCCGGTCGAGGGACTGACGATCGCGCACGTCGGCAACGACGCCGACGACTGAGCCGGGGTGTTGGGCCACCAGCACATCGAGGTCCGCCGGGCTGGGCAGCGCGTAGGGAACTCTATCGTGCTTCTCCGCACACCAGTCGACTGCCACGACGCCGTAACCTTCGCTGGCCAGTCGCCGCACCGTCGCGGCGCCGATGCCGCGTGCGGCTCCGGTGACCAGTGCCACTCGCGTGCCGGTGCGGTCGCGTGGTGTTATCAACGCGACCGCTCCACCACGCGCAGACACCCCCGGGCGTCGCGCTCCCCGCCGCGGATCGCCTCCGCGACATCGTCAACCATCTGGAGCAGGACGCGTTCACCTTCAGCGGCACTCGCGCCGGTGGGGTCGCCCAAGACACCGTTCGCGGAGACTGCGGCCACGCCCCTCGCTCTGAGGGCGGGAAGGATCTCCCCCAGCGGCGCAGTGTTGCCGGCCGCCGCCAGGTCCAGGCGCACGGCCCACGGCTGCAGGTGCAGCATCAGTGACGTCTCCGTGAAGCCCGCGTGGGCGTCGCCTCGTTCGGTCGCGGATGCCACCCAGGACGTCGAGTGCCCTTCTTCCACGAGCTGAGCGACGGCAGAGGTGAGGGCGGCGCAGTTTCCGCCGTGAGCGTTGACGAAGACAACGCTGGAGCACCAGGTCCGCATCGAGCGTGTGAGTTCGACGATCACTTGGTGGAGGACTTCGCTGCCGATCGAGGAGGTGCCCGGGAAGCCCTGGTGCTCCCCGCTGGCGCCATAAGTGATCGGAGGCGCCACGACGACGTCCAGGTGCCCGAGGAGATCCGCCGTCCGTCGTGCGACGGCGGTGGCAATGGCCGTGTCGGTGTCGAGCGGCAGGTGCGGTCCGTGCTGCTCGATCGAGCCTAAGGGCACGAGCACCAATGCCCCCTGCGGCAGGGATGAGGACTGCGCTTCGCCGAGGTCGGTGCTCAAGAGAGCGTCGTCTCCGTGAGGGTGGCTTGCGTCGGAACGTGTGCGGGTGGGACACCGAGCGCGCGGTGGAAGCCCTCCGGGATAGCAAAGAGGTCGGGGTGGAGCTCCTCGATCGAGGAGAGGCCCATCCCGAGCAGGGAGGAGTCGATGCCACCCCGCAGGACGTCCAGGATGTTCTCGACACCGGTCTGTCCGTTGGCAGCGAGTCCCCACAGGTAGGCGCGGCCGATCATCACCGCCCGTGCTCCCAGGGCCAGTGCCTTCACGACGTCAGACCCACGGCGGACCCCACCGTCGAGCAGCACCTCGACCTGTTCGCCGACCACGTCGGCGACAGGCTTGAGCATCCGGATCGAGGCGGGCGTGCTGTCAAGGTTGTTGCCGCCGTGGTTGGAGACCGATATCGCTGAAACGCCGGCGTCGACCGCGCGCAGGGCGTCGTCCACGCGGCAGACGCCCTTGAGCATGAAGGGCATACCGCTCAACTGGGCCCACTGCTCCCGCATCCATGCGACGTCCTCCCACGAGGGTGGCGGCGTGGTCATCCACTCGTAATAGGCACCGAAGAACGTGGGCGCCGCTCCACCCGGCGGAGCCAGGTTGGGCGCCGTCAGGTCGGGCATGTCCCCGGTCTTCGCAAACTCGTAGAGCCACCGTGGCTTGCGGGCCACCGCCGGAGCCAGGCGGACCATCGTCTTGAAGTCCACCTTCTCCGGGATCTCTGGGCTGCCCCAGTCCCTGCCCATCGAAAAGGACCAATCCAGGGTGGCGATCAGGCCTTTGGCGCCTGCGGCATGGGCACGGTCCATGCGTTGGATCATCACGTCGCGGTCGCCGGTCCAGTACATCTGGAAGAACGTGCTCGGGTTGACCGCCGCGACCTCCTCGATCGATTTGCTCGCGAAGTTTGACAGCCCCATCACGGTCCCCCGTGCGGCGGCGGCGCGGGCCACTGCGACCTCCCCCTCCGGGTGCACGGCCTGTACGCCGGTCGGCGAGATGATCACGGGCATTGAGATGTCCTGCCCCATCACACTGGTCGCCATCGACCGGTGGGCGTGGTGTCCGGCCACGTGCGGGGCGAACCCGATCTCACCGAAGGCGGCCTCGTTGTCGCCGATCGTCAGACCACGTTCGGACCCGGCCACCAAGGCGGCATACACCGGCGCTGGCAGGCGCTTCTTCGCGCGTTGCTGAGCAACCGCGACGGACTCGAACCAGGGGTTCTGCTTCCAGGGGTTCTGGATCCATTCAGGCTTGGACATGGCGGCCTCTCCGAGGTTAGGGTGGTCAGGGCCGGTAGCCGGCCAGGGGGCTCGCGGCGCAGGCCGAGACCGGAGGGGCGACGAGGTCCTCCCGACGGGCCAGGGTCAGCATCACCGGCTAGTTGCGCGCGGGCATGATCCGCGAGTGGTCCTGGCTGGCCGAGGGGACGGTTCGACCCGCGCTAAGTGCGGCCTCGCCGTACCCCTGCACACACTCAGGGTCAGGGCCGTCCATCGGCAGCCCGGTGAAGAACTTCGCCGCCATACAGCCACCGCGGCAGGAGTCGAAGAACTCGCACTTGGTGCAGGCACCGGAGGTCTGCGGCGAGCGAAGGTCGTTGAAAAGCTCGGAGTTCTGCCAGACCTTCTCGAACCCGCCATCGGTGACGATGGAGCCGGCATAGAAGTTGTCGTGGATCGCGAACGGGCACGCATAGACCCCGCCCACGGGGTCAATCAGGCAGACCACCCGCCCGGCGCCACACAGGTTCAGCCCTGGCAGGGCCTCACCGAAGGCTGCGAGATGGAAGAACGAGTCACCGGTCAGGACCTTCTCACCGTTGGCCATCAGCCAGTTGTAGAGGACGCGCTGCTGCTCAGGCAGCGGGTGCAGCTCATCCCACACGTCCGCACCACGGCCCGAGGGCCGCAGACGGGTTAGTCGAAGCGTGGCGCCGTATTCGTCAGCCAGGGTCTTGAACTCGTCGAGCTGGCTGACGTTCTGCCGGGTCACGACCACCGAGATCTTGGCGTCCTTGAAGCCCGCGTCCCTCAGGTTGGCCAGGGCCTTGATCGCCGTGTCATAGGACCCGGGTCCGCGGACGTAGTCGTTGACCTCCGCAGTCGCCCCATCCAGCGAGATCTGCACATCGACGTAATCGGTCGAGGCTAGGAAGGCAGCTCGCTCCGGGTTGAGCCGCACCCCATTGGTCGAGAACTTCACGCCCACGTCGTGGCTCACGGCGTACTCCAGCAGATGCCAGAAGTCGGGCCGGATCGTGGGCTCGCCGCCACCGATGTTGACGTAGAACACCTGCATCCGCTGAAGCTCGTCGATCACCGCCTCGCACTCCTCGGTGCTCAGCTCGTCGGGGTCGCGTCGCCCGGAAGAGGAGAGGCAGTGCGCGCACGAGAGGTTGCACGCATAGGTCAGCTCCCAGGTCAGGCAGATCGGCGCATCCAGCCCGAGCTCGAACTGCTCGATGAGCCGACCACCCTGCGGCCGCTCAACGGGCAGAGGGCGAGTGTCCAGAACAGTCATGAGTCGTTCCCTCCAACCGGTCCACGCGAGCCGCGCGGCCGGATCATGTCGGTGGCCGCGAGGTCCCTCAGGGCACCGACATAGGCGGGCCACTGGGTCACGGGGACCTCGGCGGCTGCCAGTGCGGACCGCACGTCATCGTGGCTCCCAAGACCGCGAACCAGGGTGACCAGCTGCTGGCGCTTGAGGAACGTCAAGCGACGGTTGCCGAAGTGGTAGGCCAATGCCCCGAAGGGCTCGGGTCGCAGGGCAACCGAGGGCGAGAGATCCCACGCCTCGTCGAGCATGTCAGTAGACGCCGCACATGCCATCGATCGAGACCTCCTCGATCAGGGCATCCGCCGCCCCGTCGGTCTCGTCTGTGGTGTTGTCCGTCACGGGGACGTCAATCTGGGGCTTAGTGGTCATGGAGTCCTCCTGTAGGTTCAATGAAATTCTCACGTTGTGCCCGGGCTGGGCGGCCGCGTACGAGTCGGGATCCTGGCATGCGTGCACCGCTACTTGCCTGCCCGCCGTCGCAACAAGGTCGACAGGGAGACGGCGATGATGAGCACGCTTCCGTTGACGATGTCTGTCCAGGTGAACTTCAGTCCACCTTCGATCAGGCCTTGAGCAACCCAGACGATGAAGACCCCTCCGATGGCGGTGCCCTGAACCGTGAAGAGACCGGTCGAGAAAATCACCGTCGACAGGTAGGCCGCCGCGAAAGCAGGAAGCAAGAAGCCTCCAGCGACGTTCGGCGATGCGGAGCCTTGGTTGGAGGCAATTGCGATGCCTGCCAGGGCGCTGAGGACGCCTGTGACCATGAAGGCCCGATAGGTCTCACGTTCGGTGCGGATGCCGGCAAGGCGCGCCGCCAGGGGGTTGGAGCCAGTCGCCTTGAGCGCGCGGCCATAGACAGTGCGATCAACGAAGACCCAGACCACGAGGACGATGACGAGGTAGACGCCGACCAGCGCTGACATCGCCTCCAACCATCCCTTGAGGTCGAACACGAAGTAGGCGATCACACCGGCCACAACGACGAGCACCGCGCGTACTGCGGTCCAGGAACGTTCCAGTTTGGCGGGGGCTTTGATCTTGCCGGAGAGCGTGAAGGCCCAGGCGAGTGTTGCGATGACCAGTGCGATCTGGAGGTAGGTCGGGAGTTTGGTCGTGAAGGTGCCCACCTCGAGGAACCAACTGGGCAGAGGCGATTCGGTGCCTGCGGTCATCGCCGCTCCCCCGCCATAGACGGTCGAGAGTCCTAGGAGAATGCTACCGGTGCCTAACGTGGCGATGATGACGTTCACCTTCAGCCCCGACACAATGACGCCATTGACAATGCCGGCTGCCGCTCCGACGGCGAAGACCATCAGGACGACCAGCCAAAACGGCAGGCCCTGCTCCGACGTCAGTCCGATCGTGAGGTAAGTGGACAGCGTCGCTGTGCTCGCGATGGAGAGGTCGAATGCCCCGGCGAGAAGGCCCACCACTGCCGCTGTAGCGAGGATGAGAACAGGAACGTTTTGATGAATGTTCAGCATCCTGGGCTCGGCGACGAAGAATCCCCTGTCGAGCCAGAACTGCATCCCGATGAACACGACGAGGAACCCGAGCGGAGTGGCGATCTCGGCGGCAAGATCCGTGGACAACAGCGACCGTTTGGGGCGCCTTGGCTGACCGGCCGCAGAGACGGCCTCTTTGGTTTGAGTAGTCACAGCAAAGCCTCCAGATTTTCCAGCGAGATGTCTGCGACCTGGCGAGGTTCGCTCAGGACGCCTTCGTAGATGACTGAGACGCGGTCACAGACGGCGAAGAGGTCTTCGGAGTCTGAGCTCAGTACCAGGATCGCGGCACCATCGGCCTTGAGCCGTCGTACCAGCGCGTAGATCTCGTGCCTGGTCCCGACGTCGACTCCTCGGGTGGGTTCACACAGGACGAAGACGTCTGACTCGCTGAGCAGTGCACGCCCGAGGATGACTTTTTGCTTGTTGCCGCCACTGAGTGCGCCGAACCGGTAGTTCGCGTCGTTCGGAACCACATTCAACGTATCGACCGTCTCTGTTGCAGCTCGCCGCTGGCGTCCCGTCGACAGGAGGCCCGGACCGATCTTCCATCGACTCAACGAGGACACCGCGATATTCGACTCGACCGAATGGTCGTCGAAGCCTCCCTGTGTCTCCCGATGGGGCGGCACCAAGGATGTTCGAGATCCTCGGTGGAGCGTCCGCGTTCCCGTCTCAGGTTTGGTGATGCCATGCACCAGGAAGGCGAGATCGTGCAGCCCCGAGCCCGGGAGGCCGCCGACACCGGTGATCTCACCGGCGCGCAACTCCAGGTCCACCGGTCCAACCACGCCGCTGGTGACACCGTCGAGCGATAGGCGCACCTCGTGTGCGCCCGCATACTCAGCTTCCTCAACGGCATCGGTTGCCTTGCGCCCCTCGTGTTTGAGCAGCAGGTCAGTGAGCGAAGCGTGGTCGAGCCCCTTGGTGCTCTGGTCTACGGCGATTGAGCCGTCGATCAACATCACGATCCGTTTGGTCACATCCAGGACCTCAGACAGCTTGTGCGTGACCATGATGATCGTTGCGCCGCGCTCCGTGCTGCGCGCCAAGGTCTCGGTGACGCGTCTGGCATCAGAGGGCGGAAGGGTTGAGGTGACCTCATCAACAACCATGATCTTCGCCCCTCGGGCAAAGACGCGAGCGACCGCCACCAGCGCCTTCTCGGCCGGCGAGAGCGAACCCACCGGCCGCAGAACGGATATGTCCAGTTCCACGGCCGCGAGCGCCGCTTCCGCGGCTTTGCGCTCTGCGCGGGCATTCAGAAAGGGCCCCAGCCCTCCGAGGGCGCGTTGGCCAAGGCGTAGGTTCTCCACGACGCTGAGGTCGTCCACCAGTCCTAGGTCCTGGTGCACGAAACCCACCGCGGGGTGCCCCGAGAGGGACGCCACCGGGACACCGTCGATCAGGATCTTTCCGCTGGTGGCCTGGTGAACGCCATCGAGCACCTTCACCAGCGTTGACTTGCCCGCGCCGTTCGGCCCCAACAGACCGACGAACTCGCCAGGAGCGATCTCCAGGTCAACACCCTTCAGTGCCTGGTGGGTCCCGAAGGTCTTGGAGACGCCACGAATACTCAGACTTGGCGCTTCAGCTGTGTGCATGACGCCGTCCCTTCCTGGTTGATTTGGGCAATGGTGTTCACGCCGGCAGTCGCCGGCGGGACACGCAATCGGAATGGTGAACCGACGTCATGCCCGGGGGCTTGCGCCCCCCCGGGCATGACGAGCTTGCTACTTCACACCCCAGAGCGAGGCGAGCTCCGCCTGCCAGTCCCCGGCGGGAGCGAAGTCACCGGTGAAGTCCGCCGCGTTGTCCGGAGTGATCAACTGCACGGGCAGATTGGACGCGTCCCACGTTTCCTCGCCCGCGAGATCGCGAGCGACGAGGTCCGCGGCTGCGTAGTCGGCATACGTGTAGGGCAGCGCCACGGTGCCGGCGTAGTTCAGGTCGCCCGACTTGATGAGGTTCACGGCTTCCTCAAGTGCGTCGTAGCCCATGATGCTGATGTCCGAGCGTCCTGCGTCCTTCTGACTCTTGGCCATCAAGGTGCCCAGCACATCGGCCATGGCCACCGCCGTCGTTACATCGCCTTCAGGGTGGGCGTTGAGATAGGCCGTCCACTCAGGCGGACCCGGCTTGGCCAAGCTCGCGGCGGGAACGACGAGCTCATCGAGCAGCTCGCAGGTGTCGCAGTTGTTAGTGACGACCGCGGAGACGCCCTTCGCACGCTGAGCAGTGGAAGCGATCCCTGGGTCGAGCGTCGTCACGACCTTGCCGACTCCCTTCGACTGATTGATGGCATACCAGCCGAGGACCTCTCCCTGGTGCTCAAAGTCAATCGTCGCGTAGTGCATGCCGAGATCGGTGTATTCAGCATTCGGAACACACATGACACAGGCCATGGCAACCCCTTCGCCGAGGGCTGCCTTAACTGACTGAGCGAAGCTCTCGGGGTCGCACGAGACGCAGATCACTGCCTCGGCGCCGTTCTGCACCGCACTGTCGAGCAAGCCACCGATCTCGGTGGGATTGAACTTTCCATCGAAAGGACCATCAACCTCCCACCCCATGCTCTTGAGCGCATCGACTGAATGCTGCGCGTTGTCCTGCACCGCCGGCGCCGTGAAACCGAGCGCGATGACCGCGGCCTTGTGAGTTCCCGGGTCAAACGCGCCCGGGGGGGCGGGAAACTCCTGATCGGCCGAACTGAACTCGGCAACCTTCGCGGCCGACGCGGCGACCGCGGCCTCGGCATCGACGCCTGAGGACGTGGCGTTTGCATCGTCGTTCGCGCTGCCGTCACTGGAGCACGCGCTCAATAACAGTGCCGCTGCGACAGTCGCTGCGCCAGCAGCGGCGGCGGCTCGGTTTCGGAACCTCATCATGACTCGCCTTCTTGTTGTGCCCGCCAGAGTGGGCAGAAGTGACCTCGCCACAGAAGACTTAAGTCAACCGCGTTGACGATTTTGTGGTCGTGAGCGATCACCTCACTGGGACCGCAGCGGAATATGGACTCTCGGCTTACATGACATCCTTGTCAAGTGATCGCGCGGCTCCGTCTAGCCAGCAGGACGCGCACATGCACCATTTACTTGACGTGTTCGTCAACTTCGACTTGAGTAAGTCGCATCGCCTTCAGCAGGGCTATTCGGTCAGGAGCGGTCAATGTGAAGCAACGGGGTGCGAGCCGCATGGTCCGACTGCCCGAGTGGGCATGGTCGACCTTGCATTCGCTGCTCTTCGCAGGTCGCGCAACCTACCGCGCCAGGCGATCCGCTTCAGTCGTGCGTCACAGGCACGTAGCCCGTTGGGCTTCAGACCACCGCGACGACCCGCGAAGTTTCGGCCGGCAGGCTCTGCCCCCAACGTCAATCAAACGCAGAACTCTGCAACGGTCGTCCACATGACCGCTCGGACCGAAAGATATGGAGAAGGATATGGCACTACTGACCCAGGAGCAGGTACACGGTCGAAAGATCGTCCAGGTCGCGTTCAACGTCGACAATCTTGAAAAGGCCGCTTTGCACTGGGCCCAGACCCACGGCGCCGGCCCCTTCTTCGTGCTCGATGAGGTCCCTGTTGCCGATGTCCGCGGGCCCGACGGGGAACCAGGAGTCCTAGAGCAGGGGATTGCTGTTGGGCAGTGGGGCCCATTGATGGTCGAACTGGTCCGCCAGGCCCGCGTCGAGCCTGCCGCGGCCGCGGAGGCGCTGACAACTCCTGGTTTCGGCCACATCGCCTACTTCTCGACCGACTCGGAGGCAGAGGCAGAGCGACTTGAGGCCGCTGGCGCACCGCTACTCGTGAGCTTGAGCTTCGGGGAGACCCGCGTCCGATTCCACGATGGGCGAGCGACCTCCGGGTTCGTGATCGAGCACTACCAGTACGGCGGCGCGATCGAGGAGGTCTACCGCAGGGTGGCCGAAGCGGCAGACGGCTGGGACGGATCCGACCCTGTCCGTCCTTTCTGAGGACGGCGCTGCGCGAAAAGAATCACGCGCTAGCGAACCAATCCCCCTGAGCGCGTCCGGGACGCCCACGATGACGTGACCTCGGTCAGCCTGCCTAACTCCCGTTCCGCCATCTGCGCGGACTTGCACACAAACCGGGTTGAGACGCTAGGTGTGCGACCGTCCCGCAACTGGCTCCTCTCGCCTCAGACTGACCGCATCATCGAAATCAAAGGAGAAGAAGCATGACGGATAGCCTTGCAGGCAGGGTCGCCTTAGTGACCGGAGCAGCCCGCGGTCAAGGACGCAGCCACGCGATCGAACTCGCCCGCGAAGGAGCCGACGTCATCGCGGTCGACATTGCACACGACTTGCCCGAACTCGGACTCGGTTACCCACTCGCGACCGCCGACGAGTTGGCGGCGACGGCGGCGGAGGTGGAGAAGATCGGCCGGCGGGTCATCACCGCTGAGGTCGACGTCCGAGACAGCCAGGCGCTCTCGGCCGCGCTCGACTCCGCGGTGGCGGAGTTCGGGCGGTTGGACATTGTCGCGGCGAACGCGGGAATCGGCTCCAACAGCGTGCCGGCTCACGAGATCACCGACGACGATTGGGACCAGATGCTCTCGATCAACCTCACCAGTGTCTGGAAGACATGCAAGGCGGCCGTGCCACACCTCGTGGCCGGCGGCCGCGGCGGGTCGATGATCCTGACCAGCTCGATGGCCGGGCTGCGCGGCTATCGGGGAATCGCCTCTTACACCGCCGCCAAGCACGGCGTGGTGGGCTTGATGCGGGTGCTCGCAGCCGAGCTCGGCGGGCAATCCATCCGCGTCAATAGCATCCACCCCACCCAGGTGGACACCCTGATGATCAAGAACGACGCGACATACAAGATTTTCTGCCCAGACAAGGAAAACCCCACGGTGGAGGACTTCACACCGGTGTCGGCTGCCATGCACGCTCTCCCAGTCCCCTGGGCAGATCCCCGAGACATCAGCCGCGCAGTGGTCTTCCTCGCTTCCGACGACTCCAGGCTTATCACCGGCGTTACGTTGCCGATCGACGCCGGTCTAATGGTCAATTAGATCAACCGACTATGCGGGTCCTCTCGGCTCCCGCGAGTAGAGCAGGGCCGCAGGGTCAATCGCGCCCGGGGGGAGGCGGGGAACTCCTGATCGGCCGAACTGAACTCGGCAACCTTCGCGGCCGATGCGGCGACCGCGGCATCGGCATCCCCACCTGCGGAAGGAGCGTCTGCATCGCCGTTGGCACTGCCGTCACTTGAGCACGCACTCAGCAACATTGCCGCTGCGACAGTCCCGCGCCAGCAGCGGCGACAGCACGGTTTCGAAGTCGTCAGCCCTTCGCCGTCAAAGGGGCTCTTCCTGCTTGAGGTGGGGGCTGGTGAGTCGGCCGCCGATGAGGAGCATGCGTAGCCGGTAGTTGTCGTAGTTGCGGAAGCCGCGGGCGATGCGGCGGTGGAGTTCGATGAGTCCGTTGATGGCTTCGGCGCCGCCATTGCTTGAGCGGCCGGTGTCGAAGTAGGCCAGGAACGGCGCCTGCCACTGCTTCAGCGTCTTGCCGAGGCGTTTGATCTCGGGGATCGGGCAGGTCGCGAACGAGGTGAGGATCTTCTCGGCGATCTTGCGGCCCTCGGCGAGGTTCTCGCATCGGTAGGCCTCACGGAGCTGCTGGGCGCAGAGCCAGGCCACGTAGACCTCGTCGTAGCGTTCGTCGGCGTCGATGGCGGTGGCGAGCCGGTGCTTCTGCTTGTCGGTGAGCTTCTCGGCTCCGCAGCGCAGGATCAGCCGGATCCCGTAGAGAGGGTCGCCCTTGCGGCCTCGGTGACCGTGCACGGTCTGCTGGACGCGGCGGCGGACGTCGTCGACCGCGGCGCTGCCGAGCTTGACGATGTGGAACGCGTCGGCGACAGCGACGGCGTCTTCGAGCTGATCCTCGATCGCGTTCTTGTAGCCGTGGAACGGGTCCAGGGTCGCCACCGTGATGCCGTCACGGAAGACGTTGTTGCGGGCCTTGAGCCAGTCGGCGTACGCCGGTCCGGATCGCCCGGGCACGAGGTCCAGCAGTCGGGCCCGGACCCGGTGTTTCCCTTTCCTGTCGGGGTGTCTGGTCAGGTCGACCATCCCGGTCAGCTCCTTCGGGCCCCGGCCGCCGTCGGCGATCGGCTTGGTCGAGACGTGATGCCAGACGTGCTCGTCCACGCCAAGGGTGGCGACCCCGTCGAAGCGGGTCTCGTCGGCGGCCATCGCCTCCAGCAGCGGCTTGATCGACCTCCACACCGTGTTCCAAGTCGTGCCGAGCTGCCGGGCCAGGCCGGCGACGGAGGCGTGCTCACGGCGGATCTGGTTGATCGCCCACCACACCGCCCGCACCGTCAACAGAGCACGCGGTGCGGCGAGGCCGTCGTGCTGCTCGGTGATCGACCTCGAAGCACACAGGTCCTCCTCGCAGCGCCAGGTCCGCTTGCGCCAGACCAGCTCGGACCGGCTGGCCGAAGCACGGCACGTCGATCAAGGCCACGTCGCGGCGACCATGGCTGCCGACGACCACCCCGCAGGTCGGGCAGCCCATGACCTGCCGCGGCGACTCGACCACAACCTTCAGCCCAGCCTCTCGGCGGGCGACCTCGAGAACGTGGAACCCCTCGAGGCCGACCAACAGGTCGCAGGACTCGCAATAGGAGGGATCTGGGCACGGGCGCGCGCGACGGCACACCGTAGGCTCGGACATCGTCGAGGGCTTCCGGCTCGGTAGCTTGGTCGCTCCGAACTCTGGAAGGTCTCGACCCGTCTCCAGATCAAGTCGTCACCGCGAGTCGCTCACACCCACCTCAGGTAGGAAGAGCCGTCAAAGGCAGAGCTGGAGCAACCCCGCACCGAGAGGGGGTTCCGTCCGGAAACACGTAGTCGACCGCGATCTCCGGGACCGTCGTGGAGGGCTTCCTGGTCGATCAACACATTGGGCAGTCCGTGCTCTAAGGACTGTCGCAGCCTTGTCCTTGACAGGCGTGTCAACTTAGTCTTAAGTGACTTGAATCGCCTGCAGGAGGGCCACTACTCGGGCAGAGGGGCTAGGGCACTGCGCGGACCGAGGAACTGCACACGTCACGGCACTTTTGATTGACGAGCAGGTCAACGATCGTCGCCAGTCAATTCACGTCATTTGTCAAAGGAGCGCCACGTCATGTTCTGGAAAATCGGTGAAATCGTTCAGGTAGCGTTTGTCGTCAGCGATCTTGATGCAGAGATGGAGCGCTGGCGCACGAAAGGCGCGGGCCAGTTCCTCGTCTTCAGGGATCTGGACGTGCCGATGAACGTGCGCGGCAATGATGAGACGTTGACGCTCAGCCTCGGTCTGGCCCAGTTCGACGGCGTTCAGATCGAACTACTACAGCAGCATAACCGCGCGAACTCACCGTTCATGGACACGTTCGGCGGAGATTGGCCCGAGGGTGATCGCGGCTTCCACCACGTCGGCATGATCTCGGATGACTTCGACACAACATGCGCCAAATACCTGGAGGACGGGTACGCCCTCACCATGTCCGGGGCATTCGGGGGCTATCGGATCGCCTACTTCGACACTCGCGAGACGCTGGGGTTCTTCATGGAGCTGTTCGAGGGCAACGAAGCGCAGCGCGCGTTGTTCGATTCGGTCAGGGACGCCTAAGCCCGGATGCCCCGATGAGCCCTGCTCGCGCGGCGTCGTGACGGTGGCGGGGTTCTGATCTTCGGTGGGCGCGACGGTGCCTCCGGCCCTTCTGCCGGTGGTGTTCCACGGTTCCGAAGCTGCTGCTCGAGGGTGGTCAGGACCTCGTGGCTCGAGGTGGGTCGCTGACGCGGGTGATCAGGCGGGTCCAGGCGGTCTCCCAGGGCCAGCCGCTGGGCAGGTGGAGCGTCACTCGTCGGGCTGAGGTCGCTACTCGGCCAGGGACGTGGACCAGCTTGCGGCGCAGGGTCGCGGTGGTCGCCCGGGCGAGGTCCGGCGCGGCGAGGGTGCCGGCGACGCGAGTCAGGTTGAACGCGATCACGGCCAGGACGAGCCAGGCGGCGCTGGCGTTGAACACTCTGGATGGCAGGTGCGCCAACGCTGAGGATTTGAGGTCGGCGTGGACCTGCTCGATGACCGCGTGACCGCGGTGGACCTTGTCGACCGCGATGGTCTCCAGCAAGGCGGGGTCAGCGGTGGTGAAGAACGCGTGGAACCGCCACACGTCGAACAGGGTGCCCTGTCCCGCGGCTCGCTTCTTCTCGGCGTTGAAGTCCGGGATCCGGCGGACGACCAACCTGCCCGGCACCCGCTCGGACCTCTTCGCCGAGGAGAACGCGGTGAAGCCGATCTCGGCGACCTCGGCGCGGGAGATCCAGCGGCCGCCGGCCTCGTCGAAGATCGCGTCGGTGTACTCGATGGTGGTCCACGCGGCATCGCCGATCGTGGCGATCGACTTCTTGACCGCCTTGTCCATCCGGACGGTGACCGACACAGCAGCGCCGCCGGCGAGGGCGGCGTGGACCGGGCCGCGACCGTAGAACGCCGAGTCCATTCGCACCAGCACCAGTCGGCTCTTGCCGAGGAGGCGTCGGGTGGTCTTCACCGCGTCACCGACCAGACGCTTCGCGCCGCGCGGTGACCCGGTCGATCCCTTGCGGAGCCGTTGGGTCACCACCACCGGCGCGGTTGTCGCAGTCATGAGCGTGGCGAGCAGTGCGTTCAGGCCCCGGACCCCGGAGTCGCCGAACCCGGCACCCTGCTTGGCGTGGCCGTGGACCTCGATGATCTACCTCTACCTCGCGACCGTGATCGACTGCTGCTCACGAAAGCTCGCCGGCTGGGCGGTCGCGGACCACATGCGCACCAGCCTCGTGGAGGATGCCCTCAAGGCCGCCCTCGCCGATCGGGGCTCGTTGCGTGGTGCGATCTTCCACGCCGACCACGGGTCGGTTTACACACATGACGCTTTGTCAAGTTGCTCCCAGGTTCCGTCTAGCCGGGGCCAACACTTCATGGGCCTGTACGAGCAGGTGTATTGACATGCATGTCAACTTGGGTTTGAGTGAGTCACATCGCCTTCAGCAGGGCCACTACCGGTCAGGAGCGGTTAATGCGAAGCAACGGGGTGCGAGCCGCATGGTCCGACTGCTCGAGGTTCGAGTCCACGTCCGGAAGTTGCTGTGATGAGTGACCACGAGGCGGCGTTAGCTGCCGATGCTGCTGCGAGTGCCTTGTCGGCCCCGAACCTCGCCATCGGCAGCCCAGAGACGCTTGCGTTGGGCATGGTCGACCTTGCCTTTGCTGCTCTTCGAAGGTCGCGCAGTCTGCCCCGTCAGGCGATCCGGCTTGTGTCGGAGCTTCCCACCGTCGACTCGTCGGCCATTGAGGAGGATCGCAGGTTCGGGCATCCGGCGTGGCAGGAGCGGACTCCGCTCCAGATCCTGGCCTCTCGCTATCTCGCTCTGCGCTCGATGATTCTCGCCCTACCCGAGCATCCCGGCCTCGAGCCCACCGCGCAGGAACGGGCGCGAATCGCTGCATCGTTCGTCGCTGAGGGGCTGTCTCCGACCAACAACCTCCTGTTGAATCCGGCCGGCTGGGACAAGGTCCGTGAAACTTCCGGAAGGTCGTTGTTGAACGGCGCTAGCAACTTGGTCGACGACGTACTCCACAACGGAGCCCTGCCGTCCCTGAGCAGGCGGGATGCGCACAAGCTCGGCACTGACATGGCGGCAACCCCGGGGAAGGTGATTCACCGCTCCGGACTGTGTGAGCTGATCCAGTACGAGGCGCAGCAGAGTCAGGTACATGCGACTCCGGTACTGATGGTCCCCTCTCCGGTCAACAAGTACTACCTGCTCGATCTCGCTCCGGGCCGGAGTTTGGTTGAAGCGGCCCTCAACAAGGGCCTGCAGGTCTTCACCCTGAGTTGGGCCAACCCCTCCAGTCAGCAGCGTCATTGGGGAATGGATGCGTACGTCGCGGCAGCTGAAGAAGCAGCCCGGGTCGCTTGCGACGTCACCGGGACCAGCGCTATCAATCTGCTCGGCGTGTGCGCGGGCGGCCAGATCAGCGCTGGGCTCAACACTGTGCTGGCTGCCCATAATGAGTTGACGGTCTCGGCGTCCACGTTCCTGGTCTCAGGGCTAGATACCAGTTGGCCGAACACCTTCGCGTCTCTCTCCAGGCCTGGAGCCGATGACCGTATTGCACGCAGGGTGCAGAAGAAGGGCATCGTCCCGGGCAGGGACATCTCGCGCACCTTTGCGTCACTTCGTCCCCAACAACTGATCTGGGGGCCGTGGGTCAACAACTACGTTCTGGGAAATGATCCGCCAAGCACCGACATTCTCTTCTGGAACGCGGACCTCACGAACCTGCCCGCAGCCTTCCACTCCGAGCAGGCAAAAATGTTGGCCGAGAACCCGTTTGCGAATCCGGGTTCCATGCGGGTTCTGGGCCACCCAGTCGACTTGTCCCAGCTGGATGCAGACCACTACTACCTGGCGGCGCGAGACGACCACATCGTCCCGTGGCAGGCCTGCTTCCGCTCCGCGCGGTTGTTGGGTAACGGCGCGAGGTTCGTCGTTGCTTCCGGCGGGCACATCCAAGGAATTGTCTGTCCTCCGAACAGCAAAGCCAGTTATCGAACAGGGGAGATGGAGCCGAGCATGGACCAGGAAACATGGAGGAACGCATCAGAGCGGCACGTCGGTTCATGGTGGGACGACTGGTTGGCGTGGCTGCTGCCCCGATCAGGCGACCTCCGGACCGCGCCTGCGGAGATGGGGTCGCGCCGGCATCCTGCCGGGACGCCCGCGCCGGGCGACTACGTCTACCAGCGCGCATGACCCAGCCTCATGCCGTCGAGCTGGTGAAAGCCGGCGCCCACGAGCTCGCAGTCTCGGTTGCCGGTGAAGGTCCGCCTTTGCTCCTCATCAACGGCTTCGGGGCCAACCTGTCGATCTGGGGGCCGCTGAGGCCGGCGCTGAACGCGACGACGATCGCGTTCGATGCCCCGGGAGTCGGCCGGTCGACCATGCCGCGCCTTCCCCTCACCGTTCCTCAACTGGCATCCTCGGCCGTTCGCCTGCTTGACGCGCTGGGCCACGACCAGGTCGACGTCCTCGGTGTCTCGCTCGGCGGCGTTATCGCCGAGCAGTTGGCGATCCAGTCACCTGATCGCGTCCGCCGACTGGTCCTCGCCTCGACCACCTGGGGCCTTGGCATGGTGCCTGGGAAGTTCGGCGCCTGGACCACGCTCATGTCGCCACGCCGATACTTCGTGGACGGCTACTACGAGCGCGTGGCCAAGTCGTTCGTCGGCGGTCGCACGGGACGGGAGCCGGAGATCGCCCGCGCCTACGGCGAGAGTCGTCGCGCGCAGCCACCGGCTCCCATCGGGCACGTGTGGCAGATGGTGGCTGGGGCGACGTGGTCCACCTTGCCTCGCCTTCACCGCATCAGCGCTCCGACGCTCGTCATCACGGGTGATGATGACCCCCTCCTGCCTCCCCTGAACTCCCGCATCTTGAACCGGCTGATTCCGGGCTCGGAGCTCCAGATCATTCCTGGGGGCGGACACCTGCTCCTCTTCGACTCGGTCGATGACGTCGCCCCGCTGATCAACAACTTCCTGCGCGGCCCGGTGGCCGCGATCTAGCGGATCGGAGACACACGTGTACCCCGGAACCTACGCAGCGCTCACTCCGGACAAGCCTGCAGTCATCGTCGCCGAATCCGGCGAGACTGTGTCGTTCGGCGCCCTTGACTCAAGCTCGATCAAGCTGGCCCGGTACTTCCACGCGGCCGGCCTTCGCCGGGGTGACGTCGTGGCGCTGCTCTCCGAGAATGACCCCCGCATGTTCGAGATCTACTGGGCAGCGCAGCGATCCGGGCTCTACCTGACCACCATCAACCATCACCTGTCAGCCGATGAGATCGCCTACATCGTCAATGACTCGGGGGCGAAGGTCGCACTGGCGTCTGCTACAGCGGCGGCCCAGAAACCGTCACTGCCCACACTGTGCCCGCAGGTCGAGGCCTGGCTCGCTTTCGGCGGCGCCGTGGACGGATACGACGACTACGACGCAGCCACCCAGAACCTCGCGTCCGAGCCGTTGGCGGATCAGCCACGAGGTGCCGACCTCCTGTACTCCTCGGGAACCACTGGCCGTCCGAAGGGCATCAAGCCCCCCCTCCCCGACCGCCAAGTAGACCAGGAGGGTGACGCCTTCGCTGGCTTGTTCGGCCCCCGCTACGGCTTCGGGACCGACACGATCTACCTCTCCCCCGCCCCTCTCTATCACTCGGCGCCGCTGCGCTTCTGCGCCACCGTCCAAGCACTCGGCGGCACCGTGGTGATGATGCGCAAGTTCCGCGAGGAGGCGGCGCTGGAGAACATCGAGAAGTTCGCGGTCACCCACAGTCAGTGGGTTCCCACCATGTTCGTGCGGCTCCTGAAACTTCCCGCGGAAGTACGTGGACGTTTCGACCTCAGTTCCCATCGTGTGGCCATCCACGCTGCAGCTCCATGTCCGGTCGAGGTCAAGGAGCGAATGATCGACTGGTGGGGGCCCATCATCGAGGAGTACTACTCCTCGACCGAGGCGAACGGCATCACGTTCATCGACTCCAAGGAGTGGCTCGCCAAGCCCGGGTCCGTCGGGCGGGCGGGCCTGGGTCGCATCCGCATCTGCTCAGAAGAAGGTGAGGAGCTTCCCGCGGGTGAGGTCGGCCTCGTGTACTTCGAGCGGGATGAGCTGCCCTTCCGATATCACAACGACGACGAGAAGACCGCTACCGCGCAGCATCCGAGCCATCCGACGTGGACGACGACCGGCGACATCGGCTATCTGGACGACGACTCGAACCTGTTCCTGACCGACCGCAAGGCCTTCGTGATCATCTCCGGTGGGGTGAACATCTACCCCCAAGAAGTCGAGAACTGTCTCGCGCTTCATCCAGCGGTTCGAGATGTGGCGGTGATCGGCGTGCCCGACGACGACATGGGTCAAGTCGTCAAGGCCTACGTTGAGCCGACGTCTGGCGTGGATGTCGGTGAAGCACTCGCTCAAGAACTCATCGACTACGTGTGTGAGCGGATCGCTCGCTTCAAGGCACCGCGCAGCGTTGAGTTCGTTTCGGCGTTGCCTCGGACCGAGACCGGGAAGCTGCAGAAGTCGTCACTGATGCAGCAAGCCTCGTCCCTCACCTGATGCCGCGGTCCCACGACCGCAGGTAGTAGTCACAGTTGGCGATAGGAAACATGCAGATGTTGATCGGTGTCCTCAAGGAAGCCAGTCAGGGCGAGACCAGGGTGGCGGCCACACCCTCAACGGTGGGCCAGTTGCTCAAACTCGGGTACGACGTGGTCGTCGAGCCGGGAGCGGGCCACGCGTCGAGTTTCCCCGACGAGGCGTACGCCGAGGCCGGCGCGACCGTTAGCGCAGTCGATGCCGCGGACATTGTTTTCGGGGTCAACTCCCCGTCCACCCACCAGCTCGACGGGTGCAAGCCAGGAGCGACCGTCGTGGCTATCCTGTCCCCCGCGCTGAACCCTGAGTTGGTGGAGGATCTGGCGGGTCGTCCGATCACGGCGTTGGCGATGGATGCGGTGCCGCGGATCAGCCGAGCGCAGAGCCTGGACGTGTTGAGCTCGATGGCGAACATCGCAGGGTATCGGGCGGTGGTGGAGGCCGCCCATGCGTTTGGTCGGTTCTTCACCGGCCAGGTGACTGCGGCGGGGAAGGTGCCGCCGGCGAAGGTGTTGGTGGTCGGTGCTGGGGTGGCGGGTCTGGCGGCGATTGGTGCGGCGGGGTCGTTGGGTGCGATCGTGCGGGCGACCGACCCGCGTCCTGAGGTCGCGGACCAGGTGAGGTCGTTGGGCGGGGAGTATCTCTCGGTGGCGCCTGCTGAGGAGCTCGAGGTCTCCGCGACCGGTTACGCCAAGGAGATGGGCGAGGACTACAAGGCGCGTGAGGCGCAGCTGTATGCCGACCAGGCCGGCGATGTCGACATCATCATCACCACTGCGTTGATCCCGGGCCGTGCGGCGCCGCGGATCATCACCGCGGAGATGGTGGCCTCGATGAGGTCGGGGTCGGTGATCGTGGACATGGCGGCCGCGAACGGTGGCAACGTGGAGGGCACGGTGGCCGGGGAGGCGGTGGTGACCGCGAACGGGGTCACGATCATCGGCTACACCGATCTTCCGGGTCGTCTCCCGGCGCAGGCCTCTCAGCTCTACGGCACCAACCTGGTGAACCTGATGAAGCTGATGACTCCGGGCAAGGACGGTCAGCTGGTGCTGGACTTCGACGATGTCGTGGTCCGGTCGATGACGGTGGTCCGGTATCGCGACGGGGCTGGGGAGCTGACCTGGCCGCCGCCGCCGGTGCAGGTCTCGGCAGCGCCGAGTCCGGCGCAGACCCAGGCGGCCGACGCAGTCGCTGCGGCCTCGCCGGTGAAGCGGCCGATGAGCTCGCAGAAGCGGTTCGCCCTGGTGGCGGTCGCGGGAACGTTGCTGTTCTTGTTGGCCGCGGCCTCGCCTACGGCGCTGTTGGGTCACCTGACCGTGTTCGCCCTGGCGATCGTGATCGGCTACTACGTGATCGGCAACGTGCACCACGCGCTGCACACCCCGTTGATGAGCGTGACGAACGCGATCAGCGGGATCATCGTGGTCGGCGCGCTGTTGCAGATCGGCCAGGACGACGCGGTGATCACCGCGTTGGCGACGGTGGCGATCCTGATCGCGTCCATCAACGTGTTCGGTGGCTTCGCGGTGACCCGCCGCATGCTCGCCATGTTCTCTCGCAGCTGATCGCAGCTGAGCCTGCCCACCTGACCCTGCGTGAATGCTTCGGAGTTGACTTTCATGACCATCGAGACCGCCGCGAACGCGGCGTACATCGTTGCCGCGCTGTTGTTCATCCTCGCGTTGGCGGGGCTGAGCCGGCATGAGACGGCGCGGGCCGGCAACACCTACGGCATCGCGGGGATGGCGGTCGCGCTGGCCGCGACCATCGCGTTGGCGATCGAGCGGGACATCTCCGGGGCCGGGCTGGGGCTGCTGGTCGGGGCGATGGTGGTCGGCGCTGCGATCGGGCTGCAGCGGGCGCGGGTGGTGGAGATGACCGGGATGCCCGAGCTGATCGCGCTGCTGCACTCGTTCGTGGGTCTGGCCGCGGTGCTGGTCGGGTGGAACGGGTACCTCCACGTCGAGGCCCACCCCGACGGTGAAGAGGCGTTGTTCCTGCGGGCCCAGGACCTGCTCGGCGTGCACTCGGCGGAGGTGTTCATCGGGGTCTTCATCGGTGCGGTGACCTTCACCGGGTCGATCGTGGCGTTCCTCAAGCTCTCGGCGCGGATCTCCTCGGCGCCGTTGGTGCTGCCGGGCAAGAACCTGCTCAACCTCGGTGCCCTGGCGGCGTTCGCGGGTCTGACGGTCTGGCTCGTGGTGGACCCGCAGCTGTGGCTGCTGATCTTGGTGACCGCGGTCGCGTTGGCGCTGGGGTGGCACCTGGTCGCCTCCATCGGCGGCGGCGACATGCCGGTGGTGGTCTCGATGCTCAACAGCTACTCCGGCTGGGCTGCGGCCGCGTCGGGCTTCCTGCTGGAGAACGACCTGCTCATCATCACCGGCGCCCTGGTCGGCTCCTCGGGTGCCTACCTGTCCTACATCATGTGCAAGGCGATGAACCGGTCCTTCATCTCCGTCATCGCCGGCGGGTTCGGCATCGAGGCCGGACCGAGCCAGGACACCGACTACGGTGACCACCGCGAGGTCACCGCCGAGGGCGTCGCCGAACTGCTCACGGCCGCCGACTCGGTCATCATCACCCCCGGCTACGGCATGGCCGTCGCCCAGGCCCAGTACGGCGTCGCCGAGCTGACCCGCAAGCTCCGCGACCGCGGCGTCAACGTCCGCTTCGGGATCCACCCCGTCGCAGGCCGCCTCCCCGGCCACATGAACGTCCTCCTCGCCGAGGCCAAGGTTCCCTACGACATCGTCTTGGAGATGGACGAGATCAACGACGACTTTAACGACACCGCCGTCGTCCTGGTCATCGGCGCCAACGACACCGTCAACCCCGCCGCCACCGAGGACCCCACCTCCCCCATCGCGGGGATGCCCGTCCTGACCGTCTGGAATGCCGACGACGTCATCGTGTTCAAGCGCTCCATGGCCACCGGCTACGCCGGCGTCCAGAACCCGCTCTTCTTCCGGGAGAACTCCCAGATGCTCTTTGGCGACGCCAAGGACCGCGTCGAGGACATCCTCCGCGCCCTCTGACGCCCACCGTGGCGACCGGCCACCCAGTCCACATCCAGTCCACACGCGCTTGCACGATCGTCGGGTCCACCGAGGAGCGTCGCCCAACAAGCAGAATGAAGGTCAACCCCACATGGTCCGCTTGACGCTCCCTGAGGATCTGGCCGCGCTTGACGAGTTGTTGCTCAAGGGTGACGCCTGGCCGACGACGCGCCCGATCATGACGTTGGTCCTCGTCCTCCCGGAGGCACCCGCCCGTGAAGTGCTGGACGCCGCGTTCGAGCGGGCCATGAGTTCCGTTCCACGGATGCGCCAACGTGTAGCACGCTCGGTGTGGGGCGCGGGACGGGCTTCGTGGGTCGATGATGGGAACGTTGACCACTCGTCCCACGTGCGGCGCATCGAGGCTCCAGGAGACGGCAGCCTCGATGCCGCACTTGCCTGGGCGAGCACTCGCGCGACAGTCCCTTTCGATCGGGAGCGGCCGCTGTGGGACGCCGTCCTCATCGAGCGACTGGCCGATGGCGAGGCACTCGTAGTCATTCGTGCTCACCACGCCATCGCGGATGGTGTGCGCGCCATTCAGATGATGGCGGCGCTCCTTGATCTCGAGGCGTCCCCGGATCGGGCACATCTGGACCCAGGCACGGACACTCATATCGAACTCTCCCACAACACTGCTCAGTTCCTGCGCGCGACCGCGCGCGTATGGGTGACCAATCCGCGGATGGCCAATGCTCTGGCCAACGCAGCAATCAGCGCCAGCTTCCACCCGGTCCGATCAGCACAGCATGCGGCCTCGTACGTGCGATCGGCTGTCCGAACCCTCGATCGCGGCGACGCGCACCCATCGCCACTGCTCCGCGGCCGGAGTGAGCGTCGCCAGTTCGCAACCATTGAGCTGCCACTCGATGCCATGAAGACCGAGGCCAAGGCCAACGGCGTGACAGTGAACGACGTCTACCTGGCCGGACTTCTCGGTGGTCTGCGCAAGTACCACGAGGCGTTCGGACTCCCACCCGCAGACATCGCCCTTGCGCTTCCCATTGACCTGGCGGACGCGAGCGGGCACCAGGCAGGGAACCACATCAGCGCTGCGATCATCCCAGGCCCTGCGTCGATCGCAGATCCGGTCGACCGACTTCGCGTCATCCACGAGCTCGTGGCGTCGCGTCGAGCAGAGCCAGGACTCCGTGCGCTTGATCACCTTGCACCCACACTCCGCCAGGTGCCCGCACGCGTCGCCATCGCAGCGATGGGAGCGCATGCCCGGCGTGTCGACATCCAGGCGAGCAACCTCGTGGGTCCACCATTCGCGCTCTACATGGCGGGACAGAAGGTCGAACGCATGTACGCCTTCGGGCCCCTCCCCGGCGTACCGATCATGGCGGTACTGGTCTCGTACGACGGTGTCTGCACGATCGGATTCACACTCGATCCCGCGTCCATCACAGACATCCCACTATTCATCGATTGCGTCCAAACCGCCTTCGCAGAGATCCTTGCGGTCAGATTCTCCTCGCGATGATCCGCCCCGCGCGTCCGCCCGTCCACCCAGAGGATCCGCCAGCAACAGAACACGTCACGTCGAGCGCCTTCTTCCGTCGGAGGCCACGGGACTCTTCACCGGACGGCCACAAGATGCCCGGGGACGGACACGAGATCTGCACACTGACGGTCACGGGGATCCGGCCGACGACATCGTCTGCCTTGCCGTGCTCAGCCGTTTGGCCCGGTCTATCGCGGGGCCATCCGCAGGGCACCGTCGAACTGCGGCCACACAGAGGGCGCAGCCGGCGCCGATGACAGCGATGCGCGGCTGGCGCAGGATGCCGACGCCGTTAGCGGCCCGAGTCGAGCTGCCTTCCCGAATCTGCGAAATGGACATCTCATGCTCCTTTGTGGGTGGCGCCCGAAACCATCTTCGTGATCGGGCTCACATTGAAGGTAGGTTGCGTCCGAGCAGGGTCCAACAGGAGATTCAGGCCGATTGACCATGTTCTGTTGTGAATGCGAAAACATTGTCTGACCTCGGAAAACGCGGTCGCTCAAGACCGGAGGGACCCCGATCTCAGCCGTCGTCCTCAGTGCTTGTGAGCTGCTCGACCGCTGTGGATGACGTGGCCACATACCGACGTGGGACGAGCAGTCAGAGGAGAGAGAAACCAGCGGCGAGCGTTCGCGATGATGCACGAGCCTCGCGTCCCTCAAGGGTCGCGGCGCGCCTTGACGCTGCTGCCGCGCGGTCGCGATCGGCCCGTTGGGCGTCGTTGTTCGGCGCGGAGCCGAGTGGGGATTCGCTGGTGATGGCGTAGCGGTCGCGGTAAGCGGCGACCGCCGCGACAGACCGTCGCCACCGCTCGCGGTCGCGACGGTCGGCGGGTGGCTCCCCCAGACGCCGGACCCAAGCCGCCCGGGTTGCAGTGGCCTCCCGTGCCAGAGCATGCGCTCGGCGCTCCATCAGTTTCTTCCGCTCCTTGAGCGCCTTTCGGTGCTCCGGGTTCATCGGGCCGAGCGCTTCTGGGATGAGGCCGGCGATGAACTGCGGCGCCGTGCGTGGTCGACGGGTTTGAGAGGCGACGACTGGGGCGAGGCGATAGTGCAGCACTGCCGGGACGTCCTCCGCGTCGTCGAGCGGGTGCTGGGCGACCACGTGGGCGAGTAGGGCCTCGACGTCGGCGCCATAGGCTTCGGCTCGGCGGAGGGTGACGGTGAGTGGCCCGAAGGCGGCGGACTCGATGGCAGCCTCCGCCTGATCCGTACGGAGGCCCGAGCCACGGACGAGTTTCTCCCAGCGGTCGCGCTGCGCGGCCGCGGCGATGGTTTCGTATTCCGCGGCGAGCTGGGCGATGGAGGACCAGGTCTCCTGCTCGGTCTCGATGCTCTGGTGGGCCGACAGCTCGACGCCGGAGTGCTGGAGGACTCCGTACAGGACGGTGCGGGCGGTGACCTCGTCGGGTTCGGGAGCGGTGTGGCTGTCGTCGGGCTTGTCGAGGGCGACGTAGGCGATGTTGGAGTCGCGGCCCCGGGTCATCGAGACGTACAGGTTCTCCCGCGTCGTGGAGCCGTTGACGACGACATGTGCGGTGTCGACCGTCATGCCCTGGGCGCGGTGAGCGGTGACGGCGTACCCGAGGTCGACATGCTCGGCGACGTACTCCGATGGCAGCACCCTCGTGCCGGTCCACCGGCGGTCGAGGCGTCGCACGACGAGGGATCCGTCGCGGCGTACGTCGGTGACCCTCCAGCGGTCGCCGTTGCGGACCCACCCGCCATGGCCGGTCCGGAGTCGCCGGTCGTTGCGGCGGGTGATGATCAGGTCGCCGGCGGAGGCGTGAGCCCCGTCGACGAGGTCCACCTCGCGGACGTCGGAGGTGTCGCCGGAGAGGATGCGCTCGGCGCGGGCACGGGCGTTCAGCGCGTGGACGGAGGCGGAGGCTTCGGTGACCAGGACGCTCTGCTTCCCAGACCGGATATCGGTGAGCCAGGCGGCGTAGGCGGCGTCGAGCATGTCGTCGGTGGAGCCCTCGCGGAGGCGGTCCTGGCGGGCGTAGGTGCTGATGACCTCGACCTGGCCGTCCCGCAGCGCGAGGGAGGCGGTCTTCTCCCAGTCGTGGGTGAAGCGGTGGATCTCGGTGAGCTCGGGGACGTCAGTGCGCCGCGACGCCAGCAGCGAGAACGCTCCCCCGGCGTCCACCGACTGGAGCTGCGCCCAGTCCCCCACGAGGAGAACTTTGGCTCCCGCCGCCGCAGCGATCGCGGTGAGCCGCTCAAGGGTGGTGGTGCCGGCGAGCGTGGCCTCGTCGACGATGACGAGCTGGTCGCGCCGGAACCTGGCGCGTCCGCGGTCGTGCTCGTGCAGCCACTTCGCGGTGTTCTCACACGGCGCCCCGAGATCGTCGGCCAGGACCTGCGCTGCCGCGGCTGAGGGCGCCAAACCGACCACACTGTCTCGGCCGTGGGCGACCACCCACGCCGACCGCAGTGCCCGCATGGCCGTGGTCTTACCCGCCCCTGCCGGCCCGAGAAGGAGGTCAACGCGGCGGCCCGAAGTCACGATGCTCTTCAGCGCCGCGACCTGCTCGGCACTCAGGGTCGTGCCGTCGATGGGCCGCGCGCCCACCCGGTCGACGATCCCGGCGGCCGCACGCGGGGCGGTGAAGTCGTCGGCGCGGGCAAGAAGTCGAGCCTCCGCAGCCATCACGGCATCGGAGGAGAACCGGGTGGAGTGCCTGGGCCGGAAGACGCTGGTTCCGTCCGGTCGGCGGAAGTCCACCGGGCTGATCGCCAGCTCGGGCGGGGTGAGCGCGACCGATGCGTGCTCGGCGGCGTCGACGATGAGCCCGACCACGGCTTCGCGGTCTTCGACGCTGGCGAAACGGAGCCCGATGGTCTGGCGTGATGCTTCAGCCCAGAGGTTCCAGTGCCGCCAGGTGGAACGCTTCACGCTCACCGCGGCGACCACGTCGGCGCCTATGCGGCGCACGGCGTCGAGGCTGACTCCCTCCGCCCTGATGGGCTCGGCGTCCGTGCCGGTGGTGAGTCCGAGGGCCCACTGGGTGGCGTCGGCCCCGAGAAGTCGGGTGGCCCGAGCGCGCCAGTCGCTGGTCAGGTCAGCGAGGGAGTGGATCTCCTTCTCGGGCCTGGTCGCGAGGGTCGCCTCGGCACGAAGGCGCACGATGGTCGGCTCGGAGGGGCGACGCCCATGTTGCTCGACGTACGCCGCGATGAGCCGGTCCTTCTCCTGCTCGATGGCGCGGGTGCGGCTGGAGAACTCCGCGATGAGGTCGTCGCTGACCCCTGCGATCTCCCACTGCGGGTTGCGGTCCTCACCTCGGGCGCGCTGCTCCCATTCCAGACCGAACTCACGAGTGAGGGTGTCGGCGAGCACCGCGTTGTAGTGCGCCGAGATCGCGGTGACCGCAGCGTGCATGGGACGGCTGTCGAGGCTGCGCCACCGGCCGTCGAGGATCGTTCGGACCTTGTTGGAGACGACGACGTGGGTGTGCAGTTGGGGGTCGCCGGCCCGGGAGTCCCAGTGGTCGTACGCCGTCGCGGCCACTCCCCCGACCTCGACCTGAGCGACCGCGCCGTTGTGGTTGGACATGCCGGTCCTCGTGGCCGCCACCTCGCGCTCCAGGTAGGCGAGCACCTCCACGACCGCCTGGTGGTGCGCCTCGACCAACCGGGCCTGGGTGGCCGCATCCGAGATGCCCCACAGCACGGACACCGACTTGGGAACACTGAACGTGAAGTCGTAACCGGCCACCGCTCGACGCGTGCCCGTGGCGGTCTCCTCAGCCTCGATCCTGGCCACCTCGGCGTCGCGTTCCTCGTCGCACAGTCCCGGGTCCAGGTCGGCGACTCGTTCCGAGATCCGCTCGGCGACCGACTGGCACTGCGGGTAGGCCAGACCCAGCGGGTCGCCGGTGATCGGGTCGCGGCCCATGCCGATGAGCAGCGCCAGCTGTGCCTCGCTGACCTCCATGCCGGGCACGAGTTGGCCATTCCCGAACCCGCGGACGCCGGTCCCCATCCAGCGCCCAGGAGGTGTTCCGGCCTCGGCGTAGTAGCGCGTGAGCGGGGTGGTCAGGGAGCGGTTGCCGTCGCCGGCCGCCACGCTCCGCAAGAGGTACTGGTAGCCGTGGCCGGCCGACATCAGGCGCATCGAGACAGTCACCGGCGTACCTCCTTCCCAGCATCCAGGTGCGCCGACTTATCCACAGGACCTCGACGTGCCATGCGTGTGATGGCTCGAAGGGGGCGTAGACCGAGGACTGGGAGCGGACGCGTACCTGGTTGAAGCAGAGGCTGAGACGGTCGAGGCCTCTGAGGCAGAAGTTCCTGTTGCGCAGGGTGCGCAGCGAGTGACCTAATAGGACGCAGCGATATCTCGGGATCCTTCCGACAACGTCGCCCGTGTCCTCTTTGGGTCCGCTCATCCCAGGGGAAGGCGAAGGCTTGGCCATGACGAACGCGCAAGGGGTGAAGGCACTCGCGACCGCAGCTCTGCTGTTGGCCGCGATGACCGCCTGTTCCGACGGTAAGGACTCGTCGGCGACTGGGACCCCCTCTCCCACCTCGCCGGCCGGGACCACCGCCAGTTCCTCACCGACGCCGCCGACTGATTCCGAGCTCGCCTCAGAGGCGGCGTCGAATCTCGTAACGAAGTACTACGCGGTTCGGGATGCTCTGCGGCAGAACCCCACGACCCCCCTGGCTCGGCTGACCACGGTCGCGATCGGACCTGAGCTCAACGCGCAGCGCGTGCTCTTCAAGCGAGAGCGCGCCGACGGCTGGCACCAGACCGGCGACACTCGGATCGCCGAGCTGAACGTGGACGCGGTCGACCTCACGAACACCGACCCGAAGGCCGGCAGGCTACCGACGGCGCAAGTCGACGTCTGCTACGACGTCTCGGCCGTCGACGTCCTCGACGCGGAGGGCAAATCGGTCATCACCAAGGACCGACCTGACACGGGATGGATCCGCTACTCGGTCGCGAACTACAACTACGCGAAGGATCCGGTCGGCTCCTGGCGCGTTGTCTCCGGCCAGAACCTCGAGCGCACGCCATGCGACGCGTCCTGACCCGGCTCGCCGCCGTCTCCGTCGCCTGCGTCTGCATGACCGTCGTGCTCCAGAGCCCGTCGTCAGCGGCCCCGACGTGTCAGATCATCGATCCGCAGACTGGCCTGTGCTCGGTGTGGGTGGAGGTACCGGGGGACCCTGGCGCACCCTCGGATCCCGGTGACGATGGTCCGAAGAACACGGGCTCGGGCAGTGGCTGCTTCTGGGATGGCCGCGATCACGGGATCACCAAGCCGCCGCCGGGTCCGGTGCCGTGCCAGGCGCCGAGCGGGTACTGGTCGAACGCGTTGGACTGCTACGTCAGGCTTCTCGATCCTCAGCCTCCCGCGGGCGACCCGAGTTGGCAGGGGCACGACTTCGGCGATGGTGCTGTCTACAGCTGCTACCAGCCGCAGACCGACCTGCTGGTCAATTTCTGGTCGCAGAACCCGCCGCCTAACTCGGGCGCTGCACCGACGCCCGGTGAGGTGGCGCAGATCGCGGTCGAGCGGATGCGCCTGAGGGCGATCGACATCGGGATCACGCCCGAGCCGGGGCCCGACAGCATCGGCATCGTCGGGATGCCGGTGTGGCTGTGGGCGCAGCAGCCGGACGCAACAACGTACGGCCCGATCACGCAAACGGCGTCCGCGGGGGGCGTCACGGTGACGGCGACAGCTCGGGTCGAGGCGATCACGTGGTCTTTGGGTGACGGCGCCGAGATCGTCTGCCGGTCTGCGGGCACGCCGTACGCGGCGTCGTACGGCGCGAAGTCGTCGCCGACCTGTGGGCACACCTACTCCCGCTCGAGCTGGCACCAGCCGGGCGGGAAGTACACGGTGACGGCGACCTCGGAGTGGGTCGTGACCTGGGCCGGTCCCGGCCAGAACGGGACCATCCGGCTGAACGGCCTCCAGCGTTCGGTCGACATCACGGTCGGGGAGGCGCAGGTGCTCGTGCAGTAGCGAGTAGCGCCCCAGGAGAGGGAGTGTGAGCAGTGAGCAATACCGTCATCCGCAACACCAGGACGCTCGACCCAGAGCAGCCCCCAGCACGGATAGCTCCGCCACCCAAGCTGCGCCGCAGACCTGCGGCCATCACGGCTGGCGCGGCCGCGATCTTCCTCGGCGCGAGCGTCACGGCGTGGGCCTGGTCCTCCGCGACGCACACCCAGGAGGTGCTGGCAGCCCGGGACACGATTCCCCGCGGTTCCGTGATCGAGGCCGCCGACCTGACGCGGGTCAGGATCAACGCCGATCCCGCGCTGTCGCCGGTGCCGGCCTCGCGGCTCGACCAGCTCGTCGGCCAGCGTGCGGCGCTCGACATCGCCGCGGGCGGCCTGATCACCTCGGAGTCGACGACCTCGACCGTGCTGCCCGCCGACGGCATGTCCGTGGTGGGGGTGGCGTTGACGCCGGCCCAGGCACCGGGTGTTGCGCTGCAGGCCGGCGACCGGGTCCGGGTCGTCGTGACGCCGGCTGCGGGCGCCGAGGTTGCACCTGGGACACCGGCCACGAGCGTGGCGGAGGTGGTCGGCGTCCGCATCGATGACGACTCCGGTGCCACGGTTGTCGACCTGCTCGTCCCACGCGAGGACGCCGCGGTCCTCGCTGCGCGCGTAGCCACCGGCAACATCGCCCTGGTCCTGGACTCCCGGGAGCGGTGAGCCATGTCGGTCATCGCCCTCACCTCCGCCTCCGGCTCCCCTGGGGCCACCACTACAGCGCTCGGCCTCGCGCTGGCGTGGCCGCGTCCAGTGGTCCTGGTCGAGGCCGACCCGACCGGTGGATCGGGGATCCTGGCTGGCTACTTCCGTGGCACCCAGGAGTACGACGTGGGGCTGATCGAGCTCGCCTTGTCCCCGTACGCGATCACCGACGCCCTCGCCGAGGTCGTACGGCCCATTAACGGCTCTCCAGCATCATTCGTCGCGGGCCTGCGCTCCCACGCCCAGTCCACCGCCGTCCGTGACCTGTGGGCGCCGTTGGCTGATGCGCTCGCGGAGCTGGACGCCTCCGGGCAGGACGTGGTCGTCGATGCGGGACGCCTAGGGCTGGTCGGATCCCCCGAGCCTCTGCTCGCCGCCGCTGACCTCACCCTGATGGTCACCAGATCGACGCTGCCAGCCCTCGCAGCAGCCCGATCCTGGGCCGACACGGTGATTCGCTCGGCGGCATGGCGCGACCCCGGCGTGCTTCTCGTCGGGGAAGGGCAGCCGTACTCCGGGACCGAGGTCTCCAAGGTGCTGGGGCTCCCCGTCGTCACCGCACTGGCCGATGACCCCGACGCAGCGGCGGTCTACTCCCGAGGCGCTCCGCCACCGAAGCGGTTCGAGACTGGGCCGCTGACGCGCTCCCTGCGCGCGGCGACCGAGGCGATCCAAGCCCGCGTGTCCCGGGGCCACTCCGAGCTGCTTGGGGTCCTCTCATGACGAGCCAGGCTGCGGACCTGTCCACGCTGCCCTTCCTGGCGCAGCCGCTCCCGAACGCCGCGCCGGCGCCGACACACCGACCGATCGTCGGCCCCTGCATCGTTGCCGAGATCGACCCGGGAGTGGATTGGTCGTTGGTCGCCGCACTCCGCGCCCAAGCCTCCGAACAACTCAGCCAGGCTGTGGCCGCCGACCGCGGTCGGCTCGACCGGGAGGCACAGCAGGAACTCGGCCGGTCCATCGTGCTGGAACTCATCGACACCACGCTCGCCGAGAAGGCCAACGCCGGCGACGTCACCTGGCCGTCAGCCCAGCAGGCGGCGTTGGCACGGGCGGTCTTTGACTCACTGTTCCGACTGGGACGCCTCCAGCCGTTGGTCGACGACGACCGCGTGGAGAACATCATCATCACCGGGCACGACAAGGTGAAGCTGGAGCTGACCGACGGCTCTCTGGTCACCGGTCCGGCGGTCGCGGACTCCGACGAGGAGCTGATCGACTTCCTCGTCTTCCTGGCTTCCCGCAGCGAGGTCAACGCGCGTGGGTTCTCCGAGGCGCAACCCCGGCTGCATCTACGCCTTGACGGCGGAGCCCGGCTCGCAGCGGCCGCGTGGGTGACCCCACGGCCGTCGGTCGTGATCCGTCGCCACCGGTTGATGTCGATCACGCTGGACGACCTGGTCGAGCGGCAGATGCTCACTCCGGTCGCGGCATCGTTCCTCCGGGCGGCGGTCCTGGCCCGCAAGAGCATCGTGGTCTCCGGAAGCCAAGGGGCCGGGAAGACAACTCTCGTGCGGGCGCTGTGCGCGGAGATCGACCCGTTGGAGGCGATCGGGACTTTCGAGACCGAGTACGAGCTCCATCTGCACGAACTCGACCGGCACGAGATCGTCCACGCCTGGGAAGGCCGCCCGGGTTCTGGGGAGCGCAGTCTCGACGGTCACCAGGCCGGGGAGTTCACCCTCGACGAGGCGCTGGTGGACTCCTTCCGTTTCAACCTGTCCCGTCAGATCGTCGGCGAGGTCCGCGGCAAGGAGATCTGGGCCATGATCAAGGCGATGGAGTCCGGCACCGGCTCCATCTCCACGACCCACGCCTCCGACGCCGTAGCAGCGATCCGCAAGTTGGTCACCTGCGCCATGGAGGCCGGCGCTCATGTCACTCAACAGCTGGCCACCAGCAAGCTCGCGTCGACCATCGATCTGATCGTGCAGCTCGACCTTCGCACGACGATGCGCGACGGGGTTTCGCACCGGCGCCGCCGGGTGTCCGAGATCATCGCCATCGCCCCCGGCGAACGCGAGACCGGCTACGCCACGACCCACGTATTCGCCCCCGACCACAGTGGCACCGCAGCGCCGTCCGTGCTCCCTGATGAGTACCGCAGCTTCACTGCGTTCGGGTTCGACCTCAGCGGATACCTGGCGCACGGGGAGGTAGGACGATGAACGCCCTCGTCCCCGCCGCTGCGGGTGCCCTCATCGTCGCCGGGATCCTCGGGCTCATCGCCGGCATGCGACCGGTCGAGGTCATCGAGACCCCCAACCGGTCGGAACGTTTCCGCCGACTCACCCCCCGGTCCCGACGGGCCAGGATGCTGCTGCTCGCGGGGATCGGGCTCGGGCTGATCGCCTTCCTCGTGACGGGCTGGCTCCTGGCCTTGGTCGCGGTGCCGGTCGCGCTCGTCGGGCTGCCTGTGCTGCTGTCAGCGCCTCCCGCGGCGGTCCGGATCCGGCGGCTGGAGGCCATGGAGGAATGGACCAGATCCCTGTCCGGAGTTCTCACCGTCGGAGTCGGGCTCGAGCAAGCCCTGGTCGCCACCCTCCGCTCGACACCGGAGGAGATCGAACCGGAGGTGACCCGGCTGGTGGCACGGCTGCGGGCCAGGTGGGTCACCGAGCAAGCGATCCGCGCGTTCGCCGACGAGCTGGACGACGCCACCGGCGACCTCATCGCCGCGAACCTCATCCTCGGGGCCCGTCGACGGGGCGCCGGACTCGCCTCGGTCCTCGAAGGGCTCGCGGAGTCAGTGGCTTCCGACGTCCGAGCACGCCGCCAGGTCGAAGCCGACCGCGCGAAACCCCGCGCCACCGCCCGCTGGGTCACCCTGATCAGCGCCAGCGTCCTGGTGATCCTAGCGGTGTCCGGGTCCTACGTCGAGCCATACCGGAGCCCGTTGGGGCAGGTCATCTTGCTGACTCTGCTGTCGGCGTACGTCGCAACCCTGATCTGGATGCGGCGGATGGCCACCGGTCGCCCGCTCCCCCGGTTCCTCAACAAGGACCACGACAGTCTCACGAATCCTGAACCCGCGGGAGCCGCGCGATGAGCACCGGACTGCAGCTCGCCCTGCTCGGTGGTGGCCTGATGGGGCTGGGCATAGCGCTGCTGGTGCTACGACTGATGCCGGCCGAGCCGGACCTGGCCGACGCCCTCGCGCGGCTGACCCCTTCCCGCACTCGGCCGACCGACCTCGCGCCCACCGCGCCCAGCGGGAGGGAGCGGATCGGAGTCTGGGCTATCCGGGCCCTCCCACCAGGGCTCTGGGCCCGGACGCCCACGAGGGAGCTGGCGTTACTGCGGATCCCGCTGGCCCGGTTCTACGGCGACAAGCTCACGATGGCCGGCCTCGGGCTGTTGATCCCACCGTGCCTGGCGGTGCTGTTCGAAACGCTCGGTCTGGGGCTGCCGGTGGCGATCCCAGCACTCGGATCGATCGGGTTGGCCGTGGTGATGTTCTTCCTGCCGAACTACAACGCCATCGACGACGCTCGGAAGTCCCGCCTGGAGTTCACGCGAGCTCTTGGCGCCTACATCGACTTCGTCGCACTCGAACGCACCAACGGCTCCGGCGTACGACAGGCCATGGAAGCAGCCGCCGAGGTCGCCGACTCCTGGGTCTTCCGCCGACTCAGCGAGGAACTCACCCGCTCCCGCTGGTCCGGCCTCCCGCCCTGGGATGCCCTGCACGCCTTGGCGGAGGAGCTCGGGCTGCCCGAGCTCAACGACTTCGCCGACATCATGCGACTCTCCGGGGAGGAAGGCGTCAGCGTCTACACCAACCTCCGCGCCCGCTCCGCCGCCATGCGCACCGCGATGCTCAACGACGAGATCGCCGAGGCCAACGCCACCGGCGAGCGTATGACGATCCCCGGCTCGCTGCTGGGCGTGATCTTCATGGCGCTTCTCGTCGCCCCGTCACTCCTCCGGATGTTCAGCAACACCTGATAGATGCCCACCCGAAAGGAACCACCGATGGTCCAACTCTTGGCAGCACTCCTGACCCTCAAGACCGCCTTGGACGTCCGGGCACGCAGGGATGAGCGCGGCTCGGTCACGACCGAGCACGTCCTGTGGGCGGTCGCGGTCATCGCGATCGTGGCGGTCGTAGTCGCAGCGGTGAAGACCTATGTCACCACCCAAGCCGGCAACATCGAGTAGGCGGACCGACCGCGGCTCCGCCTCGGTCGAGCTCGTCATCCTCCTGCCCGCCCTGTTCGCGGTCATGTTCCTCGGCATGCAGGCGGCGCTGTTCTTCCACGCCCGCACGGTCGCCCTCGGAGCCGCGCAAGAGGGCGCTCGGGTCGCAGGCGGCGAGCAGGGGCGGGAGGCCGACGGCGTCGCCGCGGCAACCTCGTTCGTCACCGAGGCCGGCGGAGACAACGTGCTCCCCCACGCCACCTCCACAGCGGTCCGCACCACGACCGGTGCATCGGTGACCGTGGAAGGGTTCAGCCTGAGCGTGATCCCCGGCTGGAAACCCGTGGTCCGGCAGACCGCCACCGTCCCACTCGAACGGCTCACGACGCCATGACCAGCCGTGTCGGCCGGGGCGAGCGGGGGTCGGCCTCCATCGAGGCGGCCGTGGCCGCACCCGCGTTCGTCCTCTTCGTCGGGCTGATCATCTTCGGTGGCCGCACCGCGATCACGCATCAGTCCGTCGAGTCCGCCGCTGCCGACGCCGCCCGCTCCGCCTCGATCGCCCGATCCAGCACCGATGCCGTCCGCGCAGCGAAGACGGCGGCCACGACGAGTCTGGCCAACCAGCAGATCAACTGCCGGCACGTCAGCGTCGCCGTCGACGACCGCGGCTTCGACACTCCGGTCGGGCAGGACGCCACGGTCTCGGTGACGATTTCCTGCGATCTCGACCTGAGCGACCTCTCCGTCCCAGGCATCCCAGGGAGTCGCACGATTCGCTCCACGATGACCAGCGCCCTTGACACCTGGAGAGAGCGATGAACCGACGCGGCGAAGGTGGGTCAATCAGCGTGTGGATGGTCACCGCTAGCTTCGTGATGATGGTGCTCGTGGGGCTCGCCGTCGATCTCGGCGGACAGGTGCACACCCAGCAGCGGGCCCGGGACGTCGCCGCCCAAGCCGCACGCATCGGTGGTCAGCAGGTGCAACCGGCCCCGGCCGTCCGTGGCCACTACGTCGCGGTCAACGCCGCCCCGGCTCGAGCCGCGGCCCAGCATTACCTCACCACCTCCGGCGTCCACGGCACCGTGACCGTGACCGGCGGCAACAGCATCACCGTGAAGGTCACCGACACCTACCAGCCGAGGTTCCTGCTCTTCCTGGGGATCGACCACCTCGACGTCACTGGGACGGCGTCCGCGCGCCTCATCCGCTCCCTTGGAGGGAACGAAGAATGACCAGACTCCAGTCCAGGCTCCCGTCCCGTCTGCTCGGTCTCCTCGCCACCCTCGGGCTGGCGGGCTTCGCGGTCGGCACCCCCGTGGTGCTGCTCGCGATCGGGGCACTCCCGTCGTTCGATTCGTTCCACTGGTCGGCGCTGACCTCGCCCGACGACGGCACGGTCGCGCTCGCTCTCATGCAATGGGGTGCCTGGATCGCCTGGGCCGTCATGTCGGCCACGCTGCTGATCGAGGTGATCGCGGCCGTGCGGGGTATTCGAGCGCCGCGGATCCCCGGGCTACCGCAAGCTGCGGCGGGACGCCTGGTCGCCCTCGCCGCCCTGCTGTTTGTGGCCACCCCGACCGTTCAGGCCGCGCAACCGGCCCCAAGCGAAGCCGCCCCTTTCCCGGTATCTCTCGCGGCCCGTATCCCGGCCGCTGCCACGACACCGGTGGCTGCGTCGTCGACCCCGCCGAGCGTGACCCGCGCCGACGAGGTTCACTGGGACACCGTCCGCTACGTCACCCGTCGCAACGACAGCCTCTGGAAGATCGCCGAGGAGCACCTCGGCGACGGCCGTCGCTATGTCGAACTCATCGAGCTCAACGCCGACGTCCTGCACGGGCGCCCCGACTTCATCGCCGCGGGCCTCTCCCTCCGTCTCCCAGCCGAAGCCGGTCGCGAGCAGCACGCCGATCCCGCGGCATACGTCGTCCAGCCCGGCGACACCCTGTCGGAGATCGCCGAGGAGTCTCTGGGCGAACCGATGCGCTACCCCGAGATCTTCCGCGCGTCCCGCGACACCGTCCAACCGGACGGCGAGCGGATTATGGACCCGGACCTGATCCAGCCCGGGTGGACCCTCACCATCCCAGGGACAACCTCCGACGAAGCGCAGTCGCAAAGTCACCCGGACCGTCCGCGACCGCCATCCACGCCGGCGCTCGAAGACCCGACGCCAGCCCCCACAGTGCCAACCCCGGCGCCTGGGCCAACAGCAGGCCTGCCGCCCCAGAGCGAGTCCCCCTCCGCTGAGCAGTCCGCACCGGCAGACCACGCCCAGCCCGACGAAACCGAGGTCCCCGGCTGGGTGCTCCCCGGGCTGACGGGCGGCGGGGCCCTACTGGCCGGAAGCCTCCTGCTCGTCGTACGCGCGCATCGCCGCACCCAACTCCGCTACCGCCGCCCCGGCCACGTGATCGCACTCCCGCCGCCCGAGTTGCTGCCCGTCGAGAAGACCCTCCACCTCGCTGGCACCCCCAGCCTCCCGCGTATCGAGACCCTGGACGCCCTGCTCCGCAGTCTGGGTGCCGCCACGGACACGGCGCCCGCGCTGTCGACGATCGAGCTCTCTGCGCGCGAGGCCGTGCTCCACCTCGCCGGGCCCGCCGATCTTCCCGCGCCCTGGCGGGGGTCGGGTGACCGATGGACGGCCGACCTCACCACCGACGCGGCCGCCGACCCCGACGCGCCGGCGCCGTACCCACTTCTCGTCACCGTCGGCCAGAGCGACGACGGACACCTATGGCTGGTGGATCTCGAGCCGCTCGAAGCCATCACGATCGGTGGCTGCGCGGACCAAGCGGAGGCGTTCGCCCGGCACGTCATCGCCGAACTGGCCGTCAACCCGTGGGCCACGCGTGTCGAGATCCACGCCGTCGGCATTGGGGCGGAGCTGGACTCGATCAGCTACCGCCTCAACCAGCACGGCGGTGAGGACACCGGGCTCCTCGAGCCGATCAAGAAGGACCTCACGTGCGACGACGACACCGCGTACGGCGACCCCGAGACGTTCTACGCCGTCGCCACCACCGAACGGCTCGCGGGACTGGAAGCCGTGAGGGACCTGATCGCGGCCCACCCTGGCCGAGCGGGCGCCGTAGTCATCGCCGTCAACCTGGACGACGACTGCGACCCGACTGCCTTCGACCTGACGGCCACCGGAAGACTGCGAGTGGCTGCCCTGGGACTCGACGTCCTCGCCAGCGGGCTCACCAGCGACGAAGCGACCGCATGCGCGGCAATCGTCGACCTCACCCAATTCGGCGACAACTCCAAAGTCCCGGTCGACGAGTCCGCTGACGAGGGGGTCGAGGTCCTGATCGACGCCGGAGGAGCCGTGCGAGCCGAACTGACCGAACCCCGCCCGGACGGCCCCGCGGGCGAAGCATCGCTCCTCCCCAGGTCCAGCGCCGACTACGAGGAGCAGACCGGCACCACCGTCGAGGACGTCGAAGCGCTCGCCCCCGTGACCCCACGCCAGACACGTCGCCGTATCGAGGAGGCCGACCCCCCACTCGACGAGGACCTTGCGGCCTGGCACGACAAGGACGCCAAACTGCCGAAGCTGACCCTGCTTGGGACGGTGTCGGCTCGCGCGTACGGCGACTACAAGGTCGTCTCTACCAGGAAGCCCTTCTACGTCGAGCTCCTGGCGTACCTCGTCCTCCACCCTCACGGCGTCACCGCCGATCAGGTCGCTACCGCCTTCGGGCTCACCAAGGACCGCGCGTACGTCGACCTCACCAACCTCCGGAAGTGGCTCGGCGCCGACCCGCGAACCGGACAGAAGTACCTTCCTCCGCTCAAAGCAACCCGCGGCTCCCGCGCGCCGGCCGAGTCGACGTACCGGGTGACGGGTGTGCTCAGCGATTACGACCTCTTCCGGCGGCTCCGGGCGCGAGGCCAGGCCAGGGGCTCTGCAGGTATGCCGGATCTGGTCGAAGCTATCGACCTGGTGACCGGCGAGCCATTCACTCAGCTGCGCGAGACCGGATGGAGCTGGCTCCTCGAGGGCGAGCGCGTCGACCACACCATCACCTGTGCGGTCGTAGACGTCGGCCACGTCGTCAAGACCCACGCCCTGAGCGTTGACGACTTCGATCTCGCTCGCGCGGCCGCTGAACGGACCTACACCGCCGCGCCGTACGACGAGGTCGCCCGACTTGACCTGATCGAGGTTGCACACGCTTCAGGACACGCGGACTTAGCCGAGCGTCACCTCGTGGACGGCATCTTCAACCGCAGCGACGACCACTCCGGCCCTATCGCGGTGCCGCGGCGCACGGCGAAGATGGTCCAGCAGTTGGGCCGCGACCGCAAGACAGACGGTGCTCCTCGCTGAGTGGCACGTGGGGCCCGAGCCGAGACCATCGACGCACTTTGTCCACAAAGTGAACGCATCGAAGCCGCCCTACACCGCCCACTTTGGGCTACACCTAGAAGCCCCGGGAGGGAACCAGCGGCCAAGTGGACTCTCCCCGCAGACCGGGGCACCTTGATCGCCCGGCCAGTCATGCGTCCCTGGCTACTTGCCGCCTCGTGGACGAAAGCGAATCGTGGACTTGCCTCCGGAAAAGCCGTCCTGCGTTGGGTCTGTCACAACAAGTAGAACGTCATGCCTATCGGTACTTGTTGTTCCGGCGACGTACTCTTTGCCGAGCAGTTCGCCATGAGTCAGTGGCATTTCCGCCACTTGAACCTTTGCCGGGCCGGTGATCTCCAGCGACAAGATGCGGCGCAACAGCGGTTCTGGTTTGTCTTCTTTACGCACGAACAGCCCCTCAAATGAACCATCGTTGGACGTCATAGGCGCGACGATCTGGAAGTACTTCTCGTCTCCAGTCGCATCTCGCATTACATTTGGATCGAAGCGTTCATGCAGAAGGCGGTCGACGAGTTCGCTTAGTGCCGCGACCTTGGTCCCATCGGCCCTGAACAGTTGCACGTCCGAGTCGAAGCGGACATGCTGCTCGGGATGCGGGCCTGCTGACTCAAGCGTGGCGACAACCCTGTCGGCACACATGCTCACGGTCTTGAGCCAGAGTGAGTCCAGTCGTCGAGTTACCTCACCGGCGAAGGTTTCCGGGACGTCGCCCGGAACTACCGTTTGAATCCCGTGCTTCTCGGCGACGAGCAGTGCCTCTGCCGTGAAGCCCGAGCTCGATGCGAGCACAAGCAGGTTCGTGGGCAAACGTTGATGCTTCGCATGCATCGCTTCAACCCACTCGACAGTCTGCTTGCGCTTGTGGGCGCGGCACTCGACGCTCACAATTACGTCATGCCCTCCGACCTCCGAGTGGATGCAGATATCGACTTCTCGCGCAGCTCCCGTGAGGAGATCCCGCAGTTCCTCAGATTCCTCGACACGTGACCCAGCTGCCAGATGCGACTGGATGATGAAGACGACCTCTTGGAACTGGTTCGAGCGGCGCGGCATGGTTGAAAACTAGCCGGTGCGAGTGGTCGCTGCCCCATCCCGCCGGTTGCGGGCATGTCACGTCGGCACGGAACCAAGGTGGACACAATGACGTCTCATCGCTATGAGGACGACTCGACCCTGGGAGCGCGGCGCGCTTGTAGCGGCGTGCGCGGGGATGTGGTCAGGCAAGACAAGCCTCCGTGCCGTCGGGACTGGTGAGCGATCCGAGCCGAGCATCGCGACGAAAGCGCAACGCTTTGGCACTCTGGCGATCTCGGTGGTGTTGGGCTCTGATCACGTGAAAAGCGGTCAGACACTTGGAAGCCGCCTCGTCGTTGAGAACCCGTCGGAAGAAGCTGTGATCGACACGGATTGCTCCATCGGCGGGGGGCGGTACGCCCTAGGGCCGGCAGGTGATCCCGATGCTGACGTGTGGTCCAGGTCACGGTCGATTGCGGCGGGCCGTACAGAATGAAGCCCGGGTATCGCGAGGAGTCCAGCGGACCAGAGTTCCCCGCACATACCAAGGACGGCGACCCATTGCCTCCCGGTGAGTACCTCGCCGTTCTAGATACGAGGCCTCTCCCAACGCCTCAAGTACCCCGTAACGGTTGAGTGACCGCCGCACCTCGGAATCGCCGGGGCGCCGCCGTCATCAGAGTGCTCGAGGAGCAGCCGGGACCTCGCCAGGCAAGCTGACCCACTCCGCCGCCTCTCGGCGCACCGCGAAACGCCGTCAACTGCCGCAGAGCGTGCGCCGGGGCTATCCCGCTCATGAAGCCGAGAACGCGGTGTTCCCGATGAGCCTCGACGAATGCTCAGGTCCGAGGACCTAGTGTCGTCGGCATGCTGGTTCCGCCGGACATTCGCGAGCTGCACAGTCCGCATCTGCGTCTCTGGCGATCCTGGGAACACATACACGTCCTGGAGTCGCACATAGCTAGATGGCTGCATAGCGGCGGCTACAACTTCGTCCCAAGACACGATCCGGACGGCACCGTGCACGTTCACATCCGGTTCAACGCGCTTCCCGTGGAATGGTCGCTTCTGATCGGTGAGGCGCTACACAGTTTGCGGTCTTCGTTGGATCATCTCGTCTACGCGATGGCCACTCTCGAGCAGGGGCGACCGCTTACCGACGACGAGTCGCGGCGGACTGAATTCCCGGTCTACGGTAGTCAACCCCTCGGCGACAGGCTCCGTCATCAGAAGATCGGCTTGCTCCCGGATGAGGTGCAGCACGCGATCATCCGATATCAACCTCACACCGCCCCTGATTTCCGGATGACCAAACTGTGGGTGCTGCACTCTCTAGACAACCGCAATAAGCATCGGTCCATCGACCCACAACTTGTCGCCTTCGAGTCGATCATGCCGTGCTTCCCGCTGAGAGGTTCAGTCGAGATCGTGACGCCACGGTCACCTCTTCATGACGGGCTCGAGGTTCTAACAGCGATCCCCGCAGATCCAGCAGTGGACATTCGCGTCGTCGCCGAGATGAGCGTTGTCTTTCCTTGGGGTGACTCAGTCACCAAGGGAACGGTGGAGGGCGTGGAAGTGGTGAGAGTGCTCTCGGATCTTCATGAGCACGTCCGCTCAATCCATGAATATCTTCTAGGACTCGCGGGCCATCTTGTAACAACTCCATGCTCAAATGCGCCCGCCGCGGCCCGGGGAGAGGACGACGCTCGGCACAAACAACTGTTTGGTCCAGACGACAAAGATCAAACGCAGCCGACGCAAGCATCCGCTGATCCGCGATGATGCGTCACTCCGCCGCCTGTCAGCGTGCAAGCGTGCCGGAAACTGCCGGGCCCGATGTGACCGCGCACGAGCGTAGCGATCAACAACTCGCGCCGCGCGTGTCGCGAATGTCTTCTGGCGAAGGGCCAGTTGTCAGGAGGTCGGCAGCACCGGCTCGGAGGCCTTGAGCGTAATCACACATTGTTGAGTCGCGATCCCCTACCCCCCCGGGAACGAAGGTCAGTGCCATAGTCACTGTGTGGACTGGATCCGGGAGGCGCTAGGCGACCTGCCGAGCGTCCTGCGCTATCCGTCGTGGGTGCGGTCGTGCTCGGTGCGCTTGGTGGAATGGTCGGACTCGTCATCGGCCTGGGCGCCTACGCGCCAACGGCTTAAGCCGCAGCGTTCGAGGTCGGCCTTCCTGCGGGCATTCTTGGGACTCTGGTGGGTCTCGTGGGCGGGTCGGTCAAATACCTGACTCATTCGCGCCACCAGTAGCGGAGCCGTCTGCTCCGCGCGTCACACACTCGGCGATGCTTAACACCGCCGCTTGAAGGTTGCCCAGATGCGGTTGCGGTCTTCGCTGACCCACGCCGCGTGTGTGGGCCCACCAAGTGCGAGCTACATCGGCTCCTCCACGAAGCGAACCCCGAAGATCGACCCGGCTGTGTTGTAGTCCTCCACCGCTGGATGTGTCGAATACACAAGCAGCACCGACGGCGGGTCGGCAGGGACGTGGCTGGCTGGCCATGCCGAGAACGGCGTCGGCATAGGGCTCGATAAGAGGCTCAACTCTCTCCTGACGCCGAGGGCCGCGCGAGCCATAGCCTTGCTGAAGGGGGTGTTCTTGCACTCGACACCAAGAGCGATCTGATTGTGACGCGGGTAGCCGTGGGTCCCCACCGGCACCACGACCAAGTCAAGCTCGTGTCGGTGCGCAGGTAATGGCTTGCCCAAACCGTGGGACACGGCGTAGCTAAGGGTGGCGAACTCAACGTCCGTCCACACCTCGAAGGCGGGGACGCCGCCCTGGAGTAGTTCGAATCGTGGGTATTGGCGGTTGATGGGTCCAGGTGACGACTTCAAGTGCACCTTCGAACTGCCCACCAGTTGGACCCTGAAGCCCTCGACGACCTCAAAGCGCTTAAGGACAACGGCCAATATCCAAGCCTCGTACATCTTTCCTGACGTCAGCGACGGGGCAATCACACTCGTTGGCTTCACCACCGCCGCGTACTTCGCCAAGATGGCATCGACCTTCGTCTTAGCGTCAGCCAAAGAGAGGCTCATCCGTCAACTCGATCTTGGCGCACCCTTGCGAGCAACTCATCAACTTCGGCGACGAGCCCATCTAGTTCCTCGGACCCGACCAGATCAATGGTCTCCAGGTCTCCGTAGCTAGCGCGGTCTTGCTCTTGGACATCTACGACGATCCCTGTCACGCCCTGTCCGGACGGCGACTGCACGCTACGAAAGTGCTCCATGGTTTGGCGCAGGGCGCCTGGACTCCCGAGTATCAGTTCTTGACGGAGTGCCTCCAAGTAGAACTCGACATCTTCGCGTGAACCGCGGGCATCGTAGAGGCGTTGGGATTCGACGATTCTGAGGTCAAGCTCGCTATGACCTGAGGCCTGCAGTGCAGTGCGAATGTGCCGATAGAACTCCTCGTAGTCGCGACGGTCCATGGAGCCATCATGAGGCCAGCAACGGCCCTTCGCTGCACGTCTTGGCAAGAAGCGCGCGACTGCCAGCATTCCGCGGCCGTAGGCAGGGTGGCAGCAGGCCCTATGCGTGGAGCGGCATCTAGACAGCCAGAAACTGTAGGTCATTCCGCCGCTGCCGCATATGTCCGGATTCGATGTCCGCGCTGGCCTGACGTCGAGTCAGTGCGGTTCGTGGGCCTCGGTGCACTCGGGGTCGTCCCACGTGTCGAGAACCTCGGAGACGTGGACCCGCTCCTTCACAAGCAACGGAAGCGCCCGCGCGGACAATTGACCTTGAGCAGCACAGAGCGGACATATGTTGTCCTTCACCTGCCGTGCTGCTCCCGCCAGTCGTCGCATCATCGTGTCGGGCGTCTGTCAGCCCTGCGGCTTACACTGCGAATCAATCGGCGGGCACGACGACGCCCTCACCACATGCGTCCCTGCGCCAGGAGATCAGATGACCGACGCCGCACCTCCTCCCGATCCGGATGTCACCCCCCAAGCCGACAGCGAGGAAACGGACGATACAACGCTAGAGACGGGTACCGATCTTGAGACGGTCCGATATGCGACCGAACTCGTCGAGGTGTTCCCCAATGTAGTGGCGGTGGTTGGTGCTAATCCGGCAGAACTCGTGCATGTTCTCGAGCCACTCAATACGGGGCTGCTCTCCGTCCTCGACCACCACCAAATCAATGCCGCTCTGGCCGCCGTCGGCAACAGCGCCACCGTGAGCGGAAACCTTGCCCAAGCCGCAGCGGGGGTGGAAGGGCTGTACAGGCTCTCTGATGAGAGCCAGGCGCTGTTGTCTGCTGGCAGACAGCTCGCGACGAAGGATGGCAAGAACCTTGGCACGATCCTGCCGCTCAAGGGCTCCGGGGACACCCTTGCCCAAGCACGCTTTACCCCCCTGACCGGTTTGACGGTGGCGCAGGCGGCGGCCGCTATCGGACCGGCGTTGGCAATGGTCGCCCTTCAGGCCCAGCTGAACCAAGTCAGCACGCTCGTACAGAAGAACATCGAGTTGACCAGCCAGGTCATCGAGAGTTCTCGCCGCAGCGAGCGGGCCACGTTGATGAGCCTGGTCGACACCGTCGACCAGGCACTCGAGGACGCACGGGTCGCCGGCTCAGTACCCAGGTCCTTATGGGAGACGTTTGCGGGCAAGAAAGCCGACCTGGACGCCGAGCGAAAGAGGTACCGTTCGCACGTCCAGGCGCACATCGACAAGATCAACAGCGCTGGACTGCATCAGCGACGCGAGTACCTGCAGACGAATGCGAAGGCGGTCGTCTTCGACGCCTTCGCGCTCCTGTCGACGATGAAGGCTTGGACCGGGTATCAGGCGCTGGCTGCCGCAGTTGCCCGCGAGGCCGGGGCCGACAGCCCGGCGGAGGCGAAGCACTTTGAGTCGATCGTCGCGAATACTCGCCGCGACTTCGACGCGGACATGATGGAGGCGGTCAGGCTTGTAGGGGCACTGACCCGCGAACTGCGCATCCTCGCCGAGTTGCCCGGACCGACCAGCATGGTGCTGTCGTCGAAGCGTAAGGATGCCGAGACGCTGCGTGATGTCTCGGCAAGTGTTTTGGCCGCAATCGCGCCGCTTTCCGATGCGCTGCTGGCACCTCGCGAACCGCTCGAGGCGCCCGATGTGGTCTGTGCGCCTGCCGCAACGAGCTTGGACCCATACCTGCGGATCCTGCGGTGGATGCTAGAGCCGAACGAGAAGGTGCGGTTCCTAGGGATTGGCAACGACGCCTATCCGCGTGGACGGGTGGCTGCCCTGGTTGGTGCCACCAAGGACAAGATTGCCGCGGCGCTCGACAGAGATTTGGCTCAGCTCTTGGTGGTTGGAACGGACCGGCGAATCCTAACGACCGGCACCCACGTGTTCTTGAAGAAGGCCGAGATCGACTACGACGACGGACTGGAGGCTGTGCGCTACGTCCGTTCAAGACCGGGGTCGGGTGATGCAAGGGTGAGAAAGATCGACCTCATTACCAAGGATCGCAACCACGAGTGGGAGTTCGAGACCGACGTTGACACGGGCGACGTCGATGCCGTCGCCGCGATCCTCGCGGAATCCATGTCCCTGCCCGAGGAAGAGCGCAACAGTCTCAGGCGCCGTGCCCGCCCTCTCGGAGAGCTTAAGAACGAGTCCACGTCGAAAACTGAATCGAGATGCGGATGAATGCGACCACGCCTGACTACACAGAAGTTGTCTACGAGTATCTGCGTTCTCTGGGAGACCCCGGCGACGAGGTCATCACCGCCATTCGACCTTGGCTGGAAAGACCTACGGACTTGGCTATCCCGACGCGGCTCGCATCCGACGGATCGCCATGCAGGAGCTCACCGCAAAGAAGGGTCGAGCGTCTCAACACCCGCAGCCGATATGTCCGCATCCTCCCCTAAGTTGTGCGTCATTCTGGGGGGAAGGCTTCTGAGCAGCGGTTATGGCGTCAAGCGCCGACCTGGTTATGCGCTAGAGGTAGGAAGCCGGTAAGGCCGAGCGCCAAGGCTGGCCGTCGTGAGTCAGCCTTTAGCCCAGCCACCTCGCTGGACGGCCAGCGCCGTCGAGAACCTCAGAGCCATCCACGTCCCCGCCGAAGCCGCCGCCGCCCATGCTGCGGTGGGCATCCCCGTCTTCCCGTGCGTCCCCGGCGGCAAGCGCCCGCTTACGACGCGCGGTTTCCACGACGCCACCACCAACCCCGAGCGGGTCGCCGCCTGGTGGCGTCGTACCCCCGAAGCGAACATCGGCGTGCCAACGGGTGCCGCGTCGGGGATGGTGGTCGTCGACGTTGACGTGCACGTCACCGGCAACGGCTTCGCCGCGTTCGAGCAGGCTGGAGCGAAGGGTCTCGTCGGCGGGTGGAGGCACCTGGTCCGAACGCCGTCGGGCGGACTGCACGCCTACTACCCCGCAGGAAGCGTCGAGCAGCGCTCCTGGCAGGCCCCGCGCCGGCACATCGACTTCCGCGGCGATGGTGGCTACATCGTCGTACCCCCGTCGAAGGTCGTGACGGCGGACGACCAGGAGCGGGCTTACCGGGTCATCGCGGTCGCCCAGCACGCGCCTCAGCCCATCGATGCGGCGGCGCTCCGCTCGTTCCTCGAACCACCCCGCCCGCCCGGGCTCCCGGCGGATCTCCCCGCCCTGGGAAGCCGCCCGGACAAGCTCGCCGCCTGGGTCGCCTCCCGACCCGAGGGAGCCCGCAACCACGGCCTCTTCTGGGCAGCGTGCCGCCTCGCAGAGAACGGCTACAGCCGGACCAACAGCCTCGATGCCCTCGGCGATGCCGCCCGCTCCGCGGGCCTGTCTGAGCGCGAAGTCGAGACGACCATCCACTCCGCACACCGGATTGCCGGTGCTGTGTCCACAGCCAGCGGCCCGGGACCCCCGAGCTCCGGCCGGGCGCTCGGACTATGAGCCCAAGACGCCACCGAAGCTGTCGACCTCCACGACCCTGACAGGAAGCACGCGATGAACAACCCCGAGCTCTACCAACGCGAACCCGACCGAACCCTCGCCGACGAACCGGCGATGACGCCGATCGGGTCGAACCACCTGGCTATCCACGGCGACCCTTCCATCCACCGAGACACCTCGGGCTCCCAACCGCCCTCGGGCTCGCGTTCCATCGCGTGGATCCGACCCAGTGAGCTGCCCACCACGCTGGGCAGCGGGGTCGTTCGACGGGGCATGAACGCACAGACTGACGCAGCGCACCGGCTGAGCCGACTCCCGAACCGGGTGACCCGGTCGATGATCGCCCGACCGGCCACCCCGATGGCGACACCAGCCCGAGACCAGGGGCTGGAACTGTGAACGCCCCGGCGTACGTCAGCAGCGAGGGACTCCGACACCTGCTGGTCCGCCTGCAGTACTCCGGACCCGGCGCCTGGCATCACGACGGCGAGGCAGCCGAGCTGATGGTGTTCTGCATCCAGAAGTACAGCGCACTGGCCCGCAAGCACCGCGTCGAGCCGGAGGACGCCGCGGTCGCCGCGTTCGAGGTGATGCGCACCCGGGCCGCTCGAGTAGCGGACGACCCCTGGGCAGTCGTCACCCGGGCCGTGCAGATCACGCTGATCGCCGACGAGCGCGCCCATGGGCTGCTGACCTCCACTGCCCGGGCACGCCGGGCGCTGGTCTCCGTCCATCACGACGCAGAGCGGTTCAGCGACCGTGAGACCCCCGTCAGCGACTACCACCCGGCGTTCCATCTGCCGGCTGAGCAGGACGAAGTCGAGATCATCCCGGCACCTTCGCAGCCGGCGCCGACGAGCGCCTTCCTTGCACTCGATATCGCCGCCGGCATCTTCACCGCACTCGGCTGGCCCAACCACACCGCCGCTGGGGCCCTGGACTACATCGCCGGCCGAATCATCGAGTCCGGCAGCCGTTCCGCCGCTCACGAGCTGCTGCGGCGGGACCCCCACCCGCGCGCCCTGTTCGACCTCACCCGGTCGTCCTGGACGACGATGCTGCGCGTCGTACTCGGCAACCCCAGCCCCGAACGCGCCTGCACGACCGAGGGACACGGACTCCTGCTCCGGCTGCTGATTGGCGAAGGGCTCGGCGAGCTCCTCGACGACGACCGCCTCGTCCGGGCGATCAGCACCTCGGCTCCAAGGAAGGCCAGGAAGTCCCATGTCTGAGAAGGGCCACATCGAACTCGACCGCCAGATCGACTCCATCGTCGTCGGAAGACGCCACCGCGAGGATCTCGGCGACATCGAGGCGCTGATGCGGTCCATCACCGAGGTCGGGTTGCTGCAGCCGGTCACGATCACCCCTGACGGGGTGCTGGTGTGCGGGTGGCGCAGGCTGGAGGCCGTACGCCGGCTGGGCTGGCGCACCTTGCGGGTATGGGTACGGTCCGGGATCTCCGATCGCCTCTCCGAGCTGTTGGCGCAACAGGACGAGAACGCGATGCGCAAACCGCTGTCCCCGATCGAGGCAACCGCGTTGTATCTGGAGCTGAAGAAGCTTCACGCGGAGGACGGTGCCCGTCGCCAGGAGGCCACACAGTTCGGATCCGGTGCTCCTTACGGTGAGGATGGGCCCGCCGCACACGGTGCGGCACCGCGACGAGGCGATGGGGACAGTCGTAGCCAGGCAGCCCAGACCATCACCGGTGACCGTTCCTACAACCGTTTTGAGCGCATCGCGTGGCTCGAACGCGTCGCCGCGAACACCAGCCATCCGCCCTCCATCCGCGAGCTCGCCGACAGGGCGCTGAAGGAGATCGAGGCTGGCGCACCGGTCATGCCCGGCTACAGCCAGGTGAAGGCAGCCCTCGAGGTGGCCGCGACCGAGGAGACGACCCCGGACGACCTCGGAGCCCTGGCGGAGGCCGCCCTCGCCCGTGTCCACGAACAGCAAACCCGCAGCGGCCTTCGCGCTCTGAACCGCACCAAGAACACCACCCCGAAGTACCGCACGCTCCGGTCCTTCCTGCTCACCTGGACCGAGCTCGACGGCTGGACCCAGCACTACGACGTCGCTGAGCTCGCCGCCGCCCTCAAGACCGAGGACTGGGAACGGTTCGAACACGTCGTCGCCGAGACGGTCGCCTTCGCCGACCAGCTGCGCGCCCGCCGAACCCGGGCTGTTCCTGCCTGATCCCGGCACCCTCCGGCGCACCTGCCCACCACACCCACCGTGGCAGGACCCGCCCAGGAGGACCCATGCTCCGCTCCCCTCGCCCCGATCGTCCCTCGCGACGCCTCCTCACGGCTGGCCTCGTCGTCGCGATGGCGCTGGCGTTCGTCGGCGTCGTACTCGCGCTGAACTCCGGCGACCCGTCGCCCCCAACGCCGAGCGCACGTGTGCCGTGGCAGCCGGCGGTGCGCTCGCCTGCGCTCGAGGTGGCAACGGATCTGCAGCAGGTAGAGCGATCAGCGGATCCTGCCGTCTTCGCCCGCAGCGTGGCCCTCGCTCTGTTCTCCTGGGACACCGCGTCGCGGCTCTCGCCGAGTGGCTACAGCGGGCGCATCCTCGCGATCACCGCGGCGGAGGAGTCCGCCGGGCTCGCGTCCGACCTGGGCAACTACCTGCCCAGAAGCGCGGTCTGGCCCACGCTGCGTGAGTACCGCACCCGCCAATGGCTCGAGGTCACGTCGGTCGCCGTCCCAGTCCTGTGGGCGCAGGCAGTCGATGAAGCCGGGCCCGACGGTCTAGCTCCCGGAACCACGGCGTACACCATTGAGGGCGTCCGGCACCGCGCCGGGATCTGGGAGGGCGCGCCTGTCACCGCGGCTGACGAGGTGAGCTTCACCGTCTTCATCGTCTGCGCACCGACCTACCCGACCTGTCACCTCTTGCGGCTCTCACTGCCGGGCAAGCCGCTGAGGTAACAGCGCACCATGCGGAAGACCATCCTCGGCGCCGTCCTCCTGGGGCTGCTGTTCGGGCCGACCTCATGCCTGCTCGGCATCGGCTTCCTGCTCAATCCGGCCGCCCAGGCGGCGTGCCTCCCGGCGGGCAACCTCGCCGTTGCCCAGACCCCGGTCCGGCTGCGGACCGCGACGGCCGACGGCGCACCGGTCACCCTCACCGCGACACAGCTCACCCGCGCGGCGACGATCATCAGCGTCGGCAGCGGCACCACCGGCGTGGGTCGCGACGGCATCCTCATCGCACTGATGGCCGCCCTGACCGAGTCGAGCCTGCGGATGCTTGCCAACACGACAGCCCACCCGGAGTCCGCGGACTACCCCCACGACGGGGACGGCGGCGACCATGACTCCCTCGGCCTGTTTCAGATGCGCCCCAGCACCGGATGGGGCACCGTCGACCAGCTGATGGATGCTGAGTACCAGGCCCGAGCATTCTTCGGCGGACCCACCGGCCCCAACCACGGATCACCCCGCGGCCTCCTCGACATCCCGGACTGGGAGCAACTCACCCACGGCCAGGCCGCTCAAGCCGTCGAGGTCTCCGCGTACCCGGACCGCTACGCCGCCTACGAGCCCGTCGCGATGACCATTCTCGAGAACCTCGCCACCGGCGCTACCAGTAGCTCCTGCCAAGACGACGATTCCGCCGGCCCCGGTCCGCTCCCGGCCGGCTTCGCAGGCGCACTCATCGCCGCCGCGGCCACCCAGATCGGGAGGCCCTATGTCTGGGGCGGCGGCTCCTTCACCGGCGCCTCTGGCGTCGGCTCCGACGGTCGTGGCCCCGGCTTCGACTGCTCTGGCCTCGTCCTCTACGCCGCCTACCGAGCCACCGGCGGACAACTTCGGCTCCCCCACTACTCCGGAGCCCAAATCATCTACGGCACCGGTATCCCTTGGGATCAACGGCAGCCTGGGGACCTGGTCTTCTTCACCCACCCCGGCTCCAGCGCCCCGCACCACGTCGCGATCTACGTAGGCGGCGACAGGATCCTTCAAGCCCCGCGTACCGGTCAGAACGTCCGCTACGGCACCGTCTCGGAGTTCGCCGGCGAGATCCTGACCGTACGACGCCTGTCCTGATCGGCCGTGGGGTGCAGCGTCGCACCTACGCGACATGACTCGCCTCCCGCTCGTTGGACCCGACTTCGGCGCCGTCGGCGGCGCCGCCGCCCTGCGCAGCATCGTCGGTGCCCTGCTGACCTACAGCATCGTCACCGCAGTCCTGATGCTCATCGTCTGCGGCACGACCTGGGCGATCGCCTCCGCGAACGGAAGCTGGCAGACAGCAAGTCGCGCCAAGACCGGCCTCGCCGTCGCGCTGGGTGGCGCTGCCCTGACCGGTGGCGCCCTGGCTTGGGCGAACTGGCTGCTCGGGGTCGGGGCCTCGCTGTAGGCGACCTCCGCGCACCTCACCCCAGGGACCACCCACCTCGAAGGAGTCCATATGCCCATCCAGACTGCGCTCACGCCACTCGTCGCGCGCCTGCCGCTGAACATCAACATCAGTCCCAACTCCAACGGACTCCCGGGCATCGCCCAGCTCCGCAGCGTCGTCGGCGCCTCGATGACGATCGGTCTGATCCTGGCCGTGCTGGCCCTCATCATCTCCGCGATCGTGTGGGCCCTCGGGGCGAACTCCTCCAACCCGCACCTCGCCGGTCGCGGCAAGCTCGGCGTCCTCGTCGGGCTCGGCGCAGCAATCATCTGCGGAGCCTCGGTCACGCTGGTCAACTTCTTCTGGAACGTCGGCCAGGCGGTCTGAGCATGGGAGTCTGCGACATGCCGGTCCTGACCGGGGTCTGCGACACCGCCGGCGACGCGGCCGCGAGCCTTGTCGCAGCGCCGTTCGACTGGCTCGCTCAGGGCATGGGCGCGGAAGCGACGTGGATGTTCGAGTCGGTCTGGACGCTGCTGGACTCGACCACGATGGTCGACGTCACCACCGCCGGCTACACCCGTGTCTACAACATCCTCTTCGGTGTCGCCGTGTTCGTGATGCTCGGCTTCTTCCTGCTTCAAGTCATCGGCGGCATGGTCCGCCGCGATCCCGCCGCACTGTCCCGCGCCGCGCTCGGTCTCGGGAAGTCGATCCTCGGCTCGTTCGTCGCCCTCGCCCTGCTCACAACCGCGCTGGAGGTAACCGACCAGCTCAGCGTCGGCATCGTCCACGCCGCCGGGACCACGATGGACCAGATGGGAGCACGCGTCGCACTGCTGACCGGTGGGATCACCGGACTCAACATCACCGCCCCCGGCGCCGGCGCGATCATCACCATGTTCGTCGCGGGGCTGGCGATCTGTGCGGCGTTCCTGGTGTGGATGAGCCTGCTGATCCGCAAGGCCCTGCTGCTGATCGCGATCGTCTTCGCGCCCATCGCGCTGGCCGGGTCGTCCTGGGACCACACCCGGCAATGGGTCTCCCGGTGGGCGACCTTCGTGATCGCGCTCATCCTTTCCAAGCTCGTCGTGGTGGTGATCTTCCTGATCGCCACCGCCCAGGTCTCCGCGCCCATCAACGCCGATCTGAAGTCGGTCAGCGAGCCGATCGCCGGCGTCGTGCTGATGCTGGTCGCGGGGTTCGCGCCCTACATGGCCTACAAGGCGATCAGCTTCATGGGATTCGACATGTACCACGTGATGTCGGCCGAACGGGAAGCCAAGTCCGCCCTGAACCGGCCTCTACCGATCCCGACAAACCGCCTCCCCCAGACCGAGCCGCCGAAGGTCCTCAACGCCGGTGGGGCCTCCGGAAGTGGAGCCGCCGGGGGAGGGCCCCCGTCACCAACACAGGCGCCCACTGGCGGTGCCCCTGCCAACGGCCGCGCTGCGGCAGGGCTCTCGGAAGGCGCTGCTGCGGGTGGCGTCGCAGCCGGAGCTGTGGTCGCCAAGGAGGCGGCGACCACAGGTCCGAAGGTCGGTGCCGCCGTCGAGGAGGCCGCGACGGTCCAGTCGGACGCTACCGCTCAATCGCAGGTGCAGCCTCCCAGCGCACCGTCTCAACGGATTGCGGACCCCACCCTGGCCGGCTCCGGCCGAACGGAGTGACCAGCCATGACACATCCCTCGACCGATCTGGCCCTGGCGCCGGTGAAGTTCTCCCGGCTGTCCCGCCGCGGCGTGATCCTCGGCCTCTCCTGGCCACAGCTCGTGGTCGGCGGGTTCGGCGCCCTGATCCTGGTGTTCTCTCTTTACGCCGGCGGAGCTGGCACCTTGCTCTACGCAGCCCCGGTCATCTTGGCCTGCGCAGCCTTGGCCTGGGTCAGCGCCGGAGGCCGAAAGCTCGTTGAGTGGCTGCCCATCCTGGTCCGCTGGGCCCGTCGGTCGGCGGCAGGGCAGCTGCTGTTCCGTCGCCGCATCACCCGCCCTCGCCCGATCGGCACGCTGGCCTTGCCCGGTGATGCCGCACGACTGAGGCAGTGGCTGGATCCCGACTCAGGCGCCGTGATGGTGCACGACCCCCACAGCGCGACGCTCACCGCAATCGTCCGGGTGACGCATCCGGCGTTCATCCTGCTCGACCCCGCGGAGCAGCAGCGCCGGGTCGCCAGCTGGGGCCGCGTGCTCGCCACCGGCTGCCGGTCGGGCCGGATCGCGTCGTTGCAGGTCATGGAGCGGACCCTTCCCGACAGCGGCAAGGGCCTCGCCGAGTGGTGGTCGAGCCACGGCCGCATCGACGACTCCTGGACGTCGACGACGTACGCCGAGCTCATCGACCGAGCCGGCCCCGCCGGCGAACGACACGCCAGCACTGTCTCGATCTCGCTCGACCTCAAGTCCGCGGCACGCGCTATCCGCGCTGCCGGGGGAGGCAATCGAGGTGCGGCCGTGGTGCTCCGGCAGGAGATGTCCACGCTGACCGCAGCACTGCGTGCCGCCGATCTGGCACCGTCGGGGTGGCTTGAGCCCGGCGACCTCGCCGTCATCCTCCGCTCGGCCTACGACCCCGTCGTGGCCGGTGCCCTCGAACGGCAGGGCGAGCTGGGCCGTGACCTCGCCATCGCGGGCCCCGTCGCGGTCAGCGAGTCCTGGTCCCACCTGCGCAGCGACTCGGCGTACCACTGTGTCCTCTGGATCAGCGAGTGGCCGCGATCCCTGATCTACCCGGGCTTCCTCGCCCCCGTCCTGCTGTCCTCCGGGGTACGCCGGACCTTCAGCCTGCTCTACACGCCCCTGCGCACCGACCAGGCTGCCCGCGACTTGCGCAAGAAGAAGACCGAGTACATCTCCGACGCCGCCCAACGTCGCCGCATCGGCCAGATCGACGACGCCCAACAGAGTGCCGAGTACGACGACGTCCTCCAACAGGAAGCCGACCTCACCGCCGGCCACGGCATCCTGCGCGTCACCGGACTCATCGCCGTCAGCGCTCCCGACCTCGACGAGCTCGAGCGAGCTGTCGCCGACATCGAACAAGCCGCGATCCAGGCATCCTGCGAGACCCGCCGGCTGTGGGGCCAGCAGGCTCAAGCCCTCTCCGCCGCAGCGCTCCCGCTCTGCCGCTACGTGTAGCCCGGACCGGGCGGGTGGCGCGCACCTCATCAGCGTCACCGCCACGCTTTCAGGAGGCACCGATGGACCACGTCGCCGATCCCGTCAACGCCGCTGACGAAGCTCACCAGTCGGCCCGCGCGCTGGCCCACGCCACCCGCGGGCTCGCCGACCCGCGCGAGATCTACTCGATCCTCGGCTCGCTGTCAGCCGCAGCCTCTTCGCTCAGCCAGTCCCTGCACCAGCTCGCCGCCACCCACGACGGCCCACGTCGTTCCGGCGACTGGGTGCCCGTGCAGGCCCCCAGGGAGCGGGCGGCGGCCTATCAGGTGTCGTGGGAGCTGCACCGCGCAGGGGAGATCCTGCGCCAAGTGGCCACCGCCATCGACCATGCCCACGAGATCGAGTCCACGATCACCTACACCCATCCCACGCACGAACTCTCAATAACTCCGACCAACCGGATCGAGAACGGCCTCGGCTTGTGAGCGGTTGGCGCGACGGCATTCTCCACAGCACCGTCCTCGTTGCCCCGGGACGGGAGCGCCGCCGCGATCGGCGCGTCCGGAAGGCAGCAGCCCAGGCACTGCTCACGGCGGACCGAGAGACCCGGAAGTCGACCGCGAAGGCGAAGGCCGACGATCTCGCGGCGGAGCGGCGCTCGACCGTCGTACTCCCCCGCAGCGGCGAACCCGGGCCTGCAGCCCTCCGCACGTCGGGACGGCTGAGATTGCCCCGTCATCAGGACACTTCCGCGACATTGGCTGGCGCGTATCCGTTTCTCGCCGAGGGCGGCCTCGGCAGCGACGGGGTGTTCGTGGGTCAGGACCTCTACTCGGGCAGCTCGTTCGTGTACGACCCGTGGGTGCTGTACTCCCGCGGTCTCATCACCGCCCCGAACCTGGTTCTTGCCGGCATCGTCGGCTCGGGCAAGTCCGCGCTCGCCAAGAGCCTCTACACCCGATCGATCCCCTTCGGCCGCCGCGTCTACGTGCCCGGCGACCCTAAGGGCGAACACACCGCAGTCGCCCATGCGGTCGGTGGGCGGGCGATCGCTCTTGGCCACGGGATGACGGCTCGGCTCAACCCACTCGACGAGGGCAACCGTCCCAGCAACCTCGACGACCTCCAGTGGGCCGCCCAGCTCGCCGCCCGCCGCCGCGACCTTGTCGGCGCCCTGACCGAGACAGTGATCGACCGACGCCTGAGCCCGCTGGAGCACACCGCCATCGATGTCGCGCTCGCCGACACGGTCCGCACCTGCGAGGTGCCGGTCCTCCCGATGGTCGTCGAGCGACTCCTCGCCCCCGATACGGCCAGCGACTCGGATGGGCGGTTGGCTGAGGACGGCCGCCTGGTGGGGCACGCTCTGCGGCGGCTCGTCGCCGGCGACCTCGCGGGACTCTTCGACCGGCCGTCCACGGTTCGGTTCGACCCCACTTTGCCGATGATCTCCCTCGACCTGTCCCGCGTCACCGAGAACTCCACACTCATCTCGGTCCTGATGACCTGCGCGTCCGCCTGGATGGAATCAGCACTCCTCGACCCCGACGGCGGTCAGCGGTGGGTGGTGTACGACGAGGCCTGGCGGCTCATGTCCCACCCTGCGCTGCTGCGGCGCATGGACGCCCACTGGCGGCTCGCCCGGCACTACGGCATCGCGAACATGCTGATCTTCCACAAGCTCTCCGACCTCGACAACGTCGGCGACTCCGGTTCCGCCATGCGCGCTCTCGCCTCATCGCTCCTGGCGAATGCCGAGACCCGCATCGTCTACCGGCAGGAGTCCGACCAGCTCGGGCCGACGGCCGCGGCCCTCGGGCTCACCGGCACCGAGCAGGCACTGCTCCCTACCCTCGGCACCGGCCAGGGGCTCTGGCGGATCAAGGACAGGTCGTTCGTCTGTCAGCACCAGCTCCACCCCGCCGAACTCGCCCTCTTCGACACCTCTGCTCGCGCATCGGGCAACTAACCCGCACCTCGTGTGTAGCAGCCACCGCCAGCATCGAAGGAGTGCCTCATGCGCACTAGCCAGACCGAGCGTGACGAGAAGCTCGACGCCCTCCATCAACGCCTGACCGACGCCGTCAGCGATCTCGTCACCGGCGAGGACTGGAAGCGTTCGCTGGAGTTCGCGGCCCGATTCCGTTCGCGCTCCTTCAACAACACGCTGCTCATCGCGGTCCAGCACTACGCGGCCTTCCAGGAACACCGCGTACCGGACCCGACCCCAACGTACGTCGCAGGGTTCAAGCAGTGGCTGGCGCTGGGCCGGCAGGTGATGAAGGGCCAGTCCGGGTACCAGATCCTCGCCCCGGTCACCGCCCGATTCGCTACTACCACCCCCGGCGCACCCGAGTCGTGGCGTCGCCTGGACCGCGGAGAGCGACCACAGGGCGGAGAGACGGTGCGTTCCAAGCTCATCGGCCTCCGCGCGGCGTACGTGTGGGACGTCTCCCAGACCGACGGCGACCCGCTCCCCGAACGCCCGCTCCCTCTCCTCCTGCAGGGCCAAGCCCCAGCGGGACTGTGGGACGGTCTTGCGGACCAGATCACCTCACGTGGGTTCGAGCTGCGCCTGGTCTCTAACGCCGCCGTCCTCGGAGGCGCGAACGGGCTCACCGACTACCTCACCCGCGAGGTCTCGGTCCGGATGGACATGGACGACGCAGCCCAGGTGAAGACCCTTGCTCACGAACTGGGCCACGTCATGCTCCACGGTCGCGACGACGCCGACGCGCTGCAGCACCGCGGCCTCGCTGAAGTCGAGGCCGAATCCGTCGCGCTCATGATCGGCGCCGCTCACGGCCTCGACACCAGCAGCTACACCGTCCCCTACGTCGCCTCCTGGGCCAGCAACGTGCCCGGGAAGACCCCTGTTGAGGTCGTCCAGGCCACTGCCGACCGCGTCCGCACAACCGCCATCTCCGTCCTCGACGCCCTCCCGACGGCCCAGATCGGAGGCGGGGACCCACCCGGTCCGGATCGCGCCGCGGGCGTCGTGGGTGTGAATCAGAACGACCTCGGCCCGCAGCGTCCCGTCCACTGCCACCAGCCCACAGGAGTCGGACTATGACCGCCCTGATCGACGACTCGCCCCGAGTGCCTGTCATCCTCCCCCACCTCCGCATCGTCATCACTGCAGCCGGCGACCTCGAGGTTCATCTGGACAAGGCACCGTACGACGTTCCACCCGCCTGGCATGAGCTCGGCCGAGACGCTGTGCCCAAGATCGTCGACGACGTCAAGCGTGGCCTCGACTCCCCGGTCCGGGTCGACGTGGTCGATGACGGGGCGACCTTCACCGACATCGTCACGCCCGACTCCTCCGCAGCAGCCGCAGTAGTTGAGCATCCTCGATGCGACCGGATTCCAGGGGAGTTCCTGGCAAGCGGCTTCCTACCGGGCGAGCCTGTCGCCGTCGCGGTCGTCGTAGCTCACCAGGTCGCCGGCGCTGACGGCACCGCCTGCCTTCGCGTTCCCCCCGCACTCCTCGATGGGCGGCCAGGTCAAGTCCTGCTCCTCGGCAAGACCACAGGCAACGTCGCCTTCAGCGGTGGTACGCCGTGAACTCCGGTGGCCGACCCGTCAACGATGAACTCGTCAACCTCGGGCTTCTCCTGCTGTGCGGCTTTGGAGTACTTGCCGGGCTGCTCCGGGCAGCTGGCTCCGTAGCTGCCTTCGTCTCCGGGGCACGACAGCCCTCCGGCGGGCTGGAGACGGGCATGCAGGTGCTCAGCGACCCCGGATCCCCCGGCTCGGCGCTTAGGTCTCCAGGACTGCCCATGCTCGTCTACTGGGCCTCGGTCGTCACCCTGCTGGTGCTGGGCGGTCTCATCGGCTGGGCGGCCTGGCGCGTCGTCGCTCGACTCCGACACCGGTCCGCGCACGACCCGCGCCGCCTCGCCGGCGTCGCGACCTCCCATGACGTCGCCGCCGTCGCCTCCGAGCAAGCACTCCTGCGTCGAGCACGGACACTGCGTCCCTCGCTGACCAAGCCGACCGCCGCCGACGTCGGGTACCTGATCGGCCGTTCGCGTGGCCACACGATCTGGACGTCCGTCGAGGACTCCACTCTCGTGCTTGGTCCGCCGCGCTCCGGCAAGGGCCTGCACTTGGTCATCAACGCGATCCTCGACGCCCCCGGTGCGGTCATCACCACCGCGACCCGGCCCGACAACATCGCCGCCACCATGGCCGCTCGCAGTGAGCGTGGGCCGGTGGCTGTCTTCGATCCCCAGCGGCTGGCCGAAGGACTGCCTTCCGGCTTGCGGTGGTCGCCGGTGCGTGGATGCGAGGACCCTCTGACCGCGATGATCCGCGCCACCGGGCTGGCGTCAGCTACTGGGCTCTCGTCTGGTGGAGTGGAGTCGGGCGGCTTCTGGGAGGGCAAGACCCGCACCGCGCTGCAGGCGCTGCTCCACGCCGCGGCCCTCGACCGACGCTCAGCTCGGGAACTGTTCGGCTGGACCCTCTCCCCCTCGGCTGCGAACGATGCGGTCGCGATCCTTGCCAGCCGCGCCGACGCAGCTGGCGGGTGGGCGGATGCTCTGGAGTCGATGATCCACGCCGACCCCCGCACCCGCGACTCCATCTGGATGGGCGTCTCCCTCGCCCTCTCCTGCCTCGCCGACCCCCGCGTCCTCGACACCGTGTCCCCCGCTCCCGGCAAGGAGTTCGACCCCCAGCGATTCCTGACCGAGAACGGCACGCTCTACCTTCTCGCCACTGGTGCAGGGGCTGGGGCGGCCTGGTCGCTGGTCGCGGCGTTCATCGAGGACCTCGTGGAGACGGCCAGGCACCTGGCCGCAGGGTCGCCCGGCGCTCGGCTTGACCCCCCTCTGTTGCTCGCCCTCGACGAGATCGGCAACCTGTCCCCGCTGCCGTCCCTGCCGGTGCTCATGGCCGAAGGAGGCGGCACCGGCATCACGACCATGCCCGTCCTCCAGTCGCTGTCCCAGGCCCGCGACAAGTGGGGCGTCCACGCCGCCGGCGCCATCTGGGACGCCTCCATCGTCAAGGTAATCCTCGGCGGCACCTCGTCCGCCCGCGACCTCCAAGACCTCTCCGCCCTCATCGGCGAGCGCGACGAGCGCACCGACACCATCTCGATCGGCGACTACGGCTCGAGGTCGCTGCAACGGTCGATGCGGCGCGCGCCCATCCTGCCGCCCGAGACCATTCGGACCCTCCCCTTCGGCAGCGGGCTCGTGCTGCTACGCAGCGCCCCACCAATCGTGACCCAGCTGCGGCCGTGGACCGGCCGGCCGGACGCAAAGACCTTGGCTGAGGCACGGTCTCGCCTGGAAGACGACCTCCGCCACCGGGCCTGACCGGTACCCGGTCCAGCCGTCGACAAGGCGCGGCTCTTGGTGTGAGTCCGTGACGGGGCTGAGGCAAATCGGTGAAGAGGTCTGCAGAACGAATCAGTTCTCATCGACGAATGATTTGCGTGGCGCGCCTCCATTCCTGACCAACAACGACGCGGGCGGCCTCTACACCCCTCAACGGCGCCATAGCCGTCCGACCTCGAACTGTCCATGCCCACGGGCCCTCTCCGTCGTACAGGACTCTGCGCCTAGACCACATGTGGAGGAGTTGAATCGGAACAGCGAGCCCGAACGCGACGTAGTACAGAGCTCTCAGAGTCCACACATAGGGCATGTCCACCGTCGGCGCGGGGCCGATCACGAGTAGCAGCGCCACGCATGTCGCTCCCGAGAGTCCGCATCGGGCCCAAGTCATGCGACCTATCCGTACAGACGGAGGCGTCCTCAGAATCCCCACTCCGTCGCACAGATAGCTCACTGTCGCGAGGAGCATGGCGCCAGGGACCAAAACGCGTTCGCCCCAAATGTCGGTCATCGTTGCACTGGCAAGCGCGGACCCGACCGCGAGTACAACGAGAGACAGGATGGCCGCAACTAACGGAATAAAGAGGAGGAGGAAGCAGACCGCCGCCCTGCCTACACCCTCTCGGGTCCAGTGGTAGGTGTCTTGCTTATTGTGGAGCGGACGCTCGCTGCGAATGGCCGTGAGTTCGGCTGCCCGCGCCTCCACCCAACCGGAGAAATGCGTAACGTCAATCCTGCGCACCATGGGCCACCACGGCTGGACCTCAGCATGCTCACTCATTCGTCGCATTCCCCTGCAAGTAATACCGGTATAGAGGAGGCGGCCGCGTCCGTCGTACAGCCGGTACAGAATTGCCGCGCGCCCTCCCACTCTGGACTCGGTCGCCGCCGCCTCAATCGCCACATAGGCAGGATAGTGACGGCCCCCGACAGTATGCGGTCGCGCGATCGGTAAGGATCCACGGGGGAGACTCGCCGTGCACATCTCAGGCCAAGCCAAGCGACCTTCGATGCGGAGTGAGACGCCCCGGCGGGTCCGGAGGCCCGATGAGTCCGGAGGCCCCTGGCCTTGGGAAGGTCGGGGTCATGTCAGGGAACAGGTCGCAGAGGTACTCGCTTGAACTGAGGGAGCGGGCGGTCCGGATGGTCGCGGAGATCCGCGGCGAGCACGAGTCCGATTGGGCGGCGATGTTCCGGGTGGCCGAGTTGCTCGGTGTCGGGACGCCGGAGACGGTCCGCAAGTGGGTCCGTCGGGCCGAGATCGACGCCGGCACCAGGCCGGGCGCGACGAGTCAGGACTCCGCGGAGATCAAGCGGTTGAATCGCGAGAACGCCGAGCTTCGTCGGGCCAACGCCATCTTGAAGGCGGCATCGACTTCGCGGCCGAGCTCGACCGGCCCGAGAGACGGTGATCAGGTTCATCGCCGAGCACAGGGTCAAGATCAGCCCCTCGACCTACTACGAGTGGGTCGCCAAGCAGCCCACAAAGCGAGCGGTCGCCGACGCCGTGCTGGTCGAGGTCATCCGCGGCATGCGGCAGGACATGAAGACCGGGAAGTTCGTGCAGACTCTCGGCGCCCGCAAGCTTCGCCTGCGGCTGCGCGGTAAGGGTCATGACGTAGCGCGCTGCACGGTGGAGGGGATCATGCGCGAGCAGGGCCGGGAAGGCGCCCGCTACGGCTCCAAGCACAAGACGACCGTCTCCGATCCGACGCACGGTCGGCGCCCGGACCTGGTGGACCGGAACTTCTGGGCGCTGGCCCGAACGGACTCTGGGTGGCCGACTTCAGTTACGTGCCGACCTGGACCGGGATGGCCTACGTCGCGTTCGTGGTCGACGTGTTCTCCCGAAGGATCGTGGGGTGCCGCGCAGCCAGGTCGATGACCACCGACCTGGTCCTTGATGCACTCGAACATGCCCTGTTCACCCGAGCCCGTGACGGGGTCACCGAGCTGGCCGGGCTGATCGTCACAGCGACGCGGGCAGCCCAATACACCTCCGTAGCGCTGACGAGCCGACCCGTCGAAGAAGGCATCGAGCCCTCCGTCGGGTCGGCGACGCCCTGGACAACGCGATGGCCGAGACCACGGTCGACTCCGTCAAGACCGGGCTGCTCCGCCGACAGGGGCTTTGGCGCGACGTCGACCAGGTCGAACTCGCCACCGCCGAATGGGTGGAGTGGTTCAACACCGAGCGCCCACACAACGAGCTCGACGACTTCACCCCAGCCGAGGTCGAGCGGCCCCACTACGCTTACAGACACCGCCTGCAAGAAGCAGGCTGATTCAACAAAGTCAGGTCTCCGACTGGCCGGGGCGTCTCAGTCGGGACGGCTAGGAAGGGTTGGGGACGCCTTGGTGTGGGCTGGGCTCCTTGCTGCAACATCGATGGCGGCCCGCTCTCGAGCAAGATCTTGCTCGTATCAATCGCCTCCGCGCATGTCTTGACGAAACCCAGAATCGTCCGAGAGGTTAGATGTTCGACCTACGCTCGGGCAGAACGTCATCACCATCCGGCGCGCTGATCTGCGTGGACCTTGGAGGTGACAGATGGCGAGTGGCATGCCCCCATTCAACGCTATTGATTTTGGCAAGGTCGAGGCAGGCGACGAACGCAGCAGCAACCAGCGTCTGCTGCTCGACGGGTATCTCGACCTGCACGACTCCTACCAAAGTGTTGTGAATGGAGATCGCTTCCTCGTGCTGGGCTATAAGGGCTCGGGCAAGTCCGCATTTGGTCAGCACCTTGAACTAAAGGCATCTAGCGACCCGCATCTCAATGCACGGGTGCGCACCCTGAATGAACTCTCGTTTGACGAATTTGCATCTATCGCCCCAGGCCATACGGATTGGCAGTCGCGCTATCCTCGTGTCTGGGACCTGGTGTTACTTCTCCAGATAATCGACTTGATGAGACTCGATGCAGGTGTCGTGTGCTCAAGCGACGTGCAATTTCGCCAGGCAATCGCAGAACTCGAGTCCGCCAACCTGCTCCCTGCTCAGGAGTTGGCTAGTGCTATCCATCGCTATTCACAACATTCCTTGACCATCGGCACGCCGACAGACGAGACCAATTCGGGACGATTTGGCACACTCACCTCCTTGGTAGATCAGTTGGAAGGTCTCGCAGGAAGTTGCTCCAGTGGTGCGCGTCAGATCCTGATTATCGACGGCACTGATGAAATCCTTAGAGAGGAACGCGACGATGAACCTCGACTGCTTCAAATCCTGACGGCCCTACTGGAGTCTTCAAACAAGCTAAATAAACGTCTTGTCAATGCCAAGATTGTGGTGCTTTGTAGGACGGATTTGTTCGATCGCTTGCCCGGGGCAAACAAGAGCAAACTTCGTATTGACCGCTCGGTGGACTTGAACTGGTACGAAGGCCCGCAAGATTCGAGCCGATCCCCTTTGGCGCAGCTGGCCAATCTTAAGGCAGCTGTAACCGACCCGAGTTACGGCGATATATTTGTAAACTACCTGCCGGAAAAGCTCCCTTTTGCCAGGCATCAGCGTCGGGCGCTCACGGTGCTACTCAAATACACTCGACACACGCCGCGAGATGTTCTGCAACTGCTCGCGGCCATAGCGAAGGTAACTCAGCGGACTGGAACCGGAACCGGCTCACACAGAGTCTCGCGCGAACGGGTCAACGATGGCATCAAGCTCTACTCGAGGGAGTATTTTGGCTGGGCGATCAGAGATGAGATTTGGGGGCCGATCAATGTCGAAGAGCGTGACAGTATTGAAGCAATTATCCGAAGCCTTGGGAGAGAGCGGTTCTCGGTCCCTGAGTTCATGCGAGTCGCTCAGCGAAGGGCTCCGGAACTAGACGCCTTAAGAGCTCTCGAGTCTCTCTTCGAAAGTAGCGCCATCGGAAACGCGGCTGATATTAGTTCCGAGTTGGGCCGGCGTGCACGCCTCACATTTCGTCACCACAATCCTGAAGCGCGGTTTGACCCCGAGGAGGATGTCGTGGTTCATCTGGGGTGGTGTCGGCGCTTGAACATTCTCACTATCACGGACAAGCTCGCGGGCTCGTCGACTGACGAATCCAGTAGCCAGTCTCGCCGACGAGCCCGGCGCCGCATGCCAACAGATGCATCTAGAGCAGTAGCGCCCAACTCGTTTGAACAAGCCACTGAGTCGCCAGCGCATGATGAGGAAACCCTGCCCGCAGTGCCTCAAACCCGAAGCTTTCGGACTAGGCGACGCGCTGCCTGGCGACCCGAAGGACCTCCAGCTCCTCAGGAGGGGGAATAGTAGAATGCGCCCCGGATGCGCGGTCCTCATGGAGTTCCACTACTACCACGAGTCCGCAATTGTTCAGGCAACTCCCCCGAGTTCGAAGGCGGTGGTCCTCGGCGCGAGCATTACTGCAATCGCTACAATTGTCACTACGCTGATCGGAAAGTGGTATGTTGATGGGCGTCTGAGTAGATTGGGTGCGATTGAACTCCAAAGGCTACGCGTAGACGCCGACCGAGAGCTTGAATACCTCCGTGGGCACGTGTCGCGCGCTCTCTCTGAGCACAACGCCGAATTGGTGTATCGGTTCGACGCGAAAAGACGTGCCTATTCGGAGCTGCAACCCCACTTCTTCCGTTTGCGCTATCTCTGCGAGGATGCGTCTTCAATATTAGTCGAAATGCTTCGGGATGAGTGGTCCCACGGTGGAGAAAGACTCGAAGAGGCGCAGTTTCGATTGATCGCGCCTCAGGTAGAGATCCGACTGATCGAGGAGAAGTTGACTGACGTCGATCTCGAAGTCGACTCTCGCTTGGCGCGTCGATATCAGGTCGCCGTCGGTCTGCGGCGAGCGTGGGACGCATGGTTCCCAGACAACAGCCTGTCCACGGAGTTGGCAATCAAATGCCTGCGAGTCCAAGGCGCAAGCGGTGATCGCCTTGCGACGCTCGGGGAATACGCAGGCATGCTCAGGGCCAACGTTGCAGGCTTGAAGGCGACGCTCATACCGCTACATCTCAAGCTCGAACGGTTAGACGCCCGGGAAGAGGCTCGGTTTCTGCTGACGCAATACCTCCTTCATCGCTGGCTGTCTGTGGCAGATAGCGACCGCATGCCGGTCGTTGCTGCAGATTGGGCCACATCGCTTCCAGAGTCGCTAAAACGTACGCCTTTCGTCGGAGAGAGCATGCCATCCGCCGTGGAGGCACTGAACCAATATTTCGCCGGGTAGATTCTGTAGATTCTCTCGAACGGAAGAAGGCTGTTGGGTCTGACCCTGGTTTGGTTGCTAGTCGGATGTCGCGTCAGCCGGTCGCTGAATTTCTACTGAATTCGTTGGCCCCTCTCCTGAAGTTCTGAGTTGGTGACGGGACAAATTCAAGGGCGCGTTTGGCATAACGCGGGTTACGCAAGGCCGGAATGCTCGGCACGTCTGGCGCGGGGATCCGCCGCCTTCCGGGCGGCACGGGGCGACCCTACTCAGTGGTTCACGAAGGCTTCAGCCGCGCGAGTGACCGCGCTCGGACGCTCGCAGCGTTACCCCAGAAGGCGCGTCGCCTTGGTATCGCTTATGTGGCCGCGTGAGGCGGTAGCCCCATCTGGGCGCGGTGGGGAGGCTCCGACGAGTCAAGGCGCGTCGAGCGCACCTGACTCCTGACAGCGGTAGCCAACCGAGGCGCCGCAAGGCCTCAGGAGTCGGCCATGGCGATCCCCACCCAGCTCAGCCTTCACGGCTTCATCGCAACCGTCCCGGAGCTGACGTTCACCGGCAACGGCCAGGCGCGGTTCCACACCCGGGCGGGCACCGAGCAGTGGCCACGCGAGCCCGATGGCGACGTCACCAAACTCGACCCAATCTTCTGCGACCTGGTCCTGTTCGGTCGGCAGCCCGAGCGCGCGTACGACCGGTTCCGCAAGGGCGACCAGTTCGTCGCCGCCGGCTACGTGAACCCCTACGAGCGGCCGGGCGATGGGCAGGCGGTCCCATGCGAGGAGTTCGTCGCGCGCCGGATCGGGCACGACAGCCACGGCACCCGCTACACGGTCGAGCGCAAGAAGCCCGACCCGCCGCAGCCCACGCACCCCCTGGACCGTCCCGCAGTCGGCATCTGAAGCGGCCACCATGAGCACCCAACGTGAGTTCGGCTACGACGACCAGTCCAACCCATCCGACCAGGACTATCCGTCCCACCTCGACACCCTCGACTGCGACATCGTTCGGCCCATCAACTGGAACACCCTGGAGGCGAACGAGGCCGAGCACGAGTGGCTTGACCTGAACAGGTTCGTCGACTGGCTGCGCCGCACCTTCGGCCTCCCGCCCACGATGATCCCGCCGCTCTGGCATCGTCACGACGAGCTGGTCTGGGAGCTCTCCGCTCTCCACCTGCATTTCCGGAACTGCTACGACCGCGAGGCGTCCGGGTCGGCCCCGATCGGCTTCATGCGCGAGTTCGCCGAATCCCGCCAACGGCTCCGTGAGTGGGTCGCCACCTGCGGCACCCGCCTCGATCACGACCGGCCCACCCGGATCACGGCTTGGCCGGGCGAGCAGCCCCGCCAGCCCGAGCCCGAAGTGCTGATCGGCAACCGCGACGAGGACTTCGTCGCGTTCGTCCTCGACGACATGCGTCACCGGCCCGGCGGCGCTTCGCTCGACGCGGACCTGCCAGGCACCTGGGCGCGCTGACGCCCGGCGCCCCCTACACCAGCCCACCACGAAGGGACCCTTCGATGCTGCTTGCCCACGCCCGCGCGCTGGCCCAGGCACGGTCCTACCTGGCCGCCCTGGCCGACACCGCCACCACCTTCGACGCCTCCCTGGAGTACGACCGGTTGCTCCTAGACCTGGACGCGCTCCACGGCGACCATTCCCCCGCCCTGTACGCCGTCACCACCACCGACCCCGGACTGCTCTACTTCGGCGCAGGGATGACGATCGAGTCGCTCGTCCGGTTCGGTGTCGATGCCCTCCGCGTCGAGCTGCTGCTGGCCGGACTCGAGGACGCCCGGGCTCTGGACGTTCCGTGACGTACGGCGAGAACTCCGGTCTCCTTCGCGAGGCGCTCGGGACCTTGCTTCGGCACCATCGGATCCAGGCGCGCATCGGCGGGCCCGGCACCCACACCGTCCCGGTGACCCACACTCCCGCGGAGCGAGCCGAGATCGGACAGCAGCTCCGGCGCTACCGTCTTGGAGTCCTGATCTGGTGCCACCAGGCCGTCACGGCCACCCGCCCCGCTCTGGAGCGCGACACCCAGGAGTACCGCCAGCCGGCTGTGGATCTCGAGCGCCGCTTGGGCGAAGCGATCGAGCACAGTGTGGACGGGCTTCCCAGCCTGGCGCAGCTCACCACCCGCCAGCACTTCGACCTCGTCGACCTCTGGCGCCAGGCCGCCCGCGCCGCAGCGCTCGGTGAACATGACTTCCCCGCCGGCGTCCGCGTCGGCGACCTAGACCGCCAGCAGTCACTCACCGTCCTCACCGATGCCGCGGACATCGTGCGAGCGCTGGTCACACTCGACGCTCGTTACCGAAGCGTCCCCGAGTGGCAATCCCTCCACAACCGGGCCTACCTCGGTCGCGCCGCCTCCTCCTGCACAGAGCTGCTCGATTTCGGCGGGCGGGACTTCAGCGTCGACCGGCTCGGCTGGAGGCCCAGCCCGCGACTCGTCGCCGTACCGACCGGAGCCGGCCTCGGTGGGGTCATCCTGGCCGAGCAGAACCTGCTGACCCAGCTCAACCGCTTCCCCGCTGCCCTCAATCTGAAGCGGATCATCAACTCCCAACGTGCGCTGTCCCACCGGCTCTCGGGGCTGATCCGCGCCGCCGACCCCACGCTGAGCAGGATGTGGGACACCCGGGCCACCACATACACGCGGCTCTACGCTGAGGCTCGCAACGTCGGCGGGCTCATCGGTGACGGCGGCCCAGCCGCGGCAGCAGGCTCTGTCGCCCTCGACCGGCTCCGCGACGTCACCAGCACGACGTTGGAGCCCAACGCCGCACGCACCCTCAACGTGGTCTTCACCCGGATCGACCACCGTGTCGCCGAGGCCATCGCACACGGCGTGAAGAGGGGCCTCTACCTCGCCAAGTCCACGGTTCCCGAGATCGACGTCCATGATGGCCACGTCACCCACCGCCCAGGGGCGGTGTTCCTCCCGATCACCTCGCCGGTGCAGACCGATCTGCTCACCGTTGCGGCCGAGCTACTCCGGCCCTCGCGACCCGCGGCGCGTCCGAACCCGGGCTCCGCCCGGAGCCGGAGCGACTTCCAGTCCTCGCTCAGCCACCGTCCCGGCGACCCCGAGGGACCATCCCTGTGAGCGGGACTCAGGAAGTTCCGCCGTCGGCGTTGAGCGCGCCCTCCCAGGCCTTCTGGATTGCCTGCGAGTGGTCCGGCGCCAGGGGACTGCGGTGGATGTAGTGGGTCTCGGCGATCTGCCTGGTGTTTCCCATCTGCGCTGCTGCGGCCTCGGCACCGTGCGCGTTGGCCACGAAGGTCCCCGTGGCCGACCTGAGCAGCCGCAGCTCGAACCACTCCCTCGCTGGGTGGTCCTTGAGGATGTTGTCGCGGAACCGGGTGTTGATGTTGGTCAGCGAGAGCCAGCCCCCGGTCCTCGACGCGAACACCGGGTCGCCCGGCTGAGGCGACACCTCTCTCGCGCGCTCGTGAAGCACGTTCACCACGAAGGGCGGCAGGACGACCGCACGATCGCCCGCACCGTTGCTCTTGGTGTGGTCCTGGCGGTGGAGCCCGCCCTGATCGGCGTCGTAGACGACCGTGCCGGTGATGTGCGCGACCGGTCCGATCGCCCCTGGTCCGACGGGGTGGTCGAACTCGATGTCCCTCCAGCGCAGGGCCAACGCCTCGCCTGGTCGGCAGGCGGTGCCCGCGAGGAAGAGCACCAGGTCTCGGTAGACCCTGGAGGGCCGAGGCCCGTACCGCTTCCCGTCGCGCCACGCGTCGATCGCGGCCAGCACCGCTTGAAGGTCGTCGACGGTGACCTCACGCTCCTTGGACCGGCGTTGGAGGCCTCGTCGCTGGTAGCTCTGCAGGTTCACCATCGGGTCGTGCTTCAACGCCCCCTGGACGACGAGCCACTTGGTGAAGGCGTGGAGGGCCTTGCGGACGTCGGGGTATCTGCTCGGTGGGACCTCGTTGCGGAAGTAGTAGTCGAGCCGGCCCGAGGTCAGGTGCCGCACCTGGAGCTCGCCGAGGCTGGGCACGATCCAGTTGGCCGCCAGCGAGCGGTAGATCTTGACGCTGCGGGGGTTGGCCCGGCCGATCCCCTTGCGCGCGTCGTCGAGGCGGTTGGTCAGGTAGATCTCGACCGCCTCGCGGACCCGGGTCGCCGGGGTGATCTGGCTCGCGACCGGCAGCTCGAGCTCGAGGCGCGCCTCGACTGCCTCGACCAGCGCCCGGCGTGCCGCGGTCTCCGAGCGCCCAGACTTCCGTACGCGCCTCTTCACGCCGAGGTTGTCGCAGTAGTAGGCGTCGGCGTTCCAGAGGCCTGGCTTGACTTGGGTAATGCGGATGATGCCGGTCTCGCCGGGCTCGAGTGGTTCACGTGCCACGTTGATCTGCTTTCGGTGCAGTCCCTCCAGCGCGGTCCCGGTTCCTGCGCTTCAGCGGGCCTGGGCCGAGGAGGGGTCGTACGACGGGCTATGGGCTGGGTGCCGCTGCCGGGTGAGCGAGGGAATGGGCTCCGGCGTGGCCTTGCCGCGTTGCGATGGGTCCACGCCGTCGGCGAGGGCGCCGTCGGAGGTCTCGGTGTGGTCGTCGATCCAGGCAAGAAGGTCAGCGAGGCGGTAGCGGATGCTGCCGCCCACCTGGACAGCCGGGGGGCCGTAGCCGCGGCGCCGGGATCGCCAGGTCCGCAGGGTGGCGAGCGGCAGGCAGAGGACCTGAGCCGCCTCTTCGGAGGTGAGGAGTCGGTAGGCGGCGAGATCGTCGGGGACGCCAGCGGACTGGATGTGGGAGGCGAGGATGACCATGTCCAGCAGGTGCACGCAGGCGCCCAAAGCCGCAGCAGGACGACGTCCCGAAGCGGCCCGGGCGCCAAAAGAGTGACAAAAGAGTGAGTAAGCCGGTCGGCCCTCAGAAACGAAGAACCCCGCCTGACGCGTTTCCGCAGGTCAGACGGGGTTCTCTCGCTCCCCCGGTTGGACTCGAACCAACAACCCTCCGGTTAACAGCCGAATGCTCTGCCAGTTGAGCTACAGGGGACCGCCCGCGAAGCAAGCCCGCGGCGCCCGCATAGGTTAGCAACTCGTCCGCGCCGTCGCACATCGACCGGCGAACTCGTGTCGTGGGCGGGTCGGACCGCAGTCAGAGGCCGAGCGACTCGCGGGCGTCGGCCAGGGCTGCCTCGGTGGCCAGGCGCACCACGGGGTCGTCCGGGTCGACGCCGGCGTCGAGCTCGAAGGCCCAGGTGACCTCCCCCAGCCCGGAGGGTGGGCGGCGTCCGATCACCGAGAAGCCGGTCCGCTTGCCGAGGTCGACCCGGCGCTGCAGCACGACGCGTGCACGTCGACCGGCTCGCCGAAGCCGATGATCCGCTCCAGGCGCAGGGTGGCCGTGTCCCGGTCCCAGTCGCCGCGCTGCACCTGCTCCCACGCGAAGGTCGACACAGCCGGGGGCTCGCCGGGCGCCACGGCGTACAGGTGGTCGCGGGTGCCGACCAGCCAGGTGCCGTCGGCGGCCTCGGTGGCGGCGAGCGCCCGCTCGCGGCGGGCCAGGCACGCCTCGGTCACCCAGGGCGGCACCTCGAGGCGGCGACCCGGCGTCGGCAGCCTCACTCGCCGACCCCGATCGCCCGCTCGCGCAGGGTCCGGCGGCGGCTCTCCAGGGCGACCAGCTCGCCGAACATCCGGTTGTAGTCGGCGGCCTGCTCGACGGGGTTGGTGCGCTGCAGCTTGGACTTCAGGTCGGCGATACGGCGCAGCGCGGTCAGCTCCTGGAGCCGGTAGACGTTGGCCGCAGCGTAGGCCCGGTCGGCGTCCTTGACGGCGAGCACCGGCTCGACGGCGAGCGCGTTGAGCGCCTGCAGGACCGGGTGCGCCGCCTCGCCCTGGTCGGCGATGAGGTCGCGCAGCTTGGCCACCCAGACGTCCAACGTCAGAGCCGCGGCCGGACCGCCGAGCACGGCGACCGCATCCCAGACGCCGCGGTACGTCGGGTGGGTGAAGTCGTTGGAGCCCAGGTCGGCGCTCAGCGGCGCCACCAGGCTGGGGTGCTGCACGACGAGCTTGAGGGTCTCGCGCTCGAGCTGGAAGCGAGGCTCGCGCAGGTCGGGCAGCTGCCGCTGCGGCGTGGCCGGGGCAGAGGGCGCCGTCCCGGTAGGGCGCGGCGGAGCGGACGACGTGGTTGGGCCCCGGTTGGCGGCGCGCCGCACCTCGGCCCGGGCGTCCTCCACGTCGAGCCCGACCATGCCGGCAAGCTCGCGGGAGAACGCGTCGACCTTGGAGCGGTCGCGGATGCTCGAGACCAGCTTGGCGGCCTCCCGCATCGCGTCCACCCGGCCGTCGGCGCGGTCGAGGTCGTAGCGGGACACCACGTTGGACAGCACGAACCGGTACAGCGGGATCCGCCGGGCAACGAGCTCCCGGACCGCGGCGTCGCCCTGCTGCAGGCGCAGGTCGCACGGGTCGAGCCCGGACGGCTCGACGGCGACGTACGTCTGGCCGACGAACTGCTGGTCGCCGCCGAAGGCCCGCAGGGCCGCCTTCTGACCGGCCTCGTCGCCGTCGAAGGTGAAGATGACCTCGCCGCGGAACTCCTCGTGGTCGCGCAGCAGCCGGCGCAGCACCCGGCCGTGGTCCTCGCCGAAGGCGGTGCCGCAGGTGGCCACCGCGGTCTGCACCCCGGACAGGTGGCAGGCCATCACGTCGGTGTAGCCCTCGACGACGACGGCCTGGCTGGAGCGGGCGATCTCGCGGCGGGCCAGGTCGATGCCGTAGAGCACCTGGGACTTCTTGTAGATCGGCGTCTCGGGGGTGTTGAGGTACTTGGCCTCGATCCGGTCGTCGTCGAAGATCCGCCGGGCGCCGAACCCGATGGTCTCCCCCGAGGTCTCCCGGATCGGCCAGAGCAGCCGGCCGCGGAACCGGTCGTAGTGGCCGCGCTGGCCCTCGGCCACGAGCCCGGCGGTGACCAGCTCCTTGTCGGTGAAGCGCTTCTGCCGCAGGACCTTGAAGAGCGCGTCGCCGTCGCGGGGCGCGAAGCCGATCCCGAAGGTGGCCGCCGCGTCCTTGTCGAAGCCGCGCTCGGCGAGGAACTGGCGCGCGGTCATGGCCTCGGGGCCGACGAGCTGCTCGGCGTAGTACTCCTGGGCGACCTTGTGCGCCTCGATGAGCCGCTGGCGCGGCACCCCGTCGCGGCGCGGCGCGCTGCGGTCCTCGCCCTCGGTGTAGCGCAGCTGGATGCCGGTGCGGTCGGCCAGGTACTCCACGGACTGGGTGAAGGTGAGGCCGTCGTGCTTCATCAGGAAGTCGATGACGTCGCCGCCCTCGCCGCACCCGAAACAGTTGCCGGTGAGGATGTTGTCCTCCAGGACGAACGCGTGCCCGTCCTCGACCTCGGCGCAGAACACTTCCTCGACCCGGTCGGTCTGCTCCACCGACTGCACGACCCAGCCGCGACGAGCGAACGTCTTGGTTGCCGACACGAACCGATCGCGGTGCTCTGGGATGAGGAAGAACTCGTCGGGAAGGTCGTCGTTCACGAAGTGGACGCGATGGAGCTCGCTCGGTTCCCGACCTGGAAAGCCCTCCCGGAGCTGGGTCGTGATGCCGAAGGTGCCGATGCCCAGGCGTGTGCACAGCAGCCGGACGAACTCGAGATTCTCGCGGTCCGCCGAGTTGAGGATGACGGTCCCGTCCGCGGCCACGCAGCCGTCGGCGGCGAAGTAGCCCGCCAGCCACCCGAGGAGGTAGGGAGTGGACTCCTCGAGATCGGGCCGGTCCTTGAAGAACCCCGGCAGGTGATGGACCAGGAGGTTCTTCCCGCTGGCGGAGGTGACGCTGTTGGGGAACCACTTCAGCATCGCCTCGTCCTTGGGCGGACACAGCAGCGCCATCGACCCCCTCTTGGCGCGCGTGCCGTCACCGAAGGTGAAGCCGTGGGCGATCCCGAACGGCGAGAGGGTCGTCTGCCCGATCCGCGAGCCCGGGTAGACGTGACAGAGCCGGTCGCCACTCTTCAGCCGCTCCGTGAGCACCTCGCGGCGTGATGACCGGTCCTTGCCGGACCGCACGAACCAGCGGTGACCGTCGGTGGCGTGGATGATCTTGGTCTGCCGGTTCCGGGTGAGGGTCAGCTTCCAGAGTCGCTGCTCGCCGTAGGAGTGGAACGGCGCCCAGTGCCAGCGCGCGTCCACGCCGAGGATGCGGTGCACTCCCCCGGCCAGCTCCGCGATCGGCCTGGTCCCCTCCCAGGTCATGACCCTGGTGTCCCCCGCCAAACAGTGGAATCCACGTCCGGGGCGGACGTTGAACGACGGGCTCTTCTCGTCGTGGAAGGGGCACAGGCCCTTCAGCGAGCCGCCGCCGGCGTTCTTCAGCGTCACGTACTGGCGGACGATCTCGACGATGTCCGCGCGTTCGCGCACGAGCGCGATGTCCTCCTCGCGGATCCGGCCTGCCACGGGCGCAGTCTACGTGCCGAGCAGGGAGCCGACCGGCGCGTTGTCCCCCGTCCGGCTGCCGGGCGCGAGCCGGGCGTGCCAGGCGACGGCGGAGGCGTCGGTGAGGCTGGCGACCTGGTCGACGATCGCGCGCAGCCGGCCGGCGTCGTCGGCCGCGGCCTCGAAGTCGGCGCGGATCGCGGGCTCGAGCTCGGCCGGCCCCCGGGACTCCAGGGCGTGCACCAGCTCGGTGACCAGGGTGCGCTGGCGGCTGAGCAGGCCGACCCGGGCGGGGTCGCGCATCACCAGGTGGGCCGCGGCTCCCTTGAGCACCGCGATCTCCAGCGTCGTGGTCTCCGGGACCCGCAGGTCCGCGGCGTACCGGGCGAGCGTGCCGTCGCCGAACTCGGCCCGCGTCGCCGCGGTCGCCTCGGCGCAGAACGAGCCGATCAGGGCCGAGGTCAGGTTCTTCAGGGCCGCAGCCGACCCTCGCGTGCCGTCGTACGGCGTGGTGGGCCACTCGGGCAGCGCCCGCATCCGGGCCAGCGCCTCGTCGAGGCCGGCGTCGGTGGCGTCGGGCAGGTACCACTCCCGCACCGTCGCCCAGATCTCCTCCCGGACGCCGGCGTCGCCCAGCGCGGCGAGGTCGACCCGGCCGGCGACGACACCGTCCTCGACGTCGTGCACCGAGTAGGCGATGTCGTCGGCCAGGTCCATCACCTGAGCCTCCAGGCAGCGCCGCTCCCCGGGCACCCCGTCCCGCAGCCAGGTGAAGACCGGGAGGTCGTCGGCGTAGACGCCGAACTTCGAGCCGGGCTGCGTGCGGGGCCACGGGTACTTGCAGGTGGCGTCCAGGGTGGCGCGGGTCAGGTTGAGGCCGACGCTGCGACCGTCGGCATCGGCGGACTTGGACTCCAGCCGGGTCAGGATCCGCAGCGTCTGGGCGTTGCCCTCGAAGCCGCCCGCGTGGCCGCACAGGGCGTCCAGCGCCTTCTCGCCGTTGTGGCCGAACGGCGGGTGGCCCAGGTCGTGGGCCAGCGCGGCGGTCTCCACCACGTCGGGATCGCAGCCGAGCTGGCGGGCCAGGTCACGTGCGACCTGGGCGACCTCGAGGGTGTGGGTGAGCCGGTTGCGCACGAAGTCGTCGGTCTGCGGCCCGACCACCTGGGTCTTGGCCGCGAGCCGGCGCAGTGCCGCGCTGTGCACCACGCGGGCCCGGTCGCGCTCGAACGCGGTGCGCTCGGGACGCTTCGTCGGCTCGTCGACCCAGCGGGCACGGGCGGCCTCGTCGTACTCCCGGGGGAAGCTGTCCGTCTGTGCCATCGGCCCGACCCTAGCGCCTGCCCCCGACACCGCGGACGGAGATCGAGGTGCGAGGGCGAAGCCCGACCTTCGGAGATCGAGGTGCGAGGGCGAAGCCCGAGCCACGAGATCCCGGGAGGAACGCGGGGACGCGGGGCGGGTCTCGTGGCTCACGCTGCGCGTTCGCACCTCGACCTCCGGGCTGAGCGGGTCTCGTGGCTCACGCTGCGCGTTCGCACCTCGACCTCCGGGCTGGGCGGGTCTCGTGGCTCACGCTGCGCGTTCGCACCTCGACCTCCCGAGGTCAGTAGACCGAGATGTGCACGTGGTCGTAGTGGTTGGCGGTGGCCGACCCACGGTCGGACATCGCCCGCCAGCCCTCGGAGGCACGCTCCGGGGTCCAGATGTGCTGCTGCCAGATCACGTCGTACAGGTGCAGCTCGGCGGCGTGCGCGCGGGCCCACTCGGCGAGCGCGGAGCCGAGGGCGGGGTCGCTGACCATGAAGTCGATCGCCTTGCCGCTGGCGTGCTCGCCGTGGCCGTCGTACCCGCCGTAGCTGCTCAGCGCGGGGAACGCGGCGCAGGCGGCCCGGTAGAGCGCCACGGCGGCCGAGGTGAGGCCCGACTCGGTGCCCGACCCGTCCGGGCAGGGGGCGCTGGAGAGGCCCGCGACGGCCGCTGCGGAGGCGGCGGGCTTCTTGTCGGCGAGGTAGTCGGCGTTGACCCAGCGGACCTTCTCGCCCTTCAGGACGACCTCGGCCCAGTGGCCCACGGTCTTGCCGGTCACGGCCAGCTTGGTGCCGGCATCGATGAGGCCGACCCGGCGGGTCTTCTCACCCGGGCCGGTCCAGACATTCAGGTCCGAGGTGGCGAACTGGTGGCCGGTCACCTTGGGCTGCATCGTGACGCGCTTCGCGGAGCGCGAGACGGCCGGCGTGCGGCTGTCCTCGAGCGCCTTCAGCGTGGCGCCGCTGAGCGAGGCGCGGGCGCCGTCGGCAGCGGAGGGGGCGGCGGTGAGGGCCTCGTGCGAGGCACCTGAGCCGGCCACGCCCACGGCGACGACCATCGCGGTGAGCGAGGTGGAGACGACTGCGGGGCCGACGATCCTGCCTGCCAGGGCTCGCGCGGCGGGGCGAACCTCGAGGGTTCGGTGTCGCGGGCTGTACATGGGGTTTCACCGGTTTCTGACTCGACGTCATCTGTCCAAGAAGTCAGCAGTGAAGCACAGCCGTCGCCGCCGGGTCACATCGAGGCGCGCGGTTGTGCCCAGCCTCACAGGTCCACATAACGGTACAAATCAGGGCTAAAGCCAGCCGTTCTGGTCGGCGATGCGTGCCGCCTCGGCCCGGGTCTCGGCCTGTGTCTTGCCGATCGCGCTGGACAGGTGGTTGCGGACGGTCCCCTCCGACAGGCCCAGTCCGGCAGCGATCGCTGCCACGGTCGCCCCGCCGCTGGCGGCCCGGAGCACGTCGACCTCCCGCGGGGTCAACGGCGAGTCGCCGGCCATCAGCGAGTCGGCCACCAGGGTCGGGTCGATCACCCGTTCCCCCGCGTGCACCCGTCGTACGGCGTCGGCGAGCTCGCGGGCCGGGGTGTCCTTGACCAGGAACCCGTCCGCCCCGGCCTGCATCGCCCGGCGGACGAAGCCGGGACGACCGAAGGTGGTGACGATGAGCACCCGCAGCTGCGGCAGCTCGGCCTTCGCCGCGGCGGTCGCCCCGATGCCGTCCAGGCCGGGCATCTCGACGTCGAGCAGGGCGACGTCGACCCGCTCGCGCCGGCACGCCTCGGTCACCTCGTCGCCGCGACCGACCTCGGCGACCACGTGGATGTCGGGCTCCAACCCCAGCAGAGCGGACAGTGCGCCACGGACCAGCGCCTGGTCGTCGGCGATCAGCAGCCGGACGCTCACCGGGCCGCCACGACCTCGAGCACGAACCCGGTCCGCGGGTCGCACGTCACGTGCACCTGCGCACCGAGCGCGGCGGCCCGCGACCGGAGCCCGCGCAGACCGTTGCCCTCGACGGCGACGGCGGCCGGGTCGCCGAGGTCGTTGCGCACCACCACTCGGTGCTCGCTCAGCTCGACCGTGCACGTCGTCGCGTGCCCGTGGCGGACCACGTTGGTGACGCCTTCGCGCACCGCCCAGGCGAACAGCTCGCGCCAGGGGCCGGCCACGTCGTCGGTCGAGGACGGCAGCCGGGCCTCCACGCCGGCGGCCTCCAGCGTCATCCGGGCGCGGGTGATCTCGGCCGGCAGGGTGATGTGCTGGTAGCCGTGCACCGCCTCCCGGACGTCGGTGAGCGCCTCGCGTCCCAGCCGCTGCAGGTCCTCGAGCTGTTCGGCGGCCGCCGCGGGGTCGCGCTCGAGCAGTCGGGAGGCGAGCTCGGCCTTCACGGTCATCGCGGTGAGCGAGTGCCCCAGCAGGTCGTGCAGGTCACGGGCGAAGCGGGTGCGCTCCTGCTCCAGCAGGAGGGTGCGGTACTCGCGCCGCATGCTGATCAGCTCGACGTTGCGCAGCAGGATCTGCTTGACGCCCCAGATCACCAGCCCGATCGCGGGCAGCACGAAGAGGTAGTTCGCGTCCGTCTCCCACACGGGCACGAAGGCCGAGGTCAGGAACGCGGCCACCGAGACGGCCAGCACGAACAGGGGCGCGGCCAGCCCGGTCAGCGCCATCGGGGCGGCGATGACCACGTAGCCCGAGGTCCCCAGCCCGTACTCGTGCCAGCCCACCACGAGCGCGACGCACGAGAGGGTGAGCACGCCGACCAGTGACCACGCCGTCCGTTGCGGCAGCCGCATGCCGCGCTCGGCGGCCAGCCGCCGGGTGAGCTCGAAGATCGCCAGGTAGGACACGCAGAACGGCACCAGCGCGACGTACGCGAGCAGCACCCGCGGCTCGTCGACGCGGTGCCGGAAGCGCCACATCGGGTTGAGCAGGAAGAGCAGCCACACCGCGGTGATCAGCACGACGAAGCGACCCGCGTGCTCCTCGGCGACCTCGGCCAGGCGGCTCGGGCTGGCCACGTCGGGGACGGCGGCACCGGCCACCGTCTCCTGATCGGCCCGCGTCCCGACGCTCATACCCTCGACCGTAGTGGCTCGGAGGTCCTCCAGTCAGGTGCTCCCGACCTCGAGGGAGAAGTCGCTGGGCCCCATCCGGACCCGCAGGCACGCTCCGGCAGCCTGGGCCCGCTCCCGCAGACCGACCAGCCCGTTGCCGTCCCCGTGCAGGAGCTCGGGCCCTCCGCACCGGTCCGGCACGTGGGGCAGGTCGTTGGCGACCACGACCCGGTCGGCGCTGACCTCGACCGAGCACCAGGTCGCCCCGGAGTGACGCACCACGTTGGTGACGCCCTCGCGGATCGCCCACGCGAACAGCTCGCGCAGCGGGCCTGCGACGTCGTCGGCCGACGACGGGAGCCGACTCTCGATCCCCGCGGCGGCCAGGGTCATCCGGGCGCGGCTGATCTCGCCGGGCAGCGTGATCGCGTGGTAGCCGTGGACCGCCTCCCGCACGTCCCCCAGGGCCTCGCGGCTGAGCCGCTCCAGGTCGCGGACCTCGGCCACGCCCCGTTCGTCCGCACCCGCCTCCAGGAGCCGGGCGGCCAGCTCGGCCTTGACCGTGATGAGCGTCAGCGAGTGTCCGAGCAGGTCGTGCAGGTCGCGGGCGAACCGGTTCCGCTCCTGCTCGAGCAGCAGGCCGCGGTACTCGTGGCGCATCCGGATCAGGTCGATGTTGCTGACCACGGCCTGGCGCAGGCTTCCCATCACGAACCCGGCACCGAGCAGCACCAGCGGCACGTTGATGTCGTTCTCCCAGCCCGGCACCGTCAGGGTCAGGGCGTACGCCGCCACCGCGACGACGGGGACGAAGACCACCGCCTGACGGGTGGGCAGCACGAGGGCAGCCGCGAGCACCGGGAAGGCGGTGAGGTTGACGGCGTCCTGGCCCCAGCCGGGCGCGGTCACCGCGCACAGGCCCAGCAGCACGACGATGCCGCCCCACGCCTTGACCGGAGGGACGGTGCCGCGGGCCTCCAGCGGGAGGTCGCGCATCGTGCGCAGCAGCCACAGATACACCAGGCAGAACGGCACCATCGCGGCGTAGGCCACCGCCAGCGCCAGGTCGTGCTCGTGGTCGGTGTGGCCCAGCAGCGGGTTCACCAGCAGCACCAGCCAGAAGCCGGCGATCAGGGGTGAGAGGTGGCTGGCACGCGTCGGGACGCCGCCTGCCTCCGCCTCGGCCTCCGCCCTGCCCACGCTGCAGGCTATCCCGCGTGGTCGAGCGGCGCGGGGGTTCCGGCCAGGTCGGTCAGCCGCCCTCGACGACGTCCTCGTCCACCGCGCAGCCGGACCCGTCGGCGTCGTCGAGCCAGCCCTCGGGCAGCACGACACGGCGGGGGCTGCCCTGACGGCCGCGCGGCGTGCCGAGCTCGGCGACCGGGAAGGGCTCGGTGGGGTCGAGCTCGGCCAGCAACCGGTCCAACGACGCCAGGGTGTCGACCAGGGCGAGGTTGCGACGCAGCTCGCCGCCGGCGGCGAAGCCTTTGAGGTACCACGAGACGTGCTTGCGGAACTCCTTGCAGCCGCGCTCCTCGCCGAGGTGGTCGCAGAGCAGCTCGGCGTGCCGGCGCATCATCGCGGCGACCTCGCCCAGCGTCGGCAGGGTGGCCACCTGCTCACCGGCGAACGCCGCTGCCAGGTCGCGGAAGAGCCAGGGCCGGCCCAGGCAGCCCCGCCCGACGACCACGCCCGCGGCACCGGTCTGCTCGACCATCCGGACGGCGTCGGCGGCCTCCCAGATGTCCCCGTTGCCCAGCACCGGCAGGTCGACGTGGGCGACCAGCTCGCCGATCGCGTCCCAGTCGGCCCGCCCCGAGTAGGCCTGGGCCACGGTCCGGCCGTGCAGCGCGATCGCGGCGCAGCCCGCCTCCTGGGCGATCCGGCCGGCGTCGAGGTAGGTCAGGTGGTCCTCGTCGATGCCCTTGCGGGTCTTCATCGTGACCGGCACGCCGTACGGCGCGGCCGCGGTCACCGCCGCGGTGAGGATCTCGCCGAGCAGGCCGCGCTTCCAGGGCAGCGCGCCGCCGCCGCCCTTGCGGGTGACCTTGGGCACCGGGCAGCCGAAGTTGAGGTCGACGTGCCCCACGCCGTACTCGTCGCAGAGGATCCGGGTGGCCTCCCCGACGTAGCGGGGGTCGGTGCCGTAGAGCTGCACGGAGCGGACGTCCTCGAGCTCGTCGAAGACCAGCATCGAGTGGCTCATCTCGTCACGCTCGACGATGCCGCGCGAGGTGATCATCTCGCACACGTAGAGGCCTGCGCCCTGCTCGGCGCACAGCCGCCGGTAGGCCGCGTTGGTGATCCCCGCCATCGGCGCGAGCACGACCGGGGTCTGCACACGCAGGCTCCCCAGGGTCAGGCCCGGGTGCGCGGTGGGGGTCGCGGTCATGGTCACCGGGCCATTGTCCGCGCCGGTGCCGGGCCGCCCAAATCGCCCGGGCCGCCCCGGGCCGTCGTCGGGGTCCGCTCAGCCCTTCTTCGTCCTCTTCTTCTTGTCGGCCTTGGGCACCACCACGGTGCCGTGCCACTCGATCGGCACGAAGTCCTCGGTCGGGCGGTAGCTGACGCCCTCGAGGCTGCCCTTGTTGGGCGAGAGGAAGACCAGGCAGGTGGCGAAGCTCTTGCCCGGGGCGAGGTCCTTGGGGACCGGCTGGGTGTCGCACTTCTTGAAGGCCGAGGTGAACTTCACGATCGGCAGCAGCGTGTTGTCCCCGCTGATGCCGTAGAGCGGCACGTCGAACCCGCCGTACGCCGCGGTGCCCGCGTTGGTCACGCTGACCCGCACGTAGAAGTAGTTGGCCTTCTTGCGGTAGGGGTCGTCGAGGTTGAAGCCGGTGAAGTCCTTCAGCACGCCCTGGGTGGCCGACTTGACGGTGAGGCCGAGGGTGCCGGTCGCGCCCTTCGCCGTGTGGTCGACGGTCGCGGTGTCCCCGAAGGCCAGCTGCGACCCGGCCTCGGTGAGCTCCGGACCGCTGCTCTCCGACGGGCTCTCCGACACGCTCGTGGTGGGCGTCGGGGTCGCAGAGGTCTTCTTGTCCGAGGAGGAGCAGCCCGTCAGGGCTCCCGCGGCGAGCACGGGGACCGTGGCGGCGGCGAGCAGACGCAGGGTGCGCGAGGTCATCTGGAACACGTGGGGCACCCTACCGGCGGGTCACCTCAGCAACCGAGCAGGCGCTCCGCGAACCAGCCCCGGACCTGGTCGAGGCCGACCCGCTCCTGGCCCATCGAGTCCCGGTCGCGGATGGTGACCGCGTTGTCCTCCAGGGTGTCGAAGTCCACCGTCAGGCAGTACGGCGTGCCGATCTCGTCCTGGCGGCGGTAGCGCCGGCCGATCGCGCCGGCGTCGTCGAACTCGACGTTCCAGTGCTGCCGCAGCTCGGTGGCGAGGTCCCTGGCCTTTGGGGTGAGGTCGGCGTTGCGCGAGAGCGGCAGCACGGCGACCTTCACCGGGGAGAGCCGCGGGTCGAGCCGGAGCACGGTGCGCTTGTCGACGCCGCCCTTGGTGTTGGGCGCCTCGTCCTCCTCGTAGGCGTCGACCAGGAAGGTCATCAGGCTGCGGGACAGACCGGCCGCCGGCTCGATGACGTACGGCGTGAACCGCTCGTTGCTGGCCTGGTCGAAGTACGACAGGTCGGCGCCGGAGTGCTCGCTGTGGGTCTTGAGGTCGAAGTCGGTCCGGTTGGCGATGCCCTCGAGCTCGCCCCACTCCGAGCCGGCGAAGTTGAAGCGGTACTCGATGTCGACGGTGCGCTTGGAGTAGTGCGACAGCTTCTCCTTGGGGTGCTCGTAGTGGCGCAGGTTCTCGCGCTTGATGCCCAGGCCGACGTACCAGTCGGTGCGCGCGTCGATCCAGTACTGGTGCCACTCCTCGTCACTGCCCGGGACGACGAAGAACTCCATCTCCATCTGCTCGAACTCACGGGTCCGGAAGATGAAGTTGCCCGGGGTGATCTCGTTGCGGAAGCTCTTGCCGATCTGGGCGATGCCGAACGGCGGCTTCTTGCGCGAGGAGGTCACCACGTTGGCGAAGTTGAGGAAGATGCCCTGCGCTGTCTCGGGACGCAGGTAGTGCAGGCCCGACTCGTCCTCGATCACGCCGAGGTAGGTCTTGAGCAGGCCGGAGAACTGGCGCGGCTCGGTCCAGGCGCCGCGGGTGCCGCAGTTCGGGCAGGCCAGCGTGGCGAGGTCGACGTCGTCGGGGTTCTCGATCCCCTTCTTCTCGGCGTACTGCTCCTGCAGGTGGTCGGCCCGGAACCGCTTGTGGCACGACTGGCACTCGGTCAGCGGGTCGGTGAAGGTGGCGACGTGGCCGCTGGCCTCCCAGGTCTGCCGCGGCAGGATCACGCTGGAGTCGAGGCCGACGACGTCCTCGCGGGCCTGCACGGTCGCCTTCCACCACTGGCGCTTGATGTTCTCCTTGAGCTCCACGCCGAGCGGGCCGTAGTCCCAGGCCGACCGGGTGCCGCCGTAGATCTCGCCGCAGGGGAAGACGAAGCCGCGGCGCTTCGCGAGGCTGACGACGTTGTCGATGGTGGCACCTGGCTTGGCGGACACGCTGTTCTCCTGGGGACGGGCGGCGTCGGCTGGCTGCCGGCGCGAAGCCCCTACCCTAACGGCCCGGGTCGCTCACCGGACGCGCGGCTCGGGGCGGTTGGGCTCCTCGCCCGCGGCGATGACCTCGTAGGCGCTGGGCTCGTCCAGGGCCCGGCCCAGGACGTCCCAGGCCTCCACCTTCACGTCGTACGCCGAGAGCGCGCGACGGTAGGAGCCGACGTTGGCCCAGCGGGTGCTGAGCACCCACAGGGTGGGGTCGTCGACGTTGCGCCCGAGGTGCCCCTCGACGAAGCCGCGCTGCCGCCCGAGCACGGCCAGGGCCTGCTCGAGCCCGGCCCGGAAGGGCTCCTGGTCGGTCGGCTCGACCCGGAACCGGTTGATGACGATCACCGCCCCATCCTCGCGCACCGCCCGGCGGCGCCCGTTTTTGACAATGGTTCTCATTTCAGTTGAGAATCGTTCTCATGAGGATCCGCCGCCGACTCCGTGCCGCCGTGGCCTTCGCCCTGATGTCGGGTGCCCTGGTCGGCTGCTCCTCGAGCACGGGCGACGGGATCTCGGTGGTCACCTCGGTCTACCCCCTGCAGTGGGTCGCCGAGCGGGTGGGCGGCGACCTCGTCGACGTCACCAACCTGACCCGGCCCGGCCAGGAGCCGCACGACCTCGAGCTCACCGTGCGCGAGACCGCCGAGGTCAGCGACGCCGACGTCGTCGTCTACGCCCGGGGCTTCCAGGCCGCCGTCGACGAGGCGGTGGCCACCGAGGCCTCCGACGGCACCGCCCTGGACGCCCTGCAGGTGATGCGCGACGACCCGCCCGCGATCCCGGGGGCCCGCCCGGTGAGGGTGCTCCCCGACGACCCGCACTTCTGGCTCGACCCGCGGGCCCTGGCCACCGTCGCGACCGCCCTGGCCGGCCGCCTCGAGAAGGCCGACCCCGACCACGCCGCGACGTACCGGGAGAACCTGCAGGGACTGGTGGCCGACCTGGTCGGGCTCGACGGCCGCACCGCGGTCGCCCTCCAGGACTGCGCGCGCCGTACCGTCGTCACCACGCACGAGGCCTTCGGCTACTTCGGCTATCGCTACGACCTGGACTTCGTCGGCATCACCGGCCTCTCCCCCGACGCCGAGCCCTCGCCGGCGCACCTGCTCCAGCTCCGTGACCTGATCGACCGGGAGGGCCTGACCACCGTGTTCACCGAGGAGCTCGCCAGCGGGGACCTGGCCGACACGCTGGCCTCCGAGCTCGGCATCCGCACCGCCGTGCTCGACCCGGTCGAGGGGCTGTCATCGGCCACCTCGGAGGAGGACTACCTGTCCCTGATGGCGGCGAACACCCGCGCGCTGGTGGCCGCGAACGACTGCACGGAGGCGTCCTGATGAGCGCTCCAGCACCGGTCCTGCGGCTGCGCGACGCGGGCGTCGTCCTCGGTGGCCGTCCCATCCTGCGCGGGGTCGACCTGGCCGTCGACGCCGGCGAGGTGGTCGCTCTCCTCGGCGCCAACGGCTCCGGCAAGTCGACGCTGGTGCGGACGCTGCTCGGGCTCGCGCCGCTGCGACGTGGCAGCGTCGAGCTCTTCGGCACGCCGCTGGACCAGTTCACCGGCTGGCGGCGGATCGGCTTCGTGCCCCAGCGGACCTCCGCGACCGCCGGGGTGCCGGCCTCGGTGTGGGAGGTGGTCAGCTCGGGGCGGCTGGCCCACCGCCGCCCACTGGTGCCCGCCCGGCGCAGCGACCGCGCGGCGGTCCGCGTCGCCCTGGAGGCGGTCGGCCTGGCCGACCGCGCCCGCGACGGCGTCGCCACCCTGTCCGGAGGCCAGCACCAGCGGGTGCTCATCGCCCGGGCGCTGGCCGGCGACCCCGAGCTGCTGGTGCTCGACGAGCCCACCGCGGGGGTCGACCTGGACAGCCAGGAGACCTTCGCGGCGCTGCTGGCCGGCCTGGTCGAGCGCGGCGTCACGATCCTGCTGGTGGCCCACGAGCTCGGGCCGCTCGCGCCGCTGATCAGCCGCACGGTGGTGATGCGCGACGGCCGGGTCGCCTACGACGGCACGCCGTTGGACTCCTTCCTGGAGATCGGGCACGACAGCCACGCGCACCACGCCCCCGAGCAACGGGTGCTGCGGGACCACGCCCCCGACGTCACCGCACCGATCGAACGGGGGCGGCCGCGATGAGCCTTCTCGCCTACGACTTCGTGCTCCGCGCGCTGCTCGCCGCCTTCGTCACCGGGCTGGCCGCCCCCGCGATCGGGACCTACCTGGTGCAGCGGCGCCAGGCGCTGATGGGCGATGGGATCGGGCACGTCGCCGTCACCGGCGTCGCGCTGGGGCTGCTCACCAACACCTCCCCCACCCTGACCGCCGTGGTCGTCGCCATCCTCGGCGCGGTCGTCATCGAGATCGTCCGCGCCCGCGGCGGGGCCAGCGGCGACGTCGCCCTGGCGCTGCTCTTCTACGGCGGCATCGCCGGCGGCGTCTTCCTGACCGGCCTGGCCGGCCAGGGCGCGAGCACCCTGCAGAAGTACCTGTTCGGCTCGATCACCACCGTGGACGACCGCGACCTGGTCGTCACGGTCGTGCTCGCCGTGATCGTCATCGCAGTGGCGGTCGGGCTCGCGCCCCGGCTCTTCGCGGTCGCGCAGGACCCCGAGTTCGCGCAGGTCGCAGGCCTGCATGTGCGCGCCTACAACCTGCTGGTCTCGGTGCTGGCGGCGGTCACGGTCACCGTTGCGATGCGCACCGTGGGCCTGCTGCTGGTCAGTGCCCTGATGGTGGTGCCCGTGGCGACCGCCCAGCAGCTCACCCGGACCTTCCGCGACACCCTCGCCGCGGCCATGCTGCTGGGCACGGTCGCGTCGGTCAGCGGGCTGGTCGTCTCGGCGTACGCCGACGTGGCGCCGGGCGCGACCATCGTGCTGATCGCGCTCGGCTGCTTCGCCGCCGCGTGGCCGGTGGGGATGCTGCTGCGCCGGAGGCGGCGGCTCGCCGCCCCCTTCCCGCAGGCCAGCGACCCCTTCGACCTGGACGACCCGCACACCGTCGAGGAGCACGTCCACGAGCACGGGCCCGGCTGCGGCCACCACGCGGTCGCGCACGGCGACCACGTCGACTACGTCCACGACGGACACCGGCACGCCCCGCACGGAGGTCACTATGACGAGCACTGACCCGACCGGCCCCGGCGGCGCCCGGCCCACCCGGCAGCGCCGTGCGGTCTCGGCCTGCCTGGAGCAGTTCGACGACTTCCGCTCCGCCCAGGAGATCCACGACCTGCTGCGGCGCAACGGCGACACCGTCGGGCTCTCCACCGTCTACCGGACCTTGCAGGTGCTCGCCGAGGCCGACGAGGTCGACGTCCTGCGCGCCGAGGACGGCGAGACCCGCTACCGCCGCTGCAGCGGCACCCACCACCACCACCTGGTCTGCCGCACGTGCGGGCGCACCGTGGAGGTCGAGGGCCCCACCGTCGAGCGCTGGGCCTCCGCGGTCGCCGCCCAGCACGGGTACGCCGACGTCAGCCACACCCTGGAGATCTTCGGGCTCTGCCCGTCCTGCACCTGAGCCCGAGGAGCTCAGCGGTCGGGGCGGTCCTCCCCGCGCTGCCGGTACGACGCCAGGTCGAGCCCCGGGTAGGTCGCGATCAGCGCGTCCAGCGACGCCTGGCTGCGCGCCGCCGCCACGACCACGTCGAGGAAGGCCCGCCGGGACAGGCGCAGCAGCGTGGTGTCCGCGGCGGCGACCGCATCGGCGGTGCGCACGGTGCCGTGCAGCAGGGCGACCTCGCCGAAGTACTGGCCGGCCTCCAGGGTCGCCCGCCGCCGGCCGTCGCGGACCACGTCGACCGCGCCGGTGCGGACGACGTAGAAGTCGTGGGTCTCCTCGCCCTGCCGGACCACGACCGTGCCGGCGGCGACCTCGAGCGCCTCCAGCCGCCGGCTCAGCTTCTCCAGCGTGGTGGGCGGCAGCACGGCGAAGGCCGCGATCCCCTGCAGCAGGGCCAGCTCAGGAGGAAGCGCGGCCGTGGCGTCGACCCGGCGCAGCGCCCGGACCCCCAGCAGCGCCGCCACCGGAAGCACCAGACCGGTCACCACCAGGGCCACCTCGACCGAGGTCGCCCGGACCAGGGCCGGCGCGAGGGCCGAGCCGAGGCCGATGGTGGCCAGGGCGACGACCTCGGCCGCGCCGAAGACCCGGGCGAGCACGGTGTCGTCGACCTGCCGCTGCAGCAGGGTGTAGCCGGTGACGTCGACCAGCGCGTTGCCGACGCCCATCACCGCCATCGCGGCGTACGCGACCGCCGGCTCGGGCCACACCCCGACCAGGACCAGCGGCAGCCCCCAGACCGCCAGCGCCCCGGCGAACGGGACCCCCAGCCGGCGGCGCCGCACCAGGGTCACCGAGAGCAGCCCACCGACCAGCGAGCCCGCCCCGAACACCGCGGTCAGCAGGCCGACGCCGGCCTCGCCGAGCCCGAGCAGGTCGACCGAGGCCACCACGACGAGCACGTTGAGCAGGCCGCGGACCAGGGTCTGTACCCCGAACAACCCGACCACCAGCCGGGGCTGCGGCGCCCCGGCCAGCACCCGGAACCCGGCCAGGACGGCACCCTCGGTGCGCTCCCGCCGGCTGGCCGCGGTCGGGTCGGTCTCGGCCCGGATCCGCCACGCGGCGGCGGCCGAGCCCGCCGAGGCCAGGACGCAGGCTGCCAGCGCGGAGCCGGGTCCGTGGCCGACGTAGAGCGCGGTGGCCACCACCGGCCCGAGCACGACCGCGACGCCCTCCAGGGCGCTGAGCGTCGAGTTCGCGGCGACGAGCTCCTCGGCGGACCGGGCGAGCACCGGCAGCATCGCCCACTGGGCCGGGCGCACCGGCACCGCGCACACCTCGGCCAGCGCGCTGAACCCGAGCACCAGCCACCAGAGGTCGCCGACCGCGGCCAGCGCGATCCCGGCGAGCAGCACCGCCCGGCAGGCGTGCGCCGCCGCGAGCACGCGGTGCCGCGGGAACCGGTCGGCCACCCACGCGCCCAACGGCACGCAGACCGCGGCCGGCACGACGCGGACCACCCCGACCAGGCCGACCGCGGCGGTGCCGCCGTGGGCGAAGGCCACCAGCGAGACCACGACGACCTGCCCCCAGTCCGCGGCGAAGAACCCGGCCGAGGAGAGCTGCAGCCGGCGCAGGCCGGGGTTGCCGGCCACGGCCAGCAGGTGGCGGACCCGGGAGGTCGGCGTGGAGGTCACCCGCCTCCGTCCGGCGGCAACGGGTCGACCAGGGCGAGGTCCACCACGCCGAGGGCGGTCAGCATGCCCTCGGCCTCCTGGCGCCCGACCGGGTCGTCGCGCAGCCGCGCCAGCACCAGCAGGGTCAGGGCCCGGTCGAAGGAGGCGCCCATGTCGGCCGCCTCGGCGGCGCTCTGCTCGATCGCAGCAAGCGCACCCGCCGCGTCGCCGGTGGCCGCCAGCGCCAGGGCCCGGGTGCGCGCGGCCCGGACCCGGTGCACCCCGGCGGCCGGCTGGGAGCGGCCGAGCAGCTCGTCGGCACCCGCCAGGGCCTCCACGGACGCGCCGCGAGCCTGCAGCAGCTCGAGTCGCCGGGTGGTCAGCTCGTCGAGGCTGAAGCCGTCGTGCCGGTCGGCCTCCACGAAGAGCCGGGCCGACTCGGCGAACGCCTCGTCCGCGGCCGCCCAGTCGCCGGCGAGGGTCTCGGCCACGCCCAGGAAGCAGGCGCCGTACGCCGCCGGCAGGGGCGTGCCCAGTGCGACCAGGGTGCTGATCGCCCCGCGCAGGAGCTCGCGCGCCTCGTCCACCTGGCCCTGGTAGGAGAGCAGCTCGCCGATGTTCATCTCGTTGACCGCGACGTTGGACACGTCCCCGATCCGGCGCGCGATGTCGAGCGACAGGCGCCAGCGGGCCACGGCGCCGTCCCAGTCGCCGGCGTAGAAGAGCCCGTAGCCGACGTTCACGGCGAACCGGGTCTGGTTGTAGAGGTCGCCGATCTCCTCGAACATCCGCAGCGGCTCGTCGCCGTACTCGCCGCTGACGCCGTCGATCTCCACCGCGGCCGTGTCGTGCAGCGCGTAGGCCCGGGCCACCAGCCGGGTCCGGGTCGCTCCCTCGGGCAGGCCGTCCGCCGCCTCGGCCGCGCGCCGGGACAGCGCCAGGCAGTCCCCGGAGCGGCCCTGCCAGTAGCGGACGCCGGCCTCGAGCAGGTCGATCTCCGCCGCCCACTCCCGGGCCTGGTCGCCCGTCAGGGAGCGGGCCGCCTCGCGGGCCCGCCGGGCGGCGGCGAGGGCGGCCGCGAAGCGTCCCTCCTCGCGGCGCACCATGCCAAGCTGGTAGGTCAGGGCGGTGACCTGGGCCGGGTCGGCCACCCCTCGCCGGGCGGTCGCGTAGGCACGCGCCGCCTCGGCGTACCGCCCGGTCACGAAGAGCGACTCGGCCAGCCGCACGTACGACGGCCGCAGCGCCTCCAGCGCCAGTCCGGCCCGCTGCCCGGCGAGCACCGCCCGGCGCGACAGCTCGGCCGCGGCCTCGGGGGCGTCCTGCTCCGACGCCTCCGCGGCGGCCCGGGCGGAGGCGGCGTGCGCGGCGGCCCAGTCGGCGGCCGCGAAGTGGTGCAGGGCCAGCATCGCCAGCCGGGCGGTGCCCGCGACGCCGGGCTGCTCCTCGATCACCGCAGCCGCACGGCGGTGCAGCTCGCGGCGCCGGCGGAACGTGAGCTGGGCGTAGGCGACCTCGCGGTACACCTCCCGGCGGAACACGGCCTCCCCCTCGCCGGTGAGGTCGACGAAGCCGTCCAGCCGGGCCAGGTCGTCGCCCGGCTCGGCGAGCGCCGCGAGCAGCGCTGCCGGCACCCGGCTGCCCCACACCGCCGTCCGGCGGAGCAGGTCGCGGTCCCGCGCGGGCAGGGCGTCCACCCGGCTTGCGACGACCTCCTCGACCGTCTGCGGCAGCTCGGTCCCGGCGGTGGGGCCGGCCTGCACGAGCTCGAGCAGGAACAGCGGGTTGCCGGCCGCCCGGTCCACGAGCTGCTCGACGTCGTGCGGCAGCAGCGGTCGGTCGGTGGTGGCGCGCACCAGGCCGGAGGCCGTGCCGGGCTCCAGCGGCGGCAGGTCGATCCGCTCGACGGGCAGCGCGTCGCCGCCGCGCATGCCCACCTCGCCCTCGCGGCGCGTCAGCACGACCAGCCAGGGGCGGTCGCCGACCTCGCGCAGGACCGCCTGCAGCAGCTCGGCGGAGGCCACGTCGACCCACTGGGTGTCGTCGAGCAGCAGTGCGGTCGGTCCGGGCAGCAGCACGGTGAGCAGGTCGCGGACGACCGCGGCCGTGCGGGCCGTCCGGAACCGGGCGTCCAGCGCATCGACCTCGGGGGTGCTCGGCACGCGGGCCCCGGTGGCCGCCGCGACCAGCGGAAGCCACCCGACCAGCCCCGGGACGGTGCCGGTGACCAGGTCGGTCAGCTGGCGACCTGCGTCCTCGGGCGGTGCGTCGGGGCCGATCCCGCAGATCCCGCGCAGCAGCAGGGCGGAGGCGCGGAACGGCACCTGGGCGCCGTACGGGTCGAAGGCGGTGGTGACCACGGGCAGCGCTGCCTCGGCGAGCGCCTCATGGGCCAGGCGCGACTTGCCCAGACCCGGCTCGCCGACGACCTCCACGACCGAGCCGGTGCCGTCCCGTGCCCGTGTCGCAGCCGCCCGGACCACGTCGAGCTCGGCGCCGCGCCCGACGAACGGGGTGGTCACCGTCGCCCGCTCGCGTCGACCACGGGCACCGGTGACCGCGAGCACCCGCACCGGCTCCGCCTTCCCCTTGAGCAGCACCGGGGCGGGCTCGTGGGTGACCAGGTCGAGGCGGGAGCGCTGCGCCGCCTGGTGCTCGGCCAGCACGGTGCCGGGGTCGGCGCGGGCCGCCAGCCGTGCGGCCAGGTTGGTGGGGTCCCCCATCACCGAGTACGTCCGGCGGAAGGGCGCCCCCACCGTGCCGGCGAAGACCTGGCCCGCGGCGAGCCCGGCCCGCAGCGTGAACGGCGAGGAGGTCCCGAGCACGCGCAGCAGCGTCCGCAGCAGCCTGCCCTCCGGGTCCTCCCGGGCCACCGGCGCGCCGGCGGTGAGGAAGTAGCGGAAGCCGCCGGGGGCGAGGTCGGTGTCGAGCAGGGTCGCCCCGGTCTCCTCGCAGGCCGCCTCGACGGTGCGGGTCAGCGCGTCGACCGCGACCCCCACGACGGCCTCGGGCAGGGCCGGCGGGAGGGTGACGGCCAGGAAGGCCATCGCGGCCCGGCGGTGCTCGGAGTCAGCGCCGAGCAGGTCGGGCCGCTCGCCGAACGCCCGGGGCAGCAACGAGGTCACGTCCATCGCGTCCGTCGACGCGTCGGCCTCCCCTGGAGCCGGGGGTGGCGGGGCGGCCGGCTGCCGGACCAGCTCGACGCCGTGGGTGACGCCGTCGACCGGTGCGACGTCCTCAGGTGCGAGGGCGCCGGCGGTCTCGGGACCCACCAGGACCTGGCCCGGTTCGGCGGCGTCCTGGAGCGCCAACAGCCGGTCGGTGGCAGGTCCGGTGACGAGCAGGTTGAGGTGGCGGGTGCCGGTGAGTCGGAACGCCCAGTCCCCGGTGTGGATCCCGACCGACATCCGCAGCCGGGCGCGGGCGCCGGCGAGCCGCACCCGGCCGACGCGGTCCAGCTCGGCCCGCATCGCGTACGCCGCGTGGCAGGCGCGCCGTTCGTGGCCCTCGCCGGCGTAGAGCACCATCAGCGCGTCCCCGGCGAACTTGACGACGTCACCGCCGTCGTCGGAGGCCGTGAGCAGCGCGGCGAAGACGTCGGCCAGGGTGGCGATCAGGTCCTCGGTGCCCTGGGCGCCCCGGCGTGCGAGCTGCTCGGAGAGCGAGGTGAACCCGGAGATGTCGACCAGCACGCAGGTGCCGGGCAGCTCCCAGGCCGCGGGCGCGCCGGCAGCGCGCTCGGCCAGCAGGCGCGGCACGTAGGCCGCCGGGTCCACCCCTGTCACCCTGCACCCCCTCGAGGACGAAGGCTACCGACGGCCGCTCCGGTCCGGGAGGGTCAGGAGATCGTGATGCTGCCGGTGCGCAGGGCCCGGGTCGGCGTCGCGGTCAGGGCCGCTCCGGGCTGGTTGTCGTAGACCACGGCCCCGGTGGAGGTCCTGACCACCCGGATCCTGATCTTGTCGGTGGTCTTGGGTGTGGCCCGGTCGCCGTCGAGCGCGACGAGCACCATCGTGTAGCCGGCCCTCCCGCCCCAGGTGCCCAGGTAGGTGGCCCGGACCTGGGTCGAGGTGAGCACCACGCCGGTGGTCGAGGTCGACTCGAACCGGTCGCCCGTCGGGCCGTAGCGGAAGACCGCGGTCCCCGAGACCGAGCCCGCGTTGGCGGTGAAGGCGACCGAGCCGGTCCCGTCCTGCTTCGGCTTGGCGGGGTAGGCGCCGGCCTGGCTGGTGAAGGTGCCCTGGCCGGAGGCCCGGATCACGCCCGGGTTGGTCACCGTCACGGTGCGGGTCGCGGTGGCCACGCCGCCGTCGTCGTCGGTCACCGTCACCGTGATCGTGTAGGTGCCGGCGGCGGCGTACGTGTGGGCGGCGGAGCCGCTGCCGGCGCCCGCAATCTCGCTGACGGTGCCGTTCACCGCGGCGGTGCCGTCACCCCAGGCGAAGCGGACGGTGTGCGTGTCGGCTGTCCCCGGGTCGGTGAAGGTGGCCCCGAAGGTCGCCGCCTGTCCCCGCGTCACCGACGCCGGACCGGACGTGCCGGTGACGACAGGCACGCGGTTGGTGACGGTGACCTCGAGGGTGTCGCTGACCGGGGCGGCCTTGCCGTCGCTGATCGTGACGGTCACCGTGCGCGCGCCGTTGTCGGCGTACACGTGCCCCAGGGTGAACGTCCCCGCGCTGAGGGCGAGCGAGGCGGTCGGGGTGCCGTCGCCATAGCTGACGGTGGCGGTGAGTGCGTCGCCGTCGGCGTCGGCGTAGGTGCCGGAGGCGGTGAGGGGCTGGCCCTCCCCGGTCGTGGCCGTCGTGGGCGTGATGTCGAGGGTGGGTGCGTGGTTCCCGCCCCCGACCGTCACCTGCACGGTGTCGGCGTCCTGGCGGCCCTGCGGGTCGGTCGCCGTCACCTCGACGGCGAAGGAGCCGGTGCTGGTGAAGGTGTGACCCAGCGTGAACCCGCCGTCGGGAGCCACCGTCAGCGGCTGCGGCGCGGTGCCGTCCCCGTAGTCCGCGACGGCCTCGACCGGGCTCCGGTCCAGGTCGCTGACCGTCCCGGACGCGGTGAACGGGGTGCCCGCGGTGGCCGCGCCGGCGGCCGGGAGCACCAGCAGCGGTGCGGTGGAGACCACGGTCGCCCCGGCGACCGAGGGTGCGGAGGTGAGCTCGCCGTCGTCGGCGGTGACCCGGACCGTCACCTCGTCGCCGACGTCGGCGACGCCGGGGGCGCCCAGGTCGAGGGAGCTCGTGGTGGCCGCGGTGGGCCCGCTGTCCTGGACGGTGGTGCCGTTGACCTGCCAGACGAAGCGGTGGGTCAGCGGGTCGCCGTCGGGGTCGGTGGCCGTGGCGGTGGCGTGCAGCACCTGGTCGGTCGTCGGCGTGGGGTCGTCCAGCGCGGCGACGGTGTACGGCGCCTGGTCGGCCTGCACGAGCAGCCCGAACGTGTCGTGCCCGCACCGCCCGCCGTCGTCGCAGACCTCCAGGGTGGCGAGGTTGTCCCCGACGCTGGCCGGGAACAGGTCGAGGTCGACCTGCCCGTCGACCACCGGCACCGGGATCGGGCCCGCACCGGCGTCGAGGCTGGCGGTCCAGCGGCTCGAGTCGGGGTCGGTGAAGGCCACCGTGCGGGTGAAGCGGCGGCCCAGGCGCACGGTCGCGTCGGCCCCGGCGTCGAAGGTCGGGGTGGCCGCGGAGGCGAGGTTGAGGGCGCCCCGGTTGGTGGAGACCGCGACGTTGCCGGCCGCGTCGACGGCCTGCACGATCCAGCGCAGCGTCCCGGTGGCACCGACGGGGGCCGAGCCGGTCCACTGGTCCCCGGACGCACTGAGCCCGCCGTCGGCGGAGTCCAGGCGCGTCCACGCGCCGCCCTCTCCGGTCTGGTAGAGCACCACGACCCGCTTGACGGTGCCCGCGTCGCTGGCGTTGACCGAGAAGGCGGCGGTAGCGCCGCTGCGGGTCGCCGTGGCGGAGTTGATCGTCGGCTTGCGCTGGTCGCTGCTGTCGCCGTAGTAGACCTGCAGCCGGGTGTGGGTGAACCGCTCCTCGGTCGCGCTCGACGCGCCGGTCACCGGGTCGGTGTCCACGTCGACCCGGGCCGGGAGCAGCACCACGTCCTGACGCGCGCCGTCGGGGGTCGCGTAGCGGGTCACGTTGACGAACGAGGACGGGAAGGAGACCGCGCTGTAGCTGGTCGGCTCCTCGACGGGCCCGCCTCCGACCGCGGTGCTCGCGACCGCCGGGTCGACCGGACGCACCGCGGTGGTGAGCTCGGTGATCAGGGCGTCGTGCGCGGACTCCCCCGCGACCGTGACCGGCACCGACGTGCGCGGCACGATCGGCTTGTCCGGCGTCATCTGCGGGTCCTCGCCGTCGGCGACCAGGTAGTCCAGCCCGCCCGCCGTCCGGGTGCTGAAGGTCGGGTCGACGTCGAAGGACGCCGCCGTCAGGCCGGTGCTGGCATCGGTCGCAGTGGCCGGCTCGGCCGGCACGGCCGGGTCGTCGGTGGGGTTGTCGAAGGTGTACATCGGGAGGCCGTAGAAGGTGGACTGCATGAGCACCTTCTCGTCGTAGTTGGTGTAGAGGCCGAGGCCGCCGAGGTAGGCCTGCTTGGCGTACTGCAGGGCCTGGCCGACGGTGGTGTGACCGCCGATCCGCTGCGCGTACAGCGACAGCAGCCGCTCGGTCAGCCCGACCACGGAGCCGTCGGCGTACCCGTAGCCGGTGTTCGCGACGTACACCGCCTGGCCGCCGAGCCGTTCGGCCCAGTCGGTCGACGCCGGCCCGGTGCCCAGGTACTGGGCGGGCAGGTTGAGGCCGGCGTGGCAGCCGAGGGTGAAGAGCAGCCGCCCGGTCAGGTCGGCCGGGTCGACGTCGTCGGTGGTGACCACGTCGCCCGCCCCGGTCTGCAGGCTCTGGGCGTCCATGTGGGCGTTCACCGACGCGACCCGCGGACCGGCCCCGCCGGCCGGGAAGAGGGCGCCGAGCAGGTCGGCCTTGGCCCAGGTGTCGGGCAGGTGGTCGACGGTGATGCCGCGGGCGCTGAGCCGGTCGCCGATCTGCGCGGCGCCGTCGGACCAGGCGCCGTAGCCGGCGGTCAGGGCCGTGCTCACGTCGAGGCGGCCGTCGACGGCCGGGTCGCGGTAGCGGTCGAGCGCCGCGTCGATCTGGGCGGGCGTCTCGACCAGGCGCCCGACGGCGACGTCGGGGACGTAGAGGTAGCGGTCCAGCCACGGGATCGGGTCGAAGTCGCCGTACGGGTCGTCGGTGAGCAGGTCGTGGTCGTACGCCGCTGCGGAGAGCGGGGTCGCACAGGGGTCGACCTGGCCGACGGTGACCTGCGGGCAGGCCGACCCGTCCGGCTGGCGGTCCCGGCGCAGCGCGCCCTCGAAGGACGCCTCGTTGGAGCGCTGCGTGGTGTCGGGCACCCGGGCGAACGGCAGCAGGTCGTCGGAGCCGACCAGCACCACCGAGCGGAGCGCGGACCGCGCGGCGCTGCCCGCAGGGCCGAGCTTGGCGGCCACGATGCGGCTGATCTCGGCCACGACGGCGTTCGCCTTCGGCACCGAGCACGGGTCGGCGTCGGCGGCCTCGCGGGCCTGGACGTAGGCGCGGTAGGCGTCCAGCCGGACGACGGCGCCGTGCACCCGCGGGGCGGCGGGCACCGTCCCGTCGCCCTCGGCGAACTGGACGAGCTTGGTGAAGGTGGCCGGTCCAGCGGCCGGGTAGCGGTCGACGAGCCGGGTCCGGTCGACCAGGAAGAGTGCGTCGGTGCCGGCGGGCAGGTCGGCGGCCGGGTCGGGCAGGCCGCCGGGTGCGGGGTAGCCCGCGCTCGCGACCGCCGGGCAGCGCTGCTGCGGCAGCGCGTCGGTCACGGCGTAGCGCAGGTTGTAGGCGCGCGGCGTGGTCGACCGCGGGCCGGAGACCCGGACGACGTAGGAGCCGTCCGCGTCCACGCTGACCTGCTCCGGGCCGTTGCCGGGGTGGGTGGAGCTGTCCACGGTGGTGTAGCCGACCGGCGCCAGGCTGGACTCCGGCGGTGCGGACGCCGCCTCGGCGCCTCCGGCGGCGGCGACCACGTCGTCCTCGAGGGGCTCGGTGTCCAGACGCGCCCCGAGCGAGCCGTCCCCGGTGACCGGGGCGGCTCCGGCTGCGGTGGCCTGGAACAGCCCGAGGTCGGTGTCGGCGTTGACGGGGTCGAGGGAAACGATCACCCGGGACCCGGCGGGCTGGGCCGGGATCCGGAAGTAGTCCACGTCGGGCTTGCCGTTCAGCGTGGCGGAGATGCCGCCGCTGGGGGTGCTGTAGCCGAGGTGGCCGAAGTACATCGTGTCCGGCTGGATCACCGGGGCGGCCTCGGGGGTGTCGGCGCCCTGCGCGGTCAGGGTCGTCGCGGGACGGCCCACGCCCGCCTCGAGCCCGCTCTGCTCCTGGAGGTTCGCGATCAGCAGCCCGGTGCCCATCGTCGGGTGGGCGGCCGGCACGGAGGTGAGCCGGGCGGTGTACGCGCCGGCGCCGCCGTTGACCCGCAGCCCGGTCGTCAGCACGACCTGGAGGAAGGTGCCGTTGCCGACCTTGCCGACCTGGACCTCGAGGCGGTCGCCGGTGTCGACCACGGTGGTGGGCAGGACGCGGACGCCCTGCGGGCCGCTGGCGCGGACGACGACCGAGGCACCCGAGGAGGAGTCCGGCAGGTCGAGGGTGATCCGGGTGTCCGCGAAGTCGCCGCCCTGCAGGCCGTCGTCGAGGGAGAAGTAGTAGGTGATGGTGGAGCGGCGGTTGCGTTCCTCGGCGGTGAGGTGTCCCGCGGCGTCCTTGGCGGCGACCAGGTTCACCTCGTCCAGCGGGATGTCCTCCCACGGGAAGTAGTCCGGGTCCACCAGCGACATCAGCAGGTCACCCAGGGTGGAGGTCGCGGGCAGCCCGGCGACCAGGTCGGCGACCGTGGCACCGGCCCGCAGCGCCCCCTGACGCTCGGCGCCTCCGAAGGTCGCGGTCGCGCACGCGACCTGGCCGCAGTCCACGACGGTCGACAGGGTGCCAGCGTCGAGGGCGGCGAGCCGGACCTGGCCGAGGCGGGTGCCGGCCAGGAACAGGTCGGTGACCGGGATCTCGGGCAGCAGCGTCCCGGCCGGGTCGAGCGTGCGGAGCACGACCTCGGAGAGGCGGGTGCGGGCCAGGTCGACGCCCCCGGCGTCGAGGGAGACCACGGAGGCGTCGGCGTCGAGCGTGATGCCGTCGCGCAACGTGGGGCAGGTGAACCCCTGCTGCCCCACCTCGGTGCACCACGCGGCCAGGCGGGCGGCGTCGGACGAGCCCGCGCCGGGAAGCCCGATCGCGCTCAGCGGCTTGGCCCCCAGCACCACCGAGGCCAGCGAGACCCGCCCGACCGCGGAGCGGTCGAGGTCCAGGTCGGGGTAGCCCAGGCCGGTGACGGCCGCGGCCGCCGCACTGGCGGGGTTGGCGCTCACGTAGTCGAGCACGTCGCCGACGGTGAGGTCCTGCAGCTGCCGGTCCGCCAGCGGGGTGCCGGCCAGCAGGGCCGGCCAGCCTCCCGCACGCAGGAGCACGTACGACGACAGCGGCGCGTCCGGTGCGAACGGGCCGGAGCGCGCGAAGGGGCCGCTGCGGGCGAACGGGCCCGACCGCGCGAAGGGGCCCGACCGCGCGAACGGGCCGCTGCGGGCGAACGGGCCCGACCGCGCGAACGGACCCGACCGTGCGAACGGGCCGGAGCGGGCGAACGGGGCGGCGGTGAGCGCCTTGCCCGCGGAGACCAGCGCCGCCCCGGGGAGGTCGGCGATCGCGATGTCGCCCAGGGCGCCGGCGAAGAAGCCGCTGCTGGCGTTGGAGGTGCCGACCGGGTAGTCGTCGGCCGATCCGAAGACGGCGAGGTCCGCGACCCCGTTGGTGTCGGTCGGGCCGACCGGGTCGGTGGTCGCGAAGACCGAGGTGGCGCCGTTGACCGAGGTCGGGGCGGCCCCCACGGCGCCGGTCCCGAGGTCGCGCTGGACCGGGTAGGCCTGGGTGGCGGTGAAGCCACCGGCCACGGGCTTGCGGTAGGTCACCACGGCGACCCCGTCGCCGATGCGCGGGTCCCGTCCCGGCCCGATCGGGTTGGTGCCGCAGGTCGCGGACCCGAGCTGGCAGTTGCCCAGCGCCACGACGGGGCTCGCGCCGACCCCGGCGTAGGTCTCGAGGACGACGAACGCGCCGTCCGCGGTCCCATGGAGCTCGTGCACGGCGAAGGTGCTCGCGCCGTACGCCGTGGCGGTGGAGAACGAGTCGCCCGGTGAGGCGGAGGGCAGCGTGGTGGCGTCGTCGTGGGCCAGGTAGGCGAAGGTGCGGCCCCCACCGGGCACGGAGGCGCCGCCGGCGGCCTGGAGGCCCTGGGCGGTCGAGACGAACCAGACCTCGCCGCCGTCGGCGCTGATGTCGGGCTCACTGCTGCTGCCGGGGTTCACGGCGGGGCTGGGCGTGCCGCCCCCTCCGAGGGCGGGCCGGCTGACCAGCACCACCCTCCGGTCGGCGGCCAGCAGCGTGCCGGCCGCGTCGCGGGCGTCGAGACGGCCGTCGCCGTTCCGGTCCCGGTCGAGCCGGTAGACGCTGTCCTGGGCCGGGTCCGCCCCGGAGGCGACCAGGTTGTCGGCGTCGGAGGTGAAGGCCAGGTAGCGACCGTCGGCACTCAGCGTCGGCTCGCGGGTGTCACCGCCGGTGGGCTCGCTGCCGTCGGCGGCCGTCACCCGGGTGACCTGGTCGGTGCGCAGGTCGCGGATGTAGACGTCGGTGTGGGCGTTGGTGTCGGCCGAGTGCAGGTCGAGGTTCGTTGCCTGCGAGGTGAAGGCGACGTAGCGGCCGTCGGCGGAGATGGTCGGGTCGGAGCTGTCACCGTCGGCCGGCTCGCCGGTCGCGGCGACACTGACCAGCCGCGTGGTCCGGGCGACCAGATCGGTGACGAAGATGTCGGCGTGGCCGTTGGTGTCGCCCGGGACGAGGTCGCTGGCCGCCGACCGGAAGGCGACGTAGCGGCCGTCGGGGGTGAGGTCCGGGCTGTCGCTGGCGCCGTTGCCGGCCGCACCCCCGGGGGTGGCACTGGCCAGCACCAGGTCACCGGCCGCGGCCGTGGCCCCCGTCACCGGGAGCAGCACCAACCCGCTCACCACGACCGCACCGGCCGTCAACCGTCGTACCCGCATCGCCCGTCCCCACTGTCCTCGGCACCGCTCGGTGCCCGTGCGCGCCCCACCCCTGGGAGTCCCCACCACCAGACGCCGATCGTCGCAGATCTGACGGCCGTTCGGTCCCCCACGAATGGCTGACTCTTCCTAGTCACCCTGGGCTCCCCGCACGTCCGTGAGCGTCAGGGTGAGCCCTTCCGGGCGTGCTGTCTGTCACCAACCCGACACAACGCCGGCCTGGACAGCTCGGCTCAGAGACCGGCCTTGCGCAGCAGGGCCGGCCGGTCCACGACGGTGACCCGGCCACGCCCCAGCTCGATCACGCCCTGGTCGAGGAGCCGCTGCAGCACCTGGTTCACCGTCGGCCGGGTCCCCCCGACCAGGTCGGAGAGCTGCTCCTGGGTGAGCGGGATCACGGGCGCCGCGGAGCCCGGCTCGAAGCGGTCGCCGAGGTCGAGCAGGGTGCGGTAGAGCCGGCGGTCGATGCCGAGGTACATCAGGTCGAGCACGCGGGCGCTGAGCTCGCGGATCCGCTCGGCGAGGAGGTCGACGAGCAGCCCCTCGAGCACCGGCCGCTTGCGGCACAGCTCGTGGAAGGTCGAGGCCGACAGCACCCGGGTCTCGGCTGCCTGCAGAGCGACCACGGTCGCCGAGCGGGACGTCGTCGCGCTGCGGTCGACCAGCGCCAGCTCGCCGACGTGGTCCCCGGGACCCAGCACGTTGATGGTGGCGGCCTCCCCGTCGGGGGTGGAGACCCGCACCGCGAGGAAGCCGGAGACCACCAGGTGGAGCGCGTCGGCGGGGTCGCCCTCGTGGAAGACGACCTCGCCCTTCGCGAACGTCCGCCGGCGGGCGGCCGCGAGCACGGCGGCCCGCTCGTCCTCGGGCAGCGGGGACAGCAGGGTCCAGTCCATGCCGGAGGTCTACCACACCGCCGTACGACGGACGGGGCGGTCGTTCGGGGAGCCGACGCCCGTCGTGTCGGCTACCCGACAGTCGCGGCGGCCTGGCACGCCGAGGGTGGAGGCACCAGCACGACCCAGCAGGAGGACACCATGCCGACCACCGACCAGTCCCACCCTCACGATCCCGGCGCGACCCCCGCCGACCCTCCGGCCAGCGGGCCGGTCGCGACGCCGCCGACGACGCCCCTGCCGCGCCCTACCCGCCGGCTCCCGCTCCACCAGCTCCGCCAGCGCCGGCTCCTGGTGCCGGTCGCCCTCGCGGTCGCCGCCCTGGCCGCGGGCGCCTCGCTCGGCTCCGGCGGCACGGCCCCCGGCCGGGCGGGCGCGCCGGAGGCCGGCACCGCGAACAGCCGCGCGGTGCGGCACACCCTCGACCCCGACCAGAGCGTGCGCGTCTCGCGCACCGGCCCGGGCCTCCCCCCGGCCGCCGGCCGGCTGCACCGCCACACCGGACCGGTCCAGGTGGACCGTCACGGCCCCCCGGCGGGCAGCCACGAGGAGGACGAGGCCGACAACGAGGCCAACACCGACGCCACCTCGACCGCTCCCCTGCTCTACCACGCGGGCGGGGCGATCCAGACCGCACCGAAGATCTACCTCGTGCTGTGGGGCTCGAGCTGGACGACCACCGCGGGCGACCCGAACGGCGTGGCGAACCGGCTGCACTACTTCTACTCCGGCCTCGGCGGCTCCGCGATCAACAACGTCCTCAAGCAGTACAGCGACTCCGCCGGCCGGCAGTTCACCAACGCGACCGGCCAGTACAAGGGCTGGGTGCGCTACACCGGGGCGCTGCCGGCGCACCCGACCATCGCGCAGCTCGCGGCCGTGGCGAAGTGGGCGGCCGGCTACCTCGGCGACACCACCTACAACGCGCAGTACGTGATCGCGCTCCCCAACGGCTACGTCGACTCCTACACCCAGACGGCCTCGGCCTGCGCCTGGCACAACTGGACCTCGGCCGGCACCGGCTGGGTGACCTACACGGCCCTGCCCTACAACCCGACGATGGGCAACTGCGGCAAGAACTGGGTCAACGCGGGGTCCGCCGGCACCCTCGACGGCGTCACCATCAACGCCTGGCACGAGTACGCCGAGACCGTCAACGACCCGGGCCTCAACGTCTGGTACGACAAGGACGGCTCCGAGAACGCCGACAAGTGCTCGTGGCTCAACCTGGCCAATAAGACGCTGACCAACGGGTACTCGTTCCCGGTGCAGCCGGCGTGGAGCAACACCTGGCGCACCCAGTACGGCTACGGCTGCTACTACAGCTGAGCCCCAACGCTGTCGGGTCCGGGAGGCGTCTCGGGTCGTGCGGGTCGGCTCGCCGGGGGGGGAGAGCCGACCCGCACGTCGTCATGCCCGGACGAGAGCGGCCAGCGCGTCGGCCTCGGCGGCAGCCGCCTGTCGTCCCCGCCGGACCAGCTCGTCGTACCGTCCGAAGTCGAAGAGCCCCACCGTCCCCAGCTCGGGGCTGATCACCAGCCGGGCCAGCTCCCGGTGGCGCGCGGACTTCTGCCAGCTCCCCAGCACCATCGACCGCCCGATCGTCTCGACGATCCCCGGGACAGCGCCCGCGCCCGGCGGGCCGAACGGGCGCATCACGTCCACCCCCACCACGGGACCCTCCCGGTCGGCGGCCATCACGTCGACCGGCAGGTTGTTGAGGACGCCGCCGTCGACCAGCACCCGCCCGCCCACCACCGCGGGCGGCGCCACCCCGGGGATCCGCATCGACGCGCCGACCGCCTGCACGAGCGACCCGCTGCGGTGCACGACCTCCGCGGCGGTGAGCAGGTCGCAGCTGACCGCGAAGAACCGGGCCGGCAGGTCCTCGACCGTGCCCTCGCCGAGCACCCGGTGCAGCATCCGCTCCGCGCGGCGCCCGCGGATCAGGCTGTGCCGGGGCAGCACGACGTCCCCGAACGGCCGCCCCTGCACGAGCTCGCGCCGCAGCGTCTCGGCGATCTCCGCTCCCGACGTGCCGCGCGCGTACGCCGCCGCGACGAGCGCCCCCATGCTGGTGCCGCCCCAGCGGTCGACCACGACCCCGCACTCCTCCAGCACCTGGACGACCCCGAGGTGGGCGAGCCCGCGGGCACCGCCACCGGAGAGCACGACGCCCACCGCCCGGCCGGCGAGCCGCCGCGCCAGCCGCGCGACCGCGGCCGGGGTGGCCCGGTCGGCGTCGAGCCGTTCGGGGAGCTCTGCCGTCCCGGGAACCCCGGGTGAGGACGAGCCCGCCACGAGGAGCACCCGGTCGGCCTGGCGCCGGCAGAACTCCCCCCAGGACGACGCGCCCGTCGGGGCGACCAGGAGGACGACCGCGTTGTCGGCCTCGGCGCGGTCGAGCAGGGGTCCCCAGTCCCGCTCGCTGCCGGGGCCGGGCTCGGTCAGGGTGACGGACCGGACGAGCCGGCCGAGCTCGACGCCGAGGCGGTCGGCCAGGACGCCGACCCGGTCGGCGGTCGCCCCCGAAGCCACGAGGGCGACGACCCCGCCGCCACCGTGGACCGGCTGCGGCGTCACCGCACGGGGCAGGCGGGCGGCGAGCACGTCCACCAGCCCGCGGGCCACGGACGGCTCCCGGGCGAGCACCTCGGCGAAACGGTCCCGGCCGAGGGTCACCAGGGTGGAGTCGCGGACGGCCCGCACGGTAGCGGTCCTGACGGAGGCGGTGCTGGGGTCCGCACCGAGCAGGGCGAGCTCGCCGATCACGTCGCCGCGGCCCTGACGCCGGACCGGGGCGCCGTCGAGGAGGACCTCGAGGCGCCCGCTCGCCACCACGTAGAGACGGTCGCCGACCTCACCGGCCTCGAGGAGCACCTCGCCGGCGGCCAGGTCGACCCGGCCGGTCACCGCCGCCAGGTCGTGCAGCGCCTCGGGTGGGAGCCGGGCGAACAGGGGCACCCCGCCGAGCAGCTCGACCACCTCGACCGGGACACCCATGGATCGGGGATAGCACAGACGTCGGCCCCCGCGCGCCCCCCACCGAGGACGGGCGAGGGCGCGCGGGGGCGTCGGCCGTGCTCAGCGCTCGCAGCCGGCCGTGGTGTCGCCGACCTGTCCACCGGCGGTGCAGGTGTCGACGTCGAGCTGGCCGTCCAGCGCGTCGACCCCGGTGCCGCCGGAGAGCTGGTCGTCGCCGTTGCCGCCCCGGACGACGTCGTCGCCGTCCTGGCCGTAGACCAGGTCGTTGCCCACCCCGCCGTCGAGGACGTCGTTGCCGCCGTAGCCGTAGATGCGGTCGGCGCCGCCGACACCCTCGAGGCGGTCCGCGCCGGGCCCGCCGAGCAGCTGGTCGTCGAAGGGCGACCCGACCACGCCCTCGATCGCGGTGATCGCGTCGTACCCGACCTGGGCGTCGCCGGCCACCGCCGCGTCGTCCCACGCGTGCAGCTGGGCCAGGTTCACGACCATGCTCGAGCGGGCGTCGGCGAAGGAGACCCGGTCGCCGCTCGCCGAGCCGGTGCCGCCGTCGATCGTGTCGTCGCCGGGGCCTCCGGTGAGCACGTCGTCGCCGGCCGCCCCGCGCAGGGTGTCGTTGCCGTCACCGCCGTAGAGCTGGTCGTTGCCGCCGGCCCCGGTCAGCACGTCGTTGCCGCCCAGCCCGCAGAGCACCGCCCGCGTCGCGGTGGGAGCGGTCAGGGTGTCTGCCCCGGCGGTGCCGACCAGGGTGCACGCGAAGCCCTCGGCGAGGACCCCGCGGCTGGCCGTGTTGGTCGCCGGGGTCGGGTCGGTGGTCGCGCTCGAGGCCGACACCGAGGTGGTCAGCGTTCCCGGCGCGATCGCGGCCACGGCCACCGCGACGGTGGTCCGCGCTCCGGCGGCCAGGGCGGCCGTCGTGCAGGTGACCGGTGCGCTGCCGGTGCAGGTCATCCCGGCGCCCGGCGTGACGCTCTGGACGCGCAGGCCCGCCGGCAGCGTGGTCACGACGCGGACGCCGGTGGCGCTCGCGGTGCCCGTGTTGCTCACCGTGACCGTCGCGGTGACGGAGTCGCCGACGCCGACGTTGGACGGGGAGGACAGCGCAACCGTCAGGTCCGCCGCGCCGGTGCTGCAGGTCGACGCCGGCGCAGCGGCCTCCCAGTCGGCCCGGGTCGGCACGCAGCCGAACCACCACCGGCCGCCCGGGCTGTTGTACTCCACGTGGTCGGCGGGCACCGAGGTCAGCGTCGCGTCCCAGGTGTACGTCGCGGTGGTCGTGGCGATCACGACGCCGCCCTTCGACAGCGTCACCGCCAGCGGGACCGGGTTCCCGCGGAGGGTGGTCGGGTCGGTGACGGTGACGAGCACGCCCCACTGGCCCGTGGCGTCGGTCCGGATCCCGACCGTGCTGAGCCCGCCGGCCGGAGCGGACGCGGTGATCGTGCCGGTGCTGCCGTCGCTGCCCGTGACGGGCTGGTCGGCGAGGTACTGCCACCCGGTCGCGGGCAGCGTGGTGGGCCGGTAGGTCACCCCGGCCGCGGTCACCGTGGTCAGCTGCAGCCAGGTCCGGTGCTCCTGCACGGTCGGGTCGGCGTTCCACTTCGGCTTGTAGTTGTCGGTCACCCCGTTGGTGACGACCAGCGGCGTGACCGCCTGGGCGGGGGCGGACACCAGACCGGCGGCGCCGAGCACCGCGAGGGTCAGGAGGAGGAGCAGGAGACGGCGCATCGGGTGTCCTTCGGGCGGGGTCGGCTGACTCCTCGACGGTAGGAGCGCCAGGGCCCCGGCTCGGTCCGCTGCGGGACGCTGCGAGCGTCGGCCACCCGACACATCAGGGGTTCGGGAGCGCCCCGCCGTAGCGCCGGTCGCGGCGCGCGTAGGTGTCGATGGCCTGCCACAGGTGCCGCCGGTCGACGTCAGGCCAGAGCACGTCGGTGAACACCAGCTCGGAGTAGGCCGCCTGCCAGAGCATGAAGTTGCTGAGCCGCTGCTCGCCCGAGGTGCGCCAGACCAGGTCGGCGTCGGGCAGCTCGGGCACGTAGAGGTACCGGGCGAACACCGCGTCGTCGACCCTCGCGGGGTTGACCTTCCCGGCCGCGACGTCGCGGGCCAGCGCCTGGGCGGCGTCGGCCAGCTCGGCCCGGCCGCCGTAGTTGACGCACATCGTCAGGGTCAGGACGGTGTTGTCCTTGGTGAGCTCCTCGGCGACCTGGAGCTCCTTGATCACCGAGCGCCACAGCCGCGGCGCGCGGCCGGCCCAGCGGACCCGGACCCCGAGCTCGTGCATCTCGTCGCGGCGCCGCCGGATCACGTCGCGGTTGAAGCCCATCAGGAAGCGGACCTCCTCGGGCGAGCGCGACCAGTTCTCGGTCGAGAAGGCGTACGCCGAGACCGCCTTCACCCCGATCTCGATCGCGCCCTCGACCACGTCGAACAGCGAACTCTCGCCCTCGGTGTGCCCCGCGGTCCGCGGCAGCCCGCGCTCCTGGGCCCACCGGCCGTTGCCGTCCATCACGATCGCGACGTGGTGCGGGACCAGCTCCGGCGGCAGCGACGGCGGGGTGGCCCCCGACGGGTGCGGGGTGGGTCGGCGCACCTCGCGGGGAGTCGCCGCGGCGGTCGACCGGGCCCGGCGGCGTTCCCTCACCATGGGCTGTCCGTGTCCTGACGCATGTCCCGACCCCTGTCCTTCCCGCGCACCTCCGCCACCGGCCTTGCCGCTCAATCTAGACTCAGCGAGAGCCTCCCTCGGCGCCGAGGGGGCGCCGATCCGACGTCGAGCAGACAGGTCGCCCGTGCCCACCACACAGATCGAGCAGCAGCTCACCATCCTGCTGCGCCGGGTGCAGAGCATCCACCTGTCCACCAGTAGCGGTGGGCTCGAGCTGGACCGGTCGGCGTACGGGATCATGTGTCGGCTGGCCGACGAGGGGCCCCAGCGGCTCAGTGCCCTGGCGCACGCGTTCGGGCTGGACCCCTCCACGATCACCCGGCAGGTGCAGGCCCTCGAGCAGGCCCAGCTGGTCAGCCGGGAGCCCGACCCGCACGACCGTCGCGCCTCGGTGCTCAGCCTCAACGAGTACGGCCACGAGACCCTCGACACCACCCGCAAGTACCGCCGCGACCGCCTGGCGGCGACCCTGGACGACTGGTCGGCCGAGGAGCAGCGGGTCTTCGGCCAGCTGCTGGAGAAGTTCAACGCCTCGATGGACCGCCTGGTCAGCCAGGACGAGCCGGCCTCCTGACGCTGTCCTGACCCGGTGTCTCAGCGGGCGAGGTGGCTGAACGACTTCAGCCCGCGCTCCAGGTGCCACTGCAGGTAGGCCGCGACCAGCCCGCTGGCCTCGCGCCGGTGGCGCTCCTCCGCGCCGAGCACGAGGTCCCAGTCCCCGGCCAGCAGCGCCCCGAGGACCTCCACCGTCTCGTGCGCCGGACGCGCCGAGCCGGGCAGCCGGCACCCGGCGCAGAGCATGCCGCCCGCGCTGGGGTTGAACGCGACGTGCGGCCCCTCCAGGCCGCAGCGGGCGCACCCGTCGAAGGAGGGCGCGTAGCCGGCCACCGACAGCGACCGGAGCAGGAACGCGTCGAGCACCTGCGCCGAGGGACGTCCGGTCTCGCAGATGGCCCGGAGGGCGCCGACCAGGAGGAGGTACTGCTGCAGCGCCGGCTCGCGGTCCTCCACGACCAGCCGTTCCGCGGTCTCCAGCATCACCGTGCCGGCGGTGTACGCCGCGTAGTCCGCGCCCATCCGGGCGCCGTACGGGCGCAGCGTCTCCACCTGGGTGACCACGTCGAGGGACCGGGCCTCGGCCAGCTGGACGTCGATATGGCTGAACGGCTCCAGCCGCGACCCGAACCGCGACGAGGTGCGCCGGACGCCCTTGGCGACCGCCCGGACCCGGCCGTGCTGGCGGGTCAGCAGCGTGATGATGCGGTCGGCCTCACCCAGCTTCTGGGTGCGCAGCACGACGGCCTCGTCACGGTAGTAGGGCACCGTCCCATTCTGCCCCGTCGGCCCCCCAGACCTGGCGCAGGAAGGCCACCGCCTCGCCGGTCTGCCGTTCCGGGTGCCGCCGCCACTCCAGGATGCTGCGCGCAGCGAGGAAGCGGCCGTTCGGCAGCTCCTCGGCGACCATCCGCGCGTCGACCGCCAGGTGCACCGGGTCGCCGGGGTGCCCGACGACCAGGGCCGGCGCGGTGATGGTGCGGCGTACCTTGCGGGGCGGCGCGATCCGGCCGAAGAAGAGCCCGTGCACGGTCGCGGCCATCGCGCGCGGCTGCTGGTCCAGGGTGTCGAGCAGCACCTCCACCCACAGCGGCGCCAGCCGTCGAGGCACGAGGTGGGTGGCGGCGCCGACCAGCCGGACCACGACCGGGGCGAAGCGGGCCACGAAGAGCAGCGGGCCGAAGGCGATGATCCCGGCCTCCAGGGCGTTGTCGAGGACGGGCATCTCCAGCAGCAGGCCCTGCACCCGCTCGGGAGCGGCCACGGCGACCTCGAGGCTGACGTTGGCCCCCAGCGACGTCCCGCCGACCACGGCCCGCTCCACGTCGAGGTGGTCCAGCAGCGCCACGACCTGCTCGGCGAAGGAGGTCATCGAGTATCCGGTGGGGTCCTCCGGGCGGTCCGAGCGGCCGTGCCCGAGCAGGTCGAGGGTGACGACGTGGAAGCCCGCCCCGGCCAGGGACCGGGCCAGCGGGTCGTGCATGCGGCGCGGCATCAGCTGGCCGTGCAGCAGCACCACCCACTGGTCGCCGCCACCGAACTCGGTGTACTCCAACCGGTCACCGTCGAGGACGAGCTGTCCGACCCGCTCGGACACCAGGTGCGTGCGCATGGCAGCACTCTGGCAGAGCCGCTGCGCTTAACGGGTCGTGCGCCACGTCGCGTCCGGGGTAGAAACGAGCCCATGACCGACCTCCTGGCCCGGCTCGAGCGCTACTACGACACCGTCCCGCGGGCGGCCGCGACGACCGAGGAGATCGGCCCCTTCACGCTGTTCCTGCGGCGCGACCCCGCCGGCTGGCCGTACTACGCGCGCCCACGCCTCGGGTACGACGGCCCGGTCACTGTCGCCGACGTCGCCGCGGTCTGCGCCCGGCAGCAGGAGGTGGGGGCGCCGGAGGCCTTCGAGTGGGTGCACCAGACCACCCCCGCACTGGCCGAGGTGGTCCGGGCCGCCGGCCTCGTCGTGCACGAGCACCCCCTGATGGTGCTGGGAGGCGCCGGCGTGAGCGGAACGGGCGTGCGCACCCGCCTGGTCACCGCCGACGACCCGGACCTCGCCCTGGTGCAGGCAGTGATCGCCGCCGGCTTCGAGGAGAGCGACGAGGTCGGCGAGCTCCGCGAGGTCGACCACGTGGCCGAAGCCCTGGCCGAGGGGCGGGTCCGCCTGGTCGCGGCGTACGACGAGCAGGGGGACGTGGTGGGCGGTGGCTCGCACTCCCCCCGTGACGGCGTCACCGAGCTGATGGGGATCGCGGTGCTCCCCCGGGCCCGCGGGCGCGGCGTCGGCGCCGCCCTCACCGCCGCACTCGTCGCCGACGCCGAGGCGCAGGGGGTCGGGACCGCCTTCCTGTCCGCCTCCGACGACCGGGTGGCCGCGATCTACGCCCGGGTCGGCTTCGTCGGCGTCGGCACCGCCTGCATCGCCGAGGCGGACGCGTGAGCACCGAGCCCACCCTGGAGATCGTCACCGAGGACGACTGGGAGCTGTGGCGCGAGCTGCGCCACCGCTGCCTCGCCCACGACCCGGACGCCTTCGGGTCCACCCTCGAGCTCGAGCAGTCCTACACCGAGGACGAGTGGCGGGCGCGGATGCGACGCGGCCGGATGGTGCTGGCCCGGCTCGGCGGCGAGCCGGTCGCCATCGGCGGCGTCTTCGACGAGACCCCCGAGCTCGCCTGGGTGGTCTCGATGTGGACCGCGCCCGAGGCCCGGGGCCGCGGGATCGGCCGGCTCGTGCTCGACGACGTGGTCGCCCACGTGCCGGCCGAGGTCGACCTGCGCCTGTGGGTCTCGGAGGGCAACGGCGCTCGGCGGCTCTACGAGCGCGCCGGGTTCGTCCCCACCGGCCGCGTCCAGCCCCTGCGGGACGGGTCGCCGATCCTCAAGCACGAGCTCCGCCGCCCCTCGACTGCTGTGTGACACCTGGCAGCGAGCCCCTCGCTGGTCGAGTAGCCCCGGAGCCTGCGGACCTCTCGCTGGTCGAGTAGCCCCGGAGCCTGTGGCCCTCTCGCCGGTCGAGTAGCCCCGGAGCCTGTGGCCCTCTCGCCGGTCGAGTAGCCCCGGAGCCTGCGGAGGGGCGTGTCGAGACCCAGTGAGGAGTCCGCAGACCCCGCCCGAGGTCTCGACACGGCGGTCCCTGAGGTGCGAGCGGAGCGAGCCTCGAAGGGTCGCTCGTTCCTCGCTCCCTACTCGACCAGCGAGTGGCCCTCAGGCGCGGTTGGCGGCGGACAGGACGGCCTTGAGCGACGCGGTGACGATGTTGGCGTCGAGGCCGACGCCCCAGTGCACCTTGTCGCCGACCGCGCACTCGACGTACGCCGCGGCGATGGCGTCGCCGCCCGAGGAGAGGGCGTGCTCGGCGTAGTCGAGCACGCGCACGTCGTACCCGATCGTGCCGAGCGCGTCGACGAACGCCGCGATCGGCCCGTTGCCGGAGCCCTCGAGCGTGCGCGGCTCGCCGTCGACGTACACCCGGACCGTGAGCTGGTCCTTCTCGCCCGCGGCCGAGGAGGTGTGCACCGAGTTGAGCTTCAGCGGGCTCTCCCGGTCGAGGTAGGTGTCGGAGAAGTAGCGCCACATGGCCTCGGGGGTCACCTCGCCGCCGTCGGCGTCGGTGTGCTCCTGGACGACGCGGGAGAACTCGATCTGCAGCCGGCGTGGCAGGTCGAGCTTGTGGTCGGCCTTCATGATGTAGGCCACGCCGCCCTTGCCGGACTGGCTGTTCACCCGGATCACGGCCTCGTAGGTGCGGCCGACGTCATGCGGGTCGATCGGCAGGTACGGCGCCTCCCAGGCGACCTGCGCCACCGGGATGCCCTGCTCGGCGGCCTTCTTGTCGAGATCCTCCAGGCCCTTCTTGATGGCGTCCTGGTGGGAGCCGGAGAACGCCGTGTAGACCAGGTCGCCGGCGTAGGGGTGCCGTGGGTGGACCGGCAGCTGCGTGCAGTACTCGACCGTACGACGGATCTCGTCGATGTCGGAGAAGTCGATCTGCGGGTCGATGCCCTGGCTGAACAGGTTCATGCCCAGCGTCACCAGGCAGACGTTGCCGGTGCGCTCGCCGTGGCCGAACAGGCACCCCTCGACCCGGTCGGCGCCGGCCATCATGGCCAGCTCGGTGGCGGCCACCGCCGCACCACGGTCGTTGTGCGGGTGCAGCGAGATCGCCGAGTGCTCACGCCGGGTCAGGTTGCGGGAGAACCACTCGATCTGGTCGGCGTACACGTTGGGGGTGGCGACCTCGACGGTGGCCGGCAGGTTGAGGATGATCTCGCGGCCGTCCTCGGGCTGCCACACGTCGGAGACGGCCTCGCACACGTCGACGGCGAACTCCAGCTCGGTGGAGGTGAAGATCTCCGGGCTGTACTGGTAGCCGAAGTCGCAGTCGCCGAGCAGCTCCTCGGCGTACTTCATCACCATCTCGGTGCCGCGTACGGCGATGTTGCGGCACTCGTCCTTGTCGACGTTGAAGACGACCCGGCGGAACAGCGGCGCGGTGGCGTTGTAGAGGTGGACGGTGGCCCGGTCCAGGCCGACCAGGGACTGAACGGTCCGCTCGATCAGGTCCTCCCGCGCCTGGGTCAGCACGCTGACCCGCACGTCGTCGGGGATCCGGTCGCCCTCGACGAGCTGGCGGACGAAGTCGAAGTCGGTCTGGCTGGCCGACGGGAAGCCGATCTCGATCTCCTTGTAGCCCATCCGCACCAGCAGGTCGAACATCGTCAGCTTGCGGGCCGGGGACATCGGGTCGATCAGGGCCTGGTTGCCGTCACGCAGGTCGGTGGAGAGCCACCGCGGCGCCTTCGTGATGACGGCATCGGGCCAGGTGCGGTCGGGGATGTTGATCGGGGGAAAGGCGCGGTACCGCTCGAAGGGCATTCCGCTGGGCTGCTGGGTGGTGTCCTGACGGTTGGACATCGGTGGTGCTCCTCGCTGGTGTGATTGGTCCGGAGGCGACACGGAACTCCGCAGCGAGGGGGTCCGGGTTAGAAGACCTCGCTGCGGCAGCGAAGGAGGAGGCTGCGGCACATGATGGGGCCACCATACCCGGTCGGGTCCGACCTGGTCACCCGAAGGTGACGATGGCAGGCTCGATCCCATGTTCCTCGGACTCCGCAGCGTCATCTACCCCGCCCCGGACCTCGCCGCGAGCAAGGCGTGGTTCACCCGCGTGCTGGGCCGGGAGCCCTACTTCGACGAGCCCTTCTACGTCGGCTTCTCGGTCGGCGGCTTCGAGCTCGGCCTGGACCCCAACAGCCCGGTCGAGCGCGGCCCGCTGACCTACTGGGGCGTGCCGGACGCCCAGGCCGCGTACGACGCGCTGCTGGAGGCGGGCGCCACCTCCAACGACGACCCGGTCCACGAGGTCGGCGACGGGATCCGGATGGGGACCGTCCGCGAGGCGGGGGGCTCGATCCTCGGGGTGATCGAGAACCCGGTCTTCGCGCTCGTCGCGGTCACCTCGCCCGGGCCGGGGCTGTGACGCACCGGTGACCCGGCTGCTCGTCGTCCACCACTCCCCCACCCGGTCGGTCCGCTCGCTGACCGACGCCGTCGTGGCCGGCGCCCACGACCCGGAGCTGACCGGGGTGCAGGTCGTGGTGCGGGCCGCCCTCGAGGCCACCAGCGAGGACGTCCTCGCGGCCGACGCCTACGTGCTCGGCACCCCCGCCAACTTCGGCTACATGAGCGGCGCCCTCAAGCACTTCTTCGACTCCACGTTCCTCGCGGTCGGCGGTGCGCTCGCCGACGACGGCTCCGCGGACACCACGGCCGGCGCGACCTCGGGCCGGCCCTTCGGGCTCTACGTCCACGGCCGCTACGACACCACCGGCGCGGTCCGCTCGGTGCTCGCCATCACCGGCCCCCTGGGCTGGCGACAGTCGGCCGCCGTGCTCGCGGTCCAGGGCGAGGTGGGCCCGGAGACCGAGGCCGCGGCGTACGACCTCGGCGCTACCCTGGGGGCGTTGTCGTCCGGCTGAGCCGGTCCGCCCCCGACACCCGAGGAACCTGACGCCGTGCACCTGTCCCCGCGCGTGACGCTGCGCGCGCTCACGTCGGCGGTCGTCCTGGGGGCGCTGGTCCTCGGTCTCGCCGGGTGCGGGGACGACCCGGCCGCCGTCTCGGTGAAGCCGCCGCCGACCGGCGCCTGCTACGCGCTCGCCCTCGACGACATCCACGCCTCCACCAACAGCGACCGCGCCGTGCCGTGCGGCGAGGCGCACACGGCCCAGACCTACCAGGTGGCGACCTTCGGGCCCGAGCTCGACGGGGCGAAGGCCGACGACAAGGCCCTGGGGGCGGCGGTCTACGACACCTGCCAGAAGGGGTTCATCCGCTACGTGGGCGGCACCGACAGCCTCGTCATGCGCTCGGTGCTGACCTGGGCGTGGTTCCGCCCCAGCAACGCGGCCTGGAAGAAGGGCGCGCGCTGGTTCCGCTGCGACGTCGTCGGCGGCGGCGAGCAGTCCGGCGCGCTCGAGAAGCTCCCCGAGGACGCCCAGGGCCTCCTGCTCGGTCGCCCCGACGACCGCTGGATGGTCTGCGTGGCCGGCGACACCGTGTCGGGCTCCCCCAAGATCCCGTGCTCCCGGAAGCACACCTGGCGGGCAGTCACCACGATCGTGCTCGGCAAGGCCGCGGACCCCTACCCGGGCGACCGGCTGGTGGAGGTCCGCAGCCGCGACTTCTGCTCCGACTCGGTCGGCGCCTGGCTGAACTACCCGGTCGACTACGAGTACGGGTTCACGTGGTTCCACGAGCCCGAGTGGAAGGCCGGGAACCGGCGCTCCATCTGCTGGGCGAGGACGGCCCAGTGAGCACCCGCCGCCTCCTGGCCGCCGCCGCCCTGGTCCTCGCCGCCGCCCTGTCCGCGTGCTCGGGCGGTACGCCGACGACTCCGCGGTCGGCCGCGCCGACGCCGACGCCCAGCCCGACCGGCACGCCCACGACCGCGCCGCCGGTCGCCCCGAGAGCCGGCCAGTGCTACCAGCTCAGCCTGCGGGCGGCGACCCGGCCGACCAGCGCGCGCCCGGCGGTGCCGTGCGGCGGCGCGCACACCGCCCAGACGATCCACGTCGGGCGGCTCGACACCCTGGTCGACGGGCACCTGCTCGCGGTCGACTCCGACCGGGCCCAGCGGCAGCTCGCGACGACCTGCCCCCGCGAGCTCGCCGGCTTCCTCGGCGGGACCGCCGAGAGGCGCGCACTGAGCCGGTTCCAGGTCGTGTGGTTCAGCCCCACCCTCGCCCAGTACGACGCCGGCGCGCGCTGGTTCCGCTGCGACGTGATCGCCTTCGGCGACGCCGGCCACCTGCTCCCGCTGACCGGGCGCCGGCTCCGCGGCGTGCTGGACCGGCCGGACGCGCTGGCGACGTACGGCCTGTGCGGGACCGCGCAGCCCGGCTCCCCCGGGTTCGAGCGGGTGGCCTGCGGGCGGCAGCACACCTGGGTCGCGGTGAGCACGATCCCGATCGACGGCGGGGACCGCTACCCCGGTGAGCAGGCCGTGCGCGACGCCGGCGACAGCAGCTGCGCCGACCGGGTGCGCGGCGCCAACGGGTTCCCGCTCGAGTTCACCTACGGGTGGGAGTGGCCGACCCGCGAGCAGTGGGCCGCCGGCCAGCGGTTCGGCTACTGCTGGGCGCCCAACGACCTGGCCTGAGCGCCTCGACGGTCAGCGCCGCGCGAGCCGGCGCCACACCCAGCTCGACGGGACCGTCCGCCCGGTCAGCAGGTACTCCACCGCGCCCGGGTCGTCGGCCAGGACGGCCAGGGAGCGGCGCGCGAGGGTCCGGCCGACGAAGAGCACCTCGTCGCCGCGGTGCAGCGCCTCCCCGTCCTCGGGTGCCAGGGTCAGGGCCTCCCCCCGGCGCAGCAGCAACGGCACCGCCGGCAGCACCGACGCCGTCGAGTGCGTGTCCCGGAGCAGATCGCCCACGGTCAGCCCCTCGTCGAGCCGGGCGGTGAGCGCCGGTGCGTCCTCCTCGTCGAGGCGCAGGTGCCACAGGTCGGGCAGGTCGCGTCCGCACAGCCGCAGGACCCGCGCCAGCAGCTCCTCGGTCCAGGCCGGGTCCTGGTGCGGCACCTCGCGCAGGAACGGCATCAGCAGCGGGTCGACGAGGCGGGCCAGGGTCTCGTGCAGGACCACCTCGGCCGGCACCAGCACGAAGTCGACGCCGATCGCCCGGTAGAGCACCGCGTTGCCGGTCGCGTTCTGCCGGGTCACCGTGAACAGCTCCCCGCCGATGTCCTGGGCGGTCTCGATCACGGACAGGTTGGTGGTGTCGTTGGCCGTGGCCGCCACCAGGCCGACCGCGCCCGGCAGGTCGGCGGCCAGCACCTGGTCGACGTCGTACCCGTCCCGGTCGGCGCCGGTGGGTCCGACCACGACCACCTCGAGCCCCTCGGCGCGCAGGTCGTGGGCGATCTCGTGGCCGAAGTCGCCCTGGCCGTAGACCACCCACCGGCCGCGGGGCAGCGGGTCCCGGCGGTCGAGGACCGGGGAGCCGACCGGGCTGGTCAGCCACATCATCAGCCGGTAGGCCGCCGGGGAGCGCAGCAGGATCCGCAGGTGGTCGCCGAAGCGGTCGAACGGGTCGACCACGTCGGGCTCGCCGAACGCCAGCATCCGCTCGGCCATCGCGCGCGACGAGGACCGGGCCACCACCCGGACGTCGGGGCGCAGCAGGGAGGCGGTCATGGCGACCGCCAGGTTGGCCTCGTCGTCCCCGGTCATGGCCAGCACGGTGTCGCACTGCGGGTGGGTCAGCCCGGCCGCCCCGAGCAGCCGCGGGTCGCGCGCCGAGCCGACCAGCGCCGGGGCGTCGGAGTGGTAGGCCCCCACATCGAGCGCGGTGACCTGACGCTCCTCGGTGTCGAGGACCACGAACGGCAGGCCGACCGCGTCCAGGGCCCGGGTCAGCCGCTGACCGGCCGCGCCGTGTCCGACGACGAGGAAGAACGGCTCGCGCAGCCGTCGTACGGAGCGGACGAAGCGCTGCACCGCCAGGGCGCGCCGGAAGCCGCGGTCGCGGGAGAGCGAGAGCAGGGCGCCGATCGCGTAGGCCCAGCCGATCACGGACAGGTAGATCGTGAGGGTCACCCAGAGCCGCTGGGCGGGGGTGAAGGCGTGCGGCAGCTCGCCGAACCCGATCGTGGTGGCGGTGTAGCTCATCACGTAGAACGCGTCGAAGAGCCCGAGGTGGTGCGGTCGCCCGGCGCCGTCCTCGCCGGGCATCAGGGTCAGGCCAAGCACGCTGACCGCGAAGATCAGGATCAGCACGATCAGCGGGGTGCGCATCCGCCGCAGGATCAGGAAGATGCTCGCGGAGGTCTCCACCGTGGGCACGTGCGGAACCGGACGGTCCACCTCGACCTCAGCGCCGCTGGAAGGAGACGGTCTCGGAGATCAGCAGGACCACCGAGACCAGGTTCGCGAAGAGGGCGCCCCCCGACAGCGAGACCACCACGGTCATCGACTCCGGGGTCATCCCGTCCCCCACGTTGGAGGCCACCGCCCAGACCACGGAGGCTGCGATCAGCTGCAGGCTGGCGACCAGGCTGGTGGCCAGGTGCACCGCGCCGATCTGGGTGCGGTCGCCGAACTTGAGCACGGTCGCGACCAGGTTGACGACCACGGCGGCGAAGAGCTCGTAGACGCTGTGGTGGTCGACCCGGTCCATGTCCCCCAGGAAGAACCCGAAGTTCAGCGTCGCAGCGAGCAGGACGAAGAAGCCGAAGACGACCTTCTCCATGTTCACCCGCGTCAGCCTAGCGGCGTCAGAAGCCCAGGCGGCGCAGCTGGCGGGGGTCGCGCTGCCAGTCCTTCGCGATCTTCACGCGCAGGTCGAGGTAGACCGGCGTGCCGAGCATCGCCTCGATGCTCTTGCGGGCCTCGGTGCCGACCTCGCGCAGCCGCGAGCCCTTGTGGCCGATCACGATGCCCTTCTGGGAGTCGCGCTCCACGAAGAGGCTGGCGTGGATGTCGAGCAGCGGCTTGGTCTCGGGGCGGTCCGGGCGCAGCCCCATCTCCTCGACCACGACGGCGATCGAGTGCGGCAGCTCGTCGCGGACCCCCTCCAGCGCGGCCTCGCGGATCAGGTCGGCCACGATGGCCTCCTCCGGGGTGTCGCTGAGCTCGCCCTCGGGGTAGAGCGCGGGACCCTCCGGCAGCCGCGCCAGCAGCAGGTCGGCGAGCAGCCCGACCTGCTCGCCGGAGACAGCGGAGACCGGGACGATCTCGGCCCAGTCGGTGTCGGTCTGCTCGCCGAGGGACGCGATGTCGAGCAGGTGCTCGGCCAGCCGCTCGGGGCCGACCAGGTCGACCTTGGTGGCGACCGCGAACTTGACCGTTCGGCGTACTTTCCCAAGCTCGGCCACCAGGTAGCGGTCACCGGGGCCGATCTTCTGGTCGCTGGGGAAGCAGACCGCGACGACGTCCACCTCCGCCCAGGTGGAGGTCACCAGGTCGTTGAGCCGTTCGCCGAGCAGGGTGCGGGGCCGGTGCAGGCCGGGGGTGTCCATCAGGACCAGCTGCCCGTCGGGGCGGTGCACGATCCCGCGGACGACGGTCCGGGTGGTCTGCGGCTTGGAGGAGGTGATCGCGACCTTCGTGCCCACCAGGGCGTTGGTCAGCGTCGACTTGCCGGCGTTGGGACGGCCGACGAAGCACGCGAAGCCGCTGCGGAAGGAGGGCTCAGGGGGGGTCACCCGCTGATCCTCCCACCTCGGGGCGCCGACCTCCCCACGGCGTTCTGCCACTGCCCATGGGGCGTACGCCGTGGGCAGTGGCAGTTTGCCGACATCCCGTGGGAAACCGGCCGGGCGGGTTCAGCTGAGCCAGTCGGGGCGCAGCGGGAACTCCGCCCGCCCGTCCTCGTGGAGCTTGACGGCCAGCACCTGGTGGAGCTGGATGTCGTTGATCTCGAAGCCGCGGCTGCAGCCGGACAGGTAGAGACCCCACACGCGGGCGGTGGCCTCGCCGGCCTCGGCGACGCACTCGTCCCAGTTCTCCGCCAGGTTGCGGGCCCACGCGCGGCAGGTCAGGGCGTAGTGCTCGCGCAGGTTCTCCTCGTGACGGACCTCGAAGCCCGCCTCCTGGATCTCGGTGATGATCTTGCCCGAGCCGGTCAGCTCGCCGTCGGGGAAGATGTAGCGGTCGATGAACGCGCCGGTGCTGATGTTCCGGTTGTGCGGCCGGGTGATGCAGTGGTTGAGCAGCCGACCGCCGGGCACGAGCTTGTCCTTGAGGAACCCGAAGTACGCCGGGTAGTTGCGGATCCCGATGTGCTCGGTGAGCCCGATCGAGCTGACCGCGTCGAAGCCGGTCTCGGCCACGTCGCGGTAGTCGAGGTGGCGGACCTCGGCGACGTCGTCGAGGCCGTCGCGCTTGATCGCCTCCTGGGCCCAGGTGGCCTGCTCGCGCGACAGCGTGACGCCGAGCGCCGTGACGCCGTAGTGGCGGGTGGCGTGGCGGACCATGCCGCCCCAGCCGCAGCCGACGTCGAGCAGGCGCATGCCCGGCTTGAGCCCGAGCTTGCGGCAGACCAGGTCGTACTTGAAGGCCTGCGCCTCCTCCAGGGTGGCCTCGGCGCTCGGGTAGCACGCGCACGTGTAGGTCATCGACTCGCCCAGCACCAGCTCGTAGAACCGGTTCGAGACGTCGTAGTGGTGGTGGATCGCCTCGGCGTCGCGCGAGCGGCTGTGCACGGCTCCCTCGACCAGGCGGCGCCACCGCGGGGCGGTCTCCTGCGCGGGGATCGGCGGCGGGATCAGGTGGCTGAGCCCCAGGGCGCGCAGCAGCTGCACCGCCTCGGCGGGCGAGGGCCGGCGCAGCGTGAAGCGGCTCATCGCCAGCACCATCAGGTCGTAGGGGTCGCCGGGGTGCGAGCCGTGCAGCTCCAGGTCGCCGGCGACGTAGGCGCGGGCCATGCCGAGGTCACCGGGCGCGGTCAGGATGTAGGACAGCCCCCGCTCGGTGGCCAGGTGCAGGCGCACCGGGGCGTCGGGGTCGCCGGCGGCGCTGCCGTCGTACGCCGTGAACCCGAAGGGCATGCCGTGCTCGAACAGAGACTCCAGGGCCTCCGCGATGGTCGTGGTGGGTCTGGCCAAGATGCTCACCGCCGTCGTACCGCCTTCTCGTAGAGCCGTGTCAGGCGCCCGTCCGGGTCGGTCGTGCGCCGGATCTCGTCCATGCCGGACGTCTTGTAGAGCGAGGCGAACGTGGCCTCGTCGTAGTAGGCGTCCGAGTACAGCGACTTGTGACCGCCGAGCTCGGTCACCTTCTCCTCGACCTGGCGGTTGAGGAAGCCCTCAGGGGTCCCCAGCGGCACCTCGACGGTGCCCCAGAACCCTGCGTTGACGTACGTCGTCCCCGGGTGCAGCGGGTAGGACGGCCACACGTGCGCGCTGCCCGGACCGGACGGCTCGCGCAGGCGCAGCGGGCACAGCCACATCGGCCGCATCCCGACCGCGTCGTCGAACCAGCGCACGAACTCCGCGATCCGGGTCACCGGCACCTCGACGTCCTGGATCACCCGCTCCCGGGCCACACCGTGGCGCCGGTCGAGCCGGGCCGAGTAGCCGACCTTGAGGTCGAGCCCCACCAGCTTGTGGAAGACGTCACTGCGCCGCCACCGTCGCGGCCACACCCGCCGCACCCGCGGGTCGTGCAGCCCGAACGCCCCCGAGCACCAGAACCAGTCGGTGTCCCAGCGCCACAGGTAGTCGTAGAAGGTGAGCCGGTCCCGCTCGCGGCTCTGCAGCGAGCGGTAGAAGATCTCCTGGCGGGTGTAGTCGCTGGTCGGCCCGGGCTCGTCGGTCCAGGTCGCCAGGGTCAGGTAGGACTCCTCGGGGCTGAACGCGACGCCGTCGAGCCCGTCGACCCGCTCGCCCTCCCAGGTCCGGGTGGTGGTGATCTCCTCGACCGCGGCGGCCAGCGCGTCGAGGTCGTCGAACCGGATGTGGCGCAGCGCCACGAACGGGGTGACCCGCTCCAGCTCGATCCGCAGGCGGGTGGCGTAGCCCAGCGACCCGTAGGAGTTGGCGAAGGCGTCGAAGAGGGCGTCTCCGGGCTTGACCGTGACCAGCTCGCCGTTGCCGGTGAGCACGTCCATCTCCAGCACGGACTCGTGCGGCAGGCCGTTGCGGAACGAGGTGGACTCGATGCCCAGCCCGGTCACGGCCCCACCGAGGGTGATGGTGCGCAGCTGCGGCACGACCAGCGGGATCAGGCCGTGCGGCAGGGTGGCGTCGACGAGGTCCTCGTAGGTGCACATGCCCTGCACGTCGGCCGTGCCGGCGACCGGGTCGACCTCGATCACCCCGGCCAGCCCCGAGACGTCCAGGCCCGGGGCGGACTCCGGGGTCCGGGAGCGGAAGAGGTTCGACGTCGGCTTGGCCAGCCGGACCGGCGCACCGGCCGGGATCGCGGCGTACGACGCGAGCAGCCGCGCGACGCCCCTCTCGTGCGTGGACCACCCCTCGAGACCCATGCAGGCAAGCCTAACCAATTGCACGAGCCAACTTCGTCGCGGCCCTGCACGTGGCGCACACCACGCTCTCGTCGGCACCTTTCCGGCTCCCGCCCCGTCATCCGGGCGTAGCGTCGGGAGTAGGAAGTTCAAACGTTTCAACGCAGGAGTCACCATGACCAGCACCACCAGCCCGTCCCTGCACCACGAGGTCATCGCCGCGGTGGGTGACGGAGCCTGGACCGCCTCCGAGGTCGCCTCCACCCTCGACGTCAGCCTCGGCGCGACCCACAGCCAGATCGTCGCCACCCTGTGGGACCTGGTCGACGAGGGTGCCGCCATCCCGGTCACCCACGGCGTCGAGCCGGAGTTCCACCCCACCGCCTGAGCGCGCCCGCCCTCTCCTCGCCCTCTGCCGCGGGCGGCCCCTCCGTGAGAGGCTCCCCCGAGGGAAGGGGGCTCCCATGCCCGAGTCCGACGACGTCATCCGGTTGATCCGCGGCGGGTGGGTCGCGCTGTGCCTCAGAGCCACCTGCGAGCTGGGCGTCGTGGACGCCCTGGACCGGCCCCGGACGCTGACCGAGCTGGCCACGACGACGGGCACCGACCCCGCGACGCTGGCCCGCCTGCTGCGCGTGCTCGCCGACCTCGACCTGCTCCGCCGGTCCTCCGACGGGCCGACGGACCTGTGGTCGGTGACCGACCGCGGTGAGGCGCTGCGGACCGGTCACCCCAGTGCCGCCCGCGAGGTCGCCCTGATGCAGTCGGCGTTGCCGAACCTGACGGCCTGGCACTCGCTCGCCGACGCCGTACGACGCGGCGAGGGGGTCTACGAAGACGTCGTCGGCGTGTCGCACTGGCAGTGGATGGTCGAGCGCCCCGAGGAGCAGGCCCGGTTCAACGCGGCGATGGCCCGGCGGGCGGTCCCCCAGGCGGCGGCCGTGCTGGCCGCCCACGACCTCGGCGAGGCCCGGCTCCTGGTGGACGTCGGCGGCGGACGAGGCGCCCTGGTGGCGGCGCTGCTCGCGGAGCATCCCCACCTCCGAGCGGTCGTGGCGGACCAGCCGGAGGTGGCCGCCGCGGCGACGGCCGCGCTCGCGGAGGCAGGACTCGGCGAGCGTGCCCGGGGCGAGCCGTCCGACTTCTTCGCCGGCGTGCCCGCCGGCGGCGACGTGTACGTGCTGTCGAACGTGCTGCACGACTGGGACGACGCCGACTGCGGGCGGATCCTGCGCACGGTCCGCGACGCGATGACCCCCGAGGCCCGCCTGCTCGTCGTCGAGACGGTGCTCGACGCACCCGGGCGCACGGCCGCCCAGCAGAGCGACGTCCACCTCGTCGACCTGCACATGCTGGTGCTGTTCGGTGCCCGGGAGCGGACGAAGGCGGAGTACGACGCCCTGCTCACCGGCGCCGGGTTCGTCCCCTCGACCCTCGAACCCTCCCCCACCACCTGGTCGGTGCTGGAGACCCGACGGACCCCCTGAGCCCGCGAGTGCAGCGGGCTAGGTGGTGACGGTCTCCTGGACCGAGCCGCGCGCGTCGGCCCGGTAGACGACCACGCCGGCGCCGCCGAGGTCGCGGACCGCCGCCAGGTCTCCCTCGGCCACGGCGTCGGCCTCGGTCAGCACCGCCACGGCCTCGAGACCGGCGGCGCCGCTGGAGACGGCCATCGCGACGGCCACCCCGACCGCGGAGACCTGCAGCGAGTCCAGGGCGACGGTGGCCCCGGCATACGTGCGCCCGTCGAGGTCGCGCACGCAGGCGCCCTCGGCGGCCCGGGTCCGGGCCCGGGTGGTCCGCGCCAGGGTGAGCAGCTTGAGGTCGTCGGGGTCGTCGGGCTGCAGCGCAGGCTGGTCAGGCATGGGTGTCAGAGTACGAGTCGGCACCCGGCTGGTCCTCGCTGGGCTGCTCGTCCTGGAGCACCGTGAGCAGCACCTGGCCGATCCGGTTGCGCCGCCCGAGCGGGGCCTCGGCCTCGAAGCGCAGGCCGTGCACCTCCACCACCGACCCCGCGATCGGGACCCGGCCGAGGTGCTTGGCCATCAGCCCGCCGACGGTGTCGACGTCGTCGTCCTCGATGGCGATCCCGCAGACCTCGCGCAGGTCGTGGACCAGGAAGCGCGAGCTGACCCGGACGGTGCCGTTGGCGAGGCGCTCGACCTCGACCTCGTCCTCGTCGTACTCGTCGGTGATCTCGCCGACGATCTCCTCCAGCACGTCCTCGATCGTCACCAGGCCGGCGGTGCCGCCGTACTCGTCGACGACCACGGCGACGTGCTTGCGCTCGGCCTGCATCTCGCGCAGCAGCTCGTCGACGGGCTTGGAGTCCGGCACGTACATGACCGGGCGCATCATCGAGTCGATCCGCTCGGTGGTCTCCGCCTCGTGCTTGTCGAAGACCCGCTTCGTGACGTCCTTGAGGTAGGCCACGCCGATCACGTCGTCGAGGTTCTCCCCCACGACCGGGATCCGGCTGTAGCCGCTGCGCAGCGCGAGCGACATGGCCTGGCGCAGCGTCTTGTGGCGCTCGATGAAGACCACGTCGGTGCGCGGCACCATCACCTCGCGCACGATGGTGTCGCCGAGCTCGAAGACGGAGTGGATCATCTTGCGCTCGCCGGCCTCGATGACCTGGCTCTTCTCGGCCAGGTCGACCAGCTCACGCAGCTCGGCCTCGGAGGAGAACGGCCCCTCGCTGAAGCCACGACCCGGCGTGATGATGTTGCCGAGCACGATCAGCAGCTGCGGCAGCGGCCCGAGGACACGGGTGAAGGCGACGATGAAGCCGGCGCTGAAGAGGCCGAACCACTGCGCGTGCTGGCGTCCGACGGTGCGCGCCCCCACGCCGATGACCACGAACTGCACGACCAGCATGACGATGACGGCGACCAGGACGCCGAGGCGCGCGTCGTCCAGGACGCCGAGCATCACCTCGGTGACCAGCGCGATCGCGGTGATCTCGCAGAGCATCCGCAGGAACAGCGCGGTGTTGAGGTAGCGCGGCGGGTCCTCGGCGATGGTCAGCAGCCGTCGGGCCCGCCCGATCCCCTCGTTGACCAGCTCCTCGGCCCGGATCCGCGAGATCGAGGCGAGGGCCGCCTCCGCGGTGGAGAAGAAGCCCGCCACCGCGAGCAGCACCCCGGCCAGGGCGAGGAGCCACGGATCGCCGGAGCTCACTCCTCCACCTCGGCCCCGCCGAGCACGGCCGACCACTCGGTCAGCAGCCGGGCCTGCAGGCCGAACATCTCGGCGTGCTCCTCGGGCTCGGCATGGTCGAAGCCCAGCAGGTGCAGGATCCCGTGGGTGGTGAGCAGGTCGATCTCGTCGGTGGTGGTGTAGCCGGGCTGGCCCTTGCCGCGGGCCTCGGCGGCCTGCCGCTCGGCGACCTGCGGGCAGAGCACCAGGTCACCCAGGACGCCCTCCTCGGGCTCCTCGTTGACCAGGCCGGGACGCAGCTCGTCCATCGGGAAGGCCAGCACGTCGGTGGGGCCCTCCTTGTCCATCCACTGCTCGTTGAGCTCGGCGATGGTCGCCTCGTCGACGAGCTTGACGCACAGCTCGGCCTGCGGGTGCACCCGCAGCCGGTCCATCACGAAGCGGCTCAGCTGCGCCACCCGTTTGACGTCCACCGTGGAGCCGGACTCCTCCAGCACCTCGATGCTCATGACCGCCTCCCGCGGGGTCGATGGTGGTCCCGTCCGCCGTCGGCGCCGGGGTCGCCCTCGTCGCGGGCCTCGAAGGTGTCGTACGCCGCGACGATCTTGCCGACCAGCCGGTGCCGCACGACGTCGTGGCTGGTGAGCCGGTTGAACGAGATGTCCTCGATGCCGCCGAGGATCCCCTCGACCACCTTCAGGCCGCTCTTGATCCCGCCCGGCAGGTCGACCTGGGTGACGTCGCCGGTGACCACGATCTTGGACCCGAACCCCAGCCGGGTCAGGAACATCTTCATCTGCTCCGGCGAGGTGTTCTGCGCCTCGTCGAGGATGATGAACGCATCGTTCAGCGTGTTGTGGGTGACCAGGAAGTCGTCGGTCACGTAGAGCGAGTCCTCAGCCGCGACGGAGATGCACACTGTCTCGACGCGTCCCTCCGGCTCGATGCTGTCGACGAACCGCATCGGCGGCAGGCCGTGGCCGGCGCCGCGCACCTCCAGTACGCCCGAGCCCTGGTCGAGCGCCACGCCGCCCAGCGAACGCACCAACCAGACCACGTCGGCGCGCAGCGCGGCCTCAGGCACGGTCACGAGGCACCGACCCTGCTCGTCGGTGTGGCCGGATCCGTCGATCAGACCCGCAAGGAGGCTGCGGCGTACGGCGACCTCGTTCACCAGGTGCGTGAGAGGGATCCGCTGCAGGGTCGCCACGGATCGGGGAGTTCTCGAGTCACCTGGTGACTCGGATCCTCCCCGATCTTCCGCGAGCGACTGGCCCAACGCACGAGGGTCGGCGATGTCGCGCTGAGGAACGAACTCGACGGCCTCGACGAGCGGCAGCTCGACGCTGCGACCGGCCGTCAGTGCTGCGGCGACGTCGTGCGTCTGCACGGTGACCCAGGAGCCGCCGTCGCGGACCGTCCACAGATGCTCCCCGCACGCGAGGGTGGAGGCACCGTCCTGCGTCGTGACCCGGAAGACGTCCTTGACGCCCTGGGGGTGGACGCCCAGCACCGGCGTCGGCAGGCCGTTGCGGCCCACCACCAGGTCCCCGACCTGGAGCGAGCCGATCGGCCGGAAGCCGTCCGGGGTCGCCACGAGTGAGTCGAGGGGCTGGGCGCGGCCACGCATGTAGGCCAGGGGCGCCACCTCGATCGTGCCGGCGGCGAGCAGCTTGGGGATCGTCTCGGGGTCGATCATGTCGTGCAGCGCGTCGTACAGGGGACGCAGGTAGGGGTCGATCTTCTCGCTGAGCGTGCCCGGCAGGAACCCGAGCCGCTCGCCGGCCTCGACCGCGGGACGGGTCAGGATGATCCGGGTGACGTTCTTGGACTGCAGCGCCTGGACGGCCTTGGCCATCGCCAGGTAGGTCTTGCCGGTGCCGGCCGGGCCGATGCCGAAGACGACCGTGTGCTTGTCGATCGCGTCGACGTACCGCTTCTGGTTCAGCGTCTTGGGGCGGATCGTGCGGCCGCGGTTGGACAGGATGTTGAGGCTGAGCACGTCGGCGGGACGCTCGTGGGACTCGGCGCGCAGCATGCCGATGGCGCGCTCGACGATCTCGGGGGTCAGCCCCTGACCGGTGCGCAGGATCGTCACGAGCTCGTCGATGAGGCGCTCGGCGAGGGCGAGCTCGGAGGACTCCCCGCGCAGCGTCACGCGGTTGCCCCGGACATGGACGTCGGCGTCGAAGCCGGTCTCGATCAGGCTGAGGTGCTCGTCGTTGGGTCCGAGGAGCGCCACCATGTTGATGCTGGCGGGCACGTCGACGATGTGCTGCGGCTGGTCACGACGGCTGGGGTTCTCTGTCATGGACGGGCCTCGGGGGGCCGGCCTCCTGGGGTTGGGCGGGATCGGGCTGCTCGGACCCCACCATGCTAGCCACCGACACCGACTTCCTCCTCCCGGTAAACCCACCGGGAGGGCCGGGCGTGGAACTAGCGTGGACGCAGTGATGACCGGGGGGACCCGCGGCAGGACCGCGGAGAGGTGCGACGCCGACGAGGCCGTCGAGCAGCTGTACGCCGTGCACTACCGCCGGCTGGTGCGGCTGGCCGTGCTGCTGGTCCGCGACCAGGCCGTCGCCGAGGAGGTCGTCCAGGACTCGTTCGTGGCCCTGCACGGGCACTGGCACCGTCTGGACGACCGCGACCGGGCGGCGGCGTACCTGCGCCAGACCGTGGTGAACCGGGCCCGCTCCCAGCTGCGCCGGCGTGGCGTGGAGGCCCGGTACGCCGCGGGGCTGCGGCCCGACACGCTCCTCCCGGGCGCCGACGAGTCCGCGCTGGTCCACGAGCGTCGCCGCCAGGTCCTCGACGCGCTGGCCCGTCTGCCCCGACGGCAGCGCGAGGTGCTGGCGCTGCGCTACTACCTGGACCTGGACGAGGCCACCATCGCCGACACCCTCGGCATCAGCCGCGGCGCGGTGAAGAGCCACGCCTCCCGCGGCGCCGCCACCCTGCGCACCCTCCTGGAGCACCGATGAGCACCCCCACCCCCGACGACGAGCGCCTGCGCGCGCTGCTCGACGACGCCGTCGCCGACGTCGAGCCCGACTACGGCCTGGACCGGATCCGGTCCCGGACCCGGCCCGCTCCGCGGCGGTCCTGGTGGCTCCCGACCCTGGGCGCGCTGACCGCCACCGCCGCCACCATCGCCGCCGTCGTGGTGCTGTCGGACCGGGGCGGCCAGCCCGGCGGCCCGGCCGCGGACGGGCCGACCGCCAGCGCGAGCCCCGAGCCGTCGACGAGGACCAGGACCGCGGTGCCGGTCTACTACGTCGGCACCACCCCCGCCGGCCCGCGGCTCTTCCGCGAGTTCCACGCCACCGACCTGGGCGACGGCTCCGACGCGCTGCTCCGCTCGGCCGTGCAGCAGGCACTCACCGGGAAGGCGCTGGACCCGGACTACCGGTCGGACTGGCCGGCCGGGACGACGCTCGAGGCCGTCCACTTCGACGGGATCGGCTCCGACGGCCTCCTCACCCTCGACCTCGCCAACGCCGGCACCGTGCTGCACGACCGGCCCGCGTCGTTGAGCCAGGCCGAGGCCGCGATGGCGCTGGAGCAGCTCATCTACACCGCCCAGGCCGCCACCCAGACCCGGGCAGCGGTCCAGCTGCTCGTCGACGGCAAGCCGACCGACACCCTGCTCGGGCAGCCCGCTGCCGAGCCGCTCAGCCAGGGTGCGGCCATGGACGTCCAGAGCACCGTGTGGGTGACCGCGCCGCAGGACGGGGACACGGTCTCCTCCCCCTTCACCGTGACCGGCCGGGGCGCGTTCTTCGAGGCCCACGTGGCCTGGCAGCTGCTCCGCGGCGGCTCCGTGGTGCAGGAGGGGTCGGCGTCGGCCCAGGAGTGCTGCACCCTGGCGCCGTACAAGTTCCAGGTGACTGCCGACCCCGGGGACTACGTGCTCCGGGTCTACGACCAGGACATGTCCGGCGGTGAGAGCGGCCGCGCCGAGGTCGAGGACACCAAGCGGGTGACGGTGCGCTGACCCCCCACCGGTCAGCCGGGAGGCCAGCCGAACGGGCGACCGCCCAGGACGTGGCAGTGCACGTGGAAGACCGTCTGACCCGCGTGGGCGCCGGTGTTGAACACCAGCCGGTACCCCTCACCCAGGCCCTCGTCCGCGGCGACCCGGGCTGCGGCCGCGACCACGTCGGCCATGCCGGTGGGGTCGGCCAGCGCGAGCTCCTCGGCGTTGGGGTGGTGCGCCTTCGGCACGACCAGGACGTGCGTCGGCGCCTGCGGGTTGATGTCGCGGAAGGCCAGCACCGTGTCGGTCTCCAGGACGACGTCGGGGGCGATCTCACCCGAGACGAACCTGCAGAAGAGACAGTCGGGATCGGGCGTCGACGCGGTCATGGCAGCACCTTAGCCAGCACGCGCCGCGGGCCCGTGACGCGCTTGGCCGGCGGCGCGACCTCCTCGCGCGGCGCGACCGTGCTGAACCGGTAGTCGCCGAGGTCGAAGTGGCCGGCCCGCCAGAGCGACTCCGGCGTGGTGCTCGGTCGCAGCGGCACGTCGCCGTGCTGGTTGAAGTAGTAGGAGTTCGACCCGGCGCAGTCCGCGCGCCAGAACACCTGCCGACCCCGGCGCGCCAGCATCTCGGCGAAGAACCGGTCGTTGGCCTCCGCAGAGACCTCGATGCGGTCGGCTCCCACCTTCGCGGCCTGCCGCAGGCAGCGCATGATGTGGGTGACCGAGGCCTCGATGAGCTGGAAGTACGACGAGCCGTTGTAGCCGTAGGGCCCGAAGACCGTGAAGTAGTTGGGGAAGCCGGGCACGCTGACGCCCTCGTAGGCCTGGAAGCGGTGCTCGTCCCACCACTCCTCGAGGTCCTGGCCGCCCACGCCGGCCAGCGGGTAGGTGGGGGCGTTGCCCTTGTCGAAGACCTTGAAGCCGGTCGCCAGCACCAGCACGTCGACCTCGTGCTCGGTGCCGTCGGCGGTCCGCACACCGGTCGGCGTGACCGCCTCGATGGCGGTGGTCTCGAGGTGGACGTTCGGCCGGTTGTACGTCGACAGGTAGCCGTTGTGGAACGAGGGCCGCTTGCAGCCCAGCCCGTACGACGGGGTGAGCTTCGCGGCCGTCTCCGGGTCGTCGACCTGCGAGCGCACGTAGGCCCGCGCGAGGGTCTCCACGCCGGCCGCCAGCCGCAGCGGCTCGTAGTAGTGCGCGCTGAGCGGGAAGGTCGCCTCCACGAAGGCCTGTGCGGCGAGCCGGGCGACGCGCTGGGCACCGGGCAGGACCCGCAGGCCCAGCCGGCTGACGCCGCCCAGTGGCAGGTCCGGCTTGGGCAGGCACCAGATCGGGGTGCGCTGGAAGACGACCAGGCTCTCCACCCGGCCGGCGATCTCGGGGATGATCTGCACCGCCGAGGCGCCGGTCCCGATGATCGCGACGCGCTTCCCGGTGAGGTCCTGGGCGTGGTCCCAGCGGGCGGTGTGGAGGGTGGCGCCGGCGAAGTCGTCGACGCCGGGGATGTCGGGCTTCTTGGGCTGGGTCAGCACCCCGGTGGCGTTGACGACGTACCGGGCGGTCAGCTCCTCACCGTCCCGTGTGGTGACCCGCCACAGGTTCGCCTCCTCGTCGTACGCCGCGCCGGTGACGGTCACGCCGTGGCGCAGGTGCTCGCGCAGCCCGTAGGTGTCGACGCAGTGCCGGGCGTAGTCGGCCAGCTCGGCGCCCTTGGCGTAGGTCCGCGACCAGGTCGCCCGGGGCTCGAAGGAGAACTGGTAGCTGAACGACGGGATGTCGACGGCGACGCCGGGATAGGTGTTCCAGTGCCAGGTGCCCCCGACCTCGTCGCCGTCGTCGAGGATGACGAAGTCGGTCATCCCGGCCTTGCGCAGGGCGATGCCCATGCCGATGCCGGAGAACCCGGCGCCGACCACGACGAGCTGGTGCTGAGGCGTGGACGTGGCCATCTGGCCCTCCTGCGGTCAGGGCGCCTGGAACCGGCGCCACCTCCGACGACCTTAGGAGGACTCGGGTTCAGCACGGAAGGGTGACCGTCGCCACACCGGTCGCCCCGTCCGGCGGGCGGCCGGGTGCATCGCCGACGCCAGCACGAGGGCCGCCCCGCAGGCCGCCAGGGTGACCGCGAACGCCGCGGTGTGCCCATGCACGTCGGCCAGTCGCCCCGCCACCGTGGCGCCGACGGCGTACCCGATCCCGGTGGCGCCGGCCAGCACGGTCATGGTGGCGGCCACCCGCGACGGAGCCGCCGTCCGCTCGGCCAGCGTGAAGTTGCTGATCATGTACGGCGCGACCGCGAAGCCGAGGGCCAGCATCACCCAGGCCGAGGCGGCCAGCGAGTCGACCAGGAGCAACGGCGCGGAGAGCAGCACGAGTGCGGCGGCCGAGACCAGCGTCCGGGTGGGGAGCGACACGCGCTCCGGTACGGCGGCCATCGCGAGCCCGGCGGTGACGCTGCCGACGCCGAGGACGGCGTGCACCAGCCCGGCCAGACCGGGCTGGCCGACCGCGGTGGCGAGCAGCCCGTTGCCGGCCTGCACCGACCCGAAGAGCATGCCGATGAGTGCCTGGGCGAGCAGCAGGCCGGCGAGCAGCGGCGTGACCAGCCGGGCCCCGGCCACCTGCCGGACCCGGGCGGCGTGCGCCAGGGTCGCGGTGGGGTGCAGGGCGAAGCCACTGCCGAAGACGACCAGCAGCAGGGCCGCGACGACGAGGGCGGCGCCGGGGCTGGCCACCGTGATCGCCAGCCCGATCAGGGCCGGGCCGAGCACGAAGGTGGCCTCGTCCGCTGCACCCTCGTAGGAGAAGGCCGCGGTGACCAGGTGCGCGTGGCCGGCGCCGGCCCGCCCGGTCAGGGGCCGCCAGCGCACCCGGGCGAGTGGCCCGATCTGCGGGAGGGCGGCCCCGGTGACCGCTGCCACCAGGGCGAGGGTGCTGCCGGAGGCGCCGGCGTGGGCGAGCGCGACCATCGTGAGCAGGCCCACGCCGCCGAGCAGCGACTGCACCAGGACGACGGGCCGTTGGCCGTGACGGTCGGCGAGCCCGCCGGCGAGCGGCGAGGTGACCGCGTTGACGACGGCGAGAGCACCGGCCGCGAAACCGCCGGCGGCGTAGGAGCCGGTGCTCTGGGCGACCAGCAGCAAGGTGCCGAGCTGGCTCATCGCCAGCGGCAGGCGACCGACGAAGGCGATCGCGACGTAGGTGGGTCCGGCGAGCGCGAGCAGGCGCCGGTAGGAGGCAACGGGTGACACGGGCGTTCTCGTCCTGTGACGGTGCCGGGGGACGGCACAGCGGGCGTGCGCCGTACCCGCCTCCAAGAACGCACAGAAACCCTTTGCAGCCCCCAAGCATACCCGCCCCGCTGGCCCCTCGCCGCCCCTCGCTGGTCGAGTAGGGCGCGAGGAACGAGCGCCCGTGTCGAGACCCCGCAACCCTCACGGGGTCTCGTAGCTCGGGCTCCGCCCTCGCACCTCGACCTCCCTGCGACGGAGATCGAGGTGCGAACGCGCAGCGTGAGCCACGAGATCCTAGCAGCGCGGCCCCGGGGTCAGCGCCAGCGGGGAGTGCGGGAGAGCAGGGCGGCGGCGGCGGCGACGCCGGCGGTCGAGGACCGCAGCACCGACGAGCCGAGCCGCAGGGGCTCGGCGCCGACGGCGGCGAAGGTCTCGAGCTCGTCCTCGGTGATCCCGCCCTCGGGACCGACCACGATGACGATCTCGGCGCGCCCCGGGACCGGGACGTTGGCCAGCGGCCCCGAGGCGGCCTCGTGCAGGACGACGCGCACGGAGGCGGCGGCGAGCAGCTCGGCGACCTCGGCGGTGCCGGCGAGCGGCCGGACCTCCGGGAAGTGGCTGCGGCGCGCCTGCTTGGCGGCCTCGCGGGCCGCCGAGCGCCACTTGGCCAGGGACTTGTCGGCCCGCTCGGGCTTCCACTTGGCGATCGACCGGGCCGCCGCCCACGGCACGATGACGTCGACGCCGACCTCGGTCAGCATCTCCACGGCGAGCTCGCCCCGCTCGCCCTTGGGGATCGCCTGGACGACGGTCACCCGTGGCCGCTCGGGCTCGGTCGTGGTCAGCTCGAGGACCTCGGCACTGAGCCCCTTCTTCGAGGTCGCGCCGACCCGGCAGCGGGCCACGGTCCCGGCGCCGTCGGTCAGCGAGATCTGCTCGCCCTCGGCGACCCGGCGGACGACGGCCGCGTGGTGGCCCTCGTCGCCCTCGAGGGTGACGAGGTCGCCCACGGCCGCCTCGGCGATGGACTCGTGCACGAAGGTCGGCAGGCTCATCGCCGGCTCACTTCTGGCCGAAGGCGTCACGGAGCCGGTTGAAGACCGACTTGTGCTGCGGTGCCAGCTGACCGGCCGGCTTCTCCTCGTCGCGCAGGGTGGCGAGCTGGCGCAGCAGGTCCTGCTGCCGCTCGTCCAGCCGGGTCGGCGTCTCCACGATCACGCGGACCACCATGTCGCCCCGGCCACCGCCGCGCAACGACGGCACGCCGCGCCCGGTCAGGGTCAGCTCGGTGCCGGACTGCGTCCCCGGTCGGACCTCGAGGAGGACCTCGGTGTCCGGGGTCTCGGTGAACCCGGCCTCGACGGCCGCCTGCGGCTCCAGGTCGGACTCCAGCGTCGGCAGGTTGATCGAGGCGCCCAGCGCCGCCGCAGTCATCGGCAGCGTGACGGTGCAGAGCAGGTCGCGGCCCTTGCGCTCGAAGACCTCGTGGTGGTTGACCCTGAGCTCGACGTACAGGTCGCCGGAGGGTCCGCCACCGGGGCCGACCTCGCCCTGCTCGGCGAGCTGCACGCGGGTGCCGTCGTCGACGCCGGCCGGGATCTTGACGGTGAGGCTGCGACGCGAGCGGACGCGGCCGTCGCCGGCACACTCCCGGCAGGGCTCGGGGATCAGCTGGCCGAAGCCGCGGCAGGCCGCGCAGGGCCGCATCGTGCGGATCTCGCCCAGGAAGGAACGCTGGACGTGGAACGTCTCGCCGCGGCCCTGGCAGGTCTCGCACAGCACCGGGTGGGTGCCCGGCGCGGTGCCCTCGCCGGCGCACGTGGTGCAGAGCACGGCCGTGTCGACCTTGAGCTCGCGGGTGGTGCCGAACGCCGCCTCGGCCAGGTCGATGTCGAGGTGGATCAGGGCGTCCTGGCCGCGGCGGACTCGGGGCCGCGGGCCGCGGCCCTGCCCCTGGCCCCCGCCTCCGCCGCCGAAGAACGCGTCCATGATGTCGGTGAACGAGAAGCCCGCCCCGGCCGCACCGAAGCCACCCGAGAACGAGTCGCCGCCGAGGTCGTAGTGGCGGCGCTTCTCGGGGTCGGAGAGGACCTCGTAGGCCCGGGTGACGTCCTTGAACCGCTCCTGGGTGGCAGGGTCGGGGTTGACGTCGGGGTGCAGCTGGCGGGCCAGCTTGCGGTAGGCCTTCTTGATGGCGTCCGGGTCCGCGTCCCGGGGCACGCCGAGGATCTCGTAGGGGTCGTGACTCACGGTCTCTTCGTCATCCTTCGTCGAGGATCTTGGACAGGTAGTGCGCCACCGCGCGGACGCTGGCCATCGCGCCGGGGTAGTCCATCCGGGTCGGGCCGAGCACCCCGAGGGTGGCCAGCGACTCCGACCCCGGACCGTACCCGGTGGCGACCACCGAGGTGGTGCCCAGGCCCTCGTGCGGCACCTCGGAGCCGATCCGCACGGTCAGGGTGGCCGGCGAGCTCGCCTCGCCGAGCAGCTTGAGCAGGAGCACGTGCTCCTCGAGCGCCTCGAGCAGCGGTTGGATGGTGACGTCGAAGCCGTCACCGAAGCGGGCAAGGTTGGCGGTGCCGCCGACCATGACCCGCTCGTCGGAGCGGTGGTCCGACATCGCCTCGACCAGGGCCGCGACGATCATCGTGGCGACCGCGCGGCGCTCGACCGGGAACGACTCGGGCACGCCGACGAGGTTCTCGGTGGCGTCGCCGATCCGCTCCCCCATCACCGCCCGGTTGACCGCGGTCCGGAACTCGGCCACGTCGTCTTCGGCCAGGGTGTCGGGGACCTCGATGACCCGCTGCTCGACGCGGCCGGTGGACAGGATCAGCACGAGCATCAGCCGGGTGCTGCTCAGCGTGACCAGCTCGACGTGCCGCACGGTGCTGCGGGAGAGCGTCGGGTACTGCACGATCGCGACCTGCCGGGTCAGCTGGGCCAGCAGCCGCACGGAGCGCTGGACGACGTCGTCGAGGTCGACCGCCCCCTGGAGCAGCGTGGTGATCGCCCGCCTCTCGGCGGGGCTGAGCGGCTTGACCTCGCTGAGCCGGTCCACGAAGACCCGGTAGCCCTTGTCGGTGGGGATCCGGCCCGCGCTGGTGTGCGGCTGGGCGATCAGCCCCTCCTCCTCGAGCGCGGCCATGTCGTTGCGGACGGTCGCCGGGGACACGCCGAGCTGGTAGCGCTCGACCAGCGACTTGGAGCCGACCGGCTCGTGCGTGGAGACGTAGTCCTGCACGATCGCGCGGAGCACGGCGAGCTTGCGGTCCTCGACCACGACGCCACCTCCTGCTGTCCTGGACACCCGACGGCGCGACTGGCACTCCGTCGCTCCGAGTGCCAATGCTACCTGGGTGCGCACGGCTAGCCTGGCCGACATGTCCTCGCCCCTCCCCCAGCTGACCGCCGACGCCGGCTTCACCGAGATCGCCGACCGGGTCTGGGTGGCCCGGCACTCGTTCGTGGACGTCAACGTCACCGTGGTCGGCGGCGAGCGGGGCCTGGTCGTGGTCGACACCAACCCCTCCGAGGCCGCGATGCGGTCCACCTTCGCGCAGGTACGACGCCTGTCGGCCGCACCGCTGGTGGGCGTGGTGAACACCCACGAGCACTGGGACCACATCCTGGGCAACGCGCTGCTGCGCGAGGAGGAGGCCGACGTCCCGGTGCACGCCACCGAGGAGGCTGCCGCCCGGATCGCCGCCTTCGCCGAGCGACGCGACGCCGGCACCGAGGAGGCCCGCGACGACCTCCCCGCCGAGGTGCACGCGAGCAGGGTGGTCGTCCCCGACGAGACGTTCTCCTCCGCCCGGGTGATCGACCTCGGCGACCGGATCCTCGAGCTGGTCCACCCGGGCCGCGGCCACACCGGCGGCGACCTGGTGGTGCGGGTGCCCGACGCCGACGTGCTGCTCGCCGGCGACCTGGTCGAGGAGTCGGCCACCCCGGCGTACGGACCGGACTCGTTCCCGCTGGAGTGGCCCGGTGCCCTCGACCTGGTGGTCGGGATGGTCACCCCCACCTCGCTGGTGGTGCCCGGGCACGGCACGGTCGTCGACCTGGAGTTCGTGCAGGCCCAGCGCGGCGACGTGGGTGTGGTGGCCGAGACCATCTTCGACCTGGCCTCGCGGCGCGTGCCGCTCGAGGAGGCGCTCGGGTCGGTCTCCTGGCCCTTCCCGGCCGAGACGTTGGCCACAGCGCTGCGGGTCGGCTACGACCAGGTCCCGCGCACCGCGCGTCGGCTGCCGCTGGTGTGAGGTCGCGCCGGTAGCGTCGCGACCCATGACCGGGAGCTCCTTCGACCGCTACGGCAGCGACGTCCTCAACACCGACTGGCGGGCCCCCAAGCGGGGTCGCGCCGTCGAGATCTCGGCCGACAAGGGCCTCGTCGTCGAGGAGGTCACCACCGACTGGTGCGGCGAGATCGTGCGCGTCGACCGCGACCTGGGCACGGTCACCCTGGAGGACCGTCGCGCCCGCACCAAGGTCTTCCCGCTCGGTCCCGGCTTCCTGCTCGAGGGCGTCCCGGTGATCTTGGTCGCGCCGACCCGGAAGGGTCCGACCGCGCCGACCCGGACCGCCTCCGGCTCGGTCGCGGTGCCCGGCACCAAGGCCCGGGTGGCCCGGGCCAGCCGGATCTTCGTCGAGGGCCGCCACGACGCCGAGCTCGTCGAGAAGGTGTGGGGCGACGACCTGCGCCTCGAGGGCGTCGTCGTGGAGTACCTCGAGGGCGTCGACGACCTGCACGAGCACCTGACCGACTTCCGTCCCGGCCCGGAGCGCCGGGTCGGGGTGCTGGTCGACCACCTGGTGCCGGGGTCCAAGGAGTCCCGCATCGCCGCCCAGGTCGCGAAGAGCCCTGTCGGGCGGCACGTGCTGATCGTCGGCCACCCCTTCATCGACATCTGGCAGGCCGTCAAGCCCGACCGGATCGGCAAGCAGGCCTGGCCCACCGTGCCGCGCCACCTGGAGTGGAAGAAGGGGGTGTGCCAGGCCTTCGGCTGGCCGCACCGCGACCAGGCCGACACCGCCCGCGCCTGGAAGCACATCCTCGGCAAGGTGCAGTCCTACAACGACCTCGAGCCCGCGCTGCTCGGCCGGGTCGAGGAGCTCATCGACTTCGTCACGAGTCCCTGAGCGCCCGCTGCAGGATCTCGGTGACGACGTCGGTCTTCGCGTCGGCGTAGTCCTGCACCTCGTCCCAGTCCCGGGTGGCGAGCTCGCGCTTGGTCCGCTCGTAGAGCAGCCGGTCGGCCTCGTGGGTGCGGAGATGGTCCCGGAAGACCCGCATCCGGTGCGGCTCCTCGCCCTCGGCGAAGACGTGCAGGTTCACCCGCAGCGTGCCCGGCGGCGCGGGCTCGTGCAGCAGCGGCCCCTTCTTGAACAGCCGGTGCCGGTGCCAGTCCGGCTCGCGCAGGACGAACCGGAAGCCGCACCCCTCCAGTCCCCCGGTGTACGCCGTCTCGTCGTCCGGGTCCGCCACGACCAGGAGCAGGTCGATCACCGGCTTGGCGGCCAGCCCGGGCACCGAGGTCGACCCGGCGTGCTCGGCGGAGACGACCACCGGACCCAGTGCCGCGCGGATCGCGTCCAGCTCCGCCGCCGCCGTCACCGGCCACGACGGGTCAGGCTCGACCAGCTCGACCCGGATGCCCGGGGTCACGGCCGCAGCGGCCTGCCCTGGGCGTCAGTCGGGTCGCCGACCAGGATCAGGATGCCGTCCACGAACGGCCACAGCGCTCCGATGCCGCAGGTGAAGATCGTCACGAGCAGCTGGGCGACGCCCTGGTTGGTGTGGCCGGTGTAGAACCTCCCGATGCCCAGCGGGATCAGGATCTGGAGCAGCCCGGCGATGATCTTGGTCTTGTCGGAGTAGGGCAGGCCCGTGCGCGGGTCGTAGCCGTACGGCGCGGCCGGGTCGTAGGGGCGGCCGTAGGCCCCTGCGGCGTACGCCGGCTGCCCGTACTGGCCGGGCGGCGGCCCGTACTGCTGACCGGGCTGCTGACCTGGGCGCTGACCCGGCTGACCGGGCTGCTGACCGGGCGGGGGCCCGTACTGTCCGCCGGGCGGAGGGCCCCACGGCGCTCCGGGCGGCGGCGTGCCGTACGGCTGGGACGGGGGCGGGGTGGGCGGCAGCGGCTGCGTCGGCGGCGGACCGGACGGGGCGCCGTAGGGGGGCAGCGGGCTGGTCTCCTCGCTCCTGGTCGGGTCCTGCGGCTCCTCGGGCGTCTGCGTCATGCGCCCAGCCTAGGACCGCTGCTCACCGGCCGGTCAGGGGACGAGGTCACGCACGACCGCGTCCGCGAGCAGCCGGCCCCTCCGGGTCAGCACCACCCGGTCGGGGGCGTCCTCGATGAGCCCCTCGCGGCGCAGGTCGGGCAGCCAGTCCAGGGCCTCGGCGGCCAGGACGTCGGTCGGCAGGCCGGCCGCCAGCCGGGTCTCGAGCAGGATCCGCTCGACGGTGCGGGTCTCGGCGTCGAGCGTCTCCCGCGCCATCGCGGGGCTCACCCCGGCCGCGATCCTCCCGGCGTACGCCGCCGGGTGCTTGACGTTCCACCAGCGGACGCCGCCGACGTGGGAGTGGGCCCCCGGCCCGACCCCCCACCAGTCGCCGCCCTGCCAGTAGAGGAGGTTGTGCCGGCAGCGGGCCTGCTCGGTGCGGGCCCAGTTGGACACCTCGTACCAGGACAGCCCTGCCGCGGTGAGCAGCTCGTCGGCCAGCAGGTACTTGTCGGCCAGGTCGTCGTCGTCGGGCAGCGGCAGCTCGCCGCGGTCCATCCGCCGCGCCAGGGCGGTGCCGTCCTCGACGATCAGCGCGTACGCCGACAGGTGGTCGGGCTCGCAGGCCAGCGCCGCCTCGACCGAGGTCCGCCAGTCGGCCAGGGACTCCCCCGGCGTCCCGTAGATCAGGTCGAGGCTCACCTGGTCGAACCCGGCCGTGCGCGCGGCAGCGACGGCCCGGGGCACGCCGAGCGGGTCGTGGGTGCGGTCCAGCACCCGCAGCACCGAGGTCACCGCGGACTGCATGCCGAAGGAGATCCGGTCGAAGCCCCCGGACCGCAGCGTCTCCAGCGACTCCGCGTCGACGCTGTCGGGGTTGGCCTCGGTGGTCACCTCGGCCCCGGGCGCCAGGCCGAACTCGTCGCGGATCGCCGCCAGCACCCGGCCCAGGTCCCCTGCCGCGAGCAGGGTCGGGGTGCCACCGCCGAAGAAGACGGTGTCCACCGGGACGTCGACCTCACCCAGCACCCGTCGGGCCAGCCGCACCTCGGCGATCGCGGCCTCGGCGTACCCGGCCTGGGACGCCCCCGGCAGCTCGGGCGGCCCGAGCTCGGCGGCGGTGTAGGTGTTGAAGTCGCAGTAGCCGCAGCGCACCGCGCAGAAGGGCACGTGCACGTAGAAGCCGAGACCCCGCTGCCCGACCGTGGCCACCGCCCCGGAGGGCAGTGATCCGTCGGTGGGCGCGGGGTCGCCGTCGGGCAGGGCCGAGGGCATCAGCGGGACATCAGCCGGGGGGCAGGAGTCACGCGTAGAGCGCGGCGATCTGCGCCCGGTAGTTGTCCTCGACGACCTTGCGCTTCACCTTCAGCGACGGGGTCAGCTCGCCACCCTCGACGGTCAGGTCGTGGTCGAGGATGATCCACTTCTTGATCGTCTCCCAGCGGTTGAGCCGGCTGTTGAGCTCCTCGACGTACCCCTTGACCATCTCCTCGATCTCGGGGAGCGCGACCACCTCGGCGTACGACAGGCCGGTCTTGCCGTTGTGCTCGGCCCACGACGCGACCCCGTCGGGGTCGAGGGTGATCAGCGCGACGCAGAAGTTGCGCTCGGCCCCGTGCACCATGAACTGGCTGGCGTAGGGGCAGATCGCCTTGAACTGCGACTCGATCGAGGACGGCGCGATGTACTTGCCGCCCGAGGTCTTGAACAGGTCCTTCTTGCGGTCGGTGATCTTGAGGTGGTCCCCGTCGAACTCACCGATGTCGCCGGTGTGCATCCACCCGTCGGAGAGCGACTCCTCGGTGGCCTCGGGGAGGTTGTGGTAGCCCTCCATCACGTTGGGGCCCTTGATGAGGATCTCGCCGTCCTCGGCGATCTTGACCTCGCTGCCCGGGAACGGGATGCCCACGGTGCCGAACTTGTAGTCGTCGGGGTGGTTGACGCACGCGCCGGCCGAGGTCTCGGTCATCCCGTAGCCCTCGAGGATCAGCACGCCGGCGGCGTGGAACCACTCGGCGACCTCGCGGTTGAGCGCCGCCGCACCGGAGATGAAGAACCGCACCCGGCCGCCGAAGCGGTCGCGGACCTTGGAGAAGACGAGCTTGTCGAAGAGCCGGTGCTGCAGCGCCAGCGGCAGCGGGACGGACTTGCCCTCGCGCTTGAGCCGGTCGACCTTGAGGCCGACGGCGAAGGCCTGGTTGAACAGCTTCTCCTTGACCCCGCCCTCCTGCTGCTGCATGGTCACGATCCGGCCGTGGGCCTTCTCGAAGATGCGGGGCGCCGCGCCCATGAAGGTGGGCTTCACGACGGCGAGGTTGTCGATGATCTTGTCGACCCGGCCGTCGATCGCGGTCGCGAAGCCGCAGGCGAGCTGGGTGGAGAGCAGCACCTTGCCGAAGGAGTGCGCCATCGGCAGCCACAGGAACTGCAGGTCGTCCTCGTGCAGGATGTCCTGGGCCTGGATCGCCGCGCCCTCGTAGGTCCACGAGCTGTGCTTGAGCCGCACGCCCTTGGGTCGTCCGGTGGTGCCGGAGGTGTAGATCAGGGTCGCCAGCGAGTCGCCGGTCGTCGCCGCGATGCGCCCCTCGACGATGCCGGGCTGCTCGGCGAGCAGACCCTCGCCGAGCTTCTCGAGGTCGGCGAAGCTGATCACCCAGTCGCCGTCGGCGGCGCCGTCGTAGGTCACCACCTTCTCCAGGTGGGGCAGCTCCGCCTTCTTCTCGACGAGCTTGGCGACCTGGCCGTCGTCCTCGGCGAAGACGATCCGGCACTCGGAGTCGGCCAGGATGTAGGCCACGTCGTCGGCCATCGTGGAGGGGTAGACCGTCGTGGTCGCGGCGCCCGCGGACATGATGGCGAGGTCGGACAGGATCCACTCGTAGCGGGTGGCCGAGGCGATGCCGACGCGCTGCTGGGGCTCGATGCCCAGCGCGACGAGGCCCGCCGCGAGCCGGGTGACGCGGGCGCCCGCCTCCTTCCAGGTGACCGACTCCCAGTGCTCCCCGACCGGGAAGCGGTAGGCCTCACGGTCGGAGCTGGCCTGAACCCGGTCGAAGAACTGTCGACCGACGGTCTCCGGCCGGTTCTCGATGACTTTGAGATCACGCACAACCGCTGACAACCTGCACCTCTCCCACGCCTGTGCCGCCCCGGCATCCCCGAGGGGAGCCGGCACGGTCTGTGTCTGTCGGGGACAACTTAGTTCACCTGGCTACTGGCAGGTAGCCCGGATCGTCCATCCTGACCGGGCCCTGTGTCACACGCCGCACCCGTAGCCGGTTCACGACCCGTGCCGCGCGACGTACTCCTCGGCGCGGCGGCGCTCCCCCGGCGGCAGCACGTCGACCTCGAGGAGCCGGGGCAGCAGGGCACGCTCGGTGGTCAGGGCGCGGAACATCAGGCCGACGCTCACGCCGTGCTCGGGTACCGCGGCCACCTCGACGATGTCGCCGGCGGTGACCGTCCCCGGCTGCAGGACCCGCAGGTACGGTCCGGGGCTGCCGTGCTCGGTGAAGCGCCGGACCCAGCCGGACTCGTCGAACCCCTCGATCCCCAGCCAGCGCTGGAAGGTGCTGCAGGGGATTCGGACCGTGCTGACCGCGAACCGGGCGGTGCCGACGCGCCACTCCTCGCCGACCACGCACGCGTCGAGGTCGAGTCCCGCGGTGGTGAGGTTCTCCCCGAACAGGCCGGGTCGGGTCGGGCGGCCCAGCACCGCGGCCCAGTGGTCGAGCTCCTCCTGGGCGAACGCGTAGACCGCCTGGAACTCCCCGCCGTGGTGACGGTGGTCGGTGACCGTGTCGCCCTCCAGCCCGAGCGGATGCACCTCCACCGGGCCCGCGGTGGGCACCTTGTCGATCGAGGACCGGAACCGCGGCTGGCGGCGCAGGGTCCGCGACCGGCCGAGGTTCACCGAGACGATCCGCGGCGCGCTCACGGGAGTCCCTCGAAGACGCCGGTGGCGACCATGGCGTCCCAGATCTTCCCCTGCTGCAGCGAGAGCGCGGTCGAGGAGAAGTGCAGGTCGTCGCGCCAGACCGGGACGCCGTCGAGCAGCGGCTCGCAGACCGGCGCCGCGGGGCACATGATCGGGTTGATGTCGACGGTGAAGACCGAGTCCGAGCGGGCGGCCTCGGTGACGAAGGTCGCGTCGAGCAGGCCGGTGGTGGGCACGACCGGGACCCGGCACTCCCCGACGGTCCGGGCCGTCGCCAGGCACTCCAGCGGACCCTGCGGCAGGTTGCGGGGCAGCCAGATGCTCTGCACCACCAGCGACCGGACCCCGAGCTCGTCGAGCCGGTGCAGGCTGTCGGTGGTCGTGCCGACGATGAGCTCGGCGTCGCTGCTCGGCCGCGGCTCCCCCGGCGGTGGGGCGAGCGCCTCCCCGCCGGAGCGCGGACGCTCGGTGAGGACGACCACGTCGGCGTGCGAGGCCGTGACCACGTCGTCGTACAGGTCCTGCCGGGCCTGGGCGCACTCGGCCTGGTCGGGCTCGGGGACGGTCGCGGCGACCAGACCCCGCTGCCACGGGCAGTGGCCCACGATGGAGACCGACAGGTTGAGGCCGTGCTTGCGGGCCAGGGTGGTCAGCGCGGGCTCCAGCATCCGGGCGTGGCTGTCGCCGACCAGCAGCACCGTGGGCCCGGGGTTGCCGGTGACGCGCTCACACGGGGCGAGGTCGCCGGCGCTGCAGTGCTGCTCGGCCCCGCCGACGTCCCGCTCGACCGCCTGGAAGTCGATCTTCGGGACCGGTCCCCCGCCGGCCTCGGTCGTGGTCGCCCCGGACAGGGCGACCAGCTCGGGGCGGCGCTCCTGGTGCAGCATCGGCGGCACCACCAGCAGCGCGACGGTCGTGCTGAGCGCGAGCCCACCGACGACCACCGGGAGCTGGGCGCGCGGGGCGAGCTTGCGGGTCCGGATCGGCCGCTCGAGCATGTGGTAGCTCGCCGCGGCCAGCGCCGTGCTCAGCGCGGCCACCACTACGGTGGTCACCAGCACCGAGGAGTCCAGCACCTCCCGCAGCAGCACGATGACCGGCCAGTGCCACAGGTAGGTGCCGTAGGAGATCTTGCCGAGGTAGACCAGCGGCGGCTGGGAGAAGAGCGAGGTCAGCGGGCCCGGGGTGCCGGGCGCCAGCAGGGCCACCAGCCCGACCGCGGCGACGGTGGCCAGCAGCCCCCGCACCGAGGGGCTGACGTCGACCAGCGAGCTGGCCACGACCAGCAGCCCGACCAGTGCGGCCAGGGACGCGCCCAGCCGGGCCGGGGCCGCGAGGCGGGGCAGCCGTCCGGCGCTGAGCGCGAGGGCGAGCAACGAGCCCGCGAGCAGCTGGTAGAGCCGGGCCTCGGTGCCGTAGTAGGCGTGGTTGGCGTCGACCCGCGCCCAGAGCACCTGGGCGACCAGCGAGGCCACGAAGAGGCCGGCGACGACCAGGACCGTGATGCGCCGCCCGGCGCCGGCTCCGGCGGCGGCTCGCCCCGCCCGACGCCGGTCGAGCCGGGCGAGCAGGAGCAGCAGCAGCGGGAAGAAGAAGTAGAACTGCTCCTCGATCGAGAGCGACCAGAAGTGCAGGAAGAGGCTGGAGTCGACGCTGCCGGCCTCGAAGTAGTCGTTTGACTGCAGCAGGAAGCGCCAGTTGGCGACGTACAGCAGCGCGGCCTGGGCGTCGCCGACCAGCGGCACCCGCCGCACGGTGGAGAGCATCAGCACCGCCGCCGCGCAGCACACCACGATCACCAGGACGGCGGCCGGCAGCAGCCGGCGGATCCGGCGGTCGTAGAAGTGCGCCAGGTCCAGGTGCCCGCTCTCGGCGAGCTCCTGGAGCAGGATCGTGGTGACCAGGAAGCCGGAGAGCACGAAGAACAGGTCCACCCCGACGAACCCGCCGGCGGCCGCCGCCACCCCCGTGTGGAACAGCAGGACGAGGTACACAGCCAGGCTGCGCAACCCGTCCAGCGCGGGGCGGTAGGACCAGAGCATGGGGCCAAGGGTAGGTGCTGGCCGGGCGCCTCCCGGGCACCCGGGGTCGCCGGCGGACCTCAGTCCTGGACCGCCTTCGCGATCGTCACGCACCGGGTCACCCACTCCCGGTCCGCCGACTCCGCAGCGTTGACGACCATCCGCAGCACCGCCCAGGCACGGGCCCGGGCCTCGTCCAGCCCGGCCGTGTCGACCACCGCGTGGAACCGCGCCCGGACGGAGCCGCGCACGTCGCCCGACGCGGTCACCTCGTCCCACCGGTTCCACAGCAGGGGTGCCGGCTCGTAGTGCGGGTCGCCGCTGAGCGGCTTGGGGTCGATGACCAGCCACGGGGCGCGGTCGGCGGCGAGCACGTTCGCGTAGTGCAGGTCGGTGTGCACCAGGGTCCCGTCGGTGGCGTCGTCGGCTGCGAGGTCACGGGCCAGCGACCTGGCCTGGTCGACGAGCCGGTGCGGCACCGGGGCGTTGCGCGGCAGCGCCGCCAGCAGCCGGTCCCAGGCCGGGACCAGCCCGGAGAGGCGGCGCAGCTGCGGCGGCGCCGGCACGTGCAGGTCGGCGTACAGGGCGGCGACGGTCTCGCACGCCTCCACGGGGTCGGCGCGCAGGAGCTGGACGGCGCCCCTCCCGTGCCAGTGCTGCAGGGCCAGGTGCTCGTGCTCGGACTCGACGTCGGGGAAGCCGAGCTTGAGGACGGCCGGACGGCCGCCGGCGGTGCGCACCGGCACCACCAGTGCGGTGACGCCGTGCAGCAGCGCCCCGTCAGCGCTCAGCTCCCACTCCGCCACGACCCGGTCGGCGAGCCCGGGGAGCGCGTCGACCCAGGACGCCCAGTCCTCGCCGCGGTCGGCGAAGGCCAGCACCCCCGGAGGCAGCGGCCGCACCTACGCCTCCTGGCGCGCCGGGGACGTCGTAGCCGGGGACGTCACCGCCGGGGCGTACGACGCCCGCCGGGACGCCCGCCGCAGGGTCGCCAGCAGCGCCGGACCCAGCAGGACCAGGGCGACGGAGTTGGTGATCGCCCGGCCGGTGTCCCAGCCACCGGTGGAGGAGAGCAGCGTGTAGACGGCGAAGCGGTGCAGGTTCTCGACGAGCGGCGCCCCGGGCACGTAGGACAGCGACCCGGTGTGACCGGGCACCTCGATGCCGAGCGCGAACGGCCACGACGACAGGTTCATCAGGATCCCGAACGCGTAGGCGCAGAGGATCCCGTAGACCACCAGCATCGCGATCTCGGACCGGCCGCGCACGGCCCGACCGGCGACGCGCTGGGGCAGCAGGCCCGCGCCCAGGCCGATCCAGGCCGAGCACAGCATCTGGTAGGGCAGCCACGGGCCGACCCCGGAGGTGAGCAGCGCGGAGGCGAACAGCGAGGTGCACCCGAGCACGAAGCCGAACCCGGGCCCGAAGACGCGTCCCGCCAGGATCAGCAGGAAGAAGACCAGCTCCACGCCGGCGAAGCCGGCGCCCAGACCGCGCAGCGCGGCGTTGATGGCCGTGAGCACCCCCAGCATGGCCAGCGCCTTGGAGTCCAGCCCGCCCTCGGTCAGCTCGACCACGACGACCAGCACCAGGACGGGGAGCAGCGCCAGGAAGACGAACGGCGGGCTGACCGACGCGGCGCCCGGCTCGGGCACGAGCAGCAGCGGCCAGACGAACATCATCAGCCCGGCGAGGCTGGCCAGCGCCAGCACCAGGGCCGAGCGCGGACCGAGGCGAGGGCCGATGTGCAGCCCGACGGCTGACGCCCTCATACGAGTGCCTCCCGGACCTGGTCGACGGTGAGCCAGCCGTCCCCGAGGATCTTCGACATCTGGGGGGCGAAGGCGGGCGACTCGGCCAGCACGCGGTCGGTCAGGCCGGCCGAGACGACCTCGCCGGCGGCCATCACCACGACCTGGTCGGCGACCTGCGCGACGAACTCGACGTCGTGGCTGGCCACCAGCAGCCCGTGGCCCTCCGCTGCCAGGTCGGCGATCGCAGCGGCCAGCGCGGCCTTGCCGGCGTAGTCGAGCCCGCGGGTGGGCTCGTCGAGGGCCAGCACGCGCGGGCGGGCGGTGAGCACGATGGCCAGCACGAGGGCGAGACGCTGGCCCTCGGACAGGTCCCGCGGGTGCCGGTCAGGGGCGATGGCCGGCGCGAGCCGCTCCAGGATCGCGGCGCAGGTGCCGGGCACGGCCGCCGACTGCCGGTCCGCCGTCGCGCACTCCTCGGCGACACTCTCGAGGTAGAGCAGGTCCGCGGCGGTCTGCGGGACCAGTCCCACCAGGGCCCGGGCCTGGTCCGCCGGGAGCGTGGCCGGGTCGACGGGGGCCGGGACGGCACCGGCGACGACCGTCCCGGTGGCCTGCACCACGCCGCCGTCGCGGCGACCGCTGCCCTGCAGCGCCCACAGCAGCGAGGACTTGCCCGAGCCGTTGCGGCCCATCAGGGCGACGACCTGACCGGCCGCCACCGACAGGGAGACGTGGCGCACCGCGACCGTGCCGCCGTACCGGACGACCACGTCCTCGGCGCGCAGCACGCACTCCCCCGCCGGGCGGGGGGGTCGCCCTGGCGGCGCGCCGAGGGCGCCGAGCAGCGCGGGCGTGCGGCGCCGGGCCTCGCGGACCGAGACCGGCAGCGGCTGCCAGCCGGCCAGCCGGCCGAGCTCGACCACGGGCGGCGCGACCGGAGAGGTCTGCAGCATCGCGGCGGTGTCGCCGCCCCGGACCCGGCCGTGCTCGAGGACCAGCAGCCGGTCCGCGAAGGGGACCACCCGCTCCAGCCGGTGCTCGGCGACCAGGACGGTCAGCCCGAGGTCCTCCACCAGCCGGGCCAGCGTGCTCAGCACGTCCTCGGCGGCGGTCGGATCGAGGGCCGAGGTGGGCTCGTCGAGGACCAGCACGCGGGGGTGCATGGTGAGCACCGCCCCGATCGCCACGCGCTGCTGCTGGCCACCCGACAGGCCGCGCACCGAGCGGGTGCGCAGGTCGGCGATGCCGAGCAGGTCGAGCGTCTCCTCGACCCGACGGCGCATGGTCTGCGGCGCCAGGCCCAGCTGCTCCATGCCGTAGGCCAGCTCGTCCTCGACCCGGTCGGTGACGAAGGTCGCCGCCGGGTCCTGGCCGACGTAGCCGACCACCTCGGCGAGCTCGCGCGGCGCGCGTCCCCGGATGCTCTCGCCCCCGACCAGCACGTCACCGGCGAGGCGGCCGCCGCTGAAGCCGGGGACCAGGCCGTTGACCGTGCGCAGCAGGGTGGACTTCCCCGAGCCGGTGCGCCCGGCCAGGAGCAGCAGCTCGGCGTCCTCGGCGGCGAAGGAGACCTCGCGCAGCACGGGGACGTCGGGCAGGTAGCCGAAGCTGACGTCACGCCACTCGATCACGGGCCACCTCCCCCCGCAGGTCGCGCGCCGGGGCCGCCGGCTCGACGTCGTGCTCCCGCGGCGGCTCCGGCGTGACGAGCACGGGCACCAGGGCGACGACGACCGCGAGCAGGGCGAGCACCGAGAGGGTCGGCGGCAGCGCCGGGTCGGTCAGCGCCACCTCGGGGCGGGCATGGGCGGCCAGGGTCATCAGCACCCCGGCGGCGACGCCACTCAGCGCGGTCAGCACGTCCGGGAGGTGCCAGTGGTCGGGGCGGTACCGGGTCCGGGTGACGCGGCGTCCGGCGGCGAGGAACCCGCCCAGGGCCAGCAGCAGGCCCAGCGCCAGCATCGGCCAGGCCAGCGCACGGGGCGCGGTGGCGTCGAGGAAGGCGTAGGTGCCCACGCAGAGACCGACGAGCCCGCCGACGAGCAGCGCCCCCGTGGTCCGCCGGGACCCGGAGGTCTGCACGCCGGACCGGCCGTAGCCGCGGGCGTCCATGCTCTCGGCCAGCGACAGGGACCGTTCGAGGGCGTCCTCGAGCACGGGCACCATGATCCGTCGCAGGGCGCCGATGCCCTTGCCCGGCTCCCCCCGGAGCCGGCGCGCCTGCCGGACCCGCTGCACGCTCTCGGCGAGCTGGGGGAAGAGCGAGACGGCGATGACCAGGGCCGTGCCGACCTCGTAGAGCGCGGGCGGCAGGGCGGCCAGCAGCCGCCGCGGGTTGGCCAGCGAGTTGGCCGCCCCGACGCAGACCAGGATGGTCGCCAACCGCAGGCCGTCGTACAGGCCGCCGAGCAGGGACTCCAGGGTCAGCGGCCCGAGCAGGGTGACGCCGGCCGCCCAGTCCGGCAGCGGGACCTGCGGCAGGTCCAGCAGCACCGTGGTGCCGTAGCCGCCGCCGAACAGCACCCGGAAGGCAACCCGCAGCGCCACCACGAACGCGCCCAGGTAGAGGTACATCCGGAAGGACAGCGCCCAGGGGGCGTCGGTGCGTCGCAGCGCCACCGTCAGCGAGGCGACCAGCGCGATCAGCAGCAGCAGCCACGGGTTGGTGGTCCGCGAGGCCGCCGCGGCCAGGCCGAGCGCCCACGTCCACCAGGCCGCGGGATGCAGCTCCCGCGGCAGGGCGCGACCGGGCAGGCCGAGCGTCATCGGGTCAGCCTCTCCCCCGCCGCCGTACGGCGACCGCGCCGGCACCGGCCAGGGCGACGGCCAGGCCGCCGGCGACCCAGGTGAGCGCTGCGGACGAGCCGCCCTCGTCCGAGGAGTCGCCCGCCACGCCGGCCGTGGGCGCCCCGGCAGCGGAGGTGTCGGTGGCCTCCGCGGTCGCGGACGGCGTGGTCGGGGTCGGCGCCGCGGACGTCGGCGTCGGCGTGACCGTGGGCGAGCCCGACCGGTCGGCGCGCGCGCTCGGGGAGGCGCTCTGCGTCGTGGTCGTCGGGGCCGGCGTGGCCGCGTCCGGGGTCGGCGCCGGGGTCGGGGTCGGGGTGGGCTTCTGCGTGGGCTTCGGCGTCGGGGTCGGCTTCGGGGTCGGCGTGGTCGCGGCGGCCGGGGCCTGCGGCTTGGCACTGGGCAGGTCCCGGCCCCCGCCGTCCTGCCAGCGCAGGCCGATGAAGCCGCCCGCGGGCACCTTCAGGCCGGCGATCCCCACGCTGCTGTAGGTCCAGGTGCCGTTCCCCTTGGACCAGAAGAGGCCCCAGTAGGCGTCCTCCGGCGGGATCTGCGTGCAGGGGTCGGAGGCGGGCTTGCCGCCCACCCGGCAGATGAACGGCTGCCCGCTGACGTAGGTCAGCGGGAAGCCGGCCGCCGGGACGACCTTGGTGCCGACGGCGTCGCCGCCCTTCGGGTCGCAGCCGACCTGGGTGCCGCCGCCCAGCGGCCCGTAGTCCACGATCACGGTCACCCCGCTGCCCGCTGCGCAGTAGCCGGTGGCGGCCCGGGCGGGCGCGGCGGAGAGGGGCAGGACCGCCCAGGCCACGGCGCCGGTGAGCGCCGCGACCCGGACGGTCCTTCGGTGGGGGGTGCGGTGCGGCATCAGGACCCGAGCAGGTCCAGCGCCGGAGCTGCCTGAGCGGTGGCACGGCGCCACTCGTACCGGTTGTCCCGGGTGATGCCGTCACGCTTCCCGGCCGACAGGGCGCCGCGGTCGAACGCGACGGCCCCGAGGTCGCGGGGGCGGTACTTCGTGGCGCGCACCAGGGCGCGGGTCACCCGCAGACCGTCGACCCAGGCGGCGGCCTTCGCGGCCCGCACGTCCTTGCCCGCGATCCCGAGGGCAGTCGCGGCGAGCCCGGTGGAGTTGGAGTTCCGGCCGCCGGCGAAGGTGCCGCTGGCCACCTGGCGTGACGCCAGCCAGGCGACCGCCTTCTTGAAGGCCTTGCGGGCGTCGGCCCGCTCGGACGCCGGGCCGGCCACGGACAGGGCGTGCGCGGCGATCGCCGCGGTGGCGGTGGCGTCGATGCTGGGGGCGCTCTGCTCCGGCGTGCCGCCGTCGCAGGTGAAGTCGGCGGAGTCCATGCCCTGGCGGAAGAACCCGGCCGCGCACTGCTGCTGCAGCAGGAACGCGGTGGCCTCGTCGGCCAGAGCGCTGCCGGCCGCCGCCAGCCCGGTCGCGACGTAGGCCTGCCCGAACGTGTTGGAGGAGTCGGAGAAGGTCGTGTCGTCCTTCGCCCGGCCCGTCTCGGCCCCGGTGGTGACGACCAGCGACTCCAGGCGGGACACCAGGTCGCCGGTCCCGTACGACGCGGGGTCGATCCCGGCCGACTCCACCGCGGTGAGCAGCTTGCCCATCGCGCCGGCGTACGTCGTGCCGAAGGCGTCGGTGTACTCGGCGGCCCGCGGCTCGATGGCCGCCAGGATCGCGGTGCGCCTCGGTGCCTTCACCCCGGCCTGGCCGAAGGCGTAGTAGACGTCGAGGGTGAGCCCGAAGTCGGTGTACTGCTGGTAGGCGGAGCCGTCGTAGTACTCGGAGACGACGAGGCCGTCGTCGAGCTGGGTGGCGAGCCAGTCGCTCGACACACGGGCCTCGGCGGTGGCCGCCTGGGCCGGGGTGACGGCGCCGCCCGCGACGAGCGCCGCGGCCGTGAGGCCGGTGGTGAGGCCGAGCAGGGCTCGGCGGAGTGGACGCGTGGAGGAGCGCACGGAGTTCCCTTCCCGCTGCAGGCAGAGCGGGCGGGAGCGCCCACTCTGCGTTCCGCGACAGCGTGGATGTCAGGTCGACGTGCAGGAGGCGTTCCGGCTCGTGACCCCCGGGAGGGCCACCTACGGTTGCGGGTCAGCGCCGGACTCGGACCGGCTTCCCCTCGGTGCACGCAGAAGGTTTGTCGTCGACCGAACGGCCGACGGCTCACCCTAACAGCGGGAGTCGGTCCCCTCCGAGGCCGTCCGGGGTGGACTACCTCACGTCTACTTGCGGTCCTTGGAGACCTCGCCGGTGGAGAGCGCGGCGATGAACGCCTCCTGGGGGACCTCGACGCGGCCGACCATCTTCATCCGCTTCTTGCCCTCCTTCTGCTTCTCCAGCAGCTTGCGCTTGCGGGTGATGTCGCCGCCGTAGCACTTGGCCAGCACGTCCTTGCGGATCGCGCGGATGGTCTCCCGGGCGATGACCCGGGAGCCGATCGCGGCCTGGATCGGCACCTCGAACTGCTGGCGCGGGATGAGCTCCTTGAGCTTGCTGACCAGCGCCACCCCGTAGTTGTACGCCGCGTCCTTGTGCACGATCGCGCTGAAGGCGTCGACGGTGTCGCCGTGCAGGAGCACGTCGACCTTGACCAGATCGGAGGCCTGGTCGCCGGTGGGCTCGTAGTCGAGCGAGGCGTAGCCCTTGGTGCGCGACTTGAGCGCATCGAAGAAGTCGAAGACGATCTCGGCCAGCGGCAGCGTGTAGCGCATCTCGACCCGGTCCTCGGACAGGTAGTCCATGCCCTGCAGGTTGCCGCGCTTGGCCTGGCAGAGCTCCATGATCGTGCCGATGTAGTCCTTCGGCGTGAGGATCGTCGCGCGCACGACGGGCTCGCGGACCTCGGCGACCTTGCCGCTGGGGTACTCGCCGGGGTTGGTCACGGTGATCTTCGTGCCGTCGTCCATGGTCACGTCGTAGACCACGTTGGGGATCGTCGAGATCAGGTCGAGGTTGAACTCGCGCTCGAGCCGCTCCCGGACGATCTCCATGTGCAGCAGGCCGAGGAAGCCGCAGCGGAACCCGAAGCCGAGCGCGCCGGAGGTCTCCGGCTCGTAGGCCAGGGCCGCGTCGTTGAGCTGGAGCTTGTCCAGCGCCTCCCGCAGGGTCGGGTAGTCGTCGCCGTCGATCGGGTAGAGACCGGCGAAGACCATCGGGTTGGGGTGCTTGTAGCCGCTGAGCGGCTCGCTCGCGCCGTTGACCTGGGAGGTCACGGTGTCGCCGACGCGGGACTGGCGGACCTCCTTCACGCCGGTGATCAGGTAGCCGACCTCGCCGACCCCGATCTCCTTGGCCTTCACCGGCTCCGGTGAGATCACGCCGACCTCGAGCATCTCGTGCACGGCGCCGGTGGACATCATCTTGATCCGGTCGCGGTGCGACAGCTTGCCGTCGACGACCCGGACGTAGGTGACCACGCCGCGGTAGGTGTCGTAGACGGAGTCGAAGATCAGCGCGCGGGCCGGGGCGTCGGCGTTGCCGACCGGGGGCGGCGTCAGGGCCACGATCGCGTCGAGCAGGTCGGCCACACCCTCGCCGGTCTTCGCCGACACCTTCAGCACGTCCTCGGCGTCGCACCCGATGATGTGGGCCAGCTCCGCGGCGTACTTCTCCGGCTCGGCGCCGGGCAGGTCGATCTTGTTCAGCACCGGGATGATCTGCAGGTCCGCGCCCAGCGCCAGGTAGAGGTTGGCCAGCGTCTGCGCCTCGATGCCCTGGGCGGCGTCGACCAGCAGCACCGCGGCCTCGCAGGCCTCCAGCGACCGGGACACCTCGTAGGTGAAGTCGACGTGGCCGGGGGTGTCGATCATGTTGAGCACGAAGGTGGCGCCCTCGTCCTCGCCGGACCGGACCGTCCACGGCATCCGGACGGCCTGGGACTTGATGGTGATGCCGCGCTCGCGCTCGATGTCCATCCGGTCCAGGTACTGCGCCCGCATCGCCCGGGGGTCGACCACCTCGGTCAGCTGCAGCATCCGGTCCGCCAGGGTCGACTTGCCGTGGTCGATGTGGGCGATGATGCAGAAGTTCCGGATCACCGACGGGTCGGTGCTGCCGGGCGGCGGCGCGGCCCGCTGGGGGCCACGCGAGGTCGGGGGCTGGGACACGGGGTTCTTTCCACGAGGGGGCGAGGTGGTCGGCCCATTCTTCCATGCGTGGCGGTGCGCCCTGACGGCGTTTGCCCTGGCCGGGCCCGATGACGTGTGATGGCCCGCGTGACCCGTCCGCCGCTCCCCGAGGAGCTCCCGCCCGTCCCGCACGGCCGGACCGCGCGCCGGCTCGACTGGCCGCACCTGCCCCCGGCGCTGCGCACCGCGATCGAGCGACGGCTGGGCAGCCCTGTGGCGGAGGCCGAGAGCCGGGACTCCGGGTTCACGCCGGGCTTCGCCTCCGTGCTCACCGGCGAGGACGGCCGGCGGCTGTTCGTGAAGGCGGCCAGCAAGAAGGCGCAGAAGCCGATCGCCGCGTCGTACGCCGAGGAGGCGCGCAAGCTGCGGCTGCTTCCGGTGGAGGACCTGCCGGCCCCGGGGCTGGCCTGGACCCTCGACGACGACCTGTGGACCGTGGTGGCCTTCGAGCACGTCGAGGGGCGCCCGCCGCGGCGGCCCTGGGACGCCGACGAGCTGCGGCTGTGCCTGGACGCGCTGGGCCAGGTCGCTGCGGTGATGACCACCTGGTCGCCGTTCCTGCGCCTCGCCCCGCTGCACGAGGAGATGCCCACCCTGGTGACCGGGTGGGACACCGTCCGGCGCTGGGAGCCGGACTGGCCCCACCTCGACGAGGCCGCCGCGCTCGCCCGCTCCTACGCCGACCTGCCCGACCTCACCTTCGTGCACGCCGACGGCCGGGACGACAACTTCCTGCTCACCCCGGACGGCCGGGCACTGCTGTGCGACTGGAACTGGCCCGGGCTCGGCCCGGTGTGGCTCGACGCGGTCGACCTGCTGATCTCCGCGTGGGGCGACGGGCTCGACGCCGAGGCGCTCCTGGCCGAGCACCCGCTCACGGCGGACGCCGTGCCGGAGCACGTGGACGCCTTCCTGGCCGCCCTGTGCGGCTTCATGAAGGAGGCCGACACCCGGCCGGTGCCCGCCTCCGCGCCACACCTGGGCACCCACCGGCGCTGGTACGCGGCTGCCGCGTGGGGCTGGCTGGCCGAGCGACGTGGCTGGACCTGACCTGGTCGCGGCCCGGACATGACCACCCCCGGGGCCTCGATTTGAGGCCTCCTGCCGCTCACTGGTAGCCTGAACCCTTGTGTCTGGCCCCCGAGGCCGACGCACCCCTGAACCCAACGTTCTCGAAAGCACTGAGGCCTGCCCCGTGGCGAACATCAAGTCCCAGATCAAGCGCAACAAGCAGAACATTGCCGCGCACGAGCGGAACAAGTCCGTCAAGTCCGCGCTGAAGACCGCTGTGCGCAACTTCCGTGAGGCTGCCGCCTCCGGCGACGCCGACAAGGCCAAGGAGCTCGCGGCCGTGGCCGGCAAGAAGCTCGACAAGGCCGCCTCGAAGGGCGTCATCCACAAGAACCAGGCCGCGAACCGCAAGTCGGCCATCCAGAAGAAGGCCGCCGCTCTCTGAGCCGCTGCTGACCTCGTCCGAGGGCGCCCCGCCGACAGGTGGGGCGCCCTCGTGCTGTCGGCAGGGGCGTGTCCTGGGCTGTCGCGAGTGCCGGGTTTGCCCGCACTGCCAGACTCGGACCGTGCGCCTCGTCCCCTCCCCCACCGCCCCCGTCGCGGCCCCGCTCGCGTCGCTGCGCCGCTGGGGCGCCCAGTCCCTGCGGGCGCGGGTGGCCGGCTCCGACGCCGAGGCCCGGGCCGCCCGGATCTGGGGCGCCGAGGGCGAGCGCTGGTTCACCCCCGAGGACCCGGTCTGGCGGGTGCACGCCGACGCGTCGATGTTCACCGGCGGCATCCGTGCGCTGCTGCTGCAGTCGCTGCACCCCCGCGCGCTGGCCGGCGTCGAGGAGCACTCGCTCTACCGCGACGACCCCTGGTCACGGGTGCAGAACACCAGCCAGTTCCTCGCCGCGACCACGTTCGGCACCGTCGAGCACGCGCTGGAGGTCATCGAGCGCGTCAAGCGGATCCACCGGGCCGTGCACGGCACCATGCCCGACGGGACGCCGTACGCCGCGGACGACCCCCACCTGCTGCGCTGGGTGCATCTCGCCGAGGTGGAGTCCTTCCTGACCACCTACCAGCGCTACGGCGGCGAGCCGCTCAGCCCGTCCGACGCCGACACCTACGTCGAGCAGGCCGGCCGGGCCGCGTCCCTGCTCGGCGTGGTGGACCCGCCCACGACCGAGCCCGGGCTCCGCGCCGAGCTCGAGGCCTTCCGCCCCGAGCTCACCGGCTCCCCGGTCGTGCGCAAGGTCGCCTCGTTCCTGCTGCTCGACCCGCCGCTGCCGCTGGCCGCGCGACCGGCGTACTCGCTGCTCGCGACCGGTGCGGTCGCCACCCTCCCCACCTGGGCGCGGGCCATGATCGGGATCCCGGTGGTGCCGCTCGCCGACACCCTGGTCGGCCGGCCGGTCGGGAACGCCGCGACCGCGACGATCCGCTGGCTGATGTCCGACCCGTCGCTGGCCGAGCGATCAACCGCGGGACGCGCGGGCGCCTGAGACGGCCAGCACCATCCGCTCCAGCGCGTAGGCCGCGTCTGCGCCGGCGCCCTTGACCTCGGCGTCCGCGGTGGCGACCGCTCGGATGGCGGTGGCCAGCCCGTGCTCGTCCCACCCGCGCGCCTGGTCGCGCAGCGAGCGCAGCTTCCACGGCGGCACCCCGACCTCCCGCGCCAGGTCGGCGTCGCGCAACCCGCGCGGGGCGGAGGCGAAGCGTGCCAGCCCGCGCACCGACGCGGCGAACGACCCGGTGATCATCGGGCCGGTGACCCCCGTGTCCAGCGCCCAGCGCAGCTCCACCAGCGCGGTGGCGGTGCGGCCGTAGAGGACGTGGTCGGCGATCGCGTAGGCCTTCACGTCCGCGCGGCCCGAGAAGTAGCGCCGCACCACCTCGGTGCCCAGCGGCTGGTCGGGGAAGTCGTGGCTGAGCTGGTCGACGGCTGCGGCGAGCGCTCGCAGGTCCGCACCGACCGCCTCCACCAGGGCCCGCGCGGCGTCCTGGTCGATCCGGGCGCCCTGCGCCCGGGCCTCGTAGCCGACGAAGTCCACCAGCCCCTCGCCCTTCACGGCCTCCGACCGGTGCTCGCTGACGCTGGGGAGCTTGCGGAGCCGGTTCAGCAGGCCGGTGCCCTTCTGCCCGCCCGAGTGCACCAGCACCAGCGCGATGTCGGGCTCGGTCGCCCCGGCGTAGGAGACCAGCAGGTCGTGGCTCTCGTCGGGGGCGTCCTCGATCCGGCGGACGACGACGCAACGGGTGCTGGAGAAGAGCGACGGGGCCGCGAGCTCGCCCAACGACGAGGGGGACAGCTGGTCGCCGACGGTGTCGCTGTGCTCGGCCTCGGGGTCGGCCGCCGTCACCGCCTGGCGGGCCCGGGTCACCACCCGCTCGTTGAGGAACTCCTCCGGACCGGTCACCAGGGTGACCCGACCGAGGGGGTCGACCTCGGGGGCCCGCGGGGTGCGTGAGGGCTGCCTGCTCGCCATGACCCGTGAGCCTGCCACAGCGCGGCGACGTTCTCAGCGGCCACCCCGGCTCACCACCCGCAGGTCGCCGTCGCGGACCACCACGGCGACGTCGCCGTCGCGGTCGGTGCGGCGGACCAGCGCCCCGGAGGCCCGCAGCAGCGCCAGCACCGCCGGGTCCGGGTGGCCGTAGTCGTTGTCGGCGCCCACCGACACCAGCGCCACCCGGGCCCGCAGCCCGGTCAGCAGCCCGGGGTCCTGGTAGCGGCTGCCGTGGTGGGGCACCTTGAGCACGTCCACCGGGGCCAGTCCGGGCTCACGCCGCAGGGCCCCCTGCGAGGGCGGCTCCACGTCACCGGTCAGCAGCAGCCGGATCCCGTGGCTGGTCACCAGCCACGCCACCGAGGCGTCGTTGGGACTGTCGGAGAGGACCCGGCGCGGGGCAACCACGCGCCACGACACCGCGCCCACGCTGCGCTCCTCGCCGTACGACGCGACCTGGACGGGCAGCCCCCGGCCGCGCGCCCACGCGTCGACCTGGTCCGCACCGTACGACGGGGCGCGCAGCGGCGACACCTCCACCTCCCCCACCGCCCGGCCCCGCAGCACCCCGGGCAGTCCGTCGACGTGGTCGGCGTGGAAGTGGGTGAGCAGCACCAGCGGGACGACCCGCACGCCGAGCCGGCGCAGGCAGCCGTCCACCGCGTCCGGGTCCGGTCCCGCGTCGACCACGACGGCCCGCCCGTGGCCGAGCCCGAGGACCAGGGCGTCGCCCTGCCCCACGTCGCACATCACCAGCACCCAGCCGGGCGGGGGCCACCCGGGATGGAGCACGCGGCCGGCGAGGCCCCCGGCGGGCTGGAGCAGCGCCAGCAGCAGCACCCCGCCGACCCCGACCACCACCCGCCGGCGGCGCAGCAGGGCGCCTCCGACCAGCAGCAGCACCAGCGAGAGCGCGGTCAGCGAGGCGAGCGCCCACGACCCCGCCGCCCAGCCGACGGAGGCACCGGGCAGTCCGGCGGCGACGCCGGCGACGACCACGACCACCTGGGCGCAGGCACCGGCCGCCCAGCCGAACGGCGCGCCGAGCGGAGCCCACACGAGACCGAGCAGCCCGCCGACCAGGCCGAGCACGGTGGCCGGCCCGACCAGCGGTGCGACGACTAGGTTGGCGGCAACCGCGACCAGGCTGACCTGGCCCGAGATCGCGGCCACCAGCGGGGTGCAGGCGAGCTGGGCGGCCAGCGGCACCGCCACCGCCTCGGCCACCGGGCGGGGCAGCCAGGAGCCGAGCCCGTCGCGGAAGGCCGGGGCGACCAGCAGGATGCCGGCCGTGGCGAGAGCCGAGAGGGCGAACCCCACCGAGGTGGCCAACCAGGGATCGAGGACCAGCAGGACCAGGACGCCGACGCCCAGGGCGCGGGTCCCGGCGGTCCGGCCACCGGAGCCCAGCCCGAGCAGGGCCACCGTCCCCATCGCCGCCGCCCGGACCACCGAGGGCTCCGGCCGGGCGAGCAGCACGAAGCCGACGACGCCGAGCGCGCCGACCACGACCCGGCCCCGGCCGGTGACCCCAGCGGCGCGGGCGATCACGAGCAGGAAGCCGAGCACCAGGGTGAGGTTGGTGCCGGACACGGCGGTGAGGTGCGTCAACCCCGCCGTCCGGAACTCGTCGGTGACCTCGGCCGGAAGGTCCTGGTCGTCGCCGGTCACCAGGGCCGGCACCAGCCGGGCCCCGGGCTCGGGACCCACCGAGGCGGCACGGACGGCCGACCGGGCCGCGGCGGCAGCGCCGAGCAGGTGCGCGGGGGCCCGGACCTGGGTGGGAGGCCCTTGCGCGGTGACGGTCGCCGCGAGGCCGCGACCGCCCGGGCCGAGACGCCCGAGCAGCCGCAGCGTCGCGCCGTACCGGACCGAGCGCCAGGCGGCGGTGTCCGGCGCGAGCACCCGCACCGGCTCGCGGCCGTGCCAGCCTTGCCCGCGGACCAGCAGCGAGGTGAGCGTGGCGTCGAGCACGACGCCGTCCGCGAAGCGCCCGTGCCGCACGGCCGGGTCGGACCCGACGACGACCACGAGGTCGCCGACCGGCCGGTCCGGAGCCCACCGGGCCGGGACGCTGGACGCGGTGCCGGCTGCCCGGACGGAGCTCAGCAGGGTGACCCCGACCAGGACGACGACGATGCCCACCCCGGTCCCGACCGGGGTCCGCGGGCGGCCGCCGCGGTGACTCCGCCCGACCGCCACGGCGACGAGCACCAGCAGCGACAGCGCCACGCAGAGCGCGCGGAGCACGACCGCCGGTGCGGTGCCGTCGCCCAGCAGGACCCCGGCCAGGGCCCCCACCCAGGCCACTGCGGCCAGCAGCAGCGCCCGCAGGTCCACCCGCTCCGGACCGCCCGGTGCCGGGTCGGGCGCGTGGCGGGTCAGAGCGTCACGTGGGGGGAGATCTGCGCCAGCGTCGCGTCGCCGATCCCGGAGACCTCCAGGAGCTCCTCGACGGCGGTGAACCCGCCGTGCTCGGTGCGCCACTGCACGATCGCCGCCGCGGTGACCGGACCGACGCCGGGCAGGGACTCCAACGTGGTCGCGTCGGCGGTGTTGAGGTTCACCAGGGCACCCGCCCCTGCCGCGCCCGACCCGTGGCCGGCGGCGGGAGCCGCTCCCCCGGCGGGACCGCCGACCAGGACCTGCTCGCCGTCGACCAACGGACGCGCGAGGTTGACCGAGCTGAGGTCGACCCCGGGTCGCGCTCCCCCGGCCGCCTTCACGGCGTCGACCACGCGGGACCCGGCCGGCAGCACCGCGATCCCGGGGCGGCGGACCCGGCCGGCCACGTCCACCACGAGCGTGCGGGTTGCCGCACCGGCGGCTCCGGACGCACGCCCGGTGGGGCTCGGCCCCGACGTGGTCCCGGGGTCGACCAGGGCCGGAGCCACGGCCGCCGGGACCGCCACGCCGCCCGCGCCGCCGGACGAGCGGAGCAGCCACCAAGCCGTCGCGAGCACCCCCACGGCCACGACGAGCGCGACCAGGCCGAGCTGTGCCGAGCCCAGGTGGACCCGGCCTCGCAGCGGTTCGGGCAGCCGGTCGCCGGTCCACGCGACCAGCCGCGCCGCGGGCGGCACCGGTCGGCGGGCATGCCGCCCCCGGACCGGGCGAACCGGTCCCGACACAGCGACCGGCACGGAGGACACCGGAGCCGACACGGGTGCCGGCGTGGGGGCCGGGGTCACGGGGTCCCCCGTCAGGGCGGCGATCCGCCGGCGGGTCAGCTCGGCGACCCGGTCGTCCGGGTGTCGTCGGGTGCGCATGGGCGCACGCTAGGCAGCATCGACCCCGCCTGCCACCGGACTCGGACGACCTGTGGAGAACCTGCGAGCCCCGGGACAGGGGACGGTGTCAGGTCGCGGCCTCGGGGGCCGGGGCGACGACGACGGCGACCAGGCCCGGGCCGACGTGGGCGCCGAGAGCCGCCCCGACCTCGGCCACGTGCACCGCGCGACCCTCCAGGCCCGTGGCCAGCCGGTCGGCCAGCGCGGCGGCCAGGGCCTCGGCACCGTCGAGGTTGGCGAGGTGGGCGACCGAGACCTGCACGCGCCGGTCCTGCGCGGCCGCGACGGCGAGGTCGGCGAGCCTGGCCAACGCCCGGCCGGCGGTGCGGACCTTGTCGCGCGGGGCGATCCGCCCGTCGACGACCTCCAGGATCGGCTTCACCGCGAGGGCGGAGCCGACCAGGGCTGCGGCCGCCCCGACGCGGCCGCCCCGGCGCAGGTACTCCAGGGTATCCACGTAGAAGAGGGTCGTGGTCTCCGCGGCACAGGCCCGGGCGGCTGCGGCGGCCTCCTGGGCGTCCCCGCCGGCGGCGACCGTGCGGGCCGCGGCGAGCGCCGCGAGGCCCACGCCGGCCCCGATCAGCCCGGTGTCGACGCAGGTCACCGGGACCGGCGAGCGACGCGCCGCCAGCAGGGAGGACTCGTAGGTCCCGCTCAGCTGGCCGGACAGGTGCACCGCGACGATCTCCTCCGCACCGGCGGCCGCGGCGGCCCGGAACACCTCGAGCACCGCGTCCGGGCTGGGCCGGGAGGTGCTGACCGGCAGGAACTCCCGCAGGGCCGTGGCGATGTGCTCGGGGCTCGCCTCGGGGTCGACCCCGTCGTCGTACGACGTCGCGCCGATCACGACCTGCAGCGGCACCACGACCACGGCGACGCTCTCCGCGAGCTCGGCGAGCACCTCGGCGGGCAGCGACGCGGTGGAGTCGGTGACCACGGCGACCTTCGGCATGGCGACGAGGATAGCGACCGGCACGACACGACCCCCGGGGTCGCCCGGGGGTCGTGTCGTGGGTGGGGTCGGGGGCGGGTCAGAAGCGGAACTGGCGGACAAGCGCGCCGAGGTCGGCCGTCAGCATCGAGAGCTCGTCGGCCGCCCGCTGTGCCTGCTCGACGCCCTCGGTGGTCGCCTGGGCGGCCTGCGCCACCCCGGAGATGTTGTTGGCGATCTCGACGGTGGAGTCCGCGGCCTGCGCGACGTTGCGGTGCATCTCACCGGTGGTCGCGGTCTGCTCCTCGACCGCCGCAGCGATGGTGGCCTGGTGGTCGTTGATCCGCAGGATGATCGCGCTGATGTCCTCGATCGCGGCCACGGCCTTGTCGGTGTCGGCCTGGATCAGCTGGATCTTGGTCGCGACGTCGTCGGTGGCCTTCGCGGTCTCCGCAGCCAGGTCTCGACGGTGGCGTTGAGGGCCAGCAGGTTGGTCTGCGCGGCGATCTCGGTGATCACCTTGACCACGTCGCCGATCTCCCGGGAGGACTGCCCGAGCCGGACGACCGTGGCGGTGGTGGAGCGGGCGGCGTCGACCGCCTGCGCGGCCACGCCGGCGGCCTCCGCGGCGGACTGGCTGATGTCGCGAATCGCGGACTCCATCTCGTCGGTGCCCAGGGCCACGGTGCGGACGTTGGCCGAGACCATGTCGGCCGAGCTGGAGACCACGCCGACCTGGGCGGCGGCCTCGGTGGCGGCGGCGGAGATCTCTCCGGACACCGCCGAGAGCTCGGTCGAGGCGGCGCCGACGGTCTCGGTGGAGGCGGACACGGTCCGCACCACGCCCTGGACCCGGGCGACGAAGGTGTTGAACGACGACGCGATCGAGGCCAGCTCATCCTGGCCGGCGATGTCGAGCCGCGCAGTCAGGTCGGCGTTCTCCTCCTCGGCGAGCGCGCGGATGCTGCTGTCCAGCGCCCCGAGCGGACGCCGGATGCTGCTCGAGATGGCCAGCGCGAGCCCGATCGCCAGCAGGCCACCGGCGAGGCCGACCAGGAGCAGCGTGGTGCGCCCCGTCGCAGCGGAGTCGGCGGAGGCCTGCGCGTCCTTGACCCCGAGAGCCGTGATCGCCGAGCTCAGCGAGTTGAGCTGGTCGGTGATGGCCTGGAAGTTGTCGATCTCCGCGCCAATCACCAGGTCGTTGGCCTTGGTGAAGCCGGCGGCGGTACCGCTGGCATATCCGGCCTGCACCTGCTTGTCCAGGGCCATGAACTTGTTGTAGGCGGCGAGCGCGTTGGTCGCTTGCTCCTTCTCCTGGGCCCGCAGAGCCGGGTCGTCGAGCAGCGTGGTCAGGCCCTTCTCGAGGGCCGCTGCCGAGGCCAGGAAGGCGGCGCGGCTGTCGCCGGTGTCGGCGGCCGCGTTCTTCACCCCACGCAGCGCGTCGAAGGCGTACGCCGTCTGCCAGCCGTTCCAGTCGGCAGCCTGGTAGCGCATCGCCTGCGCCTCGTTGACCAGCCTCACGTCCACGGCAGCGGCCGCCGCGTCCGCCTTCAGCACGTTGAACTCATGCAGGCCGATGGCGATGGTGGCGACCAGGGCGACCGGCCCGACGAACGCCAGCACGAGCAGCCGTCGGGTGATGGAGAGGCGGCGCAGCAGGGGCAGTCGTACGGACGTGACCGGACTGGAGATGGGCATGACCGCAGCGTGGCTTGCCATTCGAGGCTTCCTCTCGGAGGACGGGGGTGGACCCGGCGCTTCTCGCGCCGGGACCCCCATCGGCCTCGGTGCTCCTCAGGTGAGGACGCTCGGCCCCGCGGCCGTGATCTTGACCGAGTCTTGATCCTCGACCCTCAGGCGGTCAGCCCGCGACGACGTTGACCAGCGAGGGCTCGCGCACGATCACCTTGCGGATCTCCTTGCCCTCCAGGGCACGCTGCACCGCCGGGTCGGCCAGCGCCAGCGCCTCCAGGTCGGCGGCTCCGATCCCCGGGTCGACCTCCAGCCGGGCGCGCAGCTTGCCCTGCACCTGCACGATCGCGGTCACCGACTCCTCCACCAGCAGGGCCTCGTCGACCACCGGCCAGCCGGCCTTGGCGACGGTGGGCTCGTGGCCCAGCCGCTCCCACATCTCCTCGGCGGTGTACGGCGCGACCAGGCTCAGCAGGATCGCGACCGTCTCGACGGCCTCACGCACCGCCGGGTCGGCCGGGCCGCAGCCGGAGTCGATCGCCTTCCGGGTGGTGTTCACCAGCTCCATGATCCGGGCGACCATCACGTTGAACCGGTGGCCCTCGATCAGCTGCGCCGCCTCGTGCACCGTGCGGTGGGTGGCCTTGCGCAGCGCGACGTCGGCGCCGTCGACCGCGGTCCCCGGCGCCGAGGTGACGTCCCCGCTCAGCCGCCAGGCCCGCTGCAGGAACTTCAGCGACCCGGCCGGCGACACGTCGGCCCAGTCCAGGTCGTCCTCGGGCGGACCGGCGAACACCATCGTCAGCCGCACCGCGTCCACGCCGTAGGCGTCGATCATCTCGCCCAGGTTCACGCCGTTGCCCAGCGACTTGCTCATCGCCTTGCCGCCGTTGATGACCTGGCCCTGGTTCAGCAGCGCGGTGAAGGGCTCGACGAAGTCCAGCATCCCCATGTCGTGCAGGACCTTGGTGAAGAAGCGGCTGTAGAGCAGGTGCAGGATCGCGTGCTCGACGCCGCCGACGTACTGCTCGGCCGGCATCCAGCGGCGGACCGCGTCGACGTCGAAGGGCGCCTCCGTGTCGTGCGGCGAGCAGTAGCGCAGGAAGTACCACGACGAGTCCACGAAGGTGTCCATCGTGTCGGTGTCCCGCTTGGCCGGCTTCCCGCACTGCGGGCACGCGACGTCGACCCAGTCGGCGGCCGCAGCCAGCGGCGAGACGCCCTTGGGCTTCAGGTCCGCGCCGCGCAGGTCGGGCAGCTCGACGGGCAGCTGGTCGTCGGGGACGGCGACCTCCCCGCAGTCGTCGCAGTGCACGATCGGGATCGGCGCCCCCCAGAACCGCTGCCGGCTCAGCAGCCAGTCGCGCAGCCGGAAGTTGACCGTGCCGGTGCCGTGGCCGTCGGCCTCCAGCCGCTCGATGATCCGGTGGATCCCCGACGCCTTGTCGGTCAGCCCGTCCAGGTCGCCGCTGTTGACGTAGACCCCGTCGCCGCTGGTGGCGACACCGGAGGTCTCCGGGTTGTCCTCGCCGGTGTCGATGACCCGGCGCACCGGCAGGTCGAAGGTGCGCGCGAAGTCCAGGTCGCGCTGGTCGTGCGCAGGCACGGCCATGATCGCGCCGGTGCCGTAGTCGGCCAGCACGTAGTCGGCCGCCCACACGGGGATCTGCTCTCCGTTGACCGGGTTGACCGCGACCACGCCCAGGTCGACCCCGGTCTTGGGCCGGTCGGTGGCCAGCCGGTCGATGTCGCTGGCCTTGCGGACCTCGGCCAGGTAGGCCTCCAGGGCGGGGCGCTGCTCCGGCGCGCAGATCTCCGAGGCCAGCTTGGCGTCGGCGGCGACCACCATGAAGGTCGCGCCGAACAGCGTGTCGGGCCGGGTGGTGAACACGGTGATCGTGCGCGTGCCGCCGTCGGTGGTGCGGACGTCGAAGTCGACGTGGGCGCCCTCGGAGCGTCCGATCCAGTTGCGCTGCATGGCCAGCACCCGGTCGGGCCAGCGGCCCTCCAGCTGCGCCATGTCGTCCAGCAGCCGCTGGGCGTAGTCGGTGACCTTGAAGTACCACTGGGACAGCTCGCGCTTGGTCACCTCGGCGCCGCAGCGCTCGCACATGCCCTGCACGACCTGCTCGTTGGCCAGCACCGTCTGGTCGTTGGGGCACCAGTTGACCGGAGAGTGCTTGCGGTAGGCCAGGCCGCGCTCGCGGAACCGCAGGAACAGCCACTGGGTCCAGCGGTAGTACTCCGGGTCGCTGGTGTGCAGCCGGCGCGACCAGTCGAAGGAGACCGCGTAGCGCCGGAAGGACTCCGCCTGCGTCTCGATGTTGGCGTAGGTGTAGGTCGCGGGGTGCTCGTCGCGCTTGATCGCCGCGTTCTCCGCAGGCAGGCCGAAGGAGTCCCACCCGATCGGGTTCATCACGTCGTAGCCCTGCTGCCACCAGTAGCGCGCGATGACGTCGTGCAGCGCCATCACCTCCGCGTGCCCCATGTGCAGGTCACCGCTCGGGTACGGGAACATCGTCAGTGCGTAGCGCCGCTCGCGCACGCCGTCGTCGGCGGCGCGGAAGGGGTCGAGACGGTCCCAGACCGCCCGCCACCTCTCCTGGGTGGCCACCACGTCGTACGTGGTCCGCTCCCCTGCCGTGGTGGTCTCGCCCTGCTGCTCGCTCATGGTCTCCGACGTCCTTCGCTGGTGGTCTCGTGCTCAGCCGTGCCGACCGTGTGGTGGCACAAAAAAACCCTCCGGGCAGGGAGGGTGGCCGCTCTGCGGCGATCGGGAGGCCGGTCGCTCAGAGCGGCTGACTAAGCAGCAGGCTCGTACGCACGACACCAGCCTAACGCACCTCCCGGCCTCGGTGCTCGTGCGCGTTAGGGTCGGGCCCATGAAGGTTCTCGTCACCGGCGGTGCCGGCTACATCGGGTCGACCACGGCCAAGGCGCTCGAGGAGGCCGGCCACACCCCGGTGATCCTGGACTCCCTGCTCACCGGGCCGCGGGTCTTCGTGCGGGACCGGATCTTCTACGAGGGCGACATCGCCGACCGGGCGTTGCTGGCGCGGATCGTCGAGGAGCACCCCGACCTGGACTGCACGATCCACATGGCCGCCCGGATCGTGGTGCCCGAGTCCGTCGCGCTGCCCTACGAGTACTACCGCGACAACGTCGCGAAGTCCCTGGAGCTCTTCGACCAGCTGGTGACGCTGGGCAAGCCCCGGGTGCTCTTCTCCTCCAGCGCGTCCCTCTACGGGATGGTCGAGGGCTTCGAGGTCGACGAGCACTCGCCGCTGGCGCCCGGCTCGCCGTACGCCCGGACCAAGCAGGTGATGGAGATGGCGCTCACCGACATCGCCGCGGCCACCGACCTGCGCGCGATCATCCTGCGCTACTTCAACCCGATCGGCTCCGATCCCGAGCTGGAGTCCGGCATCTACGCCCGCGAGCCCTCGCACGTGCTCGGGCAGCTGGTGATGGCCGCCCAGGGCCTCAAGGACGCCTTCACCATCACCGGCACCGAGCACCCGACCCGCGACGGCACCGGCATCCGCGACTACGTGCACGTCTGGGACCTGGCGCGGGCCCACGTCACCGCGGTCGAGCGGTTCGACGCGGTGCTGGCCGCCGTCGACGCCCCGAGCACCATCCTCAACGTCGGCACCGGCGAGGGCGTCACCGTCCGCGAGCTCATCGCCGCCTTCGAGCGCGTCTTCGGCCGGCCCGTGCCGGTCCGGGAGGCGCCCCCGAGGCCGGGCGACGCGGTCGGCGCGTTCGCCAACGTGGACAAGGCGCGCGACGTGCTCGGCTGGACCGCGTCCTTGACCCTCGACGAGGCGATCGCCTCCGCGCTGGCCTGGAGCGACCGCCGACGCGAGGTCCTCGGCTACGCCTGACCTCGCACAGCCCCCATCCCCTCCCCCGTCCGAAAGGCCTCCCATGACCGTGCTCGACCTCTTCCGACTCGACGGCCGCGTCGCGATCGTCACCGGCGCCTCCTCCGGCCTCGGCGTCGCCTTCGCCCAGGCGCTGGCCGAGGCCGGGGCGGACGTGGTGCTGGCAGCCCGCCGGGTGGACCGGCTCGAGGAGACCCGCACGCTGGTGGAGGCCGCCGGTCGCCGGGCCGTCACCGTCCGCGCCGACGTCTCCTCCCCCGAGGACTGCCAGGCGGTGGTGGACGCGGCGATGAGCGAGCTCGGGCGGGTCGACATCCTGGTCAACAACGCCGGCATCGGGACGGCCGTGCCCGCCACCCGGGAGACCCCGGAGCAGTTCCGTCAGGTCATCGACGTCAACCTCAACGGCTGCTACTGGATGGCCCAGGCCTGCGGCCGCGTGATGCAGCCGGGCAGCAGCATCGTCAACATCTCCTCCGTGCTGGGGCTGACCACCGCCGCTCTCCCCCAGGCCGCGTACGCCGCGTCGAAGGCGGGTCTGATCGGCCTGACCCGCGACCTCGCCCAGCAGTGGACCGGCCGCAAGGGCATCCGGGTCAACGCGCTTGCGCCCGGCTTCTTCGCCAGCGAGATGACCGAGCAGTACCCGCCGGGCTACCTGGAGTCCCAGCAGGCGCGCATCCCGGTGGGACGCAAGGGCGACCCCGTCGAGCTGGCCGCCGCTGTCGTCTTCCTCGCCGGGCCCGCGGGCGGCTACGTGACGGGCCAGACCCTCGCCGTCGACGGGGGCATGACGATCACCTGAGCGGGCGGTTCCACGACCGGCCGGTCGCCACGCGGCCGAGGACGGCCTGCGCCATCGCCTCCAGCGTGAGCACCTGCGCTGCCGCGCCGCGCGCGACGACGGACCCGGGCATGCCCCACGCCACGGACCCCTGCTCGTCCTGCACCAGGACGGACCCGCCCGCCGCGACGATCTCCTCGCTGCCGTCGCTGCCGTCGCTGCCCAGACCGGTGAGCACGACGCCGAGCACGTTCTCGCCGTACACCCTCGCCGCGGAGGTGAAGAGGAGGTCGGCCGCCGGGCGGACCGAGCAGACCTTCTCGCCGCGGTCGAGCCGGACGCGGACCGCGCCCCCGACCCGGTGCACCGTCAGGTGACGGTCCCCCGGGGCGAGCAGCACCTGTCCCGCGACGACCTCGTCACCCGGGCCCGCCTCGCGGACCGTCAGGGCGCACAGGTCGTCCAGCCGCTCGGCGAACTGGCGGGTGAACTGCTCGTGCATGTGCTGGACGACGAGGACCGGGACGGGCAGGTCCGCGGGCAGCGCGGACAGCAGCGCCGTCAGCGCCTGCGGCCCCCCGGTGGACGCGGCCACCACGACGACGTCCACCCGGTCGCTGGTGCGCCGGCCCCACGGGAGGGGCTCGTGCGTGCGGGCGGGCGGGCGCGACCGTGCCCCCCGGCCCAGGGCGACGACGCGCGGCACCAGGTCGCGACGCACGGAGGCGCGGGCCGCCTCGCGGTCCTCGACCAGCCGTGGCTTGAGCACGTAGTCGGCGGCACCCCGGGCCAGCGCGTCGAGGGTGACCGCCACGTCCGGACCGCCCTGCGTCGAGTACACGACCACCGGGACGTCGCAGTCGCGTCGGGCCAGCTCGTCGAGCAGCGTCAGCCCGTCCATCACGGGCATGTCCAGGTCGAGGGTCACCACGTCGGGGCGGTGCAGCTCGATCCGGCCCAGGGCGAGGCGGCCGTCCGCGGCGGTCGTCACCGACCGGATCCGGGGGTCCTCCTCCAGCACGGAGGCGACCAGGCGTCGGGTGACCACCGAGTCCTCGACGACGAGGACGTCCAGGCCGTGGGTGGGGGCGCGACGGTCGCTCACGCGGCAGCGCCACCGACCGCGACCAGCGACTCCACGTCGAGGCTCAGCAGCAGCCCGCGGGGCAGCTTCCACACGCCGGTCACCAGCGAGCGGACCTCGGCGGTGACGGTCTCCGGCGGCACCTCGACGAGGTCGTCGGGCAGGTCGAGCACGTCGCCCACCCGGTCCACGACGAGGCTGACCGCGTGGCCGTCCCGTCCGCGTACGACGACGCAGACGGCCGGCACTCCCGCGCCCCTAGCGGGCAGCCCGAGACGGGCCCGGGCCTCCACGGTCGGGACGATCTGGCCGCGCAGGTTGATCAGCCCGACGATGCCGGGGGCCGCCAACGGCACCGGGGTCACCGCCAGCGGGCGGAGCATCTCCTGGACGGACTCGACCGGCACGCCGTACAGGTGGTCGTCGAGGACGAACGTGCAGAAGCGCTGGGACATCGTGTCTCCTTCAGACCGCGGGGGCGAGCGTGAGCAGGCCGGGGTCGAGCAGGGCGACGACCCGGTCGATGTCGAGCAGCTCGGTCATCACGCCGCCGACGACCGCCGACCCCTGCTGGGTCGAGGTGCTGACGTGGGTGCGCACCGACAGGTCCGCCTGGACGATGTCGACGATGCGGTCCACCACGATGCCCACCAGGGCGTCGTCGCCACGGCACACGACCACCGGCACCGACGTCGCGGCCTCGGCACCGTGGTCGACGCCCCAGGCGCCTGCCTCGGTGACCAGCGTGCTCAGCCGGACCAGCGGGAGCACCTGCCCGCGGTACTGGGCGACCTCGTGGCCGGCGGTGCGCTCGATCAGCTCCACCGGGAGCTTCTCCAGCCGGTCGACCCAGCCGAGCGGGATCGCCGCCTGCGTGCCGAGCGCGGTCCGGACCAGCATCAGGTCGGCGAGGTCGGCCGACTCCTCGGTCCCGGTCGGCTCGACCACGCCGGTTGCCTGCACCGGGGACACCATGCCCGCGCGGCGGGCCAGGGCGGCGGCGTCGAGGATGAGGGCCACCTGGCCGTCACCCATGATGGTCGCCCCGGCATAGACGTCGAGCTCCCGGAACTGCGGGCCGAGCGGCTTGACGACGATCTCCTCGGTGTCCAGGACCCGGTCCACCACCAGGCCGTAGTGCCGGTCGTCGGCGTTGAGGACCACGATGTAGGTGCCGTCGCGCTCGACGGAGGGGAGCCCGAGCTGCTCGCGCATGTCGACCAGCGGGAGGAGCCTGCCCCGCAGCCGGTGCACCGGCACCCCGCGGATCGTCTCCAGCAGGTGCTCGTGTCCCGGCTTGACGCGGACGACCTCGACCAGGTTGACCTGCGGGACGGCGTACCGGTGGTCCGCGGTGGCCACCACGACGGCGGGGATGATCGCCAGGGTGAGCGGGATCCGGATCCGCAGGGTGGTGCCCTGCCCGGTCTCGCTGGCCAGGTCGACCGTGCCGCCGATCTTCTCGATGTTGGTGCGCACCACGTCCATGCCCACGCCGCGCCCGGACACGTTGGTGACCGCCTGGGCGGTGGAGAAGCCCGGGGCGAAGATCAGGTTCAGGGCCTCGCGGTCGCCCAGCGACCGGGCCTCCTCCGCGGTCAGCATGCCCCGCTCGACGGCCTTGTCGCGCAGCCGCTGCGGGTCGATCCCGGCACCGTCGTCGGTGATCTCGATGTTGACCTGCCCGCCCTCGTGGAAGGCGCGCAGCGTGAGGGTCCCCGACGCCGGCTTCCCCGCGGCCAACCGGGCGTCGGGGGTCTCGATGCCATGGTCGACGGCGTTGCGGACGACATGGGTCAGCGGGTCGCGGACCGCTTCCAGCAGGGTCTTGTCGAGCTCGGTGTCGCGCCCCTCCAGACGCAGCTCCACCACCTTGCCCAGCGAGACCGACAGGTCGCGCACCATCCGGGGCAGCTTGTTCCAGACGTTGTCCATCGGCTGCATCCGCGTCTTCATGACGCTGTCCTGCAGCTCCCCGGCGACCAGGTTCAGCCGCTGGGTGGTCCGGGCGAGCTCGGTGTCCTCCTCGCGTGCGGCCGAGCGCTGCAGCATCTGGTTGCGGGTCAGCACGAGCTCACCGACAAGGTTCATCAGCGTGTCGAGCACGCCGACGTCGACCCGGACGGTGCTGTCGGCGGCGGGAACCGCACGGGTCGCGGCGACGTTCGCCTCGGGCTCGCCGTGTGACTCGGGCTCCGGATCGGGTGCCGGCTCGGGCACCGCCGTCAGGACGACGGGCACGGGAATCGGAGCCGCCTCCGCCGGCAGCACCCGCTCGGATTGCTCCTCCGGCTCGCGTCCGAGCTCCCCGGCAGGCTCCTCGGCGGGCTCGGTGAGCGCCTCCGCAGGCGCCTCCGTGGGCGCCTCGGCGGGCTCGGCCGGCTCCTCGGCCGGCTCCTCGGCCGGTTCGTCGGTCAGGGCTGCGGTCAGCCGGCCCACCAGCGGACCGTAGGTCTCGCTGCCCTCCGTGCCGTCCAGCTCGATCTGGGCCAGGATCGCCCGCACCGCGTCGACCAGCTCGAGCAGCACCGAGGTGAGGGCCGGGGTGAGCGTCAGCCGACCCTCGCGCAGGCGGGCCAGCAGGTTCTCCCCGACGTGGGTGACCGACTCGAGGGTGTTGAAGGCGAGGAAGCCGCTGGTGCCCTTGATGGTGTGCACCGTGCGGAAGATGCTCGAGAGCAGGTCCTTGGAGGTCGGGTCCTGCTCCAGGCCGACCAGGTCCCGGTCCAGCTGGTCGAGGTTCTCATAGCTCTCGACCAGGAACTCACCGACGATCTCTGCCATGTCATCCACGTCGTCCTGATCGGCCCACGACCGCGTGCGCGGCACCCAAATCGCGTCAAGTTTCGGTCAAGGCCGGACGGGTGCGACGCGCCCCGGGAACGGCCAGAGCCGGTGGGGAGGACCTGCACTCCCCACCGGCTCCTGACCGGGTGACCGCCCGAGGGCGGTCGGATCACCTCAGCGGGTGATCAGAAGGTGAACTGCGAGACCAGGCTCTTCAGCTCGCTGGCCATGTTGGACAGCTCGCTGGCCGACTCCAGCGTGGTCTGCGCGCCCTGCATGGTGTCGTTGGCGGCGCCGGCGACGCGGGTGACGTCCTCGGCGATGTCGTTGGCACCGGTGGCGGCCTCGCTGACCGAGCGCGAGATCTCGTTGGTGGTCGCGGTCTGCTCCTCCACCGCCGAGGCGATGGTCTGCTGGATGTCGGAGATCCGGCCGATGACCTCGGAGATCTCGCTGATCGCGCTGACCGCGCCCTGGGTGTCGGACTGGATCGCCTCGATCTTCAGGCCGATGTCCTCGGTGGCCCGAGCGGTCTCCTTGGCGAGCTCCTTGACCTCGTTGGCGACCACGGCGAAGCCCTTGCCGGCGTCACCGGCACGCGCGGCCTCGATGGTCGCGTTCAGGGCGAGCAGGTTGGTCTGCTGGGCGATCGAGGTGATCACCTTGATGACCTGGCCGATCTCGGCGCTGGACTCGCCGAGGCTGGCCACGGTGCCCTGGGCGTCGCTGGCCACCGTCACCGCGCTGGCTGCGACCGTGGCCGCGTCGGTGGCGTTCTTGGCGATCTCCTGGATGCTGGCGGTCATCTCCTCCGCCGCGGTGGCGACGGTCTGGATGCCGGCCGAGACCTGCACCGAGGCGCTGGAGGCGCTCGCGGCCCGGTCGGAGGTGTTGGTCGCGCCCTCGCCCATGCCCTGGGCGAGCACGGTCAGCTGCTCGGAGGCTCCGGCCAGCGCCTCGGCGGTCGAGCCGATGTTGCGCATCGAGGCGCGCAGCGTGCCCATGAGCTCCGACAGGCCGGCGGCCAGCTGGCCGATGGCGTCGTCGCCGGAGATGGTCATCTCGCGGGTGAGGTCGCCGGAGGCCGCGGAGCGCACCACGTCGAGGACGAGGTCCACCTTGTGGGCGAGCTCGGCGGCGGCCGCACGAGCCTCCTCCTCCTTGCTGATCCGCTCCAGGGCCTGGGAGACCAGGCGCCCGACGTTGCGCAGCGAGTCGAGCCGCTGCGGTGAGGGGTGGAGGGTCTCGGTGGCGAAGAAGTCCATCGTGCCGACGACCTGGCCCTCGAGCAGGATCGGGAAGCAGACGCCGGACTTGACGCCGACGCGCTGGGCGATCGGAGCACGGACGCAGTCGGTCATCTCGCCGATGTCGGCGGTGAAGAACAGGTCCCGCTGCTTCCAGGCACGGCCGGACAGGCCGACGCCCTCGGCGAACGACGCCTCCATGGTGACCTTGCGGAACTCCGGTCCGGCGTCCCCGGACTCCTGGGCGAACTTCAGCGTGCGGTCGCCCGCGTCCAGCGCCCAGTAGGAGCCGTAGGCCCAGCCGAACTCGCCGCGGATGGTGTCCAGGGCCACCGAGACCGCCTCGGCGGCGGTGGTCGCCCCGGTGAGCTCGACGAGCACCTTGTTCACCGCACGCGCGTCGGCCTCGGTCTCGAGTCGCAGCCGCTCGTTCTCGAGCTGCTTGGTCACGTTGTCCCAGGTGGCCATCGCGCCGACGTAGTTGCCGTCCTCGTCGTGCAGCGGTACGACGCGCAGGTCGAGGGTCTCGGGACCGATGCTGATGTGGGCCTGACGGGTCTGCATGTTCTCGTCGGCCATGATGCCCCGCTGGTAGGCGGGGTTCTTGTGGAAGATGTCGATGGTCGAGCCGACCACCTTGTCCGGGCTGACCGGCAGGTACGCCGCGAGCGCGGTGAGCCCCTCGATGCTGGCGGCGTTCGCGTAGGTGATGACCAGGTCGCGGTCGCAGAGCATCATCCGGGTCGGGACGTTCTCCAGGACCGAGCGGAGGCTGGTCAGGTCGACCGGCTGGGCCTCGACCGCGGCCGCCTTGGCGGCCTTGGCGCGGCCGTTGGCCTCGGGCTTGGTGGACGTGGTTTCGGTCACTGGATTCCTCCGATGGAGACGGGCTCGGCCGCGACGTCGGCGGCGAGATCGGGATCGATGATGAGCAGGATGGAGCTGGGCAGGGGCAGGACGCCGTGCAGCATGCTGCGGACGGCGCTCGGCAGGGTGACGGGGGCGGGCTCGAGCGTCAGGTTCGACGTGTCGATGACGTCCCCGATGTCGTCGACGAGCAGGCTGACCGTCTCGCCACGGCTCCGGAGGACGACATTCATGGGGAGCGCATCGGTGGCGCGCTGCGGCAGCCCGAGACGGGTGCGCAGGTCGAGCGCCGTCACGATCTGACCCCGCAGGTTGATCAGGCCGTGGACGGAGCCGGGGGCTCGCGGCACGACCGTCATCTCGTGGTAGCGCAGCACCTCCTGGACCTCCATCACGGCGACCCCGAAGTAGAGGCCGTCCACCCAGAAGGTGCAGTACTGGTCGGCCGCCTGCGCGGTCTCGGTGTGGTCGGTCATGGTCATCACGCACCAACTCCTGCCATGGCGACGACCGCGTCGAGGTCGACGAGGTCGGTGACGTGCTCCTGGACGACGGCGGAGCCGAGCACGCCGGGTCGGCGTCCGACGTCGCTGCGGACGATCTCGGTCTCGATGACGTCGAGCACCCGGTCGATGACGATGCCGATGCGCTTGTCGCCGACCTCGTGGACGATCACCGAGATCAGGTCGCGCGCCTCCGCGGTGTCGCGCAGGCCGATGGCCGGCGCGAGCCGCACCAGCGGCAGGATGCCGTCGCGGTACTGCACCACCTCGGTGTTGCCGGAGCGCTCGATCGAGCTGATCGCGAACTCCTCGAGCCGCGAGATCTCCCGCAGCGGCATGGCGGCGCGGCGGCCGGGGGTGGCCTCGAGCACGAGGAGCGCCGACTGGTCGCCGGAGACGACCTTGGCCTCCTTCGCCAGGGCCGGGGCCACGTCGACACCGTGCGCCTTGGCCAGGCCGGCCACGTCGAGGATCAGGGAGACGCGGCCGTCGCCCATGATGGTGGCCCCGGCGTACATCCCGAGGCCCTTCATCTGGCGGCCGATCGGCTTGACCACGATCTCCTGCGTGTCGTGGACCTCCTGGACGGTCAGGCCGAACCGGACGTCGTCGGCCTGGAGGACCACGATGGTCAGCGACTCCGACTCCGCCGCGTCCACACCGAGCGCACCCGAGAGCGACACGAGCGGCAGCAGGTGTCCGCGCAGCCGCAGCACCGGGGCGCCTGCGAGGGTCTGCACCGAGCGGGCCCGGTCCTCACCCTCCAGGCGGACGAGCTCGACGAGGTTGGCCTGCGGGATCGCGTAGACCTCGGGGCCCTCCCCCACCAGCAGGGCGGGGATGATGGCCAGCGTCAGCGGGATCCGGACCCGCACCGTGGTGCCACGGCCCTGCTGGCTGTTGAGGTCGACGGACCCGCCGATGCGCTCGATGTTGGTGCGGACGACGTCCATGCCGACGCCGCGGCCGGACACGTTGGTCACCTCGGCGGCCGTGGAGAAGCCCGGGCGGAAGATCAGGCTCTGGATCTCGCGGGTCTCCATCAGGCGGAGACGGTCCGCGGTGACGACACCCCGCTCCACGGCGATCGCGCCCACGCGGTCGATGTTGATGCCCCGGCCGTCGTCGGTGATCTCGACGACCACCTGACCGCTCTCGTGGTAAGCGCGCAGCACCAGCCGGCCCTCGGCCGGCTTGCCGGCCGCGAGGCGCTGCTCCGGGGTCTCCAGACCGTGGTCCAGCGCGTTGCGGACCAGGTGGGTCAGCGGGCCCTTCAGAGCCTCGAGGAGCGAACGGTCGAGCTCGGTGTCGTGGCCGTCCATCTGCAGGTCGACCTTGCGTCCGAGCTGGTGGGCGAGGTCGCGCACGATGCGCGGCATCTTGGCCCAGACCTGGCCGATCGGCTGCATGCGCGTCTTCATGACGCCCTCCTGCAGCTCGCTGGCCACGAGGTTGAGCCGCTGGGTGGCGCGGGTGAGGTCGACGTCGGCGACCGACTCGACCTTCTGCATGATCTGGTTGCGGGTCAGCACCAGCTCACCGACGAGCTGCACGAGGCTGTCGAGCAGCTCGACGTCGACGCGGACCGAGGAGTCGACCACGCTGCGACGCGAGCTCGGCTCGCCGCCGTCCACGTCGTCGAGCGCCCGGATCCGCTGGTCGACCAGCGCCTCCTCGAGCTGCCCGACGGACACCTCGCCCTGGTCGAGCAGCAGCTCGCCGAGGGGACGCTCGTCGCCGCGCAGCTGCTCGGCGATGGCGGCGCCGACGGCGTCGGGACTGGCGACGCCCTTGGTGACGAGCACCTCGCCCAGCCGGGGGCCCTCGTGCTCGCCGAGCGGTCCGGTCGTGGCTTCCAGGTCGTCGTCCTCCATGAGGACCTCCTCGCGGGTGTCGTCGGCCACGGTCGCGGCGACCGGCTCGGGGGCGGTCTCGAGCACCGGCTCGGGGACGGTCTGCAGCACCGGCGCGGCGACCGGCTCGGGTGCCGTCTCGAGCACCGGCTCGGCGACCGGCTCGGGTTCGGCCTGGTGCTCCGTGACGCCCGGGATGTCGTCGTCGCCCTCGAGGACGGCCACGATGGCCTCCACGACGGGCTCGACGTCGACCTCGTCACCCTGGTCGGTCTCGGTCTGCTCGACCAGGTCGAGCAGCGCCCGGACGGTGTCCACCATCTGCAGGAGGACCTGCGTGGTGCTCTCCGTCATGGTCAGCTCGCCGTCGCGCAGCCGCGACAGCAGGTTCTCCCCCACGTGGGTGAGCGTCTCCAGGCGGTGGAACGCCAGGAACCCGCTGGTGCCCTTGATGGTGTGGATCGCCCGGAAGATGCTCGAGAGCAGCTCCCGGGAACCGGGGCTCTGCTCGAGCTCGACCAGGTCACGGTCGAGCTGGTCCAGGTTCTCGTGGGACTCCACGAGAAACTCCTGGACGATCTCAGCATCCTCGTTCACGAGGCCTCCTTCGGCGTCGCTGTGCCCATCGGCACCGCGACACGACAGTTGAGTGGAATGCGCCGAGGCCAGGGAGCGCGGGCCGGACGGGTGATGGTGGTGGGGAGAGGGTCAGCCGAGGCCGACGAGCGAGAGCCGACCGTTGCCGTAGCCGGCGATCTTCACGGTCAGGTCGAGGCGCTGCCCCAGGACGCCACCGAGCGCGGCGATCTCCGCCGGCACCGGGGCCCCGATGTGGTGCACCTGGTAGAGCTTCATGTGGGGGTTGTCGCCGACGTTGTAGAGCGCCGAGGCGATGTTGAGGATCTCGTACAGGTTGTCCTGCATCGAGACGGGAACGTCCTTCTCCTCCACCGCGGTCTGGGCGGCCGCCGGCGGGATCAGACCGATCGCGGCACCGGCGTACGCCGAGAAGCCGAGGTCGCACACACCGACGGCCCGGACGACCAGGGAGTCGTCGACGAAGACGGCGTAGGAGCCGAGCTCGCCGCCCATCGGCGCCCAGGGGGCGGAGGGAGCGACCTCGACGGTGCGGCCGAGCAGGTCTTCGAGGAGGACGCGAACCTCCATCGGGGCAGGGACCCGAGCCATGACGTGGACCTTTCCGGTGTCAGCCCAGGACCGGGGAGAGCTTCTCCTTGAAGCTCTCCGCCGTGAAGGGCTTGGTGATCACGAACATCGCGCCGGCGGCCTCCGCGCGCGACACCATGTCGGGCGAGCCCTCCGAGGTGACGAACGCGAACGGGACGTTCTGGCCGCGCGAGCGCAGTGTGGCGAGCAGGTCGATGCCGTTCATCTCCGGCATGTTCCAGTCCGAGAGGACCAGGGCCGGCTGGTGGTCGTTGACGGCCTGCAGGCCCTCGACGCCGTTCCCGGCCTCGACGAGCTCGTGGCCGTCGAAGCCGGCCTGGCGCAGGGTGCGGGTGACGATCTGGCGCATCACGCGGCTGTCGTCGACGATCAGGATCTTCATGAGGAGGTCATCCTTCGCTGTCGTGAGGCGTGGTCTCCCACACGGTCACCCGCACCGGCTCGCCGAGCCAGTCGAAGTCGCAGACGACCGTGGAGACGATGTCGCGGCCCGGCGCCGGGGCGCCGGAGCCCTTGAAGACGATGGGCAGGCCCATCTGGCTGGGGGCCGGCACGAGGCCCTTGAGGTTCCCGCCGACCATGTTGACCAGCTCGCCGACGGCGTCGTTGACCTCCTCGGCGCTCACCTCGTCGAGACCGATCATGGCCTTGCCGGCGCGGACACCGGCGACGCTGGTCAGCTCGAGGATGACGTGGCCGTTCCACTCGCCCGTGATGCCGACCGAGGCGACGTACCCGTCGACGCCGGTGTCGCGGGGCTCCCACGCCGGCAGGAAGTCCTCGCCGGCGCCCAGGAAGCAGGCCCAGATGTCGGTGCTGATCTGGGTGATCTCGTCGGGGTGCAGGCCGGAGTGCTCGGTGTCGTAGCCGGTGCCGATGTCGAGGCTCATGCCACGTTCCTCTCGGGAAGGAGCCCGAGCAGCGACAGCTTGTCGACGAAGGACTCGGGCGGGAAGGGCTTGATCAGGTACTCGTGGGCACCGGCGGCGAGCGCGCGGACGAGCTGGCCGTGCTCGCTCTCGGTGGTGACCATCATCAGCGTGATCTTGCGCCACTCCTGGCGCTGCCGGACGGTCTGCACGAACGTGAGGCCGTCCATGACCGGCATGTTCCAGTCGATGGTGGCCAGGTCGGGGAGCTCGTCGCCGCAGGACTCCAGGACGTCGACGGCCTGCTGGCCGTCGGCGGCCTCGAGCACCTCGTACCCGAGCTTGACGAGCTCGCGGCCGAGGACGGTCCGCATCACCCGGGAGTCGTCGATGACAAGTGCACGCATGGTGTCAGCCTTCTGTGAGGGGTTCAGGACGCGAGGGGGTTGACCCGCGCCAAGGACGGAGCGGCGCCGACCGGCACACCGGTCTGGGGCTTGCGGTTGAGGGTGAAGCGACCCATCGGGGTGCGCTCCCAGACGTCGTCGATGCCGATCGTCGTCTCGGCGGCGCCGAGGAAGAGGGCGCCACCGGGGGCGGTGACCGCGCGGACCTGGCTGAGGATGCGCCGCTTGGTGTCGGCGTCGAAGTAGATCAGCACGTTGCGCAGGAAGACGATGTCGAAGGTGGGCAGGGCCGGGAAGGGCTGGGACAGGTTGAGGTACTTGACCTTCACCATCCGGCGCAGCTCGTCGGAGACCTGCCAGTGCGTGCCGACCTTGCGGAAGTACTTGACCAGCATCGGGGCGGGAAGGCCGCGGTTGACCTCGAGCTGGGAGTACAGCCCGGACTCCACCCGGTCGATCATCTGCTGGCTGATGTCGGTGGCGACGATCTCGATGGTCCAGCCGAGCGGGACCACGGTCTCGGCCATGATCATCGCGATCGTGTAGGCCTCCTGGCCGCTCGAGCAGGCGCCGGACCAGATGGTCAGCTTGCGCTTGTGGGCCGCGGTGCGGAGCAGCTCGGGGATGATCTCGCTCTTGAGCACCTCGAAGGGCTCCATGTCGCGGAACCAGAAGGTCTCGTTGGTGGTCAGCGCCTCGACGACGGCCACCTTGTCCGCTTGGGTCGGCCGGGCGCGCAGCGCGTCGATGTACTCGGCCACCGACGCCTTGCCCGCCGCCCGCGCCAGCGGCAGCAGTCGGGACTCGACCAGGTACTCCTTGCCGGTGTCCAGGACGATCGCGGACTCGCGTCGGACCAGGTCGGCGACGTAGTTGAATGAATCGGCTGCGAGGGTCATGCCCGGGCGCCTTCCTTGAGCAGGGAGCGGTGTGGGTTGTCGCGTCGTGCGGTGACACGGGTGATGACCGCGGCCGGCACGACCGGCAGCGGCAGGATCTGGGAGGCCATGCCGGTGGCGGCGACCGCCCCGGGCATGCCCCACACGACCGAGGTCGCCTCGTCCTGGGCGAAGACGTCGCCCCCGGCCTTGGCGATCTCGATGGCGCCCAGGGCGCCGTCCGAGCCCATCCCGGTGAGCACGACGGCCAGGACGCCGGCGCCGAACAGCTCGGCGGCGGAGCGGAAGAGCACGTCCACGGCGGGACGGCAGAAGTTCTCCTGGGGCCCCTGGTCCAGCACGGCGATCGGGGCGGTACGACGTCCCCCGACCCGCAGGTGCCAGTCGCCGGGCGCGATCAGGATGCGGCCCTTCTCGATGCGCTCGCCGGCGACCGCCTCGGAGACCTGCAGGGAGCACTTGGTGTTGAGCCGGTCGGCGAACTGCTTGGTGAAGACCGGGGGCATGTGCTGGGTGACCAGGATCGGCACCGGGAAGTCGGCCGGGAACTGCGGCAGCGTCTTGGCCAGGGCCTCCGGCCCGCCCGTCGAGGAGCCGATCACGACCAGCTCCACCGGGACACCTGTCCCGGGGACGCGCAGGACGGGGGCGTCGGTGGGCGGGCTGAAGCGGGCCGGGCGGAGCCCAGCGGCCGGTGCGACGGCAGAGGGCCGGCGGCGGCACAGGCCCATGATCTTGGGCACCAGCTGGGTGCGCACGGCCTCCTTGGACTCCGCGACGCTGCCGACGTTGCCGGGCTTGGTCACGTAGTCGCTCGCCCCCCGCTCCAGCGCGGTCAGCGTGCTGCTGGCGCCACGCTCGGTGAGCGTGGAGAACATGATCACCGGCAGCGTGGGGTGGGCCGGGCGGAGGTGCAGCAGGGTCTCGAGGCCGTCCATGACCGGCATCTCGACGTCGAGGGTGACCAGGTCGGGCTTGAGCTGGTCGATCTTGGCCAGCGCGATGCGGCCGTTCGCCGCGGTCCCCACGACCTCGATGTCGGGGTCGGCGGCGAGGGAGTCGGTGATGAGCTTGCGGACGACCACCGAGTCGTCCACGACGAGGACACGTACCTTCGACACCAGCCCTACACCCCTCCCTGAGCGCTTCGCTGAGGGGCCTATCGGCGGTGCCGGGGGCTAACTGAGGGGAATCGGGGGACGTTCGTCCCGGGTCCGGACGTGCTAGGCGAGCGCCAGGAAGAGCTTCTCCATCTTCGCCACGTCGAGCGTCCCGGGGTCACTCTCGTCGAGCAGGCACTGCCGCATGCCGCTGGCCACGATCGCGAACCCGGCCTTGTCCAGGGCCCGGCTGACCGCGGCGAGCTGGGTGACCACGTCCTCGCAGTCGCGCCCCTCCTCCAGCATCCGCAGCACCCCGGCGAGCTGTCCCTGGGCGCGCTTGAGCCGGTTCATCACCGGGGCCATCTCCTCGCTGGGCAGCTGCACGGCGAGCCTCACTTCCACGTCCGATACCCGGGCAGGTATAGGCCCAGAATAGCGCCTGCGCATGATCGTCGGATGCCTGCCACACCTCCCCCGCCGCCGCGACGCCGGGAGCAGGTCGTGCTGGTGGCCGGCATCGTGCTGCTCGCCTTCAACCTGCGTCCGGCCGCGACCAGCGTGGGACCGGTGCTGGCCGAGGTGCGGGCGGACCTGGGGCTGGGCGCCGCCGGCGCCGGTCTGCTGACCTCACTGCCGCTGGTCTCCTTCGCCGTGTTCGGCATCCTCGCCCCGGTCGGCGCCCGGCTGCTCGGCGCGCATCGGCTCACCCTGCTCTCCCTGCTCGCCGTCGTGGTCGGGCTGGTGGGCCGCGCGACCACGCACTCCGCGCTCGTCTTCCTCGCCCTCACCGTCGTCTCGCTGGCCGGCATGGCGACCTCGAACGTGCTGATGCCCTCACTGGTCAAGCTGCACTTCCCCGACCGGGTCGGCCGGTACACCTCGCTCTACACCACCGCTCTGGCGGTGGGCCTGACCTCCGCCTCGGTGCTCACGGTGCCGGCGGCCGAGGCCGGCGGCTCGTGGCGGTGGGGCCTGGGGGTGTGGGCGCTGACCGCGGCGGTCGCCGCCGTCCCCTGGGTCGCGCTGGTGCGCCACGACCAGGCCCTCGACCCGGGGCGCCGTACCGTCGGGCTCGGGCAGGTGGCACGCACCCGGATCGGCCGCGCGATGATCGTGACCTTCGGGCTGCAGTCCCTCCAGGCGTACACGGTGTTCGGATGGCTGGCCCAGGTCTACCGCGACGCGGGCTTCACCGCCGGCCAGGCCGGTCTCCTTCTCGGGGTGGTGACCGGGGTGTCCATCCCGATCTCGCTGTGGGTGCCCCGGGCCGCGGGGCGCCGCCAGGACCAGGTCGCGCTGATGCTCGGGCTGACCGCCTGCTACCCGATCGGGTACGTCGGGCTGGTGCTGGCCCCGCACGCGGGCGCCCTGGCGTGGGCGGTCCTGGTGGGCGTGGGCTCCGGGGTCTTCCCGCTGGTGCTCACCCTGATCGGCCTGCGGACCCGGACCCCGGACGGGACGGCGGCGCTCTCCGGGGTCAGCCAGGGGCTCGGCTACGCGCTGGCCGCGGTCGGGCCGCTCGGGGCCAGCCTGCTCTACGACGCCACCGGCGGCTGGACCGTGCCGCTGCTGACCCTGACCGTGGTGGCGCTGGCGACGGCGGCCGTGGGCACCGTCGCGTCCCGCGCCGGCTACCTGGAGGACGAGCTGGAGGCCGGACGGCCCCCGGCTCGGACGTGAGGACTCCTCACAGCGCCCGGCGCTCGCGCGCGACCAGCACCGAGCACGCCGCGTAGCGCAGGACCTGGTCGGCGGTCGACCCGAGCATGAGCCGCGCGAAGCCGCCCACCCCGCGGGCGCCGAGCACCAGCAGGTCGGCGCTCTGGGAGGCCTCGAGCAGCGCCTTGGTGGCCGCCGCGTGCACCACGTGCACCTCGACGGGCACGCCGGCGGGGCCTTCGGGGAGGCCGGCCAGCAGCCCTGCGACCCGGGTGCGCTCGGTGGCCAGGGTGGCGGCCTCGAACTCGGCCAGGCTCGGGACGACGCCCGGCGGCACCTCGTCGGGCCGGTCGGCCGACAGGATCCGCCAGGCCCGCAGCACGTGCAGCGTCACCCCGCGGCGGTGGGCCTCCTCGGCGGCGGCACGCACCGCCTGGGCGGCGTCAGCCGAGCCGTCGTCGCCGACGAGCACCCCGCCGTCGGGGTGGCAGGCGGTGGTCAGGGAATCGTCCGGTGCAGGGGTCATGGGGACATCATCGCGCCGCCGGACCGGACCGGGGAGAGGCCGGGGTTGGTGTCCGCGAGAGGATGGGGGCATGAGCAACCAGGCCAGTCCTCGCGCCCTCCGTTCCGCCCTGACCCTGGAGTACCCCCAGTCCCTCGGTGTGTACGCCGACTACGCGGCGGCCCAGAAGGCGGTCGACTTCCTCTCCGATGCGGAGTTCCCGGTCGAGAACTGCCTCATCGTCGGCACCGACCTCAAGCAGCTCGAGCGGGTCACCGGCCGCCTCACCACCAGCCGGGTGGCCCTCGGGGGGCTGCTCTCCGGCGCCTGGCTCGGCGTGTTCGTGGGCATCCTGTTCACGCTCTTCGGGCAGGACAACGTGCTGGCCACGATCCTGTCGACCGCCCTGTTCGGCGCCTTCTTCGGGGTGGTGTGGGCCCTGGTCGGCTACGCCGCGACCCGCGGCCAGCGCGACTTCAGCTCGGTCAGCATGATCGTCGCCACCCGCTACGAGGTGCTCGTCGAGCACAAGCACGCCGCCCGGGGCCGGGAGCTGCTCGCCACGATGCCGGGCGCGCAGGCCGCCGCCTTCGAGGGCTGAGCCGGTCCGGGACCCGCCCTCGCTGGACGGGTCAGTCCTCGTCGTCCGACGGCACCTCGTCGGGCACGACCACGGGGCGAAGTCGCGCCCAGGCGACGAAGACCCCGGCGGCGACCACCAGCGCGATGCCGGTCCACAGGTTGACGTTCATGCCGTCGGCGCGGTCGAGCTCGGCCTGGCTGGTCCCGACCAGCCCGACGACGACGAGCACCACGCCGTACAGGCCGAGGAGCGAGGCGACCACGATCCTGATGTCGAAGGCGCGCGCCTGGTGGCGCTCCTCGCCCGCGTCGGTGCTGGAGTCGTGCTGGACGGTGCTGGCCATGGGGTTCCCTCTCACCAGAACAGGACGTTGAGGAGGACGACGAGGACGAGCCCGACGCCCGCGAGCGCGGTGGGCTGCTGGAACCAGGCCAGCTCGGCCTCGCCCGGGCCGGCCTCCCGCTTGCGGGTGCGCGACCAGACCAGGCCGTCGAGCTCGGACTCGGGCTTGGGCTCGGTGACCAGCGTGACGAGGAAGGACACGAGCAGGTCGACGCCGAACGCCGCCCCGGCGGCCACGAACGCGCCGCCCTGGCCGCCGATCCCGATCGCGCCGGCGACGTCCTCGGAGAGGACCCAGACGCCGACCGCGGCGAGCGTGCCGGAGACCAGGCCGGCCCAGCCGGCGGTCGGGGTCATCCGCTTCCAGAACATGCCCAGGATGAACGTGGCGAACAGCGGCGCGTTGAAGAACCCGAAGAGGGTCTGCAGGTAGTCCATGATGTTCTGGTACGACGCGGCGAAGGTGGCGGTGCCGATCGCGATCAGCGTCGCGGCCACCGTGGCGAGCCGGCCGATCCGGGTGTAGTAGTCGTCCTCCCGGTCCTTCACCACGTAGCTCTGCCACAGGTCGTAGGAGAAGACCGTGTTGAAGGCGGAGATGTTCGCCGCCATGCCGGCCATGAACGAGGCGAGCAGACCGGCGATCGCCACGCCGAGCATGCCGTTGGGCAGCAGGTCGCGCATCAGGTACAGCAGCGACTGGTTGTAGTCGACGTCCCCCTTGCCGGTGGCCTTGAACTTGGCGATCTCGGTGACCGACACCGCCGCGATCATGCCGGGGATGATCACGATGAAGGGGATGAACATCTTGGGGAAGGCGCCGATGATCGGCGACCTGCGCGCCGAGACCATCGAGTCCGACGCCATCGCCCGCTGGACCTCGACGAAGTTGGTGGTCCAGTAGCCGAAGGACAGCACGAACCCGAGACCGAAGATGATCCCGATCACCGAGAGGACCGGGTTGTCGAAGCCGGTCAGCGACTGCCCCGCCCACGAGGAGAGCTGCTCGGAGCCTCCGGGGCTGGCCGTCACCTTCTCCTTGAAGCCGCTCCACCCGCCGACCGAGTGCAGCGCCACCAGGGTGAGCGGCAGCAGGGCGGCGACGATCACGAAGAACTGCAGGACCTCGTTGTAGATCGCGGCCGACAGCCCGCCCAGTGCGGTGTAGGTCAGCACGATGGCCGCGGCGGCGACCAGCGAGACCCACAGCGGCCAGCCGAGCAGCACGTTGACGATCTTGGCGAGCAGGAACAGGTTGATGCCGGCGATCAGCAGCTGCGCGAGGGCGAAGCTCAGCGCGTTGACGAGGTGGGCACCCGTGCCGAAGCGCTTCAGCATGAACTCGGGGACCGAGCGCACCTTGGAGCCGTAGTAGAACGGCATCATCACCACGCCCAGGAAGAGCATCGCGGGCACGGCGCCGATCCAGAAGTAGTGGAAGGTCGGGTAGCCGTAGTCGGCGCCGTTGGCCGACATGCCGGTGATCTCGACCGCGCCGAGGTTCGCGCTGATGAACGCGAGGCCGGTGACCCAGGCGGGCAGGGCCCGACCGGACAGGAAGAAGTCCAGGCTGCTGGAGACCGAGCGCCGGGCCATCACCCCGATGCCGAGAACGAAGGCGAAGTACGCCGCGACGAGTGCATAGTCGACCCAGTTCGCATCCAGGCGGAGGGTCGTGTCAGCTGTGAACACCACGTCCGACCACGTTCCCCACCAGGGCCCGATTCATGCGAGAACCCCCAGGTCAGCAGACCGTGGGGGTTCGTCGGGCAAGCAGTCATCGGTGGAGCTGAGGGGACTCGAACCCCTGACCCCCTGCATGCCATGCAGGTGCGCTACCAGCTGCGCCACAGCCCCGCCGCTCCGACCGGGGCCGGGGCAACTCGGGAATCTTAGCGGGTGCCCTCGACGGATGCGAAATCGCCCACGCCGTAGGAGGCGAGCCGCCGGCGGACCCCGTCGAAGGACACCTCCACGCAGGCCCAGTGGCAGTTGTGCAGCACCGTCAGCGCCCGGGAGAGGGCCTCGTCCCACCCGAGCACGGCGACCAGCCCGAGGCGCAGCGCGGCTCCGTGGGTGACCACCACGCCGGTCCGGCCGGGCTCCAGGGCCGCGAGGCAGTCCTCGAGCGCCGGGGCCATCCGGGCGCGCACCTCGTCGTCGTCCTCGACCCCCGGGATCCCGGCCAGCGGGTGGGCGCCGGGGTCGTTGGTGGCCAGGTGCGGGAAGCGCTCGAGGGCCTCGGCGAACGTGAGCCCCTGTCGCTCGCCGACGGCGAACTCCCGCAGCCGGGCGTCGTGCTCGACGGCGAGCCCGGTGGCCTCGGCGAGGTAGGAGGCGGTCTCGGCGGCCCGGGCGAGGTCGCTGGACCACAGCCGTGCCGGCCGCAGCCGCGCGATCAGCGGGGCGACCGCGGCCGCCTGGGCTCGCCCGACGGCGTCGAGCGGGACGTCGGCGTGCCCCTGCGCCCGGCCGACCAGGTTCCACTCGGTGCGACCGTGCCGCAGCAGCACCAGGTGCTTGGGCGCCTGCGACGGGTCGGCGACGGCGTCCTCGGGGACCGAGGGCGCCGGCCGGCTCTCGACGGGGTCGTCGGGGGTGCCGGTCACTCCCCGCGTCCGCTGGTCACCGTGGCGGGCAGCTCGATCAACGGGCAGTCCCGCCAGAGCCGCTCCAGGGCGTAGAAGCCGCGCTCCTCGTCGTGCTGGACATGCACGACGATCTCGGCGTAGTCCAGCAGCACCCACCGACCCTCGCGCTCCCCCTCGCGCCGCACCGGCTTGGAGCCGAGGGCGCGCAGCTTGTCCTCGATCTCGTCGACGATCGACTTCACCTGCCGGTCGTTGGGGGCGGAGCAGAGCAGGAACGCGTCGGTGATGACGAGCTGGTCGCTGACGTCGAAGGCGACGATGTTCTCGGCGAGCTTGTCGGAGGCCGCCTGGGCGGCGGTGCGGATGAGCTCGAGGGCGTGGTCGGTGGCGGTCACAGGGCTTCCTGGTTCTGGTGGTGCTGCGGTTGCTGCGGGGCTTGCGACTCGTAGAGCCGGTGCTTGGAGATGTACTGCACGACGCCGTCCGGCACGAGGTACCACACGGGCTCGCCGCGCGCGGTCCGCGAGCGGCAGTCGGTCGAGGAGATCGCCAGCGCGGGGATCTCCACGATGGTGACCCGGTCCCGGGGCATCCCGTCCAGGGTCGAGCGGTCCATGTCGTACCCGGGCCGGGTGCAGCCGACGAAGTTCGCCAGCGCGAAGAGGTCGTGGGCCGAGCGCCAGGCCAGGATGTCGGACAGCGCGTCGGCGCCGGTGATGAAGTAGAGGTCGGCGTCGGGGTGCTGGCGGGAGAGGTCGGTCAGCGTGTCGATGGTGTACGTCGCCCCGCCCCGGTCGATGTCGACCCGGGAGACGGTGAACCGGGGGTTGGAGGCCGTCGCGATGACGGTCATCAGGTAGCGGTGCTCGGCCGGGGAGACCGGCCGGTCCGCCTTCTGGTAGGGCTGCCCGGTCGGGACGAAGACGACCTCGTCGAGGTCGAACCACGCCTGCACCTCACTGGCCGCCACGAGGTGGCCGTGGTGGATGGGGTCGAAGGTGCCGCCCATCACGCCGAGGCGACGACGCGGGGTCATCTCCTCCGACCCGGACCTCAGGAGTGCTCGCGACCGCCGCCGAAGGCCACCAGGGCGATCAGCAGGACCAGCAGGAACACGAAGACGCCGGGGCCGACGATCCACGGGCTGACGCCACCGGACTCGGACGCGGTCTCGGCGGTCAGGGTGAGCAGGGAGTGCACCATGCGGCGAAGCCTACCGCGCCGGGACCGGCAGCCCGATCCGGCCCAGCCGGACCAGCGACATGGTCTTCATCACCAGCAGGCCGGTGGCGATGACCACGCCGACCCACACCCAGCCGGTGACCAGGAGCAGCACCGCGAAGAGCGAGGAGTTGACCGCCTTGCCGGGCTTGGACCAGTTCCACAGCCACAGCTGCCGGTCGACGACGAAGAAGTAGTTGGGGCTGCGGATGGGCCAGGCCAGGAACGCGATCGACAGGAAGCAGTCGATCACCATGAACTCGGCGAGGTAGAGCAGGATCGCGGGGGCGTAGGAGGGCTCCAGCCAGAGCAGGCCGATGTAGAAGGCGGCCGCGCAGAAGCGGTCGGACATGATGTCGAGCACCGCCCCGATCCGGGTCTCGCAGCCGCGCTGGCGGGCCACGAAGCCGTCGAGCATGTCGCCGAGCCAGTAGACGACGAGGGCGGCGACCAGCAGCTCCTTGCTGTGCTCGTGGGCGGCGACTCCGGCCAAGACCACGGCGATGACCGTGCGCACCCCGGTCACGACCGTCGCGGAGGTCCCGACCCGCTCCCCCGCGACGTCGGTCCAGACGTCGAGGGTGGCGGGGTCAGCGAGTGTGTCCATGTCCGGTCACCACGTACTTCGTCGAGGTCATCTCCGGGAGCCCCATCGGCCCCCGGGCGTGCAGCTTCTGGGTGGAGATGCCGATCTCGGCGCCGAACCCGAACTCGCCCCCGTCGGTGAACCGGGTGCTGGCGTTCACCATCACTGCGGCCGAGTCCACCGCGGCGGTGAACGCGCGGGCGGCCTCCAGCGACCCGGTCACGATCGCCTCGGTGTGGCCCGAGGAGTGCGCCCGGATGTGCGCCACCGCGGCCTCCAGGGACGGCACCACCGCCGCGGAGATGTCCAGGGAGAGGTACTCCGCGTCGTAGTCGTCGTCGGTGGCCGGCTGCACCCCGGCCTGCTGCTGGAAGGCGGCGTCGCCGTGGACGGTGACCCCGGCGTCCTGCAGGGCCCGGGTGACCCGCGGCAGGAACTCCGCGGCCACGTCCTCGTGCACCAGCAGGGACTCCGCGGCGTTGCAGACCGAGGGCCGGTGGGTCTTGGAGTTCAGGACGATGGCCAGGGCCATGTCGAGGTCGGCGGCGGCGTCGACGTACACGTGGCAGTTGCCCACCCCGGTCTCGATCACCGGGACGGTGGAGCCCTCGACGACCGACCGGATCAGCCCGGCGCCCCCGCGCGGGATGAGCACGTCGACCAGGCCGCGGGCCTGCATGAGCACCTTCGCCGCGTCGTACCCCTCGCCGGGGACGAGCTGGACGGCGTCCGCGGGCAGTCCCGCCCCGACCAGGGCGTCGCGCAGGGCGGCGACGATCGCGGTGTTGGAGCGCAGCGCGCTGGAGGAGCCGCGCAGGAGGGCGGCGTTGCCGCTCTTGAGGCAGATGCCGGCCGCGTCGGCGGTGACGTTGGGGCGGGCCTCGTAGATGATGCCGACCACACCGAAGGGCACCCGCACCTGGCGCAGCTCCAGGCCGTTGGCCAGGCTCGAGCCGCGCACCACCTCGCCGACCGGGTCGGGCAGGCCGGCGACGTCGCGCAGCCCCTGGGCCATCGCGGCCACCCGGCCCTCGTCGAGCCGCAGCCGGTCGACCATCGCCTCGGCGGTGCCGCCGGCACGGGCGGCCTCGACGTCGGCGGCGTTCGCCGCGAGGACCGGCCCGGTCGCCGCGACCAGGGCGTCGGCCATCGCGTGCAGCGCGGCGTCCTTGGTGGCCCAGGTGGCCAGGGCGAGCTCGTGGGCCGCGGTGCGGGCCCGGACCGCGGCACCGGTGACGGCCGCGTGCACGTCGACGTTCTCAGACATGGGTCCAGGGTAGGTGGCCGCGGTCACCGACCCGCGCAGGGCTCGGAACCGCTCAGAACGGCAGCGGCTCGACGCTGACCTCGAGCATGCCCTCGTACTGCTGGCGGCTGCGACGCAGCCCGTGCTCGACGACCTCGAGCCCGACGACCTGCCAGTGCGGCAGCCGCGCCGACTCGCGGTGCTCGTTCCACAGGCGCAGCGCCAGGGAGCCGACGTCGACGAGCTGCTCGGCCTCGTCCCAGTAGCAGATCTCGGCACGCTCGGCGTTGAAGCGCAGCGAGTTGAGGAACGGCCGCTCCTCGCTGAGCCGCTGGAGGGCCGCACGCACGATGAGCGGTTCCATGGGCACCCCGGCGACCGTCACGGTCACGTGCCACATGCGGACGCTCTGAGCCACGTCGCCTCTCTCCTGCCGTCGGGCGGCTGTGCTGTCGGTCCAGTCTTCCCCGCCCGCTCGCGGACGTCCCCGGAATGCACAAACCCGCAGAAGGCGAGCCCGGTTCGTGTCCGGGTCGTGATGAGGCTCCTGGGAACCGCCGTGACCGGTGGGGCGGGAGCGCCGTGGGAGGGCCCTCGGGGGGCCGTCGGGGGCTCACCGCGGGGCTCAGGAGCGCAGCAGCACCAGGTCGTCGCGGTGCACGACCTCACGCTCGTACGACGCACCGAGCTCGCGGGCCAGGTCGCGGGTGGAGCGGCCGACCAGGGACGGCAGCTCGACGGCGTCGTAGTTGACCAGCCCACGGGCCACCGCCGTGCCGTCGGGGCCGACCAGGTCGACCGGGTCGCCGGCGACGAAGGCCCCAGAGACGCGGGTGATGCCGGCCGGCAGCAGGGACGCCCGGCGCTCGGTGAGGGCGCGGACGGCACCGGCGTCGAGGTGCACCCGGCCCTTGCCCTCGGTGGCGTGCGCGAGCCAGAGCAGGCGGGTGGAGCGGCGCTTGCCGGTGGGGTGGAACAGGGTGCCGACCTGCTCCCCGGCCAGCGCCGGCGCCGCGTTGGTCGCCGAGGTGAGCACGACCGGGATGCCGGCCCCGGTGGCGATCCGGGCGGCCTCGACCTTGGTGTGCATCCCGCCGGTGCCGACGCCGGCAGCCCCGACCGAGCCGATCGTCACCTCGGCCAGGTCGCCCTCGCCGCGGACGTCGGTCAGCAGCGTGGTGCCGGGCTTGGCGGGATTGCCGTCGTACAGGCCGTCGACGTCGCTGAGCAGCAGCAGCAGGTCCGCGTGCACGAGGTGGGCCACCAGCGCCGCCAGCCGGTCGTTGTCACCGAACCGGATCTCGGTGGTGGCGACCGTGTCGTTCTCGTTGACGATCGGCAGCACCCCGAGCTCCAGGAGGCGCGCGAACGTGCGGAACGCGTTCTGGTGGTGGCTGCGCCGGACCACGTCGTCGACGGTGAGCAGCACCTGGCCGGCTGTGACGTCGTACCGGGCGAGCTCCTCGGTGTAGCGGTGCACCAGCAGGCCCTGACCGACCGAGGCGGCGGCCTGCTGGGTGGCGAGGTCACGAGGACGGCGGGTCAGCCCGAGCGGCGCCAGGCCGGCGGCGATGGCACCGCTGGAGACCAGCACGACCTCGGCTCCGCGCCCGCGCAGCGCAGCCAGGGTGCCGACCAGGGCACTGACCCGCTCCGGGTCGATCCCGCCGGCCGCGGTGGTCAGCGACGACGAGCCGACCTTGACGACGACGCGGAGCGCGTCGCGCACCGCCGGGCGCGCGGGAGCCGGGCTCACCCGTCCTCCCGGTCGGGGTCGTCCTCGCCCCAGATCTCGGTCTGGTCGAAGGTGCGGGTCGGCTCGGGCGCGGACTCGTCGTCGCCGGCGACCCGGCGGGCGACGTCGGCGCGCGCCTCGAACTCGGCCCGCTCCTCGTAGGCGGCGTCGATGGCGCGCCGGCGCTGGACCGAGGGACGCTTCTCCTCCATGCGGTTGTCCTCGCCGCGACGGCTGCCCAGCACGCTGGCGCCGGCGTCGACCATGGGCTTGAAGTCGAAGACCACGGCGTTGTCCTCGCGGCCGATGATGACCGCGTCGCCCTCGGCGGCACCGAGCTCGAGCAGCCGGTCCTCGACGCCGAGCCGGTTGAGCCGGTCGGCGAGGAAGCCGACCGCCTCGTCGTTGGAGAAGTCGGTCTGCCGGACCCAGCGCTCGGGCTTGTCGCCGCGCACCCGCCAGCCCTGGTCGGTCTCGGTGACGGTGAAGTCGGCTCCGGCAGTGGCGACCGCCGCGGGCCGGATCACGAGGCGCGGCGCCTCGACGGCGGGACGCGCGGCGCGGGCCGCCTGGACGACCTCGGCCATCGCGAAGGAGAGCTCGCGCAGGCCCTCGCGGCTGGCCGCCGAGATCGGGATGACGGTGAGGCCCCGCCCGCGCAGCTCGTCGATGACCAGGTCGACCATCTCGCGACCGTCGGGGACGTCGATCTTGTTCAGCGCGACCAGCCGCGGCCGGTCCTCCAGCCCGCCGTACGACGCGAGCTCGCCCTCGATGACGTCGAGGTCACCGACCGGGTCGCGGTCGGCCTCCAGGGTGGCCATGTCGATGACGTGGACCAGGGCGGCGCAGCGCTCGATGTGGCGCAGGAAGTCGTGGCCCAGGCCGCGCCCCTCGCTCGCCCCCTCGATGAGGCCGGGCACGTCGGCGACCGTGAAGGTGGTGTCCCCGGCGGTGACGACGCCCAGGTTGGGCACCAGGGTCGTGAACGGGTAGTCGGCGATCTTGGGGCGTGCCCGGCTCAGGGCGGCGACCAGGCTGGACTTGCCGGCGCTGGGGAAGCCGACGAGACCGATGTCGGCGACGACCTTGAGCTCGAGGCCGATGGTGAGCTCGTCGCCGGGCTCGCCGAGCAGGGCGAAGCCGGGGGCCTTGCGCTTGGCGCTGGCCAGCGCCGCGTTCCCGAGGCCGCCGCGGCCCCCCTGGGCGATGACCATCTCCGAGCCGGGGCCGACCAGGTCGGCGATGACCTCGCCCGCCTCGTCGGTGACCACGGTGCCGTCGGGCACCGGGAGGACCAGGTCGGCGCCGTGGGCGCCGTTGCGCATGCTGCCCGCGCCGTGCCCGCCGACCTGGGCCTTGCGGACCGGGCTGTGGTGGTAGTCGATCAGCGTGGTCACGTCGGGGTCGACGCGCAGGATCACGCTGCCGCCGGGGCCGCCGTTGCCGCCGTCGGGGCCGCCGAGGGGCTTGAACTTCTCGCGGTGGACCGAGGCCACCCCGTTGCCGCCGCGGCCCGCTGCGACGTGCAGCACCACCCGGTCGACGAAGGTCGGGACGGCCATGGGGGTCTCCTGGGGTTGAGGTGGAGCAACGCAGAAGGCGCCCTGCCACGTGAGCAGGGCGCCTTCCACAAGGTCAGTCGTGGGTCGATCCGGCTGAGCTCACTCAGCGGTCGGGATGATGTTCACGACGCGGCGTCCGCGCTTGGTGCCGAACTCCACGTTGCCCCCGACGAGGGCGAACAGGGTGTCGTCACCGCCACGGCCGACGCCGGAGCCGGGGTGGAAGTGGGTGCCACGCTGGCGCACGATGATCTCGCCGGCGTTGACGAGCTGGCCGCCGTACCGCTTCACACCGAGCCGCTGGGAGTTCGAGTCGCGGCCGTTCTTGGTGGAGGCCGCACCCTTCTTGTGTGCCATCGTTCAGTCCTTGATCGTCGGTGGGGAGGTTCAGCTGGCGGAGATCGCGGTGACCTTGACCTGGGTGTACTTCTGACGGTGCCCCTGGCGCTTGCGGTAACCGGTCTTGTTCTTGTACTTGAGGATCGTGATCTTCGGGCCCTTGGTGGCGCCGACGACCTCGACGGTCACGGAGGCCTTGGCCAGCTTGTCGGCGTCGGAGGTCACGCTCTCGCCGTCGACCAGCAGCAGCACGGGCAGCGAGACGGACTCGCCCACACCGGTGCTCACCTTGTCGATCTCGATGACGTCACCGACGGCGACCTTCTGCTGGGTACTGCCACTGCGCACGATCGCGTACACCGCGACTCACTCTCCTCAGTCGTTCAGATCGTCGGCCTGCCGGTCCCCGTGCATGCGTCACTCGGCCGGAGGTTCGGTCGGGGAGCGCACGCGGAGCGCGACAAGAGGGCACGGCTTGGCGCGCCAAGGTCCAAGTCTACGGAGAAACCGCCGGGCGGGTCAAAACGGCCCGGCGGTCGCCTCCTCAGCGCTTGCGGGAGCCCTTCTTCTTGATGGGCACGTGGGCCGCGGTGCCGCCGTCCTCGGGGACGCCGGCCCCCGTCTCCAATCCCGTCTCCGTGCCCGTCTCCGTGCCCGACTCCGGGGCCGTCGCGACGTCGCCCGGGGCGGGACCGTCGAGGGTGGCCGTGGCCGTCCCCCCCGTCGTGGTCCCCCCGACCGGGGCGCCGCTCGGGCGTCCGGCAGCCCGTCGGGCACCGGCCCGTCGGGTCGTCGTCACGATCCGCGGAGCGGCGGGCGGGGCGGGCTCGATCTCGGGCTCGGCCTCGGCTTCCGGCTCCGGGGTCGGCTCCGGCTCGGGAGCGGGCTCCTCCCCCGGCAGGTCGGCGGTGTCCGCGGACGGCTCCTCGGGTGCGGCCGCGGCTGCGGCGTCGACCAGCGGGAGGTCGTCCTCGGGCACGTCGACGGTCACCGCCGGCTCCCCGTGCGGCCACTCCGACAGCGGCTCGGCCGCGGAGGCGGCCACGACGGCCTGCTCCACGGGCTCGAGCTCGGTGACGTCCGCGGTCACGTCGGCGCCGGCACCGGACCCGTCGGCGGCGTCGCGCTCCGCCTGCTCGGCGGCGTGCGCCTCGGCGCGGGCCATCGCGGCGAAGTCGGCCGGGGTCGGACGGCGACCGGCGCCTCCAGCGGTGGCGGGGGCGGCGGCCGAGCGGTCGCCGTTCGCACCGCCCTGCTGCTCGTCACCCTTGCCACGGCCGCGGTTGCGGCGGTTGCTGCGACGGGGCTCCTCGTCGGCGGGCTGGCGCTGCTGCTGCTTGCGCTGCTCGACCGGCTCGTGGTGGACCACCAGCCCCCGCCCCTGGCAGTGGTCGCAGTTCTCGCTGAAGGCCTCCAGCAGGCCCGTGCCGATCCGCTTCCGCGTCATCTGGACGAGTCCGAGGCTGGTCACCTCGGCCACCTGGTGGCGGGTGCGGTCCCGGCCCAGGCACTCGATCAGCCGGCGCAGCACCAGGTCGCGGTTGCTCTCCAGCACCATGTCGATGAAGTCCACGACGATGATGCCGCCGATGTCGCGCAGCCGGAGCTGACGGACGATCTCCTCCGCGGCCTCGAGGTTGTTCTTGGTGACCGTCTCCTCCAGGTTGCCCCCGGAGCCGGTGAACTTGCCGGTGTTGACGTCGACGACGGTCATCGCCTCGGTCCGGTCGATGATCAGCGAGCCGCCCGAGGGGAGCCACACCTTGCGGTCGAGCCCCTTGGCGATCTGCTCGTCGATCCGGTATGCCGCGAACGCGTCGGCACCCTCGTCGTCGTGCCGCTCGAGCCTGTCGGCCAGGTCGGGCGCGACGTGCTCGACGTACTCCTTGACCGTCTCCCAGGCGTCCTCGCCGGAGATCACGAGCTTGGCGAAGTCCTCGGTGAAGAGGTCCCGGACCACCTTTACGGTCAGGTCGGGCTCGCCGTAGAGCAGCTGCGGGGCGTTGCCCGAGGCGACCTTGCCGGAGATGTCCTCCCAGCGGGCCTTGAGCCGCTCGACGTCGCGGGTCAGCTCGTCCTCGCTGGCGCCCTCGGCCGCGGTCCGCACGATGACGCCCGCGGTGTCGGGGACGATCTCCTTGAGCAGCGTCTTGAGGCGACCACGCTCGTTCTCCGGCAGCTTGCGGGAGATGCCGCTGGTGGTGCCGTCGGGCACGTAGACCAGGAACCGGCCCGGCAGGCTGATCTGGCTGGTGAGCCGGGCGCCCTTGTGGCCGATCGGGTCCTTGCTGACCTGGACCAGGACGGCCTGACCCGGCTTGAGCACCTGCTCGATCTTGCGCTGGTTGCCGTCCCGGGCGCCGAACGACTCCCAGTTGACCTCGCCGGCGTAGAGGACCGCGTTGCGGCCCTTGCCGATGTCGATGAAGGCGGCCTCCATCGACGGCAGCACGTTCTGCACCCGCCCGAGGTAGACGTTGCCGATCAGGGAGGTCTGCGACTCGCGGGCCACGTAGTGCTCGACGAGCACCTTGTCCTCGAGCACGGCGATCTGGGTCAGGTCGCCCCGCTGGCGGATCACCATGGTGCGGTCGACGGACTCCCGGCGGGCCAGGAACTCGGCCTCGCTGATGATCGGGGCACGGCGACGGCCGGCCTCGCGACCCTCCCGGCGGCGCTGCTTCTTGGCCTCCAGGCGGGTCGAGCCGGAGAAGCCGGTGATCTGGTCCTCGGCCGAGCGCGGCGTGCGGACCCGGGTGACCGTGTTCTGCGGGTCGTCGGTGGACTCGTCGTCGCCCCCGCCCTCACCGGCACGGCGACGACGCCGGCGGCGACGGGTGGTGCCGCCCTCGCCCTGCTCGCCCGCCTCGGCGCCCTCGGCATCCGACTCCTCGCGCGTCTCCGCGCTCTCGCCCGCCTCGGCAGCCTGCTCGCTGGAGCCACCGCCCTCGGAGCCGTCGGAGGCCGTCCCGCCGTCGGGACCCTGGCCCTGACCGCCCTCGCCGGCGGGCTTGCGGCGGCGGCGCCCGCCGCGACGGCGCCGGCGCCTGGCGGCACCCTCGGCCGACTCGTCGTCGCCCTCGTCGGCGTCCTCGGTGTCGTCGGTCTCGGTGACCGTGCCGTCGGCGGTCGCCGCGGTCTCGGTCTCGTCGCCGGGGGTCTCGGTGACGCCCTCGGCGGTCAGCGCCTCGTCGAGGGGGGTCTCCTCCTCGTCCAGGGGCAGCTCGGCGTCGACCGGCGCGGCCTTCTTCGCGGTCTTCTTCGCCGTGGTCTTGCGGGCGGGACGCGCGGGGGTCTCGGGGGCCTGGAACAGCGGAGTGATCGCGGGAGCGGTCTTCGCCTTGGCCCGGCGGGTGCCCGCCACGGGCGCCTCCACCGGGGCCTCAACCGCGGCGGGGGCCGCGTCGCTGTCGGCGACGGGCGCCTCCGCGGGAACCTCCCCGGGGGCGACCGCCGGGGACGTGGTCTTCCGCGCGCGGGTGGTCTTCCGGGCGGTGGTCTTCTTCGCCGGCGGCGCAGCGTCGCCCTCGGCCGCGACCTGGCCGACCGCGTCGGGCTGGTCCGGCTCGGCCGCCGGCTCGGGCGCCGGCGCTGCCTTCTTCGCCGGGGCGCGCTTGGCGGCCGCGCGCTTGGCGGGGGCCTTCTTGGCGGGCGGTGCCGCCCCGTCCTCCGGCGCGCCGTCGGGCCCGGGCGCGTCGCCGGGGGACTCCGCGGCTGCGGCGGTCTTCTTGGCGGCCGTCTTGCGTGGTGCCCGCTTGGCGGGCGCCTTCTTGGCCGGCGTGGTGCCCGACTCCCCCGAGGCGCTCGCCCCGGAGGTGGTGTCGGGCGTGGTGGTCTCGGTGCCGGCCTCGGCCGGGGTCTGCTCGTCGAGCATCGATCTCCCTTGACCTCGGCGGACGGCCCTTGGGGGTCGCCACGCCGAAGTGCGTGTCAGTCGTCCGCCGGGGCGGACGCAAGCCTGCGGTGAACGTCCCGCCGGGGGGCGGAACGTACGGCGACAACCACCGCTGTGCGCGTCAGAGGGAGATCTGCTGGTCGACCGCGGTCAGCGGGTCAGCGAGCCGGAGCTGTCACCATCCGGTTCACACCGCGTCGCGGTCGGGTGCCAACGGGTCACCCACTGTGCCGGTCGGCTCATCCAGGGGACCTTGGGCGAGCCGTTCGTGAAGAGCGGCTGCACCGAGCTGGAGCCCTGCAATCTCGCGCAAACCGGCGAGGACGTCGTCGGGTCTCACGGACGGCACGCCGTGCCGTAGGACCACCTGCAGTATCGCACATGCCTCGGACCCGGACGTGTCGCCCGCCACATCGGCCTCCGGAGAGTCCTCCAGCACCAGGCTCACCACGGCACCGCGGGCGTCGAACGAGCGCAGCCCGCGCTTGGTCATCCGTTCGACCAGGATCTCGTCGGCCGCGAGGAACGCGGCCACCGCCGCACGGGCCGCGTCCGGCCCGGTCCCGGGCAGCCTGATCCGCCACAGGCTCGCCTCGAGGCGGTCCGCCAGGGCGCCTCCGGCGCTGACCACCACCTCCACGACGTCCAGGCCGGGCGGCAGGGACGAGTCGAGCAGGTCCTGCACGGTGGCCGGGTCCAGCTCGCTGGCCAGACCGATCTCGAGGTACTCGGCCTCGCTCGCCGCCCCGGTCGGCGACGCCCCGGCGTAGGAGATCCGCGGGTGCGGGTTGAAGCCCGACGAGTAGGCCATCGGGATGCGGGCCCTCACCAGGGCACGCTCGAACGCCCGGGAGAAGTCACGGTGGCTGGTGAACCGCAGCCGACCCCGCTTGGCGTAGCGGATCCGCAGACGCTGCACCGGAGGGGCCTGCTGCTCGGGCTGTTCACGCACGAGGGGTGAGCCTACCGGCGGATGCGGCGCGGGGATGCTCGGCCTAGGGTGCCCGGATGGGCTACGACGTGGAGACCTCCGGACGCATCCTCCTGCCGGCGGCGGCCGAGACGACGGCGGTGACGGTGCTCGAGGTGCGGATGGCCGCCGCCGACGGCGGGTTCGCCGCCGACCACGCCCTGGACGTGGACTCCGTGGCCGACCTGGCGCCGTACGTCGGAGCCCGGGTCGAGCGTGACGGCGACTGGCTGCTGCTCCGCACGGCGGAGGCCGCCGCGCCGTGGAGTGCCCAGGCCACCGCCTTCTACCGCGGCCTGGAGGGCTGGGCGACCGACGGCGAGGTGTTCCTCCGCGGCCGCGACGGGGTCCAGTGGTCCTACCGGTACTCCCCCGTCGGCGTGACCCAGGTCGGCACCAACGGGTGGGACGGCTCCGGCGCCGCCCCCAGCCCGGCCACCCCGACCCCGCCGGCGCCCCCGCTCGCCCCGGCGCCGACCGAGGACGGCGGCCAGCCGAGGTCCCCCGCGCTGCTCGGGCTGCTCCTGGTCGTCGGGGTGCTCGGCATCCTCGCCGTCGCCTGGCTCGCCTCCGGCATCGGCGGCTAGGGACGACGGACTACCCGTCAGTCAGGACGACAGCCGGCCCGTGTCGGCCCGCTCGATCAGCTCGGCCGTGACCAGCTCGGCGATTCCCTCGACGTCGTCCAGCTCGGCGTCGGTGACTCCCATCAGCCCAACGTCGTCGACCCGACGTACGCCGCGAACCTCCCAGGTGACGACCATCCGCTCGGGCTCGTCCGCTGCCGCCACCATCAGGATCTGCGCGGTGGAGCCGACAACGCGTCCTGCGAGACCAGACGCAACCAGCTGCAGGCGCTCTGCTCGTGAGGGCACGTCGACCACGGTTCACAGCTCCTTCTTGTGGGCGGTGATGATGCCGCGCATGTGATCGTGCCCGAAGGTGCGGGTCTGCACGACCACGACGAAACGGTACTCAGGGTCGCAGTAGACGAAGCGCTGAGAGCGGTAGACGTGGGTCGTTCCCTGGACGTCGACGCTGAAGCCTGACAGGACGGCGCCAGTCATGCCCTCGTACCAGACGCCGGACCGCCCCAGAGCGACCGCCTTCCGATAGCCCCAGCCCGACAGACCGTCCCAGTTGCCGCACCGCATCGGCACCGGCCCGGACCCCGTCGACTGGTACCACTGCACGATCGTCCAGTCGCCGACGTCGGGTCCGCAGGGCCCGGCGCCGACGTCCGGCGCCGGCGCGGCGACCGCGGTACCGGTCCCGGAGGGACCCAGGAAGACCGGCAGCACCGCCGGCAGGAGGCCGAGGAGGATCGCGACGACCCAGGTTCTCCGCACGTTGACGTCCTTTCGTCGGGTGCGGCGACCGTAGGAGCGCGCGCGCCCCGGCGCCGGCGCATGGCGCGTCCCTGGGGACAGCCAACCGGGCGGTCCTCAGAGCTCGGCGAGCGGGAGGACGAGCATCGACGTCGCCGGGGCGAAGCCGGCGCGGGTGTAGAAGGGGACGGCCCGCTCGCTGGGGGTCAGCACCACCCGGACGAACCCGTGGTCCCGGGCGTAGGCCAGGCAGGCGTCGAGCAGCTCGGTGCCCAGGCCCCGGTCGCGATGCTCCTCGTCGACGTACACGTTGGCGACGTAGCCCCAGCCGGAGGCGGACCGGCCGGGCTTGGGCATCCGGGTGAAGACGACCAGGTTGAGCATCCCGACCGGCTCGTCCCCGGCGTATGCCAGCCAGGTGACCCGCTGGTGCGCCTCGGCGGCCGACCACACCGCGAAGGCCTCCTCAAAGGCCGGGTCGTCGATCTCGGCGCCGGCCTGCTCCTCGGCCCAGGCCCGGCGCAGCGCACCGACGACCGCGACGTCCTCGGCGCCGGCGAGCCGGACCCCCACCGCGACCTCAGACCACCGTCAGGGGCAGCAGCGTCGCGCCGGTCGGGCCGATCTGGATCTCGGTGTCCATCTGCGGGCAGACGCCGCAGTCGTAGCAGGGGTTCCACCGGCAGTCGTCGACCTCGTTGCCGTCGGCGTCGAGCGCGTCCTGCCAGTCCTCCCACAGCCAGTCGCGGTCCAGGCCGGCGTCGAGGTGGTCCCAGGGCAGCACCTCTGCGTACTCGCGCTCGCGGGTGGTGTACCAGTCGACGTCGACGCCCGTGCCGGCCAGCCCGGCCTCGGCCGCGGCCATCCAGCGGTCGTAGGAGAAGTGCTCGCTCCAGCCGTCGAACCGGCCGCCGTCGCGCCACACCTCCTCGATGACGCGACCCACCCGGCGGTCACCCCGCGAGAGCAGTCCCTCGACGATGCCGGGACGGCCGTCGTGGTAGCGGAAGCCGATCGCCCGGCCGTAGCGCGTGTCGGCCCGGACGTCGTCGCGGAGCTTCTTGAGGCGCTCGTCGGTGGTCTCCCAGTCGAGCTGGGCCGCCCACTGGAAGGGGGTGTGGGGCTTGGGCACGAACCCGCCGATCGACACCGTGCAGCGGATGTCGTTGCGGCCCGACACCTCGCGCCCCTTGGCGATCACCTTCTTCGCGAGGTCGGCGATGCCCATGACGTCCTCGTCGGTCTCGGTCGGCAGACCGCACATGAAGTAGAGCTTGACCTGCCGCCAGCCGTGGCCGTACGCCGTGGCGACGGTGCGGATCAGGTCCTCCTCGGTGACCATCTTGTTGATCACCTTGCGCATCCGCTCCGACCCGCCCTCGGGCGCGAAGGTCAGCCCGGAGCGCCGCCCGTTGCGGGAGAACTCGTTGGCCAGGGTGATGTTGAAGGCGTCGACGCGGGTCGAGGGCAGCGACAGGGACACGTTGGAGCCCTCGTAGCGGTCGGCCAGCCCCTTGGCGACCTCGCCGATCTCGGTGTGGTCGGCGCTGGAGAGCGACAGCAGGCCGACCTCCTCGAAGCCGGACTTGCGGATCCCGTTCTCGACCATCTCGCCGATCGTGGTGATCGAGCGCTCGCGGACGGGCCGGGTGATCATGCCCGCCTGGCAGAACCGGCAGCCCCGGGTGCAGCCTCGGAAGATCTCGACCGAGAACCGCTCGTGGACCGTCTCGGCCAGCGGCACCAGCGGCTTGCGCGGGTAGGGCCACGCGTCCAGGTCCATCAGGGTGTGCTTGTGCACGCGCCACGGGACGCCGGAGATCGTCGGGACGACCCGCTGGATCCGACCGTCCGGCAGGTACTCCACGTCGTAGAACTTGGGGACGTACACGCCGCCGGAGACGGCGAGCCGGTAGAGCAGCTCGTCGCGCGGGGTGCGCCCCTCGGCTCCGGGAGAGCCGTCCTGCTTCCACTCCCGGACTACCTCGGAGATGGCGAGCACGACCTCCTCGCCGTCGCCCAGGACCGCGGCGTCGACGAAGTCGGCGATCGGCTCGGGGTTGAAGGCGGCGTGGCCGCCGGCCAGCACGACCGGGTCGCCCTCGCCGCGGTCGACGGCGTGCAGCGGGATGCCGGCCAGGTCGAGGGCGTTGAGCAGGTTGGTGTAGCCGAGCTCGGTGGCGAACGAGATGCCGAAGACGTCGAACGCTCGGACCGGGCGGTGCTGGTCGACGGTGAACTGCGGGATGCCGTGCTCGCGCATCACCGCCTCCATGTCGGGCCAGACGGCGTACGTGCGCTCGGCGAGGACCCCCTCGGTCTCGTTGAGCACCTCGTAGAGGATCTGGACGCCCTGGTTGGGAAGGCCGACCTCGTAGGCGTCGGGGTACATCAGGGCCCAGCGCACGTCGGTCTCGTCCCAGTCCTTCAGGGTCGAGTTGAGCTCGCCACCGACGTACTGGATGGGCTTCTGCACGCCGGACAGCAGCGGTTCGAGACGTCCGAAGACGGACTCGTGGCCGGCTGCGGGCCGAGGCGCGGACGTCTCCGGTGCTGCGGTGGGCATGGCTGAGCTCTCCTGGGGTCGGGTGCGCTCACAGGGTACGCGGGGCCGGCGAACCGGCTCCAGTCTCAGCCCTTCACGTAGGACAGCTTCTCGGCGACCTTGCCGTCGCGGAACCGGAGGACGTCGACGCCGCGGACGTGCCCCGGGTCGTCGCCCGCCCAGTCGAAGCGCCAGCGCAGCACGCCGCGGTCACCGTCGGCGAAGAGCTCCTCCTCGGTGAAGCGGGCGCCCGGGGTGGAGCCGAACAGGTCGACCCACACGGCCCGCACCGCGGCGGCGCCCTCGTGGCGCACGCCGTCCGGCGCCGGCCCCGTGGACTCGAAGACGACGTCCTCGGTCATCAGCGCCATGATCGCGTCCACGTCGCCGGAGCCGAACGCAGCGGAGAAGCGCTGCAGTGCGGCCAGGGTTGTCACGGTGCTCTCGGTGTCACTCATCTCCATGGGACCCACCCTGGCGCGGTCGCCCGGCGCGGTGAAGACCCGGACGGGCTGGTCCAGCACCGCCTTGTCGGGTCCCCCCGGGGCCGCTTGACTCGGGAGATGCGGCTGGCGGTCCGGGCACCACACGCGTTCGACGGCGAAGGCTTCCGCCCCGACGGCGCGACCGTCCTGGTCGAGGACGACGTGGTGGTCGGGGTGGAGTCCGCCGCCTTCGAGATCCCCGACGGGTGGAAGGTCCACGAGCACGAGGACGCCACGGTGCTGCCCGGCCTCGTCGACACCCACGTGCACCTGGTCGCCGACGGCGGGGTCGGCGCACTCGACCGGGTGGCCGGCTACTCGCCCGCCGAGCTCGACGCCGTCGTCGAGACCGCGCTACGGGCCCAGCTCGCCGGCGGCGTGACCACGGTGCGCGACCTCGGCGACCGCGACTGGGTCGTGCTGGCCCGACGTGACGCCCAGCGAGCGGCGAGCGGTGCTGCCGACGACGGCCTGCCCCGGCTGCTGACCTCGGGTCCGCCGCTGACCGTGCCCGACGGGCACTGCCACTACCTCGGCGGCGTCGTCGACGGGGAGGCCTCCATCCGGTCGGCGATCGCCGAGCGGGCCGAGCGCGGGGTGGACGTCGTCAAGGTGATGGCCAGCGGCGGTCTCAACACGCCGCGCACCGACGTGGCCGCCGCCCAGTTCGACGCCGCCACCCTGCGGCTGATGGTCGAGGAGGCCCACCGCCACGGACTGCCGCTGACCGCGCACGCCCACGCGCGGACCGCGGTGGCCCTCGCGGTGGAGGCCGGGGTGGACGGGATCGAGCACGCCTCCTTCCTCGGCCGCGCCGCCAGCGGGCTGGAGGGACCCCTGGCGCTGCTCGCCGTCGAGGCCGACGAGGCCGACATCGCGCGGCTCGCCGCGAGCGGGATCCCGTGCTGTCCGACGTTCGGTGGCTTCTCCGCCGCCATGCTGCGGCTCGCACCGCCCGGGCTGCGGGCCGCGATCGAGGCGACCGGCCGGCCGGTCGAGGAGCTCGTCGCGATCCGGTTCGCCCTCTTCGAGCGTCTGTACGCCGCCGGGGTCCGCCTGGTGTGCGGCATGGACGCCGGCATCAGCCCGCCCAAGGCGCACGGGGGCTACCGGCACGCAGTCACCGACATGGCGCGGGTGATGCCGGCGGTCGCCGCGCTGGCCTCGGCCACCTCGGGGGCGGCCGACGTGCTGGGCCTGCCCGTGGGGCGGCTGCGCCCCGGCGACGCCGCCGACCTGCTGGTCGTGGGCGGCGACCTGGAGCAGGACCTGGACCGCCTGGCCGACGTGCGTCAGGTCGTGGTGCGGGGACGCGTCGCCGAGCTGGGATGAGCGGTCAGAAGCGGGAGCGGTCCAGCCGCGACCGGGCGAAGCCCAGCCCGACCCGGCGCTGGCTGCGCAGGTGGATGTTCTGCAGCAGCCCGATCGCCATCAGGGTGGCGAACATCGACGAGCCGCCGTAGGAGACCAGCGGCAGCGGCACACCGGTCACCGGCATGATCCCCAGGCACATGCCGATGTTCTGGAAGGCCTGGAAGCCGAACCAGCACGCCACGCCGGCCGCAGCAAGGCGCCCGAAGAGGTCCTCGGACCGGGCGGAGATGGTCAGCGCCCGCCACACGATGACCGCCAGCAGGGCGATGACGATGCCGGCCCCCACGAGGCCGAGCTCCTCGCCCGCCACGGTGAAGATGAAGTCGGTCTGCTGCTCGGGCACGAACCCCGACCGGGTCTGCGACCCGTGGAAGAGCCCCTGGCCGAAGATGCCGCCGTTGCCGATCGCGATCCGGGCCTGCTCGGTGTTGTAGCCGGCCCCGCGCGGATCGAGGGCGGGGTTCGTGAACGCCATGAAGCGGTCGATCTGGTACGGCTTCAGGACTCCGCCGGCGACCGCGAGGGCGGCCACCCCCACCCCGCCGGCCGCCAGCGCGACCAGCCAGCGACGGGGCGCGCCGGAGACCGCGATCACCCCGAAGACGGTGGCGACCAGCACGAGCACGGTGCCCAGGTCGGGCTGCAGCAGGATCAGGGCGGCCGGGATCGCGGCGACGCCCAGCATGCCGAGGACGTCGACGTGTCGCACCTCCCGCTGCCGCCAGGAGTTCTCGGTGCGCTCCGCGACCACGAGGGCCATCCCGATCACGACGGAGAGCTTGGCGAACTCCGAGGGCTGGATCGACATGCCGCCGACCACGATCCAGGAGCGTGACCCGTTGATGGTGGAGCCCATCACCAGCACCAGGAGCAGACCGACCAGGGACCCGGCGTACACCAGCGGCGCGAGGATGCGGACCCAGCGGTGGTCGGTGGCAGCGACCATCACGGCCAGGACGACCCCGATCGCGATGTTGACCAGGTGGCGGCGCAGGAAGGCCTGCGGGTCTCCACCGGTCAGGTCGGTGCGCTCCGCGGTGGCCGACCACACCAGCACCGAGCCCAGCGCCAGGAGGGCGAAGGTCGAGACCAGCAGCAGCCAGTCCAGCTGCGGCACGCGGGCCAGGCTCGACTGGGTCGAGGCCGGGCGGTGCGGGCGCGGGCGGGTCGGGTTGAGCAGGCTCATGCGTCGCCTCCGGTCCGGGTGCGGGCGCGGCGCCCGCGGCCACTGCTACGCCGGGAGGAGGGCGCGGTGGCCGCCATCGGCGGCAGGATCGAGCCGTCCTCGGCGAAGACCGGCAGCTTCTCCGGCGGGGTCACGCCGGGGATGGCAGAGGTGGAGGGCCGCACGTCGGTGCCGTGGATGCCGTACAGCGCCTCGTAGATCTTGCGGACCGCCGGGCCCGAGGTGCCCGACCCGGTGCCGGCCTGGGTGACCATCATGACGACCACGTAGTCCTTGGTGTACGACGCGACCCACGAGGTGCTCTGCTTGCCGTAGACCTCCGCGGACCCGGTCTTCGCCCGGACCTTGACCTTGTCGAGGGGGAAGCCGCCGAAGCGCCAGGCGATGGTGCCGGTCTTCGGGGTCCCCTGCAGCGCGGTGTCGACGTAGTCCAGGGTCGCCTTCGTCGCCGGGACGGTGCCCTGCACCTTCGGCTTGATCTCGCGCAGGAGCTTGCCCTCGGGGCTGACGATGGCCCTGGCCACCCGCGGCTCGTAGAGCGTCCCGCCGTTGGACAGCGCGGCGTAGGCCCGGGCGAGCTGGAGCGGGGTGACGATCGTGTCGCCCTGGCCGATCGCGTAGTTGACCGAGTCGCCGGCCCGGTACTGGTAGCCCTCGACGCAGAACTCGCGGGCGAAGCGGTGCAGGAAGTCCGAGCCGTCCTGCTTGCCCACCTTGCAGTAGTAGTCCTTCATCGACTTGTAGTAGGCCAGCTTCCACTTGCGGTCCGCGATCCGGCCGGTGGCCTCCCCCGGCAGGTCGATGCCGGTGCGCTGGCCGAAGCCGAAGGCCTGGGCGATCTTGACCAGCGGGTCCTTGGCGTTGACGTTCGACTCGTCGCTGCCGTACTTCTGCCAGTAGCTGAGCCCGACCCGATAGAAGAACGTGTCGCAGGAGATCTGGAGCGCCTTGGCGAAGTCGATGTAGCCGTAGGAGGCGGACTCGTAGTTCTTGAAGAGCCGGTTGCCCACCTGCAGGCCGCCGGAGCAGTCGAGACGGCTGCTCGGGCCGTAGCCGTCGCCGAAGGCGCCGGTGGTCATGATCGGCTTCCACGTCGAGCCCGGAGCGAACTGGCCCTGGAACGCGCGCGCGAGCAGCGGCGTGCCGGCCTGCGCGGAGTAGAGCCGCGCCAGCTCCTTGGAGGTGATGCCGCCGACCCACACGTTCGGGTCGTACGTCGGGGCGCTCGCCATCGCGACCACGTCGCCGTTGTGGGCGTCCATCACGACCACGGCGCCCTGGTCGGCCACGTAGTTCTTGTGCGTGACCGGGTCGTACGTCGCCCGCGCGGTCTTGATCGTCTCGGCGAGCTGACGCTCCACGACGGCCTGCACGCGGGAGTCGATGGTGGTGACCAGCGTGTCGCCGACGCGTCCCTGGACTTCGCCGGAGTCGCCCAGGACCCGGCCCATCGAGTCGACCGCGACCTGCTTGTAGCCCGGGAACCCGCGCAGGTACTTGTCGTACTCCTTCTCCAGGCCGGCCCGTCCGACGACCGACGCGCCGTGCACGGACTCGTCGTTCCTGGCCTCGGCGGCGTCGAGCTCGTCGGAGGTGATCGGGCTGAGGTAGCCGAGCAGGTGCGCCGCGTTGATCCCGTACGGCGCGGGGTAGGCGCGCACGTTCTGCGAGTCGACGATGACCGAGGGGAAGTCCTCGTTCTGCTCCATGATCGTCAGCGCGGTCGGCTGCGGGATGTCCTTGGCCACCGGCACCGGCTGGTAGGGCGACCCGTTCCAGCACAGGCCGGACTTGGAACCGGCCTCGCCGCAGAGCAGCAGCCGCGCGCGGATCTCGGCGTACGAGCCGCCGGTGGCGCGGGCGATGCGGTGCAGCAGCTGGGCCTGCTCGCGGGTGTCGAGCTTGTGCAGCAGGGTCCGGTCGACGGTGACGTCCCAGGAGGTGCGGTTGGCGACCAGCGGACGGCCCATGTCGTCGACGATGAGGCCGCGGGCGGGCTGCACGACGATGTCGCGGACGGACTGGTCGGCCGCCTTGGCCTGGTAGTCGGCGCCGCTGAAGACCTGCAGGTACCACAGCCGCCCGAACAGGGTCAGGAACAGCGTCATCACCAGGACCTGGAGGACGCCGAGCCGGAGCCGGCCCTTGACGAAGGTGCGGCGACGGCTGCCCGCGGGCGCGGTCAGGTCGGTGCGGAACGAGAGGCTCGTCATCGGCGGGCTGTCACCTCAGTACGCGACCGTGACCGGACGGAGGCGACGGAACAGGCGCATCGCCAGCGGCAGCACGAACGGGGCGAGCAGCAGGTCGTAGACCATCGCCTCCGGGATGACCCGCAGCGCCTCGGTGGTGCTGACGCCGCCGTCGGAGAGGAGCAACCCGGAGAGGGCGAAGACCGAGGTGCCGACGAACGAGCACGCGGCCACGGTGACCAGGGCCCCGAGGGTGGAGCGGCCCGCGTCCTGCCGGACCCGGCCGGCCAGGTAGCCCACCACGACCAGCGCCAGCGCCCAGCGCCCGGCGACGTGGTCGGCCGGCGGCACCAGGTCGATCGCCAGCCCGCCGACGAAGCCGAGCACCGCGGCGAACTCCGGCCCGCGGACCAGCGCCGCGGCGACCACGACGAGGAGGACCAGGTTGGGCACGACCCCGTCGTAGGAGAACCAGGAGAAGAAGCTCACCTGCAGCACGACCGCCAGGCAGAGCAGCAGGAGGAACACGCCCCCGCGCACCAGACGCATCTCAGTTGCCTCCCTTGCCCGTGCCGGTCGCCTCGCCGGCGCGGATGACGGCCCGGTCGCCCTTCGTGCCGCCGGGGACGACGACCCCGACCAGGTCCAGGGAGGAGAAGTCGACGTAGGGGTCGATCACGGCGTGCTTGGCGAGCTCGCGCGGGCTGGAGAAGACGGCGTCGACGGTGCCGATCGGCACCCCCGCGACGTACGGCGAGCCGTTGCGGCTGCCCCACGTGACCACGACGTCGTCCTTGCCCGGGGTCTCGGAGTTGTCGACCAGGTCGAGGTCCAGGTTTCCGGTGCGGCTGATGTCGCCGCGACCGCGGAGCATGCCGACTTCAGCGTTGGAGCCCAGCCGGGCACCGACGACCGACTCGGAGTCGATGATGAGCAGCACCGTCGCGGTGCTGCGGTCGGCGCGGATGACCCGGCCGACCAGGCCGTCGTTGTTCAGCACGGTCATGTCGGGGCGGACGCCGGCGCTGGTGCCGGCGTCGATGGTGACCGTGCGCGAGAACGACTGGGCCGGGCCCATCGCGACCACCCGGGCGGGCACCAGGGCCAGCCCGGTGCTGCGCGAGGACCGGAGCAGGCCGTCGAGCTCGGCGGCCCGGTAGCGGACCTCCGAGGTGGCCGCGAGCTGGCCGCGCAGGTTGGCGTTCTCGGCCTGGAGCTCCTGGATGTCGTCGCGCAGCGCCTTGTTGTGCACGAAGAAGTCCGGCACCTCGCTGATCGGCCGCGCGACCGTGGACGCGGCCGTCTCGACCGGCCCGAACCCGTCGCCGAGCGCGTCACGGGCGGGCTGCAGGGGCGAGGCGTCACCGCCCCGGTAGTCGAGCGTGATCACGGTGACCGAGGCCAGCACGAGCAGTGCGAAGACCGAGGCGGAGCCCTTGCGGGAGCGGCGTTCGGGTCGCCGGGGGTCCATCGTCGTCCCCCTCAGCGCCGCGGCTCGGAGACGAGGACCTGCTGCAGCGCGTCGAACTCCTCGACGCACTTGCCGGCGCCCATCGCCACGGAGTGCAGCGGCTCCTCGGCCACGTGGACGGGCATCCCGGTCTCGTGACGGATGCGCTCGTCGAGGCCGCGCAGCAGCGCACCTCCGCCGGTGAGCACCAGGCCGCGGTCCATGATGTCGCCGGCGAGCTCGGGCGGCGTCTGGTCGAGGGTCGCCCGCACCGCGTCCACGATGTCGTGCAGGGGCTCCTCGAGGGCGTGGCGGATCTCGCTGCTGGAGACCACGACGGTCTTGGGCAGCCCGGAGACCATGTCGCGCCCGCGGATCTCGGCCTCCGGCTCCTTGGTGAGCGGGAAGGCGGTGCCGAGGGTCATCTTGATCTCCTCGGCGGTGCGCTCCCCGAGCATCAGGGAGTGCTCCTTCTTCATCCACGCGATGATCGCCTGGTCGAGGTCGTCGCCGGCGGTGCGGACCGACAGGCTGGTCACGATCCCGCCGAGCGAGATCACTGCGACCTCGGTGGTGCCGCCGCCGACGTCGACCACCATGTTGCCGGTCGCCTCGTGGACGGGCAGCCCGGCGCCGATCGCGGCGGCCATCGGCTCCTCGATGATGTAGACCCGCCGGGCGCCGGCCTGGTAGCCCGCCTCCTTGACGGCCCGCTGCTCGACGGCGGTGATCGCGCTCGGCACGCAGATGACCACCCGCGGCTTGGCGAAGAAGCGGCGGCGGTGCACCTGCTGGATGAAGAAGCGCAGCATCTGCTCGGTGGAGTCGAAGTCGGCGATGACCCCGTCCTGGAGCGGCCGGATCGCGGTGATGTTGTCGGGCGTCCGGCCGATCATCCGCTTGGCCTCGTGGCCGACGGCGAGGATCTCCCCGGTCGAGGAGTTCAGCGCGACCACGCTCGGCTCGTCGAGCAGGATGCCCTTGCCGCGGACGTAGACCAGGGTGTTGGCCGTCCCGAGGTCGACGGCCATGTCCCGCCCGATGAAGCTGTTCGCCATGGTCTGCCCCGGTCCTTCAGCACAGTCGTCACTCGTGTCACACGTGTCACGAGAAGGGTAGGTCGGTGCACACCCCCCGCCGGGGACGACACGCGGCGCCACCTGCGCGTGCCCGGCCGTCCAGACAACCGCAAAGAGATGTTTGCAAAGATATCTCTGCGATCTAGCCTGGGGCCATGGAGCTCCCCAGCATCACCCCGGCCCCGGCCCAGCTCCGGGCGCTGGCGCACCCGGTCCGTCTCAGGCTGCTCGGGCTGCTCCGCTCCGACGGCCCCTCGACCGCCACCGCCCTGGCCACCCGGCTCGGGCTGAACTCGGGGGCGACGAGCTATCACCTGCGTCAGCTCGCCGAGCACGGCTTCGTCGAGGAGGACACCGAGCGGGGCAACGCCCGCGACCGGTGGTGGCGGGCAGCGCACCAGGCCACCCGGACCGACGCCGCCGTCGAGGCGACCCCCGAGGGCCGCGAGCTCAACGACGCCTACCTGCAGGCCGTGGCGGTCGTGCACACCGAGACCCTGCAGCGGGCCGTCGAGGAGCGTGGACTGCTGGCCCCCGCGTGGCGGCGTACGACGACCTTCAGCGACTGGAGCCTGCGGGTCACCCCGGCCCGCGCCCGCGAGCTCCGCGACGCGCTGATGGCGGTGGTCGAGGGGTGGGAGGAGGACGCCGAGGACGCCGCCAGGGCCGAGGACTTCGTCGTGGTCCTGCACGCGTTCCCGCGCCCCGGCCAGCCGGGCACGTCAGGAGCCCCGTCGTGAGGCGCTCGCTGACCGGACTGCTCCTCGCCGAGGCGGTCTCGCTGACCGGGACCCGGGTCTCGATGGTCGCCCTGCCCTGGTTCGTGCTGACCACGACGGGCAGCGCCACCCGCACCGGACTGGTCGCCTTCGCCGAGATGGCGCCGTACGTCGTGGCCAAGGCGGCCTCGGGCCCCTGGATCGACCGGCTGGGCCCGCGCCGGGTCTCGGTCACCACCGACGCGACCAGCGCCCTGGTGGTCGGGCTGGTCCCACTGCTGCACGCGCTGGGGATGCTGCCCTTCGGCGCGCTCCTGGTCGTCGTCGCGGTGGCCGGAACGGTGCGGGGACCGGGCGACGGTGCGAAGGCGGCCCTGGTGCCGCTCGTCGTCGCGGACGCCGGGGTGCCCCTGGAGCGGGCGACCGGACTGAGCAGCGCGGTCGAGCGGTTGGCCAGCACGCTGGGTGCGGCCGCCGCCGGCCTCCTGGTGGCCCTGGTCGGGGCGTCGACGGCGATCGCGGTCGACGCGGCGAGCTTCCTGGTGGCGGCGGCGCTGGTCGCGGCGACCGCACCCCGGCAGGGGGCGGCCCGGACGGTCGGCGGACACGGGCGGCCCGGCTACCGCCAGGAGCTGGCCGAGGGCTGGCACTTCCTGCGCCGCGACCGGGTCCTGGTCGCGATGGTGATGATGGTGGCCGCGACCAACCTGCTCGACGCGGCGTACACCGCGGTGCTCGTGCCGGTGTGGGCCCGCGACTCCGGGGGCGGCGCTGCCGCGATCGGGCTGCTCTTCGGGACCTTCAGCGGCGCCGCGCTGCTCGGCAGTCTGGTCGCCTCGGCGTACGCCGACCGGCTCCCGCGGTTCGCCACCTACGTGGTCGCGTTCGCGCTGGCGGGTCTCCCCCGGTTCGTGGTGCTGGCGTTGGGGGCCCCGCTGGCCGCGGTGCTCGGCGTCTCGGTGGTGGTCGGCTTCGCGTGCGGGTTCCTCAACCCGATCCTGGGGGCGGTGATCTACGAGCGGATCCCCGAGCACCTGATGGGTCGGGTGACCGCACTGCAGAGCTCGCTGTGCTGGGCCGGCATCCCCCTCGGCCCGGTCCTCGGCGGCCTGGCCGTCGCCGCGCTCGGCCTCTCCCCCGCGCTGCTGGTCACCGGCGGCCTGTACCTGGTGGCCACGATGGCGCCGGTGGTCGACCCGCGCTGGCGCGAGATCGACCGCCCCCGCGAGGTCCTCCCGGCCGCCTGACCGTCTCCTTCTCGCTGGTCGAGCAGCCCGGAGCCTGCTCTCTCTCGCTGGTCGAGTAGCCCGGAGCCTGCGGAGGGCGTGTCGAGACCCCGCACGACACGCGCGAGGTCTCGACACGCTCGCTCGTTCCTCGCTCGCTACTCGACCACCGAGAGCAGCGAGACCACCGAGAGCAGCGAGACCAGCGAGGGCTGCGAGCGCTGTGTCAGAGGGCGGGGAACCAGAGCGCGATCTCGCGCTCGGCGGACTCCGGCGAGTCCGAGCCGTGCACGAGGTTCTCGCGGTTCGACAGCGAGAAGTCGCCGCGGATGGTGCCGGGGGCGGCCTTGCGCCCGTCGGTGGCGCCGTTGATGCCGCGGACGACCTCGATCGCCTCATCGCCCTCGAGGACCAGCGCGACCAGCGGGCCGGAGGTGACGAACGCCCGCAGCGGCGGGTAGAAGTCGCGCTCGACGTGCTCGGCATAGTGCCGGTCGGCCTGCGCCCCGTCGATGGTGCGCAGCTCGAGCGCGACCACCGAGAGCCCGCGCTGCTCGAAGCGGGCCAGGATCGTGCCGACGAGTCCACGCTTCACGGCGTCGGGCTTGAGCAGGACGAGGGTGCGCTGGGTCATGGGCGGCAGCCTAGCCGCCCGGCTGCTCCTCGACGCCGGCCGGCTGCTCGAGCGCCAGCCGCTCCGCACGCTCCCGGTCGATCCGTGTCCCCAGCCGGACGGAGCCGGCCCACAGCGCCAGGAACACGACCCCCAGCACGAACATCGCGGTGACCAGGAAGCCCAGGGCGACGGTGAGCACCTGGATCGCCCAGCCGAGGGCGAGCCCGCCGGGGCGCCTCACCATGCCGGCGCCGACGACGCAGAGGGCGGCCAGGCCCAGCCCGATGCCGATCGCCGCTCCCGCACTCAGGTCGCTGCTGGTGGCCGTGAAGGCCAGCGGGGCCAGGAAGAGCACGACGGCCTGGAGGCCGAGCATGCCCGAGCACATCGCGTTGCGGATCGACCTCATCGCTGCCGGTCCTCCCGGCGCCGGTCGCGGTCCAGCAGCATCCGGGCCTCGCCGACGGTGACCACCGACCCGGTCACGAGCACGCCGCCGGCGCCGATCGACTCCCCCAGCGAGCCGCCCGTCTCGGCGAGGGTGACCGCCTGCTCGATCGCGTCGTCCAGCCGCGGGACCACACGGACGCGGTGCTCGCCGAACAGGTCGGCCGCGACCTCGCCGAGCGCCGCGGCCGGCATCGACCGCGAGGTCGAGTTCTGGGTGCACACGATCTCGGAGAGGACCGGCTCGAGCTCGGCGAGCAGCCCCTCGACGTCCTTGTCGCCCATCACGCCGACGACCCCGACGAGCGGGTCGAAGGCGAACGACTCGCGGATCGCCTCGACCGCGGCGGCGGCGCCGTGGGGGTTGTGCGCGGCGTCGAGCAGCACGGTCGGCCCGCGCCTGATCACCTCGAGCCGTCCCGGCGAGGTCACCTCCGCGAACGCCTCGCGGACCAGCTCGTCGCCGAGCGCCTCCTCGGTGGACAGGGCCTCCACGGCGACCAGCGCGAGGACGGCGTTCTGCGCCTGGTGCGCGCCGTACAGCGGGAGGAAGAGGTCGTGGTACTCGCCGTACAGGCCACGCAGGGTGGTGACCTGGCCGCCGACGGCCGGGAGGGTGGAGACCACACCGAAGTCGACGCCCTCGCGCAGCAGCCGCGCCCCGACCTCGCGGGCCCGCGCATCGAGCACGGCCATCACCTCGGGGGTCTGCTCGGCGACCACCACGGTGGCACCGGGCTTGATGATGCCGCTCTTCTCCAGCGCGATCACCTCGGGGCGGTCCCCCAGGAACTGGGCGTGATCCACCGCGATCGGGGTCACGACCGCCACGTCCCCGTCGGCGACGTTGGTGGCGTCCCAGGAGCCGCCCATCCCGACCTCCACCACGGCGACGTCGACCGGGGCGTCAGAGAACGCGGCGAAGGCCATCCCCACCACCGTCTCGAAGAAGGACAGCGGGTGCGCCTCCTCGGCGTCGACCAGGTCCAGGAACGGCGCGACGTCCTGGTAGGCCGCGACGAAGGCCTCCTCGGAGAGTGGCTCGCCGTCGAGGCTGATCCGCTCGGTCATCGACTCCACGTGGGGGCTGGTGAACCGGCCGGTGCGCAGCCCGCGCGCACGCAGCAGGGTGTCGACCATCCGGGACGTGCTGGTCTTGCCGTTGGTGCCGGTCAGGTGGACCACCTGGTAGGTGCGCTGGGGGTCGCCGAGCAGCTCGACGAGCGCCGCGATCCGGTCCAGGCTGGGCTCCAGCCGGGTCTCGGGCCAGCGGGCCAGGAGGGCCGCCTCCACCTCGCCGTAGGACGGGGGGCCGCCGGTGGTCGCCTCTGGGTTCGCCATGATGAGTGCGAGTGTACGGAGCGGGGTCGGGCCGGTGCGGACGCAGGCCGAACTGGTTCGCCGGGGTCCGGCGACCCTCCGTAGGATTCGCCTCATGACTGACACCCAGAACCGGCCCCTGTCCACGACGACGCCCCCCGCTGCCGGCGTCGTCGTACCGGACAAGCCGGCGCTGGAGGGGCTCGAGGCCAAGTGGTCGCAGGTCTGGAAGGACCAGCGGACCTATGCCTTCGACCGGTCGAAGGACCGGGCCGAGATCTACGCGATCGACACCCCGCCGCCGACCGTGTCGGGCAGCCTGCACGTGGGCCACGTCTTCTCCTACACCCACACCGACCTCGTCGCGCGCTTCCAGCGGATGCGCGGCAAGGAGGTCTTCTACCCGATGGGCTGGGACGACAACGGCCTGCCCACCGAGCGACGGGTGCAGAACTACTTCGGGGTGCGCTGCGACCCGAGCCTGCCGTACGACGCGGACTTCACCCCGCCGGAGAAGCCGGACCCCAAGCGCCAGGTCCCCATCAGCCGGCCCAACTTCATCGCGCTGTGCGAGCAGCTGGTCGAGGAGGACGAGAAGGTCTTCGAGGACCTGTGGCGCACGCTCGGGCTCAGCGTCGACTGGGAGCAGACCTACACCACCATCGGCACCGCCGCCCAGGCGGTCTCGCAGCGCGCGTTCCTGCGCAACTTCGCCCGGGGCGAGGCCTACCTGCAGGAGGCGCCCACGCTGTGGGACGTCACCTTCCAGACCGCCGTCGCGCAGGCCGAGCTGGAGGCGCGCGAGTACGCCGGCCACTACCACCGGGTCGCGTTCCACTCCACGTCCGAGCCCGGACGGCAGATCTTCATCGAGACCACCCGCCCCGAGCTGATCCCGGCGGTGGTGGCCCTGATCGCCCACCCCGACGACGAGCGCTACCAGCCGCTCTTCGGCAGCACCGTGACCAGCCCGGTCTTCGGCGTCGAGATCCCGGTGCTGGCGCACCCCGCCGCCGAGCCCGACAAGGGCGCGGGCATCGCGATGTGCTGCACCTTCGGCGACCTGACCGACGTCCAGTGGTGGCGCGAGCTGGCCCTGCCCGTGCGGACCGTGGTCGGCCGCGACGGACGCCTGCACCGGGAGACCCCGGAGTGGATCCCGGCCGCCGCCGCGTCGTCGTACGCCGAGCTGGCCGGCAAGACCGCCTTCAGCGCGCGCGAGGCGATGGTGGCGCTGCTGCGCGCCTCGGGCGACCTGGTCGGCGAGCCGTCGCCGACCCAGCGGATGACGAACTTCTACGAGAAGGGCGACAAGCCGCTCGAGATCGTCTCGACCCGCCAGTGGTACATCACCAACGGCGGCCGGGACACCGACCTCCGCGCCGAGCTGGTCGAGCGCGGCAGCGAGCTGTCCTGGTACCCGCCGCACATGAAGCACCGCTACGACAACTGGGTCGGCGGGCTCAACGGCGACTGGCTGATCTCGCGGCAGCGCTTCTTCGGCATCCCGTTCCCGGTCTGGTACCCGCTGGACGCCGAGGGCGAGCCGGACTACGCCCACCCGCTGCTGCCGACCGAGTCCGAGCTGCCGGTGGACCCCTCGACCGACGCGCCCCGAGGCTACGACCCCGCCCAGCGCGGGAAGCCGAACGGCTTCCTGGGCGACCCCGACGTGATGGACACCTGGGCGACGTCCTCGCTCACCCCGCACATCGCGGGCGGCTGGGGCACCGACGACGACCTGTTCGCCCGGGTGTTCCCGATGGACCTGTGCACCCAGGCCCACGACATCATCCGGACCTGGCTCTTCTCCCGCGTGGTCCGTGCCCACTTCGAGAACCACCAGGTGCCGTGGACCCACGCGCTGGTCTCGGGCTTCGTGGTCGACCCGGACCGCAAGAAGATGAGCAAGTCCAAGGGCAACGTGGTCGTCCCCACCGAGATCCTCGACTCCTACGGCGCGGACGCGGTCCGCTGGCGGGCTGCGATGGCGCGCCCCGGCCTCGACTCCCCCTTCGACGAGAGCCAGATGAAGGTCGGCCGGCGGCTGGCGATGAAGGTCCTCAACGCCTCCAAGTTCGCCCTCGGCGGCGTGGGCGCCTCCTCCCTCGACCCGGCCGCGGTGACCGAGCCGGTCGACCGGGCGATGCTGGCCGGGCTGGCCCAGACGGTGACCCGGGCGACGGAGGCCTTCGAGGCCTACGACTACACCACCGCCCTGGAGGTCTCCGAGCGCTTCTTCTGGGCCTTCTGCGACGACTACGTGGAGCTGGTCAAGGAGCGGGCGTACGGCGCGCGCGGCGACGCCGCCGCCGCCTCGGCGACCTCGGCGCTGGCCATCGCGCTGCACGTGCAGCTGCGCCTGCTCGCGCCGTACCTGCCGTACGTCACCGAGGAGGTCTGGTCGTGGTGGCAGGAGGGCTCGGTGCACCGGCAGTCCTGGCCGACCACCGCCGAGCTCGCCGTCGCCGAGGGCGCCGACCCGGCCCTGCTGGATGCCGTGGCCGCCGCCCTGGCCGGTCTCCGCGGCGCCAAGTCGCAGGCGAAGGTCTCGATGCGCACCGAGCTCACCCGCGCCGAGATCAGCGGCCCGGCCGCCCTGGTCGGGCTGGCCGAGCAGGCCGCCGACGACCTGCGGGCGGCCGGCAAGGTGACCGGGACGCTGGCCTTCACGGCCAGCGACGCCGCCGAGGTGACCGCCGTCGCCGAGGTCGCCGAGCCGACCGGCTGAGCCTGTGGGGCCACCCCGGCGACGCCTCGTCCGCGCCCGCCGGGCCTGCGCAGCGACGGCCGCAGGGTGACGTAGCCTGGCCCGATGCTGCTCGTGATCGGCCCGACGTCCGCGGGGAAGTCCACCTACATCGACACGCTCCGCACGGAGGCGGAAGGACGTGGTGAGACCCTCCAGGTCCACCTCGCCCACCAGGTCGCGACGGCCTCGGACGTCCCCGCCGGGCCCGGCCACGTGCTGCACTACAACCTCCTGCGCGGCTACAAGAAGGGCACCCGGCGGGTCGCCGCCGACAAGGTCGCGGTCCTGCCGGAGCTCATCGCCGCCGCCGACGAGGTGGTCGTCCTGGTGGCCCCGCGCACGGTGATCCAGGCGCGGGTGGCCGCCCGCGGCGCCGAGCGCGACGCCTACGACCACGAGAGCTGGGGCGACGTGGTCGCCTCCCCCGAGCTCGGCCAGATCTACGAGCACCTCGCGCTGTGTCTCGACGGCGCCGGCACGCCGTACCGGATCCTGTGCACGCACGGCGAGCACCACGAGGCCTACCACCCACTGTCGCGCTGGGAGTTCCCGCGGATGGCCGAGCCGGACGCCGAGGACCTGTGCCGCCGCGGCCACGTGCTGACCATGCCCGACCTGGGCGCGCACACCTACCAGGCCGACTACCGCGAGGGCGCCGAGGGGTCCGGGCGGTCGGCCACGTTCGCGCGGGCCTTCCAGATGCCGCTGCACGGGCGCCGGCTGCTCGACATCGGCTGCGCCGAGGGGGCCGCCTCGCTGAGCGCGGCCCGGATGGGCGCGGTCGTGACCGGGATCGAGCCCCGCAAGACCCGGCGGACGAAGGCCCAGCGGATCGCCGAGGCGACCGGCGTCACCCTGGACCTGCGTCCCGGCCTGCTCGACGACCTCGAGGAGCCGGACGGCTCCTTCGACGTGGTGGTCGCGCTCAACGTGATCCACCACGTCCCCGACCCGTTCGCGTTCCTCGACCGGATGGCGGCGCTCAGCTCCTCGCACGTGGTGCTGGAGTACCCCGGCCTCGACGACGCCAAGTTCCGCAGCACCATCAGCGAGTTCCCCTCCCCGCCACCCGAGCTGCCCCTGATGGGGCTGAGCCTGCCCGAGCGCGACCAGACCTACGTCTTCTCCCCCGCGGTCTTCGAGCGCTACCTGATCGACACCATGGGGCTCTTCCGCAAGCACGAGTTCGTGGAGTCGCCGATCCCGAACCGCTGGATCTCGGTGTTCTCCGGCCGCGTCCGCAAGGCCCAGGTCGGCAAGTCGGTCGAGCTCCAGACCAAGGCGAAGGGCAGGGGCCGGCGGCCGGCGCCCGGCCCGGAGGCGGAGATCGCCCGGCTGCGCCAGCGCATCGCCGCGATGGAGGACAGCCGGTCCTGGAAGGTCACCCGTCCGCTGCGGAGCCTGGCGTCGCGGGTGCGCTGACGTCCTGGGCCAGCCAGGCCCGGAACGCGTCGTAGGAGTAGGGCCGGCCGAGGAAGTCGGCCACCAGGTCGGCGGCGTCCTTGCTCCCGCCCGCCGCGAGCACCCGGTCCCGGTAGCGGGCCGCGACCTCGGGGGCGAAGAGCGCGTCGCGGTCGAAGGCGGAGAACAGGTCCTTCGCGATGACCTGCGACCACATGTAGGTGTAGTACGCCGAGGTGTAGCCGCCGAGGTGCCCGAACGAGGCCTGGAAGTGGGTCCCGGGCACGTAGGAGAACAGGTCGTAGCGCTCCTGCAGGGCCGCCACCGTGGCGGTGAGGTCGTCGGGGACGTCGCGGTGGAGCACGTAGGAGACGGCCGCGTAGAACATCTGCGTGCGTGCCAGGTAGCCCTTGCCGAACTCCTCCGCCGCGCGCATCCGCTCCACCAGGGCGGCCGGGATCACCTCGCCGGACGCGTCGGTGGCGAAGGTGGCCAGCACCCCGTGGTCCCAGGCCCACTCCTCGAGCATCTGCGAGGGCGCCTCGACGAAGTCCCACTCGGTGGCGATCCCGGCGAAGCGGGCCCACTCCTGCCGGCCGGCCAGCACGTGGTGGACCAGGTGCCCGAACTCGTGGAACAGGGTCACCACGTCGTGGTGCTCCATCAGCCCGCGCGGGAAGTTGCAGACCAGGACGCCCTCGGCCAGCTGCCGGTCGCGGATGCCCGAGACCAGGTCGAACTGCGCCGCGTGGGAGTACTTGCCCGCCCGCGGGTGCAGGTCGAGGTAGATCCGGCCGAGCTCCTCGCGCCCCTGCGGACCGGCGAGGGCCACGTCGTAGACGGCGACGTCCTCGTGCCAGCGCGGCGCGTCGGCGACCTCGGTGTACTCCAGGCCGAAGAGCCGGGCGGTCACGTCGAGCAGCCCGCGCCTGACCCGGGTGAAGTCGAAGTAGGTGCGCACCTTCTGCGCGTCGACGTCGAACTGCTCGCGGCGGATCACCTCGGCGTAGAAGCCCTTGTCGACCCCGTCGATGCCGGTGGCCTCCGGCCGGTCCTGCCGGACCCGCTGGAGCAGGACCTCGAAGTCGCGGCGGGCGGCGGGCTCGGCCACCGCGGCGATCTCGTCGACGAAGGCGGGGATCGCCGCGCCCGACCCGATCATCTTCACCTCGGCGTCGTACGACGGCCAGTCGGCGTAGCCGAGCACGCCGGCGAGCTCGCGACGCACCTCGAGGAGGTCGTGCAGGGTGGCGTCGTTGCCCGGCCAGGCGCGGTTGAGGAAGGCGGTGAGCATCTCCTCGCGCAGGGAGCGGTCCGTGGCGAAGGTCATCACGGGGACGTAGTCGGGGTACTCCGTGGACAGCTCCACCCGGCCGGCGTCGTCGGCGGGATGGCTCTCCCGGAAGTCCTCGGGCAGCCCGGCCAGCCGGGAGGCGTCGACCTGGAACCGGCCGACCCCGTCGCGGATGTGCCGCGAGAACTGCTGCCCGAGGTCGGTCTGGCGCTCGGACAGGTCCCGGACCCGGCCGCGGGTCTCCTCGTCACGGTCCACGCCGGAGCGCCGGAAGTCGCGCAGCGACCGCTCGAGGAACCGGGCGGCCAGCGGGTCGAGGCCGGAGGCGTCGACGGCGTCGAGCGCGGCGAACAGGTCGGGGTCCAGGCTGAGCGCGGTGGCGACCTTCTGCGCCTCCTGCTCGGCCGCCTCGGCGCGGGTGCGGACGACCTCGTCCGGATGCACGTTGGCCAGCAGCGACGCCGGGGCGAACACGTGCCCCAGGGCGACGGTGATCTCGTCCCAGAGCCGCAGCACCTGGTCCGGCGTGGCCGCCTTGACCTGCTCGACCAGGTCGGCGACCTCCGCGAGCCGGTCGTCCACGCGCGCGGACAGCCAGCCCTCCCAGTCGGCGGTGGGCAGGGTCAGCGGCTCCAGCGACGTCATGCTGGCGAGCCTAACCGGACCCGGGGAGGGGCCCGAGGGGGCTCAGGCGGACTTCTTCTTCTTGGAGTCCGTGGTGCGCGGGATCAGCGTCGGGTTCACGTTGTCGCGGACGACCTCGGCGGTCACGACGACCTTGGCGATGTCCTCCCGCGACGGGACGTCGTACATCACGTGGAGGAGGACCTCCTCGATGATGGCGCGGAGCCCGCGTGCGCCGGTGCCGCGCATCATGGCCAGGTCGGCCACCGCGTCGATCGCGTCGGGGGTGAACTCGAGCTCGACGCCGTCGAGCTCGAAGAGCTTCTGGTACTGCTTGACCAGCGCGTTGCGGGGCTCGGTGAGGATCTGCACCAGCGCGGGACGGTTGAGCTTGTCGACGGTGGCGATCACGGGCAGCCGGCCGATGAACTCGGGGATGAGGCCGAACTTCAGCAGGTCCTCCGGCATGACCTCCCCGAAGATCGCGTCGAGGTCGCGCTCCTCCTTGGTCGGCAGCGTGGAGGCGAAGCCGAGGGTCTTCTTGCCGATCCGCTGCTCGACGATGTGCTCCAGGCCGGCGAAAGCCCCGCCCACGATGAACAGGATGTTCGTCGTGTCGATCTGGATGAACTCCTGGTGCGGGTGCTTGCGGCCGCCCTGCGGCGGCACCGACGCGGTGGTGCCCTCGAGGATCTTCAGCAGCGCCTGCTGCACGCCCTCACCGGAGACGTCGCGGGTGATCGACGGGTTCTCGGCCTTGCGGGCCACCTTGTCGATCTCGTCGATGTAGATGATGCCCGTCTCGGCCTTCTTGACGTCGTAGTCGGCGGCCTGGATGAGCTTGAGCAGGATGTTCTCGACGTCCTCGCCGACGTAGCCGGCCTCGGTCAGCGCGGTCGCGTCGGCGATCGCGAAGGGGACGTTGAGCATGCGGGCGAGGGTCTGGGCGAGGTAGGTCTTGCCGCAGCCGGTGGGGCCGATCACCAGGATGTTGGACTTCGCCAGCTCGACGGCGTCCTCGGCGCGGTGCCGGTGGCTGGCGACGCCCAGCCCGGCCTGGACGCGCTTGTAGTGGTTGTACACGGCGACCGCGAGCGCCTTCTTGGCGTTCTCCTGGCCGATCACGTAGGAGTTGAGGAAGTCGAAGATCTCCTTGGGCTTGGGCAGCTCCTCGAGGCTGACCTCGCTGCCCTCGGTGAGCTCCTCCTCGATGATCTCGTTGCAGAGGTCGATGCACTCGTCGCAGATGTAGACACCCGGACCCGCGATCAACTTCTTGACCTGCTTCTGGCTCTTTCCGCAGAAAGAGCACTTCAGCAGGTCTCCACCGTCACCGATGCGTGCCACAGGCACGGCTCCTCACAGCTCGGGTCGGCACAGGTTCGTGCCGACTTCCCCTCGACGGACGGGTCACCCGTGTGGTGACCGTTACATCCTCACCCTCGAAAATACCTGGTCGACCGTCGGTTTGGGATGGGGACACGGGGACTGGTACGGCTGTGCCTCCTGGGACACCACCGCCGATCCGACCGCGTCCCCCTCCCGGGGCCCGACGGTCGCGTCTCAGCCGACCGGCAGCGACGCCTTGCGCGACTCCAGCACCGCGTCGATCAGGCCGTACTCGACGGCCGCGTCGGCGGTGAGGATCTTGTCGCGCTCGATGTCGCGGCTGACCTCCTCCTGGTCCTTGCCGGTGTGCTCGGCGATCATCTTCTCCAGCAGCTCCCGCATCCGCAGGATCTCGTTGGCCTGGATCTCGATGTCCGAGGACTGCCCGTAGGTGCCCTCGGTGTAGGGCTGGTGGATCAGGATCCGGCTGTTGGGCAGCGCCAGGCGCTTGCCCTTCGCGCCGGCGGCCAGCAGGATCGCGGCGGCCGAGGCGGCCTGACCCAGGCACACGGTCTGCACGTCGGGCTTGATGAAGCGCATCGTGTCGTAGATCGCGGTCAGCGCCGTGAACGAGCCGCCGGGCGAGTTGATGTAGATCTGGATGTCGCGCTCGGGGTCCATCGACTCCAGGCACAGCAGCTGGGCCATCACCGCGTTGGCGATGTCGTCGCTGATCGGGGTGCCGAGGAAGATGATGCGGTCCTCGAAGAGCTTGGCGTAGGGGTCGATGCGACGGAAGCCGTACGACGTCCGCTCTTCCCACTGCGGGATGTAGTAGTTCACGTCGTTCAGCCCTTCTTGGAGGCGGGACGGCCCTGGTCGGCGACCTGACCGGCGCTTGCCACGACCTTGTCGATGAGTCCGTACTCGAGCGCCTGCTCGGCGGTGAACCAGCGGTCGCGGTCGGCGTCCTGCTCGACCCGGTCCACCGGCTGGCCGGTGTGCTGGGCGATCAGGTCGAACAGCACCTTCTTGATGTGCAGCGACTGCTGCGCCTGGATCTTGATGTCCGAGGCCGAGCCGCCCATGCCGCCGGACGGCTGGTGCATCATGATCCGCGCGTGCGGCAGGGCGTACCGCTTGCCCTTGGCGCCCGCGCAGAGCAGGAACTGTCCCATCGACGCGGCGAGGCCCATGCCGACCGTGGCCACGTCGTTGGTGATGAAGTTCATGGTGTCGTAGATCGCCATGCCGGCGTCCACCGAGCCACCCGGCGAGTTGATGTACAGGAAGATGTCCGCCTCGGGGTCCTCCGCGTTGAGCAGGAGCATCTGCGCGCAGATCGCGTTCGCGTTCTGGTCGCGCACCTCGGAGCCGAGGAAGACGATCCGCTCCTTCAGCAACCGCTGGTAGATGTGCTCGTCCTGCCCGTACGACGGGCTGCCGTTCATCTGGATGTCAGTCACGGGGTCGACACTAGCCGGATCACCGGACACTTCCACGGGCAATGGCGTGTTGTTCGCGGACAGCGGACGTGCCGGTCCGGGAGGGAGCTCAGCCGGCCTCGACCGCGGCCCTGATGGCCTCCACCGTGCGCTGCATGCCCGCCTCGAGCTCGTCGGAGTGGCCGACCGACCCGCCGAGCAGCAGCGGCGCCGCGACCCTGCTCAGCAGGGTGAGCCGGGCCGGGACGGGGCGGCGGTGCACGAGCCGGGTGGCGTCCCCGGTGCCGTCCTCGGTGGCGGCCGGCTCGACCTCGAAGACCCAGCGGGCGCCGCTGGTGGCGGTGTCCCAGGCCAGGGTCCGGCCGGGCTCGAGCACGGACAGGATGCTGCGGGTCGGCCACACGACGTACTTGCGCCGGTTCACCCCGAGGTACCACTGGCCCACCCGGAGTCCCCCGCGCTTGAGCGGCACCATCCGGACGGTCTCCGGGCTCCACTCCGGCATCCGGGCCAGGTCGGTGAGCACCGCCCAGACCCGCTCCGGAGGTGCGGCCACGACGGTCTCGGCGTGCAGCTCGCGGTCGGGCCGGTGGCCGCCGGTGCCGGTGGTGGTGCTCGTGCCGGTCATGCCAGCCACTCCTTCAGGGCGCGGAACACGTCGGGGTGGTTGAGCAGCCCGAAGTGGTCGGTGTTGGGGATGTGCAGCAGGTCGGCGTCGGGGAAGAGCCGCAGCAGCTTGCGGGAGGAGGCGGTGGCCGAGCCGCGCCTCACCAGCAGGTCGCCGAGGAGCCAGCCGAGCGGGTTGCGTGCGGAGCCGACCGACGCCGAGACCAGCCGGTAGCGGACGTGCTCCAGCGGCGGCAGCTCGGGGAGCCCGCGCTCGAGGTCGCGGATGCCGACCGAGCGCTGGTCGAGGATGCGCGAGAAGCCGGCCGTCTCCGGGGAGAGCCCGAGCAGGCGCGCCCCGGACCCGGCGCCGCGCGCCAGGTCCGCGCCGAGGTGCGGGGTGCCCAGGGTGACCACGTCGCTGACCAGGTCGGTCCACGGGCGCGCCGCCGCGGTCGCCACCGCACAGCCGGCCCGGATGATCAGCCCGCCCATGGAGTGGCCGACGAGGCTGATCCGGCCGACCTGCACCGGCCAGGCGTCGACCAGGCTCTGCAGCAGCGAGGTCAGGGCGACCCCGTTCTCGGCGACCGACAGACCGGTGTTGATGCGCAGGTAGACCGGGGTCCAGCCCGCCGCCGCCTCCAGCCGGCTGCCGTAGCTGCCGCCCAGCTCGTAGCGCTGCGCGTCCCAGTAGCCCTCGTGCTCGCCCAGCCCGTGCAGGAAGACGACGACCCGGTCGGTGGCCCGGGGGAACGCCGCGGCCAGGTGGGTCCTCTCGGCGGGGACGTCGCGTCCCTCGACCCGCACCGCCATCGGCAGCGCGAGGTGCGGGTGCTCGTCCTTGAGCCGCTCGCCGATCAGGCCGTTGACGGCGGACTGGATCGCCCGCCCGTGCGCGGAGTCGTCGAGCCGCGGCCCCACGCCGAGCGCCCCCACCCGGGCCAGGCCCGCGCCCGCCAGCCGCAGCACGGCGCTGATCGAGGCGTAGACGGACCCGGCGACCCCGTCGTGGATGACCTGCGGCACCCGGGTGGCCTGCAGGGTGCCGCGGTGGGCCAGCCCGAAGGCCCGGTCAGCGATGGCCAGGTGGGTGTCCCGGGCGGTGCCCAGGATGAGCTCGTCGGCGAAGAGCGGCACCAGCGCGAGGGCGTCGACCAGGCCCGGCTGCGGCTGGGCCGGCACGACCGCGGTCGGCTCGACGGTGACCCGCTGGAGGAGCTCGCCCCCGGCGAAGCGGCCCGCCACCCGGGTGGGGTGGCGGGCCGGCAGCACGTCGTACGGCGGGGGCTCAGGCCTCCGTGGTCTCCTCGGCGGACCCGGCCGCGTCGTCGTCCTCGGCGGCGGGGACCTCGAGGACCTGGATCTCGTCCTCGGGCTCGCCGATGGTGCCGTCGCCGCGCAGGTTCTTCAGCTCGACGTGGTTGCCGGACGCGTCGGTCACCGTGGCAGCCTCGACCAGGACGGCCAGCGCCTTGCCGCGGACGACCTCGGCCACCAGCTCGGGGATGTGGTTGTGCTCCATCATGTGGCGCACGTACTCGTTGGGGTTCTGACCCGACTGCTGGGCGCGGCGCAGCATGTGCTCGGTGAGCTCCTGCTGCTCGACGCTGAGCTCCTCGACCTTGGCGATCTCGTCGAGCACGAACTGGGCGGCGACCGCGTCGCGGACCCGCTTCTCCAGGTCGGCCTCGAACTCGTCGACGGTCTGCTCCTCGGAGTCGAGGTACTGCTGCATCGTCATCCCGGCGTAGGCGAGCTGCTGCTCGACGCTCTCGCGACGGGCGTTGAGCTCGTCGGCGACCACGCTCTCGGGCAGCGGCACCTCGACCAGGTCGAGCAGCTTCTCCAGCACGGCGTCGCGGGCGGCCGCGGCCTGCTCGAGGCGCTTGCCGTTGTGGAGCCGGACCCGGACGTCGTCGGTCAGCTCGGCGACGGTGTCGAACTCCGAGGCCATCTGGGCGAAGTCGTCGTCCAGGTCGGGGAGCTGCTGCTCCTTGACGGCCGTGACGGAGACGGCGATCTCGACGTCCTCACCCTCGAGGTCCCCGCCGGCCAGCTGGGAGGCGAAGGTGGCGCTCTCGCCCGCGGACAGGCCGAGCAGCGCCTCGTCGAGGCCCTCGATCATGCCGCCCTTGCCGATCTGGTAGCTCACGCCGGCGGCCTCGCCGCCCTCGACGACCTCGCCGTCCTTGGTGGCGGTCAGGTCGATGGTGACGAAGTCGCCGTCGGCGGCGGCCCGGTCCACGTCGACCAGGGTGCCGAAGCGCTCGCGCAGGTTCTGCACCTGCTCCTCGACGTCCTCGTCGGTCACGGCCAGGTCGTCGACGGTCACCTCGAGGCCGGTGTAGGTCGGCAGCGTGATCTCCGGGCGGATGTCGACCTCGGCGGTGAACTCCAGGGTCTCGTTGTCCTCGAGCCGGGTGATGTCGATGTCGGGCTGCGCCAGCGGCTGCAGGTCGTTCTCCTGGAGCGCCTGCACGTAGAGCTTGGGCAGCGCGTCGTTGATCGCCTCGTCGAGGACCGCGCCGCGGCCGACCTGGCGGTCGATGATCGCGGCGGGCACCTTCCCCTTGCGGAAGCCGGGGATGGTGATCTGCTGGGCGATCTTCTTGTACGCCGCGTCGAGACTCGGCTTCAGGTCGCCGAACGGGACCTCGACGGTGAGCTTGGCCCGGGTCGGGCTCAGCGTCTCAACGGCGCTCTTCACAGGGGTTCTCCTCGGTTCGTCTGTTCTCGTGCACGCGTGCGACCGCGGCTTGTCCAGCCAGGGGTGGTGGGACGGGTTCGGCGGCGCCTGCATGGTCGGGGCGACAGGACTCGAACCTGCGGTCTCCTGCTCCCAAAGCAGGCGCGCTAGCCACTACGCTACGCCCCGTTTCTCAACCTCCGGGAGTCTAGTCAGCGCCCGGACACCTGTCGAAACGGCCGGGAGGCCGTGCGGGCGGGCCGCACGGGGTGTGGCACCATGGTGCCGCGCCGGCCGGGACAGCCCTGGAACACGCTCGAGGGGCCTTCGACGGCGGCTGCGGATGTAGCTCAATGGTAGAGCCCCAGTCTTCCAAACTGGCTACGCGGGTTCGATTCCCGTCATCCGCTCGTGCGACGAGACCGCCGCCCCGCGCCTGCGGGAGCGGCGGTCTCGTGCGTGTGGGTGCGCGTCGTGGGACCGGCCCCGGTTCAGCGGACCCCGGAGGCCGACCAGGCGGCGTTCACCGCGGTGTACTCCGGCGACGTCGCGCCGTAGAGGTCGCGCGCCGCGTTGAGGGTCGCGGTGCGGGCGGCGGCATAGTTGGTGCCCGAGGTCATGTACGTCGTCAGCGCCCGGTACCAGATCCCCGCCGCCTTGGTGTTGCCGATCCCGGTGACCGCCCCGCCACCGGGGCAGATCGGGGCGTTGTAGGCGACGCCGTTGAGGGTCTTGGGGGTCGAGCCCTCGGCGAGCAGGTAGAAGAAGTGGTTGGCGATCCCCGAGGAGTAGTGCACGTCGAGGTTGCCGGCGGTCGAGGAGTAGCAGTCCACCGAGCTGCCGTCCTTGGCCTGGTCGTCCATCCGGCGCAGGCCGAGGTGCTTCTTGAGGTCGAACTGCTCTCCGATCAGGTAGTCCCCGGGGTCGTTCGCGTTGTTGGCGGAGAACTCGACCATCGTGCCGAAGATGTCCGAGGTCGCCTCGTTGAGGCCACCGGACTCCCCCGAGTAGGTGAGCTTGGCGGTGTTCTCGGTGACGCCGTGGGACATCTCGTGGCCCGCGACGTCGAGGGAGACCAGCGGACCGTAGGAGACGCCGTCGCCGTCGCCGTAGGTCATCTTGGTGCCGTCCCAGAACGCGTTGACGTACCCGCTGCCGTAGTGCACCCGGTTCCAGGAGCCCGCCCCGGTGCCGAAGATGCCGTTCCGGCCGAAGGTGTTCTTGTAGTAGTCCCAGGTGACGTTGGTGCCGTACTGGGCGTCCACGCCCGCCCGGGCGCGGCTGCCGGCGGCCGCGCCGAACGTGCTGGTCGGGCTGGTGAAGGTGGTGCCGGTGCGGCAGCCGAAGGACAGCAGGCTGCACAGGGCGCCGTCGGTCTGGTTGTTGACGTCGTTGGTGTAGGTGCCGCCGCGGGTCGGGTCCTTCAGCGAGTAGGTGCTGCCCGACTGGGTCACCTGCAGCGGGACCACGCCGCTGTAGAGGGACTGGCCCGACCCGTTCACGGTCTCGATCTGCTGCTCGCTGCGCAGCACGCGGCCGCTGCGGGCGTCGACGTACGACGCGAGGCGGCTCGGCGTGCCGTCGGCCTGCCGTCCGGTGGTGACCACCTCGACGGCGAGCCGCGGACGGCCCGCGATCGCGTCCACGACCAGCCGGGTCGAGCGGACCCGCCCGCCGACCAGGCTGCGGGTCAGGTCCGCGGCCCGCTGGCGACTGACCTGCGGGGCGACCGCCAGGTCGACGGGGCGGCGCAGGGTCTGGCTCGGCGCGCGCCAGCCGCCGCGCGGACCCCGGTGCACCACGACGTCGCCGCCGAGCACGGGCAGGCCCCGGTAGGTGCGGTCCAGGCGGACGTGGGTGCTGCCGTCGGGGTCGGCCAGCGCGTCGGTGACCCGGAACCGGGTCCCGTCGCTCAACCGTGCCGCACCGGGATGCAGGCGCAGGGCTCGGACCGCCTCGCGCGCGGTCGGCCCGGTCCGCGCCAGCGCGCGGGCGACCAGGTCGGGGCTGGCGGCCGAGCCGGAGCCGGACGCGGGTCCGGCGGCGCTGGCGCTGCCGCCGGACGGGAGGGCTGCGGCGAGCCCGGTGACGACGACGGCGGTGAGGCCGAGGACAGAACGCTTCATAGACACCTCAATCGGGGCAAAGGTGTGACGTACGTCACACGGTGGGGCGCACGGTGAACGAGCCACAGGCGTGCCGGGTTATTACCGCGGCCCCTCAGGTCCCAAACCTGAGGACGGCTCACCCGGTCCGAACCGGTCCGCAGCAGCTTCCGCGCCGCCGGGTCGACCGGAGCGCTCAGCCCGGCCCGGTCCCTGCCGATGAGGCGGATGAGCCGCGCCATCCGACGAGGGGAGAACCGTGCAGGGCAGGGTCTTCGGTCTGCTCGAGCGCCTCGTCGTCGACTCCGACGGCGACGACGCCTGGGACGACCTGCTCGAGGCCGCCGGCTGGGACGGAGTCACCAGCCCGCTGCGGCGGTACGACGACGCCCTCTTCCTGGGGCTGCTCGCCGAGGCGACCGGCACCACGCACGACCCCGAGCAGGGCCTGCGCTGGTTCGGCCACCGGGCCGCCGGTCTGCTGCTCGACGCTCCCGCCGGAGCCCTCCCGTCCACGCCGCCGACGGTCGACGAGCAGGCCGAGGACGTGGTCGGCGCGATCCGTGCCGGCGTCGAGGAGGTCGTGCTCCGGCTGGGCGGTCACGACATCGACGTCGTCGCCACGGCTCCCCTGCTGTCCTGGCACGAGGACCCGCTCGCCCCGTGGCTGCTCGCGTTGGGGTACGACGCCGCCGACGGCCGCTGCGCCCTGGTCGACGGGGTGGTCAGCGGCGTGGCTCGGGTCCACGGCCGCGTCGCCACGGTGGTGCAGCCCAAGTGCACGCACCGGGGGTCCGGCTCCTGCCTGCTGCTCTGCGACCTGACGGGAGCGGCCCGTGCTGCCCGCTGAGCCCTGGGACCTGGACCGGTCCGACCTGCGCGCGCGGGTCGACCGGCTCGAGCGCCGCGTGGCGCGCGAACGCGCCCGGCGCGAGGCCACCGAGCACGAGCTCGAGGCCGTGGTGGCCGGCGGCCTGAGGGACGGGCTCACCGGACTGGTCACCCGCACCACCCTGCTCGTCCGTCTGCGCGGCGCCCTGGACCGGGCGACCCGGTCCGGCGCCTCGGTCGGCCTGCTGCTGCTCGACCTCGACGCCTTCGACGCGGTGACCCGGGACCTCGGCGCGGCCGGGTCGGACGCCGTGCTCGCGGCAGTCGCCGGCCGGCTCGAGGCGCTGGCCGGACCGATGGGCACGGTGGCCCGGATGGGCACCGACGAGTTCGCCGTCCTGCTGCCCCAGGCCGGCACCGCCGCCGAGCTGTCGTCCTTCGCCGAGAAGGTCGGCGACGTCCTCGACGAGCCGTGCCACGCCGGCGGCCGCCCGGTCCGGCTGCGCGCCAGCACCGGTCTCAGCCTCGCCTCGCCCGACGAGGCCGCCGAGACCGTGCTGCGCGAGGCGGAGGCCGCGCTCTACGTCGCCCGCAACGGCGGCACCAGCCGCACCGTCCTGTTCGAGGCAGCCCGCAGCCGCCGGGCCGCCTCCCGGCGCTTCGAGGTCGACCTGCTGCGCGCCCTGGCCTCAGGCGAGATCGAGCCCTACTTCCAGCCCGTGGTCCGCCTCGACACCGGCGCTCTGGTCGGAGCCGAGGCGCTGGCCCGGTGGCACCACCGCGACCGGGGCGAGATCTCGCCGCTGGAGTTCGTCCGCGAGGCCGAGGACAACGGCTTGGTGCACCTGCTCACCGACCGCATCCTCAGCGAGTCCGCGGCCCGGCTGGCGGGCTGGAACCAGGGCCGCGACGAAGGGTTCCTGCTGCACGTCAACGTGTCCGGCCGCGAGCTCTCCGACGAGCAGCTGGTGCCCCGCGTCGGGTCGGTCCTGGAGGAGTCCGGGGTGGCGCCCGGGACACTGTGCCTGGAGATCACCGAGCGGGCCCTGGTCTCCGACGACCGGGTCGTGCAGCGCAACCTGACCGCCTTGCGCGACCTCGGGGTGCCGCTGGCCATCGACGACTTCGGGATCGAGTACTCCTCCTTCAGCTACCTGCGCCGCTTCCCCGTCGAGATCCTCAAGATCGACCGCTCGTTCGTCCAGGACGTCGCCGACGACGGCCGCGACCGGGCGGTGATCGCGGGCATGGTGGCGATGGCCGCCGCGCTCGGGATGCGCACGGTCGCCGAAGGCGTCGAGACCCTGCAGCAGGCCGAGGTGCTCCGGGACCTCGGCGTCGACGAGGGCCAGGGCTGGCTGTTCGGGCGGCCGGTGCCGGCCGACCGGGTCACCTGGGAGCGCGACCCCGCCCCCGACACGTCGACCCGGACCGGGAGATGACCATGAGCACTCCCCCGCCCCTCTCGTCGGCCGCGTCGGCTGCAGCGCCCGCTGCGGTGCCGGATGCATCGCCTGCTGCGGTGCCTGCTGCGGTGCCTGCTGCAATGCCCGCCGCGGTCCCGACGACCCCGGCCGGCTGGCGCCCGGAGCTGGCCCTGTGGTCCGAGCACCTCGCGCGGCCCGCACCCGAGGCCGCCTGGCCGCGCACCCTCGCCCACGTGGGGGCGGTCACGGCGTGGCTCTCGCTGCTGGCCTTCCTGACCTGGCGGGTCACCTCGACGCTGCCGCCGTCCGGCACGGACCGGGTCGCCGCCCTGCTCCTGGTGGGCTTCGAGGCGCTCCCCCTGTTCGGGCTCGCCATCCGCACGGTCACGCTGTGGGACCTCGACCGGCCCGGGCCCGACCCCGTCCACGAGGTCCGGCCCGGGGTGCGCACGGTGGTGATGATCCCGACGTACAACGAGCCGGTCGAGATCATCGCGCCGACCATCGCCGCGGCCTGCGCCCTGGAGCCCGCCCACGCCACCTGGGTGCTCGACGACGGCGACCGCGACTGGCTCGAGGAGCTCTGCGCGGAGTACGGCGCCCGCTACGTGCGCCGCGCGGAGCACGACCACGCCAAGGCCGGCAACATGAACCACGCCTTCGCGCTGATGGACGCCGAGACGGCCGACGGCGCGGAGCCGTTCGACGTCGTCGCGGTCCTCGACTGCGACCACGTGCCGCTGCCGCACTTCCTGACCGGCACCCTGGGCTGGTTCGAGGACGCCGACGTGGCCCTGGTGCAGGGTCCGCAGACCTACTACAACGCGGGCGCCTTCGACGACGACGGCATCTCCGGCGAGCAGGGCATGTTCTTCCACGTGCTGCTGCCAGGGCGCAACCACGACGGCGCCGGCCCGTTCTGGTGCGGCTCCACCTCCCTGCTGCGCATCGACGCGCTGCGCCAGGTCGGCTGGGTCGCCACCCAGACCATCGTCGAGGACATGCACACCACGCTCGGCCTGATCCGCGACGGGTGGAAGACCGTCTACCACCACCAGATCCTCGCCCTCGGGCTCGCCCCCGAGACCGCCGAGCAGTACCTCCTCCAGCGCCGGCGCTGGGCGATGGGCTCGATGCAGGTACTCACCCACGAGAAGCTGTGGGGGGCCAAGCGTTGGCTGTCGTGGCGCAACTACTACGAGTACCTCGGCGGCACGGTGTGGTGGCTCGAGGGCGTCGCCACCCTCGGCATGTTCCTGCTCCCGGTCGCCCTGCTGGCCAGCGGGGCCCAGACCTCCACCGCCTCACCGGCCGCGTTCGTGCTGATGATGACCACGACGATGTTCCTGCGGCTGTGGGGCACCAAGCGGCTCTTCCGCGGCCACCTGCACCTGCCGACCGCGTTCGCCCTGCGGATCTTCCGCATCCCGATCGGGCTGGCGTGCGCGTGGTGGCTGCTGACCCGGCGCAGCCTGGTCTTCCAGGTGACCCCCAAGTCCGGCACCGCCGAGCGCCAGCGCGGCCGGGTCCCCACCGTGCTCGTGCTGCTCCTGAGCGGGACCGCGCTCCTGCTGGGCGTCTCGGTCGCCGGCTCGCTCGGCCTCGTGCCCTGGCGCGCGACACCGGGAGCCACCGTCGCCTCGGCCGCCTGGCTGGTGGTCGCCCTGGTCGCCCTGTTCCTGGGGGCCCGGCGCATCCACGCCGCCGACTTCGCGACCTCCCGCCGCAACGCCCACCGGGTGCCGGTGCGGGCGGGGGTCTGCGTCGACGGCCTCGACGCCGAGCTGACCGACCTGTCCCTCGGCGGTGCGGCCGTGCGTGTCCCCGGCGGTCACCGCCCGGGGTCCGGGACCGTCGACCTCGTCCTGCCCGGGGCGCCCGCGGTCCGGCTCGAGGTGGTCCGGGTGGCCACCGGCGAGGCGGATGCGGTGTGGTCGCTGCGGGTCCGCCCGGACGACTGGGCGGCGTACCGCACCCTCGCGCTCTGGCTCTTCCACACCCCGGACGGGGCGGTCCCCGCCCTGCCCTCCGGGGTCCCGGCCGTGGCGGTGCGCCCGTGACCAGCCCCGTGACCAGCCCCGTGACCAGCCCCGTGACCAGCCCGGTCGACCCCGACAGCAGCCCGGTGAGGACGCCCGTGAGCACACGCATCGACACCCTGTGGCGGTGGTACGCCGGCGCCGGTCTCGCCGTGACCCTGCTGATGGCCCTCCTTCCCGGCGGCGGGCCGGCCGACACCGTCTACGTCCTCGTCAGCGCCTCGGTGGTCGGCGCGCTCGCGCTCGGCATCCGGGTCCACCGGCCCAGCGACCCGCTGCCCTGGCTGCTGATGCTGCTGGGCCAGGGGCTGTGGCTGGTCGCCGACAGCAGCTACTTCGGCCTGCTCGACCTCGCCGGGGACGACCGCTACCCGTCGTACCCGGACGTGTTCTACCTCAGCGGCTACCTCGCCATCGCCGTCGGCCTGCAGGCCCTGGCCCGCTCGCGCCGCACCGGACGCGACGTCCCCGGCTTCGTCGACGCCGCCACGGTGACCGTCGGGCTCGGCCTGCTGGCCTGGGTCTTCGTCGCCGAGCCGCTGCTGCGCACCGAGGGCACGTCCGCCGCCGTGACGGCGGTGTCGGTCGGCTACGTGCTCGCCGACATCGTGCTGGTCGGCGCCCTGGCCCGGCTCTTCCTCGCCGACCGGCGGCTCAGCGCCCCCATCCTGCTGCTCGCGGCCTCGCTCGGCGCGCTGATCCTCGCCGACTTCCTGAGCGCCGTGCTGGACACCGCGGTCTACGTCGCCCACCCCTGGATCAACTGCCTGTGGCCGCTCTCCTACGTCGCCTGGGGCGCCGCTGCGCTGCACCCGGGGATGGCCCGGGCGACCACGGCGGAGCGGGGCGAGGGCGGCCGGGCGACCTGGCCACGGTTCGTGGCGATGACGACCGCGACCCTGGTCGCGCCCGGGATCCTGGCGGTGCAGCAGCTGACCTCGGCCACGCTCGACGTGTGGACCGTGGTGCTGGGGTCGGTCGTCCTCTTCAGCCTGGTGATGGTGCGGATGAACCTCGCGATCGTCGAGATCGCGCAGGTCAGCCGGCAACGTCGCGAGCTGCAGGAGGAGCTGCGCTTCCAGGCCGAGCACGACGCGCTCACCGACCTGCCGAACCGCGCCCGCACCCTGAACCTCGTCGGGGACGCGTTGACCACCGCGGTGGCGACCGACGGCACCGTCGCCGTCCTCTTCGTCGACCTGGACGGGTTCAAGGCCGTCAACGACAGCCACGGGCACGCGGCCGGCGACGCCGTGCTCCGCACCGTGGCGGTCCGGCTGCGGCGCTCGGTCCGGGGAGGCGACGTGCCGACCCGGCTCGGCGGCGACGAGTTCGTGGTGCTGCTCGGCGACGTCGCCGGCGAGCACACCGCGGTCAAGGTGGCCGAGCGCATCATCAGCGAGCTCTCCCGGCCGGTGGCCATCGACGGCGGTCAGCACGTCCGCGTCGGCGCCAGCGTCGGCATCGCGCTGGGCCGCCCGGGCACCGTCACCCCCGAGGAGCTGCTGCACCAGGCCGACCTCGCGCTCTACCGCGCGAAGGCGGACGGTCGCGGCCGGACGGTCGTCTTCGGCGAGACGCTGCACGCGGAGGTGGCCCGGCAGGCCGGGATGGAGCTGGCGCTGGGCCAGGCCCTCGAGCTCGACCAGCTGGTCGTGCACTACCAGCCGATCCACCACGTCCGCACCGGCGAGGTGCAGGGCTTCGAGGCCCTGGTCCGCTGGGACCGGCCCGGCGTCGGCCTGCTGCCTCCCGGCGAGTTCCTGCCGGTGGCGGAGTCCTCCGACCTGATCTGCAGCATCGACGCCTGGGTGCTGCGCACCGCGACCCGCCAGCTGGTGAGCCTGCAGGAGCAGACCGGGCTGCGCGGGCTGACCATGGCCGTCAACGTCTCCGGACGCCACCTGGCCCGTCCGCGCTTCTGCGCCGACGTGATGGCCGCGGTGCAGGAGTCCGGCATCGACCCGCACCAGCTCGTCCTGGAGGTCGGCGAGACCGTCTTCCACGACTACCCGACCGCGCTGCCGCACCTGCGCGAGCTGCGGGCCCTCGGCGTGGTGGTGAGCCTGGACCACTTCGGCAGCGCGCACAGCTCGATCGGGATGCTGGCGCGGCTGCCGGTGGACATCATCAAGATCCCCGGCGAGTACGTGGACGGGACGTCGGAGACGGCGTACCGCCTGCTGGAGCTGATGGTGGGCGCCGCGCACAGTGCCGGCATCACCGTGGTCGGCGAGGGGGTCGAGCGGGCCGAGCAGCTGCAGGTGCTGCACGACGTGGACTGCGAGTCGGCGCAGGGCTTCTACCTCGGCCGGCCGGGCCCGGCCGACGACCTGCCCGCCACCGCCCAGGCCCGCCCGGTGACCCCGGAGCCCACCCGGGCACGCGCCAGCTGAGGACGGCGGCGGTGCGTCAGCGCCGGTGCAGGACGAGCAGCGCGCAGTCGTCGTCGCTGGCACCGAGCCGGTGCACCAGCGCCTCCGCCGCGCCGTCGAAGCCGCGGCTGAGCAGCCGCTCGCTCTCGCCGAGGAGCCGGTCGATGCCCAGGCTGATGTCGCGACGCGCCTTCTCGACGAGCCCGTCGGTGTAGAGCAGCAGGGCGTCACCCGAGCGGAGCCGGCCGGTGACGCAGCAGAACTCCGCACCCGGGACCACCCCGAGCACGGGCCCCTCGAGCGCGTCGTGCACCACCCACCGGCCGGACCCGGACAGCAGCTGCACCGGCGGCGGGTGCCCGGCGCTGCGCAGCTCGAAGTCGCCGGTGACGAGGTCGACGTGCAGGTGCACCGCGGTCGCGAACCCCTCCGGCCAGTCCTGCTGCAGCAGGAAGCGGTTGGCCTGCGGCAGGAAGTCGGCCGAGGGCACGGCGCCGAGGAGCCCGCCGAACGCCCCGGACAGCAGCAGCGCCCGGGTGCCGGCGTCGACCCCCTTGCCGGAGACGTCGACCACCGCGACGTTGAGCCGGCGCCGGTCGTCGGAGAGCCGGGTGACCATGAAGTCGCCGGCGAACGACGCCCCGCCGGCCGAGCGGGTCGAGGTCTCCGCCGACCAGCCCGCCGGCAGCGCCGGCACCTCGCCGTGGCGGCGCAGCCGGTCGCGCAGCTCGAGCAGCATCGACTCGCCGCGGACGCCGGGGACTCCCAGCGCGGTGCGGGTCCGGGTGACCAGCAGGGTGACCAGGGACATCAGCGTGATCAGCCCGAAGGTGACCAGCCGGCCGCTCAGCACACCCTGCTCGTCCCAGTGCGGGCCCTTGACCACCAGCAGCACGACCATCGCGACGAACACGAGCGCGACCAGCGGCGGCACCCACTTCGGCGAGAGCATGATGCCGCCGAGGAAGACCGGCACGATCAGCAGGCTGCCGGGCGCGTTGTCGGTCCGCACGATCGCGACCGAGCCCGCCGCGGTCAGCGCGACCAGCAGCAGCAGCAGCCCCCGGTCGTCGTGCCGCAGCCACCGCCGGACCCTCCGGGCACCGCGCAGCGTCACCGGAGCGCGGTCCGGCGACCACCCGGGTCGCGAGGAGGACATGAACAGGACCCTAGTGCCGAAACCGGCGCCGTCCGACCCTTTCGGCGATCGTCCTCACCGCTCCCCCGCGGCCGCACCGCCGGCCCGGCTGCGGTACCGCGGCTGACACTTCGGACACCAGAACGAGTTGCGGCCGGCGAGCACCTCGGTGCGCACGCGGGTGCCACAGACCAGGCACGGCTGGCCCTGCCGCCGGTAGACGTAGACCTCGCCCCCGTGGTCGTCCTTGCGCGGCTCCCGTCCCATCGCCTCCGGCGTGTGCTCGGGCCGGACCGTGTCGATCCGCCCGGTCCGCACGCCCTCGGCCATCAGCACGACCAGGTCGTCCCACACGGCGTCGAGCTGGCGACGCCGCAGGGTGCGGCCGGGGCGCTGCGGGTGGAGCCGGTGCCGGAACAGCACCTCGGCCCGGTAGACGTTGCCGATCCCGGCCATCACGCTCTGGTCCATCAGCAGGTCGCCGATGGCCCGGTCGCTGCGCAAGATCCGGGCCCACGCCCGGGCCGGGTCGTCGCCGGGACGCAGCGGGTCCGGACCGAGCCGGCCGAGGACGGTGTCGCGCTGGGCGGGCGTGACCAGCTGGCAGACGGTCGCGCCGCGCAGGTCCGCGTACGCCGCCGGGCGGCCGTCCCGGCCGTCGGCGACCAGCCGCAGCCGCACCGCCCCGACCGGCGCCGGAGCGCTGCCCTCCCGGACGTCGAACTTCCCGATCAGGCCCAGGTGGACGTTGACGACCCGGTCGCCCTCGAACTCCACGAAGAGGTGCTTGCCCGAGGAGTCCGCCGACTCCACCCGGGTGCCGTCCAGCAGCCCCGCCTCGGCGACGAACCGCCCCTGCGGGCTGGAGACGGCCACGGTCCGGCCGGCGAAGGCGGCGGTGAGCTCGTCAGCGAGCCGGCGGAGGGTGTGGCCCTCAGGCACCGGCGGAGCCCGGGCCGGCGCCCAGCGCGGAGGGCGGCAGCGGCGGCAGGTTGCCGGTCTTCTCGTAGTCGGTGAGCATGGCGATCCGGCGGACGTGGCGCTCGTCGCCGGAGAACGGCGTGCCCAGGAACACCTCGACGAACCGGGTCATCTCCTCGACGGTGTGCATCCGCCCCCCGACCGAGACGACGTTGGCGTCGTTGTGCTCGCGCGCCAGCACGGCGGTCTCCTCGCTCCACACCAGGGCCGAGCGGACGCCCTTCACCTTGTTGGCGGCCATCTGCTCGCCGTTGCCGGACCCGCCGACGACCACGCCGAGGCTGTCCAGCCCGTCCTCGCGGTCGGCCACGACCCCCTCGGCGGCGCGCAGGCAGAACACCGGGTAGTCGTCGAGGGCGTCGTACACGAAGGGACCGTGGTCGACCGCCTCGAAGCCGTGGTCGGCGAGCCAGCCGACGAGGTGGTCCTTCAGCTCGAGGCCGGCATGGTCGGAACCGATGTGCACGCGCATGGGCTGGATTGTTCCATCCCGTCCGGATCTCGTCGTCCCGGCCCCGGTCCCGCGGGACGCGCCCTACCCTGGGGCGCATGCCGCCGCGACGCCCCGCCCCCCGACGGGCGTCGGCGCTGCTGGTCTCGCTCCTGCTGCTCCTCACCCCGGCCGCGCTGGCCGGCTGCTCGCCGGCCGCCGCGCCCCCGGCCGGCGCCGACCCGGCGCCCTCCCCCGGCTCGACGTCGGCGGCGACGCCGCGGCTGCGCACGGGCTTCAACGCCTCCGAACGCGACTTCACCGCCGTCCGGCGCGTGCTGGAGACCCGCGCCCAGGCCGTCATCGACGGGGACGAGACGGCGTTCCTCGCGACCGTCGACGACGCCGACCCGGCGTTCGTGGCCCGGCAGAGGGCGGTGTTCGAGAACCTGCGCGACCTGCACGTCACCGACCTGTACTACGGCGTCGCCTCGGTGGGGTTCCCCCCGGCCAGGGTCCGTGGCCGCGGCCCCACGCTGCGCCCCGACGTGATCGAGCACGTGCTGGTGCCGGGCAGCGACTACCAGCCGGTGGCCAACCGGGTGCAGCTCACCTTCGTCCGCCGTCAGGGCCGGTGGCTGCTCGGGGCGGAGACCTTCGCCCGCAAGCAGGGCGACTTCGCCGACACCCAGTCCCGTCCGTGGGGTCAGGGCCGGATCGCGGTGGCGACCCGCGGCGACCTGACCGTGGTGGTGGACGCCGACCGCGCCGGCCGCCTCGACGCCCTGGCCGACGCCGTGGAGCAGGGCATCCACGAGGTCAGCACCCTGCTCGGCCGGCCCTACCAGGCGGCGCTCCTGGTCGACGCGACCTCCTCGGGCACCGTGGACCTGGTCAACGAGGTGGACGGCGACGGTGCGGGCGCCGAGGCCGCCGCGACCACCTTCCCCGCGTTCGCGGCCACCCGGGTCAGCTACGAGAACGCCGGGCTGGCCGGCTGGCGGATCAAGATGAACCCGCGCAAGCTCGACACGCTGCTCGGTGACCGCCAGGTGTTGCGCCACGAGCTCACCCACTACGTGCTCCGCGAGTCGACGGTCCCGCTGTGGCTGGGCGAGGGCATCGCCGAGTACGCCGGCTGGCAGCCGCTGGGCCTCGACGACCTGACCCTCTCCCCCGCCGTCTACGACCGGATCGTGGGCTCCGCCTCCCGCACCGAGCTCCCCGGCTCCGGGGTCTTCTCGACCTTCCCCGACGTCAACTACGTGGTCGCCTTCGCCGCGGTCACCGAGCTCGCCTCCCGGGGCGGGGTCGCCGAGGTGGTCCGGCTGATCGACTCCTACGCCGGGCACACCGGCCCGGACCGCGGCGACTCCTGGACGCCCCGCGGCCTGCGGCGCGTCTTCGGCATCACCGAGGCCGAGCTGGCCTCAGCGACGTACGACCGCCTGCTCGCTCTCCAGCACTGAGGCCCGACCCGGAACCGTCAGGCGGTCTCGAGACGGGCGAGCTCCTCGTCGACCACCGACGTGTCGAGCTTGGTGAAGACCGGGGTCGGCTTGGCCACCGGGGTCCCGGGCTCGACCGGGCGACGCGCCCAGGGACGCACCGCGGTGTAGTCGCCGGTGATCACCGGGTAGCCCGCACCACCGTCGAGGTCCTCGGCCTCCTCGAGTCGCGGCATCGGCTGCACGTCCCCGGCTCCACCGAAGACCGCGTCGACGGCGTTGGCCGAGTGCGGCAGGAACGGCGAGAGCACGGTGTTGAGGTCGGCGACCGCCTGCGTGGTGACGAACAGGATGGTGGCGAGCCGCTCGCGCTCCTCCTCGCCCTTGAGCTTCCAGGGCTCGGAGTCGGAGACGTACTTGTTGACCTCGGCGACCGCCCGCATCGCCTCGCCGATCGCCTGCTTCTGCCGGTGCCGGGCGATCAGGTCGCCGACGACGGAGAAGGCCTGCTCGGTCGAGGCGAGCAGCGCCTCGTCGGCGGGGGCCAGCGGTCCCGGCTCCGGCACCGCGCCGAAGTTCTTCGCGACCAGGTTGGCCGTGCGGTTGACCAGGTTGCCCCAGCCCGCGACGAGCTCGTCGTTGGTGCGGCGGACGAACTCCGACCAGGTGAAGTCGGCGTCCTGGTTCTCCGGGCCCGCGGCCGCCACGAAGTAGCGGAAGGCGTCGACCTGGTAGCGCGCCAGCATGTCGCGCACGTAGATCACGACGCGCTTGGAGGAGGAGAACTTCCGGCCCTCCATGGTCAGGAACTCGCTCGAGACCAGCTCGGTGGGCAGGTTGAGCTCGCCGTAGGTGCGCGGCGTCCCGCCCTTGTCGCCCTTCCCGGCGTAGGCCAGCAGCTCGGCGGGCCAGATCTGGGAGTGGAAGGTGATGTTGTCCTTGCCCATGAAGTAGTAGGACAGCGCCTCGGGGTCGTTCCACCAGTCGCGCCACCGCTCCGGCTCGCCGGTGCGCCGCGCCCACTCGATGCTGGCCGACAGGTAGCCGATGACGGCGTCGAACCATACGTAGAGCCGCTTGGTGGGGTTGTCGCGCCACCCGTCCAGCGGCACCGGGATGCCCCAGTCGATGTCGCGGGTCATCGCGCGCGGCCGGATCTCGTCGAGGATGTTCTGGCTGAACCGGATCACGTTGGGCCGCCAGGTGCCACTCGCCTCCCGCTCGTCCAGCCACGCCTTCAGCGCCTCGGCCAGCGCGGGCAGGTCGAGGAAGAAGTGCTGGGTCTCGACGAACTCGGGCACCTCGCCGTTGATCTTCGACCGCGGGTCGATCAGGTCGTGGGCGTCGAGCTGGTTGCCACAGGTGTCGCACTGGTCGCCCCGCGCGCCGGCGGCCCCACAGATCGGGCAGGTGCCCTCGATGTAGCGGTCGGGCAGGGTCCGGCCCGTCGACGGCGAGATCGCGCCGTACGTCGTGCGCTCGACGAAGTAGCCGTTCTCGTAGACGCCGAGGAAGAGCTCCTGCACCACCGCGTGGTGGTTGCGGGTGGTGGTGCGCGTGTAGAGGTCGTAGGAGACGCCCAGCGAGCAGAGGTCCTCGGCGATCATCCGGTGGTTCTGGTCGGCGAGCTCCTGGGCGGAGACGCCGGCCTCGTCGGCCGCGATCAGGATCGGGGTGCCGTGCTCGTCGGTGCCCGAGACCATCAGCACCTCGTGACCGGTCATCCTCATGTAGCGGCTGAACACGTCGGAGGGCACGCCGAAACCGGCCACGTGGCCGATGTGGCGCGGGCCGTTGGCGTACGGCCAGGCGACGGCAGAGAGGACTCGGGTCATGCGCCTGATCCTATGCAGCGGTGGGGGCACGGCCGGCACGGGTTTCGTCGCCACCGGCCACTGGGACCGCGCCGGTGCGGCTCAGCTGAAGTCGGGGCCCTTCTCGCGGCTCCGCTTGAGCTCGTAGAAGCCCGGCGTGGCGGCGACCAGCACGACGCCGTCCCAGAGCAGACCGGCCGCCTCGCCCTTGGGGGTCGGGGTCACCACCGGACCGAAGAACGCGACGTCGTCGACCGCGATCACCGGCGTGCCGACCTGGTCGCCGACCAGGTCGAGGGCCTCCTGGGTCGAGGAGCGGAGCTCGGCGTCGTACTCCTCGGACTCCATCGCGTCGGCCAGCGCGACCGGCAGCCCGACCTCGGCCAGCGCCTCCTCGACGACGTCGCGACCGAGGCCGCGCTGCTCGAGGTGGATGCGGTTGCCCAGCGCGGTGTACAGCGGCAGCAGCACCTCCTCGCCGTGGGCGCGCTCGGCGGCGATCAGGGTCCGCACCGGGCCCCACGCCTTCGCCATCAGGTCGTGGTAGTGCTCGTCGAGGTCGCGGCCCTCGTTGAGCACGGCCAGGCTCATCACCCGGAACCGCGGCTGGATCGGGCGGACCTCCATGACCTGCAGCAGCCAGCGCGACGTCATCCACGCCCACGGACAGGCGGGGTCGAACCACATGCGGGCCTCGGACGTCCGGGCGTCGCCGGAGGTGAGGTCGTCGGTGCTGGTCTCGGGCGCGAGGTCGGTGAGGTCGGTGGCAGCCATGCCTGCATCTTAAGTTGTCGCTTCAAGATCCCCGTCCGATCCCGGCTCGGACCGGTGGCGTCCACCACAGCCCCCGCGGGAGGCGTACGACGATCCCGCGGACCTCGGCTAGCGTCGCAGGATGGCCCGACGCGTCATCGCCCAGCGCTACACCCAGACCCGCGAGATCGGTCGCGGGGGCATGGGCGTGGTCTGGCTGGCCCGCGACGAGGTGCTCGGCCGGGAGGTCGCCCTGAAACGGATCGGCCAGACCCCCGGCGGGGACACGCCCGACCTGGCCCGCGCCGAGCGCGAGGCCAAGCTGGCGGCGAGCCTCAACCACCCGCACGTGGTCGGCGTCTTCGACCTGGTCCACGACGGCGACGAGCGCTGGCTGGTCATGGAGTACGTCGACGGCGTCGACCTCGGTGCCCTCGTGCGCACCCGCGGCCCGCTGCCGCCCGAGAGCGCCGCCAAGCTGCTGGCCCAGGTCGCCGACGCCCTGGCCGCCGCGCACCGCGCCGGCATCGTGCACCGCGACATCAAGCCGTCCAACATCCTGGTCTCCACCTCGGGCCAGGTGAAGCTCACCGACTTCGGCATCGCCCGGATGCACGCCGACGCGACGCTGACGCAGACCGGGATGGTGACCGGCTCGCCGGCCTACCTGGCCCCCGAGGTGGCCTCGGGCCGCCCGGCCACCAGCGCCAGCGACGTGTGGGGCCTGGGCGCCACCCTCTTCCATGCGCTGTCCGGGCGGCCGCCGTACGAGGTGAACGGGAACGTCCTGGGGGCGATGTACCAGGTGGTCCACGCCGACCCACCCCGGCTCCCCGACGCGGGCGCCCTCGGTCCGGTGCTGGAGCACACCATGGACAAGGAGGCCTCCCGCCGGTGGTCGGTGGTCCAGGTCCGCGACCAGCTCGCCGCGATCGGTGCGGGCGCGCCGCTGCCGACCGCCGACGACGCGACCGTGCTGGGCCGGCCGCTGCTGCCCCGCAGGAGCACGGCAGCCCCCATGCCGGCGCCGGAGCCGACGGTCTCCCTGCCGGCCACCCGGGTCGCCCCGTCCGCCGCCCCGTCCGCTGCACCGTCCGCCGCGACACCGGGCGCCCGGCTCGCTCCCGCGGAGCCGCGGCGTCGACGCGGCGTCCAGGTGCTGGCCGGGGCGGTCGCGCTGCTCCTGCTCGGCGGCGGCGGGTTGTACCTGCTGACCCGCGACAGCGGGGGCACCGACACCACCGGCACCCCCGGCCCGTCGTCCTCGTCCTCGTCCCCGTCCGGGTCCGGGTCGGCGACCACCTCGGCGGAGGCGAAAGCGATGACGGCGTTCGTCACCGACTACCTGGCCACCGTCACCTCCGACCCCAAGGCCGCCTGGGAGCAGCTCACGCCCACCTTCCAGCGGCAGAGCGGCGGGTTCGGCGCCTACCAGCGGTTCTGGCGCACGATCTCCTCGGCCGAGGTGCTCCGCGCCACGGCCGACCCGGAGGCCGGGACGGTCAGCTACACCGTCCGCTACACCAAGGCCGACGGCAGCACGGTCAGCGACGCGGTCACCCTGCAGCTGGTCCCGAACGGCGACTCGTACCTGATCGGCGGGGAGCCGTGAGCACCAGCCGCGATCGGCTCACCGCCTAGGAGGAGCGCTTCGGGGTCGCCTTCCTCACCGTGACCTTCGAGGCCGGCTTCCCCGAGCCGCCCGGCTTGTCGCCCGCCTTCTCGCCCGCCTTCTCACCGGGCTTCTCACCGGGCTTCTCGCCGCGCAGCGTGTCGGCCACGGCGATGACCGGGTTGGTGAGCATCTCCAGGGACTGCACGATGGCGGCGTGGTTGGCGGCCGCGGTCTCCATCACGTCGGCGAGCTGGCGCTGCAGCACAGCGAAGGCCTGCATCGACTCGGCGAGCTGACGCTGGCTGGCGAGGAAGTACTCCAGGGGCAGCGCGGTCGCACCGGCGAGCTCGCCGACCGCCGAGGCCACCGCCATCATCTGGCGCAGGGCCTCGTCGGGGTGGGTGACCCCGGTCCGCCCGAGCTCCACCATCGAGCCGACCGTGTCGGCCAGGAGCCCGGCGGCCGCGCGCTGTGACCGCACGATCATGTCCCACGGCATCTCGGGCATGGCACCCTCCTCGGAGCTCGGGCCGCTCGGACCCGCACCCGTGCGCGGGTCTCGAATCGGTCTCGACCGCCAGTGCGTCCTTGGGCGGGCGGCCCCTGCCGGTGTAAGGATGCAGCATGCCCGGAACCAACCTGACACGCCAGGAGGCGCAGACCCGCGCCGCGCTCCTCACCGTCGACTCCTACACCGTGGAGCTCGACCTCACCCGGGGGCCGACCACCTTCGGCTCCACCACGGTGCTGCGGTTCGCCTGCGGCGAGCCCGGCGCCTCGACCTTCGCCGACCTCGTCGGTGCCAGCATCCAGGAGATCACCCTCAACGGCGTCGCCCTGGACAGCAGCGAGGTCTATGCGGACAGCCGGATCCGCCTGGAGGACCTCGCCGCGGACAACGAGCTGCGGGTGGTGGCCGAGTGCCCCTACAGCCGCACCGGCGAGGGACTGCACCGCTTCGTCGACCCCGCCGACGACCGGGTCTACACCTACACCCAGTTCGAGGTGCCCGACGCCCGCCGTGTCTACACCACCTTCGAGCAGCCCGACCTCAAGGCGGTCTTCGACTTCCACGTCACCGCCCCCGAGGGCTGGACGGTGATCTCCAACGGCGAGACGCCCGAGCCGCGCCCGCTCGGGGAGGGCCGGGCGGTGTGGGAGTTCCCCACCACGAAGCGGATGTCGACGTACATCACCGCGCTCGTGGCCGGGGAGTACCACGCCGTCTACGACACCTACAGCGGTCCGCACGGCGACATCCGGCTCGGCCACTTCTGCCGCCAGTCCGTCGTCCCGCACTTCGACGTCGAGGAGCTCATCGAGATCACGAAGCAGGGCTTCGCGTTCTTCGAGGAGGCCTTCGACTACCCCTACCCGTTCGGGAAGTACGACCAGGCCTACGTGCCGGAGTACAACATGGGCGCGATGGAGAACGCCGGCTGCGTGACCTTCCGCGACGACTACCTGCCGCGCTCGCGCCAGACCCACGCGTTCTACGAGCAGCGCGCCAACACGATCCTGCACGAGATGGCCCACATGTGGTTCGGCGACCTCGTCACCATGCGCTGGTGGGACGACCTGTGGCTCAACGAGTCGTTCGCCGAGTGGGCTGCGCACCACTCCTCGGCCCAGGCCACCAAGTACGTCGACGCCTGGACCGGCTTCACCAACGCCCGCAAGAACTGGGCCTACCGGCAGGACCAGCTGCCCTCGACCCACCCGATCGCCGCGGACAACTACGACCTCGAGGCGGTCGAGGTCAACTTCGACGGGATCACCTACGCCAAGGGCGCCTCCACGCTCAAGCAGCTGGTGGCCTGGGTCGGCGAGGAGGAGTTCCTGGCCGGGCTGCGGGGCTACTTCAAGGCGCACGCCTTCGGCAACAGCGAGTTCACTGACCTGCTCGCCGCTCTCGAGGCCGCGTCCGGCCGCGAGCTGACCTCGTGGGCCGAGGAGTGGTTGCAGACCTCCGGTGTCAACACCCTCACGCCCGACTTCGAGGTCGACGACGACGGCGCCTTCACCCGGTTCACGGTCGTCCAGACCGCCCACCCGGACTTCCCGACGCTGCGGCGGCACCGGATCGCGGTCGGTCTCTACGACCGGGTCGAGGGCCGGCTGGTGCTGCGCTCGTCCACCGAGACCGACATCGAGGGCGCCCGCACCGACATCGCCAAGCTCGTCGGCGAGCGGCAGCCCGACCTGCTGCTGCTCAACGACCAGGACCTGTCGTACGCGAAGATCCGGCTCGACGAGCGCTCACTCGCCACGCTGGTCTCCTCCATCGACTCCCTCGACGACAGCCTCGCCCGCGCCCTGTGCTGGGGGGCGGCGTGGGACATGACGCGCGACGCCGAGATGTCGACCAGCGACTTCGTGGCCCTCGTGCTGCGCGGCGTGGGCGCCGAGTCCGACCTCACCGCGGTGAGCGCGCTGCTGCGCTACGCCAAGTCCGCGGTCGACACCTACTCCGCCCCGGAGCGGCGCGACGCGCTCCGGCTGTCGTGGGAGCAGGGTCTGTCCGCCCTGGTCGACGCCTCCTCCGGCGGCAGCGACCACCAGCTGGCGCTGGTGCGGGCCTACGCGGGCGCGGCGGTCACCCCCGAGGGTCTGGACCGGGTGCAGGGCCTGTACGACGGGTCGGCGCCGCTGGAGGGTCTGACCGTCGACCCCGACCTGCGCTGGTCGCTGCTCACCGCCCTGGCGGCGGGCGGCCGGGCCGACGACGCCGCCATCGACGCCGAGCTGGAGCGCGACCGGACCATCTCGGGGCAGGAGCGCGCCGCCGCTGCACGGACGGTGGTCCCGACCGCGGCCGCCAAGGAGCGGGCGTGGCAGGACGCGGTGGTCCGCGACGACGTCCCGAACGAGACCCAGCGCCAGATCGCGGTGTCGTTCCAGGTCCCCGGGCAGGACGCGCTGCTCACGCCGTACGTCGAGCGGTTCTTCGAGGTGGCCGAGTCGGTCTGGGAGACCAAGGGCGTGCAGCGCTCCTCGGTGATCCTGCAGCTGCTCTTCCCGCGCGTGCTCGCGACCCGGGAGACGCTCGACCGGACCCGGGCGTGGCTCGCGTCGACGTCGGCGAACCCGGCGGCGCTGCGCTACGTCAAGGAGGGCGCAGCCGACCTCGAGCGCGCGTTGGCGGCCCAGGCGAGGGACGCCGAGCAGCCGTAGCCCGGCAGGTCAGGCGTGCAGCGTCGGCGGCTTCCGAGCCGCCGACGCGAGCATGTTCACCCCGCGGACGATGCCGCCGACGAGGTCGTCGAGGGCGAAGACGCTCTGCATCTCGACCAGGGCCAGCTGCACCGCGGAGTCATCGAGCTGGCGACGGGCGATCTCGCCGGTCACCACCTCGATCCGGCGGGCGACCGGGTCGACGAGGAGCAGCACGGAGTGGCTGGGGGCGACCAGGGTCGCGTGCAGGCGCTCGGCGAAGGCCCGGGTGTCCTCGCCCTCGGTGCCGCCGACGTAGACCGAGAACTCCAGCCGGCACATCGTCTCGGCGCTGCGGATGGCCTTGTCGATCTGCTGCCGCTGAGCCGCGCTGAAGCCGTCACCAGCCGGCACTGGCGCCGCCCTGGTTGGACTCGGCCGGGGCCGCGTCGAGTGCCTCGGTGCCCTGGCGCGGGCCGCCGAACCACTCGGGCTCGTCGGCGAAGGTGAGCGAGGAGCCCGCTCGCTGCCGGCCGGTCAGGCTCGGAAGGTAGACCAGCAGCGCGATGGCGGCCACCGCGGCCAGCGGGGCGAAGACGAAGACGAGGAGCGCGTGCAGCCCGTTCACCGGGTCCGCCGGCTCCCAGGCCGACGGCGCGTCGGCGAAGGCAGGGGCGGCGACCGACCCCGCGGCGAGACCGACGAGAACCGCCGAGACCCGCGTCACACGTCGGGCGAGGCGGGGCGAGGCGCTGTCCTGAAGCGTCACATTTCTCACGCGGCACAGCCTAGCGTCCGGTTCGGGATCCCCCCATTCGGCTGACTAGCCTCGGGGGATGATCTCCCTCACCACCCCACCCGACTGCGCGTCCACCGACCAGCTCTGCTCGACGGTCGAGCGCGTGACCGGCAGCCAGTGGCTCGGAGCAGCAGCGAACTGGCTGATCGCCAAGCCGCTCTCGATCCTCCTCATCGTGGTGATCGCACTGGTCGTGCGCTGGCTGGCCTACCGCCTGGTGACGCGGATCGTGAAGCGGGCCGCGGACGGCCTCTTCCCGCCCGCGGTGCTGCGCGGCCGCAACGGCCGTGACGGCCGGGAGGGCCGCAACGACGGTGCGGGGGCGCGCCTCCTGCGTCAGGAGGCGCTGGCCCTCGAGCGCCGCCAGCAGCGCGCCGACACGATGGGGTCGGTGCTCAAGAGCATCACCTCGTTCGTGATCTTCTCGATCGTCACGGTGATGGTCTTCTCCGAGCTCGGCTACGACATCGGCCCGCTGGTGACCAGTGCCGGCGTGGTCGGCCTGGCCATCGGCTTCGGCGCGCAGAGCCTGATCAAGGACTTCCTCTCGGGCATGTTCATGTTCTTCGAGGACCAGTACGGCGTCGGCGACGAGATCATCCTGGGCGACCAGCGCGGAGCGGTCGAGGCGCTGACCCTGCGGATCACCCGGATGCGCGCCGAGGACGGCACCGTCTGGTACGTCCGCAACGGCGAGATCCTGCGGGTGGGCAACGTCAGCCAGCAGGCCGCCGGCAACGTGCACGACGGCGGCCAGCCGGAGGTGTGAGCACGACGTGACCGACCCCCGCTCACCGAGTGGTGGGCGGGAGTCGGTGACGTCGACGGTCCGGCGGACCTCAGGCCAGGGACGCCTCGAGGGTGATCGTGGTGCCGGCGAGCGCCTTGGAGACCGGGCAGCCGGCCTTGGCGCCCTCGGCGGCGGACTGGAAGTCCTCCGCGCTGATGCCCTCGACGGTGCCGACGACCTTCAGCACGATGCCGGTGATGCCCTCGCCGGGCTGGAACGTGACCGCGGCCGCCACGTCGAGCTTCTGCGGCGGGGTGCCGGCGCCGGCCAGCGCGTGCGAGAGCGCCATCGAGAAGCAGGCGGAGTGCGCGGCCGCGATGAGCTCCTCGGGGCTGGTCTTGCCGTTGGGCTCCTCGGCGCGCGAGGGCCACGAGACGTCGAACGTGCCCAGGTCGCTGGAGTCGAGGGTCACCTGGCCGCTGCCCTCCATCAGCGAGCCCTCCCAGCGGGTCGAGGCGTGGCGGGTGGTCGCCATCGGTGTCTCCTTCTCAGTCAGGGTCGGCCACGGACTGTGACCACGCCCCCAACCTACCCACGCCCCGGACCCACCGCGCCCCGCGCACCTGGGAGGATGGGGCGGTGAGCGAGGCCAGCGAGGAGACCGAGCAGTCCTTCTACGACCAGATCGGCGGCATGCCGGTGGTCGCGCACATCGTGTCGCGCTTCTACGCCGGCGTCGCCGCCGACGAGGTGCTGCGTCCCATGTACGTCCCCGAGGATCTCGCCGACGGCTCGGCCGCCCAGCGGCTCACCCTGTTCCTCGCGCAGTACTGGGGTGGCCCGACGACGTACTCCGAGCGGCGCGGCCACCCGCGGCTGCGCATGCGGCACTCCCCCTTCGCGGTGACCCCGACCGCCCGCGACCACTGGCTCCAGCACTTCCGGGCCGCGCTCGACGGCGCCGGCCTGACCCCGGACCAGGACGCCAAGTTCTGGGGCTACGTGACCTACGCCGCCGAGTTCATGATCAACGCCGAGGAGTGACCCGCCGCCGGACACGCCCGCGTCAAGGATCGGTCAAGAGCACCTCAGGGATCGTCGCGTCCCGCTAGCCTCCAGAGGTGAGCGCTTCTGCCCTGCTGGTCGAGGACACCCTGGAGTACGTCCTGCTCGGACGAGCGCTGCTCGAGGGCGAGGGCTTCACCGTCGAGGTGGCCCAGGACGGGGAGCAGGGCGTGGCCCTGGCCCGCTCGCAGCGCCCCGAGCTCGTGCTGCTCGACATCAGCCTTCCCGGCATCGACGGGTTCGAGGTGTGCCGCCGGATCCGGGAGTTCTCCGACACCTACGTCGTGATGGTCACCGCCCGCGACGAGGAGGTCGACAAGGTCGTCGGGCTCGCCGTCGGCGCCGACGACTACGTCACGAAGCCCTTCTCGGCGCGCGAACTGGCCGCCCGCATCGGCGCCATGCGCCGGCGCCCGCGCTCGGGCACCACCGCGACCGCGCGACGCGAGTTCGGCAACCTCGTCGTCGACCCGGAGTCGCGCGAGGTCTGGGTGGAGGGTGCGCCCGTGGAGCTCACCAAGGTCGAGTTCGACCTGCTCGAGCTGCTGTCCGGCTCCCCGCGCCGCACGTTCGAACGGGGTCAGCTGCTCGAGGTCGTCTGGGGCCACTCGTTCGGCGACGACCACGTGATCGACGTGCACGTCGGCAACCTGCGCCGCAAGATCGGCGAGTCCGCCTCCCACCAGCGGCACGTCCGCACCGTGCGGGGCGTCGGCTACCGCTTCGACCCCGCCTGAGGATCTCCGTCGCCACCGTCGGATGACCGGACGACATCTGGTGCAAACGCTTAACAACGCTTGAACCTCCCTTGAGACAAGCGCCCCATTCTGGACATACAAAGTCGAAGGGGACGCGGGCCGGTGAGTCGGTCCGCGCTGTGGGAGGGAAGAGACTGATGCACATCTTGATCGTGGACTGGCGTGACCCGGCCGACCTGGGAGCGGCCGAGGACACCGAGCTGCAGGAGAAGCTGCGTTCGTGGGCGGGGGCCCACCAGGTGACCGTGCTTGCGCAGCGGTGCCCGAGCAAGCCGAACGACGAGGTCCTGGGCGGCTACCGCGTGCTGCGCACCGGCGACCGCGAGGGCCTCTACGCCGACGCCCGGCGCTGGTGGCGCGACCACGGTCGCGGCCGCTACGACATGGTGCTCTCGGTCGGCATCCCGGGCGCGCCCGAGACCTCGCCCGAGCGCGACGTCGACCCGCAGTGGCGCCGCGGCGCCGGCACCGCCGCTGCCCACGCGTACGTCCCCGGTGGCTACCTGGTGGCTGCCCCTGCCTGAGCCGGACCGGCAGCAGATCTCAGTCCTGCACGCCCTGGAGCCACGCCTCCAGGGCCGAGCGGGTGGCCTCGCGGAGTCGGGCCTCGGGCGTTGGGAGGCGCCCGGGCCGGACCTCCGCGGATTCCCCGGCCGACCGCAGCAGGGCCTCCAGGTCGGCGCACCACGCCCGCAGCGCCTCCGCCCCGACCAGGGCGGAGGACGACTTGAGGCTGTGCGCCGCCCGCTGTAGCGCACCGGCACCCTCGGCCCCGCCGACCCCACGGCGGACCTCGTCGACGAGCTCGAGCTGACCCCACCGCTCGTCGAGGGAGCCGAGATAGGTCCGCACGATCTCGACGACCCCGGCCAGGCCGATCTGGTCGGCGAGCTCGGTCAAGCGGACCTGGTCGAGGACCGGCGCCTGCACCATCTGGTCCTCACGGTCCACGGGTTCCCCACCGGGGACGAGGGCCGGGAGGTCCTCCACCGGGGCCTGGACGAAGGGCGCGCCTGCCAGCGCATCCCGCAGGCCCCGCGACCCGACCGGGGAGGCGAGGACGGCGTCCACGTCGCCGCCCGCCTCCCGGGTCGGGCCCGAGGCGAGACCGACGACCCACGGCCCCGGCACCCCCAGGGGCGCGTCGGGCAGGTCCAGCACCACCACGTCGTACGTCGCGAGGTCGGGCAGCGAGGCCAGCGCCTCGGGCCCACCGGCGTCCACCTGCAGGTCGTGCTCGGCCAGCAGCCGGCCCAGCAGCAGCCGCTCGACCGGGTTGCCCACGGCCACGAGCGCGCGAAGTCTCAGGGTGGTCACCTGCGAATCCAACCACGCACGGCAACCGCTTGAGTCAGACTTGAGGAGTGCTTGACCGTGCGCGGAGGAACCGCGCCCATCCTGGGAGAATGATGCGCCGTACCGTGCCCACCGTCCTCGCCCTGATCGCCCTCGCGCCCGCCCTGGCCGCGTGCGGTGACGACTCGGGCTCGACCGCCGGGAGCGGTCCCACGTCGCCCACCGCGGCGGCCTCGCAGGTCGCCTCCGCCGACCTGGCGCCCGGTGACCCGGTGCCGGCGCCCACCGGCAAGGTCGTGCTCACGCTGACCGGGGTGCCCCAGCACAACGTCGGGAAGACGCTGCAGTTCGACCTGGCCACCCTGGACCGGCTCGGCACCGTGCACTACAAGGTCTTCGACAAGCAGGCCACCGGCAAGACCGTCGACTTCTCCGGCCCCCTGGTCAGCACCGTGCTGGCCGTCGCCGGCGCCACCGACGCCCGCCAGATGCACACGCTCGCCCTCAACGACTACGCGGTGACCGTGCCCGTCGCCGACACGGAGAAGTTCCCCGTCGTGCTGGCCACCCGCGCCGACGGCAGGCGGATGAGCGTGCAGAACTACGGCCCCACCCGCTTCGTCTACCCCGACGACCCGTCCATGGACCCCGCGATCTACGACCCGCGCTGGGTCTGGCAGCTGAAGACCATCAGAGTCACCGGGTGAACCGACTCCCGCCGCTTCCGCCGCTGGAGGAGGGCCACACCCGCCAGCGGACGATGGCCGTCCTCATGCTGGTGGCCGCCGTGACGCTGCTCGGCGGCACCCTCATGCTGACCCTGTCGATGGTCAAGCAGACCCGGGAGTTCGGCGACAAGGTCGACCTCACCCAGACCATCGTCAACGCCAACATCCGCACCCTGACCCAGGTCCAGCGCGAGATCTGGCGGCTGCGGCTGGACTACGACCGGCCCGACGCGGTGCCGACCGCGGAGGTGAAGCTCCGCCGCGAGCTGCTCGGCCAGCGGATCCAGGAGGGCGCGCTGTCCTACCAGGCCAACACCCTGGGGTCCGAGACGCTGCTGGCCCGCTCGCGCGCACTGCAGGACCAGTGGACCAGGAAGATCCTGCCGCTCACCGGCCCCGCCGCCGGCGTGGGTCCCGCCGCGCAGGGAGCGCGCCGGGAGCTGCTCCGACGGCTCACCCGGCTCGAGACCGACTACAACCAGCTGGTGTCCGACGGCGAGAACAACCGCCGGGCCCAGGCCTCGGCAGCCAACCAGGCCAGCGAGGAGCTCCTCGCCCGCGCCAACGGGCTGCTGGCGGGGATGGTCATCACCTTCGGCTCCGTGATCGTGCTGCTGTGCCTCGGCGCCTTCGCTTACACCGGGTTCCACCGCCAGCGCGAGCGCTCCACGACGGCCCTGCGCGAGCTGGCCACCCAGCTCCAGCGGCACGCCGTGGTCGTCCAGGCCACCGACAACATGGTCGTCGTCACCGACGCGCAGGGCCGGGTCGAGTGGGTCAACGACGCCTTCGAGCACGACACCGGCTACAGCCTCGAGGAGTGCCGCGGCAAGGTCCCCGGCCAGCTGCTCCAGGGTCCCGGGACCGATCCCGAGACGGTCCGGGTGGTCGCGGAGGCCGTCCGCGCCGGCGTGGGCTTCACCGCCGAGCTGCTCAACTACGCCAAGGACGGCCGCGAGTTCTGGATGGCGCTGGAGGCCTCCCCGCTCCACGGACCCGAGGGCGAGCTCGCCGGGTACGTCGCCGTGCAGCGCGACATCACCGAGCGTCGTGCCGCCGAGGAGCTCCTGCTCCAGGCCAAGGAGGCGGCCGAGCTCTCCGCCCAGGAGAAGGCCACCTTCCTGGCGAGCATGAGCCACGAGATCCGCACGCCGCTCAACGCCGTGCTGGGCCTGACCGACCTGCTGCTGCTCACCGACCTCGACAGCACCCAGCGCGAGTACGTGCAGACCGCGCACTCCAGCGGCCGCCTGCTGCTCGGTCTGGTCAACGACATCCTCGACTTCTCGGCGCTGGAGTCCGGACGGATCACGCCCGAGGCGATCGGGTTCTCGCTGCGCGACACCCTCGACGACACCCTGGCCATGTTCCAGCGCGACGCCCGCGAGCGTGGCATCGCGCTCCGGGCGGACGTGGACCGCTCGATCCCCGACCGCGTCCTGGGCGACGAGATCCGGATCCGGCAGATCCTGGTCAACCTGATCAGCAACGGCGTCAAGTTCACCGAGCACGGCAGCGTGGCAGTCACGATCGAGCCGTCCCCGCTGGCCACCGGGTCGTCGCCGATGCTGCGGATCCTGGTCCGCGACACCGGCATCGGGATGAGCTCCGACCAGCTCGAGCGGATCTTCGAGCCCTTCATCCAGGCCGACCCCTCCACCACCCGGCGGTACGGCGGCACCGGGCTCGGGCTCGCCATCTGCCGCCTCCTCGCCGAACGGATGGGCGGGCGGATCGCAGTCACCTCGGCCTCCGGGCAGGGCTCGACCTTCGTCGTCGACCTGCCGCTGCAGGCCGCGCCGCTGCAGGGCGTGCCCCACATGCTCAACGCACTCGGCGTCGAGCCCGCCATCGCCGGCCACGGCCAGGCCGCCGTCGACGCCGTGCTGGCCGGCGACTTCGACGTGGTGCTGATGGACGTGCACATGCCCGGCATGGACGGCGTGCAGGCCACCGCCCTCATCCAGCAGTCGCTGCCCCCCGAGCGCCTGCCGTGGATCGTCGCGGTCACCGCCAACGCGCTGCAGGGCGACCGGGAGATCCTCCTGGACGCCGGCATGGACGACTACCTCAGCAAGCCGATGCAGCTCAGCGACGTCGCCTCGGCGCTCCAGGTCGCGGCGCGGGAGCGCGGCCACCACCCGGTGCAGGTGCCCGACCAGGCGCCCGAGCAGGACCTGGGCGCGACCTCGGCCCCCGTGGTCGACGACGCCGAGTTCCACGAGCGGACCGGTCTGGACGCCCAGTTCCTCGGCATCCTGGTGCAGGAGCTCTCCGTCCAGCTCGCCGACACCCTCACGGCCCTCCGCGAGACGCTGGCCGGCGGCACCGGGACCGTCGTGGGCCAGCGCGTCGGCAGACTGGTGGCCGCAGCGCGCTCCTGCTCCGCCGCGCCGGTCGCCACCGCGTCCGCCCAGGTCGCCGAGGCCTGGGCCGACGGCGACCTCGGCGTCCTGGCCGCCAGGGTCGCCGACCTGGCGAGCGCCTCCGACGACCTCGCCGCCTGGCTGGTCGAGGGGCACGCCGAGCTGGACCGCTCCAGCCCTGCCGCCTGACGCCTCCCCGCCGGGCGGTCGATCAGCCGTGCAGCCGCACCGGTCGATCAGCCGTGCAGCCGCACGAGGTGCTCGCGGACCCACCCGGGGATCGGCTGGGAGCGCTGCGCGACCGCGTCGAAGGTGACCATCGCCGCCCGGGCGCGGGCGTACACCCGGTCGCCGTCGGCGATGGCAGAGGTGACCTCGAAGGACGACCGCCCGATCCGGCTGATCCAGCTGGTCACCGGGTAGGGCTCCGCGCGCAGCAGCAAGGGCTGGTAGTACTCCACGTCCAGGCCCCCCACGACCAGCGACAGCGGCCCGACCCCCGCCGGGCGCTCCAGGGAGAACATCAGGTCGATCCGCGCCTCCTGGATGTACTCGAAGTACTTCACGTTGTTCACGTGCCGGTAGACGTCGACGTCGGAGAAGCGGACGTGGCACGGGTAGAGGTGCGGCGTCGCGGCCCCCGGGTCGCGGGCCACCCGCCCCGTGCGCCGGGGCTCCTCCCCCTCGGCCCGCATCCCGTCCAGGACCGCCCGCTCCTCCGGTGACAGCCGGCGGGGCGCCTCGGTCGCGAAGACGTACGGCGCCATCAGCGAGCGCGCCCGCAGGTAGACCACCCGCCCTGCGGCGGCCTCGTCGTACACCTCGTAGGCCAGCGTGAACGAGCCCGCCCGCACCTCGGTGACCCACACGTCGATCAGCACCGGCGTCGACCGGAAGACCAGGGGGTGCAGGAAGTCCACGTCGTGGCGTACCACCACCACGCCCTCGGCCAGCTCCTCGCCCCCGCTGAGCGGCGCGTGCAGCCGGAGCATGTCGACCCGCGCCTCCTGGAGGTAGTCGACGTAGGTCACGTTGTTGACGTGGCCGAGCTGGTCCATGTCGGCCCAGCGCAGCGGGCAGGAGTAGGTGTGTCGAGCCACACGCCCACCCTCCCAGATCCGGGGCATACGCTGTCGGCTGGCCCGCTACCCGCGGGTCACGACCACACCGCTGTGCCCCGTTCCCGAAGGAGTCCCCGTATGCCCGAGGCCGTGATCGTCTCCACCGCCCGCTCCCCCATCGGCCGCGCCAACAAGGGTTCGCTCAAGGACATGCGCCCCGACGACCTCGCCGCCCAGATGGTGACCGCCGCCCTGGCCAAGGTCCCCGCCCTGGACACCGCGGACATCGACGACCTGATCCTCGGGTGCGGGCTGCCCGGCGGCGAGATGGGCAACAACATGGGACGCATCGTGGCCGTGCTGGCCGGGATGGACAACGTGCCCGGCTCGACGACCACCCGCTACTGCGCCTCGTCGGTGCAGACCACCCGGATGGCGTTCCACGCGATCAAGGCCGGCGAGGGCGACGTGTTCCTCAGCGTCGGGGTGGAGACCGTGTCCCGGTTCGCCAAGGGCACCTCCGACCACATCCCCGGCACCCGCAACCCGCTCTTCGACGACGCCGCCGCGCGCACCGAGGACTACGCCAAGGGCGGCAAGGACTGGCACGACCCGCGCGAGGACGGCCTGCTGCCCGACGCCTACATCGCGATGGGACAGACCGCGGAGAACGTGGCCCGGCTCAAGGGCCTGTCCCGCCAGGAGCTCGACGAGTTCGGCGTCCGCTCCCAGAACCTCGCCGAGAAGGCGATCAACGACGGCTTCTGGGCCAAGGAGATCACCCCGGTGACCCTGCCCGACGGCAGCATCGCCTCCACCGACGACGGGCCCCGCGCGGGCGTCACCTACGAGGCCGTCTCACAGCTGCAGCCGGTGTTCCGGCCCGACGGTGTGGTCAACGCCGGCAACTGCTGCCCGCTCAACGACGGCGCCGCCGCGGTCGTCATCATGTCGGACACCAAGGCCGCCCAGCTCGGCCTGACGCCGCTGGCGCGGATCGTCTCCACCGGGGTGACCGGCCTGTCACCGGAGATCATGGGCCTGGGCCCGGTCGAGGCGAGCCGACAGGCGCTGGCGCGGGCCGGGATGTCCATCGACGACATCGACCTGGTCGAGATCAACGAGGCGTTCGCCGCGCAGGTGGTGCCGTCCTACCAGGAGCTCGGCGTCGACCTGGACCGGCTCAACGTCAACGGTGGGGCGATCGCCGTCGGACACCCGTTCGGCATGACCGGCGCCCGGCTGCAGGCCACGATGCTCAACTCGCTGCAGCACCACGACAAGCAGACCGGCCTGATCACCATGTGCGTCGGTGGCGGGCAGGGCATGGCCCTGGTGCTCGAGCGGCTCAGCTGACGCATCCCGGCCTCGGCACCGGGTACCTCCTCGAGACACACCCACCCGAGGAGCCCCATGTCCAGCGACGCCATCGTCCTGCTCAAGAACGACCACAAGGAGATCAAGAAGGCGTTCGCGACCTTCGAGAAGCTGGGTGACGGTGCCGAGAAGGCCAAGAAGGACGCCGTCGACCGCATCATCGAGCTGCTCACCGTGCACACCTACCTGGAGAACGAGGTGATGTACCCGCGCGTGCGCAGCCTGCTGCCCGAGCTCGAGGACGACGTGCTCGAGTCCTACGAGGAGCACCACGTCGCCGACGTGCTGGTGATGGAGCTGGTCGGGATGAAGCCGAGCGCCGAGCGGTACGACGCCAAGGTGACCGTGCTGATCGAGAACGTCCGGCACCACATCGACGAGGAGGAGCAGGACTGGTTCCCGCAGGTCCGCGCCGGCCTGAGCCGGACCACCCTGCGGGAGATCGGCGAGGAGATGGAGGGTCGCCGGAAGAAGGCGCCGCGCAAGCCCTCCCAGCCGGGCGCCCTGAAGAAGACGATCGAGGCCGTCATCGCCTGACCGGCCCTCCGGCTGCCGCCCGTTTCGACCGGGCGGCAGCGGGAACCGACCTGGCATGGCCCGCTACGCCGTCAACCCCGACGCGGTCGACCACGTCCGCGCCCTGATCGACTCCCGCCAGTACGTGCTCGACAGCGACTGGGGTGAGGTGCAGCCGTCGGCCGAGGTCCAGAACCGGTACCTCGAACGGCACTCCTGGGACGAGTACGCCGCCTGGCACCTCGGGTTGACCGAGGGTGCCACCGACGGCACGAAGGCGCGGTACGCCTTCGTGGTGGGCGACCTGCGCCGCGTCCATCGCTCCGGCCTGATCGCGTGCGTCTACCGGGCCGCCGAGTGGCGGCACAAGGCCGTGGAGCTGGCTGCGCACGAGCTGCTGCAGCACCTCGACGCGACCAGCGGGCCGGGGCCGGAGCGCGTCAGTCGCGGGTGAGCCGGCGGTGCGTGACCCGGTGCGGACGGGCCGCCTCCGCGCCGAGCCGCTCCACCTTGTTGGCCTCGTACGACGCGAAGTTGCCCTCGAACCAGAACCACTTGCCCTCGTCCTCCTCGTCGCCCTCCCAGGCGAGGATGTGGGTCGCGGTGCGGTCGAGGAACCACCGGTCGTGGGAGGTGATGACGGCGCAGCCGGGGAACTCCAGCAGCGCGTCCTCCAGCGACTGGAGGGTCTCCACGTCGAGGTCGTTGGTCGGCTCGTCGAGGAGCAGCATGTTGCCGCCCATCTTCAGCGTCAGTGCGAGGTTGAGGCGGTTGCGCTCGCCGCCGGACAGCACACCGGCCTTCTTCTGCTGGTCGGCGCCCTTGAACCCGAACGAGGCGATGTAGGCCCGGCTCGGCATCTCGAAGTTGGCGACCTTGATGAAGTCGAGCTCGTCGGAGACGACCTGCCAGACGTTCTTCTGCGGGTCGATGCCGCCGCGGCTCTGGTCGACGTAGGAGATCTTCACGGTCTGGCCGACCTTGAGGCTGCCGGAGTCCGGCTCCTCCTGCCCGGTGATCATCCGGAACAGGGTGGTCTTGCCGACGCCGTTGGGACCGATCACGCCGACGATGCCGGCTCGCGGGAGCTTGAACGAGATGCCGTTCCACAGCACCCGGTCGTCGAAGCCCTTGACGAGGTCGTCGGCCTCGAGGACCACGTCACCGAGCCGCGGACCGGCCGGGATGTTGATCTCGGAGGTGTCGATCTTGCGGTTGCGCTCCGCCTCCGCGGCGAGCTCCTCGTAGCGGGCCAGACGCGACTTGCTCTTGGCCTGCCGGGCCTTGGGGTTCGAGCGGACCCACTCCAGCTCGCGCTCGAGCATCTTGGCGCGCTTGGCGTCCTTGGCGCCCTCGACCTTCAGGCGATCCTTCTTGGTCTCCAGGTAGGTCGAGTAGTTGCCCTCGTAGGGGTGCGCCTTGCCGCGGTCGAGCTCGAGGATCCAGCTCGCCACGTTGTCCAGGAAGTACCGGTCGTGGGTGACGGCCAGGACGGCGCCCGGGTACGACGCGAGGTGACCCTCCAGCCACTGCACCGACTCGGCGTCGAGGTGGTTGGTGGGCTCGTCGAGCAGGAGCAGGTCGGGCTGCTGGAGCAGCAGCTTGCACAGCGCCACGCGGCGCCGCTCACCGCCGGAGAGGTTGTCGACCAGCGACTCGGGCGGCGGGCAGCGCAGCGCGTCCATCGCCTGGTCGAGCCGGCTGTCGAGGTCCCACGCGTTGGCGTGGTCGAGGTCGGTCTGCAGGTCGCCCATCTCGGCGAGGAGCTTGTCGAAGTCCGCGTCCGGGTTGGACATCTCCTCGGAGATCTCGTTGTACCGGTCGAGCTTGGACTTGATCTCGTGGACGGCCTCCTCGACGTTCTCCATCACCGTCCTGCCCTCGGTCAGCGGAGGCTCCTGCTGGAGCATGCCGACGGTGGCGTCGGGATCGATGATCGCGTCGCCGTTGTTGGCGTGGTCGAGGCCCGCCATGATCTTGAGCAGCGAGGACTTGCCGGTGCCGTTCGGGCCCACGACGCCGATCTTGGCGCCGTGCAGGAACGACAGGGTCACGTTGTCCAGGACGACCTTGTCACCGTGGGCCTTGCGGACGTTGCGCAGAGTGAAGACGTATTCAGCCACGATGGGCAACTCTACTGCCGCTGCCACGGCGCCCACGCCACGGCCCGAGGGCGGGACCGGTCGCCGGGTGCGCCCACGACCGGTCCCGCGGCCTCCTCAGGCGGCGCTCTCCCCCGCACGGGCGGCAGCCCCGTCGCCCGACGCGACAGCCGGCTCGCCCCAGCTGGTCAGCGGGGGGCTGTCGGCGGCCATCTCGTGGATCATCTCGGCGACCTCGAGGTCCACGTCCGGCTCCGCGGCGGCGGGGCGCAGCGACTTGGTGAAGGTGCTGGTCCCCCGGGTCAGGTCGTGGCCCAGGTAGCTGGCCTCCACGTGGAACGACGTCGAGGCCGGCCCGTTCTCGGGGTGCCAGGTCTCGGTGCGGAGCCGGCCGTGCACGATGACGGCGTCGCCCTTGCGGACCGAGTCGCGGACGTGGTCGGCCAGGGTCCGCCACGCGGTGACCGTGTACCAGGTGGTCTCGCCGTCGGTCCAGCTGCTCCCCCGCTTGACCCGCGGGGTGACGGCGACCCGCAGGGTCGCGACGCTGGTGCCCTGCGGGGTGCGGTGGCGGACGTCGGCGCCCACCCAGCCGTGGAAGGTGACGATGGTGTCGCTCATGGTGCTCCTCGGTTCGCTCGTCGGCCTCGATGGGTCGGCCGGTGACGCCGGTCAGGCTGCCCCAGCCGACCGACGTGGCGCGGCCCGCCACCGGCACCGGTGGACAGCGCGCCACCGCACCCGCCTGGGCACGCTTCCGGGCTCGCGGTGAGCGGCGCCGTCAGGCGAGCGCGTCGCGCAGCGCCCGGTAGGCCGCGAGCTCGGCCTCCACCGGGGACAGCACCAGCTGCTCGGCCACCTCGCCCAGCGAGGCGCGGAGCCGACGCCGCGCGGTCCGGGCCCGCGACCGGGCGGTGACCCCGGTGGCGACCCGTCCGAGCATCCCCAGGGCGAGCCCGCCGCCGGCTCCGGCCACGAGCAGCAGGGTCGGCACCGGCAGCCCCTGCACCCGGGGTGGGGTGGGCTCGGGAAGCTGCAGCGCGCCCAGGGCCAGCAACCCCAGCAGCCACAGCGCTCCGGCCACCAGCGCGAGGGCCAGCACGAGCTGCAGGGCGCGTGCCACGGCCCACCACCACGGGGTGCGCGCGACGCCGAGGTCGGTGCCGGCGACCGCCCGGTCCAGCGCGTCGCCGAGGTCGTCGAGGTGACCGGTGGCCTGCCGTCGCACGGCGTCGGCGACGGGGCGGGAGAGGTCGGTGGTCACCTCGTCGCACAGGGTCCGGACGGCGGCGTCCACCCGCGCCCGCTGCACCGGCGTCGGGGCGGGCAGGGAGGTCCGGGCGAGCGAGACCGTCTCGCGCTCGGCGTCAACCGCGGGACGGGGCCCGTCCAGGTGCAGCCGCCGCAACGGGTCCGGGCGCAGCCGGGAGAGCCAGGAGGTCACCGGCCACCCGGTCCGCCGACCGCCCCGTAGCCGCACCGACCGCTCCACGGCGCGCACCACGGTCGGCACCCCGGCGGCGTCGGCCAGCGCGTCGACGAGCTCGCCGCGCAGCGCCCGCGTCACGGTGCCCGGAGCGCCCTGCCCCACGGCCGCCGCGAGGTCCGCGGCGACGGTGTCGAGGTCGGCGCTCAGCCGCGCCCCGGCGGCCCGCTTCTCGCGCACCCGGACGGCGAGCAGCTCCCGCAGGGCCGGCAGCCCGTCCCCTGTCGTCGCCGAGGTCGTCAGCACCGGCAGCCCCGGGAGGCCGTCGGCGGCCAGCCGGCGCCGCAGGTCCGCGAGCACTCCCGGCCGGTCACCGGCCGGCAGGGTGTCGACCTGGTTGAGCACGACGACCATCACGTCGCGGTGCGAGGCCAGCGGCGCGAGGTACCGGTCGTGCAGGGCGGCGTCGGCGTACTTCTGCGGGTCGACCACCCAGACCAGCAGATCGACCAGGCCCACCAGCCGGTCCACCTCGAGATGGTGCGCGACCTCGGTCGAGTCGTGGTCGGGCAGGTCGAGCAGGACCAGCCCGTCCAGCTCGACGGTGACGTCCAGGTCCGGGTCACCGGTGCGCTGCGCGGCGACCCGGTGCACCCGGGGCACGTCGAGCCAGGCCAGCAGGTCGGCGGCGGGCTCCTCGCCCCAGACCGCGGCCGTCGTGGTCGCCGTGGTGGGGCGGCGGACCCCGGCGACCGAGACTGTCTCCCCCACCAGGGCGTTGAGGAGCGAGGACTTCCCGGAGCCGGTCGCTCCGGCCAGCGCGACGACCGTGTGCTCCCCGGAGAGCGCCAGCCGGTCCCCGGCCCGCCGGACGACCGTGGCGGCGCGGTCGACGACGTCGTCGGGGAGCCGGCCGCGGGCCAGGTCCGTGGCGGTGGCCACCGCCTGCAGCCGTCGGGCCAGCGGCGGCGCGGAGCGCCGCCCCAGCAGCGGGCTCACCGGGGCGTCCCGGCCGGCGGCGTGTCGAGGTCCGCGACCCGCAGCCGGGCCACCGTCGCCGCCGCGGCCCGCAGCCGCGCGGGGGCCTCGTCGTCCAGCCCGAGGGTGTCGAGCACCGCGGTGTACCGCGCGCTCTCCTCGGCCAGCAGCAGCGCGACCCGGCGGTCCAGGTCCGTCCGGGCGTGCTCGGCCAGCCGCCGGACCGCGTCGTCGCCGAAGACCGCCTCGAGCAGGGTCTGCCCGACCACCGCACTGCCGCCGGCGATGCCGAGCTCGGCCCCGGTCATCCCGCCGGTGTGCGCGAAGACCACGACCATCAGCGACACGCTGAGCCCGTTCACCCCGAAGGCCAGGAACCGGGCCGCGGAGCGCTTCCCGGCGCCCTCGGCGCGGACCAGCTCCAGCAGCCCGAGCTGCCAGTCCCGCACGGCGCGCTCGGCGCGGCCGCGCAGGTCGCGGGACGCCCGGCCCAGGCCGGCCTCACGCCCCGGGCCCTCCAGCAGCGCCCGACCGGCCGGGGTGGCCGTCCACGCCGCGGAGGCGCGCTCGGCGGCGGTCTCGGCGTGCTCGACGAGCAGCGCCTCCAGCCCGCTCTCCACCGCAGCCGAGACCTGGTCGACCTGCACCGGGGTGCCGCGGAACCAGCCGGTGACCCGGTCGCGGAACCGGCTGACCTTGCCCTCCAGCGAGCGCATCAGCTCACCGGTGCCGACGAACTCCTGCCACCGTGCCAGCACCTCGCCGCGCAGCAGCGACCCGTCGGCGGTGGCGGCCGAGACCGACCGGGCGGTCTCGCCGTACGCCGCGGTGGCGGCGTCGCGGAGCAGCGCGGCCTGGTCGACCTGGGCCTGCTGGGCCTGGGCGAGGACGCCGGCCTCCTCGGCGAGCGCGGTGACCGCGCCGGCCAGGGTCTGGCGGACCACGCGTCCGCGGGCCTCGGCGTCCGCGGCCAGGGCGTGCAGCCAGCCGCGGATCTCCGCGGTGGCGGCCGGGTCGAGCAGGCCCTCGGCGTCGACGGGTCCCTCCTCGACGACGAAGAGCGGCGCGGCGGCCAGCCCCCGCTCGTCGAGCATGGAGCGCAGGTGCGCGGCGACCTCGTCCGCGGCGCCCGGCGGGACCCGGTCGAGCACCACGGCCACCGCGGTGCTGCGGGCGGCCGCGGCGGCCAGCAGGTCCCACGGCACCTGGTCGGCGTACCGGGCGGCGGAGGTGACGAAGAGCCACAGGTCGGCCGCGGCGAGCAGCTGCCCGGCCAGCGCCCTGTTGCCGGCCTCGACCGAGTCGACGTCCGGGGCGTCGAGCACGGCGAGCCCGGCCGGGACGGCCGGCTCGGTGACCAGCTCGAGCGAGCGCAGCCCGCTGGTCCCCTCGGTGGTGGACCCGCGCGCTCCACTCGTGCGGGCGAGCTCGGGGAGGACCCGGGTGGAGTCGAACCAGGCCAGGTCGCCCGGGTTGACGACCAGGACCGGCGAGCGGGTGGTGGGACGCAGCACGCCGGGGCGGGTGACCCTGCGACCGACGACCGCGTTGACCAGGGTCGACTTGCCGGCGCCGGTGGAGCCGCCGACGACGGCGAGCAGCGGCGCGTCCAGCTGCTGCAGCCGGGGCACGACGTAGTCGTCGAGCTGGGCGAGCAGGCGGTCCCGGGAGCCGCGCAGCGCCTCGACCCCGGGGTCCTCCAAGGGCAGGCGGGCGGCCCGCAGCTCGGTGCCGAGCGTGGCCAGCGCGTCGACCAGCGCCCGCGCCGATGCGGGAGCGGGGGTCACGCCCACCCCTGCGACCGGTGGCGGGGCAGCGACGCGGCCGCGTGCCCGGGCAGCAGCAGGTGGTCCCGCAGCAGCCGCAGCCGTTGCGCCATCAGGGCTCCACGCTCCAGCGACCCCTCCGGGGCGGTGCCGCGCAGCACCCGGTTGTGCAGGGTGGCCAGCTCGATGGCCTGCTGCTGGTACTCCCGCAGCACGGCCTCCGCGGCCGGGCCTCCGCGGGCGGCGGCGTTGCTGCGGGCGGCACGCCGCGCGGGCAGCCGGACCAGCCACGGCACCTCCTCCAGCGGCAGGTAGCCGTGCTGGGCCAGGTCGGTCAGCGCCCGGGCCAGCATGGCGCCCTCGCGGACCCGGAACCAGATCGCCAGCCCGACCAGGATCAGGAAGCCGGGCACCATCGCGACGAGGTAGGTCAGCACGAACAGCTGGCCGTCGTAGAGGAAGGTCGAGGCGTTCCACGCCGCGTGCATCAGCACCGCGACCACGTACCCTGCCACCGGCGCGAGCACGCGGAGGGGGCGTCGCCGGGTGGTGACCGCGATGCCGACGCCGATCCCGATCGCGGAGGTGAAGAGCGGGTGCGCGAAGGGGCTGAACACGCCGCGCACCACGAACAGTCCGGTCGCCGCGCGCAGCCCGCCCTCGCCGAAGTCGGGACCGCCGGTGTAGGCGCCGGCGAAGTAGAGGATGTTCTCGGTGAACGCGAAGCCCACCCCGACCAGGCCCGCGTACACCAGGCCGTCGAGCACGCCGTCGATGACGTGGCGCCGCGACCAGAGCAGCAGCAGCACGAAGACGCCCTTGGCGGCCTCCTCGGTGAGCGGCGCGATCACCACCGCGGACCACACCTCCGAGGAGCCGTTGAGCAGCTCGTCGAGCAGCTGCAGCACCAGCGCCGCGGCGGAGGCGACCATCGCGCCCCAGCCGAAGGAGAGCACGAGCAGCCGGGTCGGCTCCGGCTCGTAGCGGTCCAGCCACACGTACGACGCGACCAGCGGGGCGACCGGCAGGACCGCCAGCACGAGACCGATCGCGAGGGCCTGCGGCTTGCCGGTGGCCAGCAGCACCAGGGCCATCACCAGCGCGCCGGCGACCAGCGCGGTGCCCACGACCACGGAGAAGACGACGCCGCGGACCCCGTGCTTGCGGGTCACCGCGGGCGGGACGGGGGGCAGGCCGGGGTGCGTTCCGGTCCAGGTCATGCGGTCAGCCTATCGACGTAGAGTGGAACGATGACCGAGCCGAAGGACTCCCCCCAGACCGAGACCCAGACCGAGAACCCGACCGAGAACCCGACCGAGACCCAGACCTCGGAGACGCCCGCGCAGCAGCACGACCAGGCCGTGCCGGCGGCGTACGCGGCGTTCATGCGCACGGGGTGGGGCGACCGCGAGCTCGACCTGCCGGCGCACCCGGTCTCCCCGTGGGCGGCGGCGCGGCGCCAGCGGCTCGCGGAGATCCTCCCCGGCGAGCGGCTCGTGGTCCCGGCCGGCACGTTCAAGGTGCGCTCCAACGACACCGACTACCGGTTCCGCCCGCACACCGCGCACACCCACCTGACCGGCAACCAGACCAGCGACGCGGTGCTCGTGCTCGAGGACGGAGAGGCGGTGCTCTACGCCCGCCCGCGCTCCTCGCGCGACACCGACGAGTTCTTCCGGGACCGGTCCTACGGCGAGCTGTGGGCGGGCCGACGGCCGTCGCTGAAGGAGATCTCCGACTCCCTGGGCCTGGAGGTCCGTCACCTCGACGACCTGCCCGGGGCGCTGGGGTCGACGGGCAAGACGCGGGTGCTGCGCGGCATCGACCCCCGGGTCGACGCGCTGGTCCCGGCTGACGAGTCCCGCGACCTGGAGCTGGAGACCGTGCTCTCCGAGCTGCGGCTGGTCAAGGACGTGTGGGAGGTCGCCCAGCTGCAGGAGGCCTGCGACATCACCACCCTCGGCTTCGAGGACTCGGTGCGCGAGTGGGACCGGGTGCTCGAGCACGGCGAGCGCTGGATCGAGGGCACGTTCTTCCGTCGGGCCCGCGCGATGGGCAACGACATCGGCTACGACTCGATCGTCGGCGGCGGCCGGCACGCGACCACGCTGCACTGGATCGACAACACGGGCCCGGTCACCCCCGGCGAGCTGCTGCTGCTGGACATGGGCGTCGAGGGGACGAACCTCTACACCGCGGACGTGACGCGGACGATCCCGGTCTCCGGGACGTGGACCAGCCTGCAGCGTGACCTGTACACCCTGGTGCTGACCGCCCAGCAGGCCGGCATCGACGCGGTCCGCCCAGGAGCGGCGTTCCAGGACCCGCACCAGGCCGCGATGCGGGTGCTGGCGCACGGGCTCGAGGACCTCGGCCTGCTGCCGGTGTCCGCCGAGGAGGCGCTGGCCCCCGACAGCAAGGTCTACGCCCGGTGGACCCTGCACTCGACGAGCCACATGCTCGGCATGGACGTGCACGACTGCGCCCAGGCGACGCCGGAGGCCTACACCCGCGGCGAGCTGGCGGCCGGCATGGTCCTCACCGTGGAGCCGGGGCTCTACTTCCAGGAGGACGACCTGCTCGTCCCGGAGGAGATGCGCGGCACCGGCATCCGGATCGAGGACGACATCCTGGTCACCGCCGACGGCTGCCGGAACCTGTCGGCGGCCCTGCCGCGCGACCCCGACGCCCTCGTGGAGTGGATGGAGTCGCTGCGCCGCTGACCCCCACGGGAAGGTGAAGAGTTGTCCGAATAAGGGCCTTTCGTCCTGATTTGGTCGTATGGTCGGGCGAGCAACTGGCCCCGACGCCGAGGACACCGCATGCGCCGTACGACCCGGACGACCGGCCCGACCCCCCACCGTCCTCGGCGCAGCACCCTGCGGACGGCCGCACTGGCGCTCCTGGTCTCCTCGGTGGTCGTGTCGCTGTCCGGACCGGGCGCGGCCCAGGCTCGGCCCGCCCCGGCCGCGGCGGGATCCGCGTCCGACTCCTCACCACGCGGCTGCGCGCACCAGGTGCTCGACCGGCCCACCCCGGCACGGACCGTCGCGGCCCGCCAGCCGCAGACGCTGGCGGCCGCGGCGGCCGCCAACGGCCGGGGCACCTCCGCTCTGCGCGCGCTCGCCCAGGACCGCACCCTGTGGCTGGACCGCTGCGGCAAGGAGTTCTACGTCGAGCGCCGGGTCGCCGACGCGGGCGCGTCGGCCGCCACCACCGCAGCCGCGGCCGGCCCGGCCTCGGCCACCGCCACCGTGCCGCTGGCTGACACGTTCACCCTGCAGTCGCGTCCCGGTGCGGCGCGCACCATCTACCTGGACTTCACCGGCGGCACCGTCACCGGCACCGCCTGGAACAGCAGCTACGGCGCGAGCATCGCGGTGGAGCCGTTCTCGATCACCGCGCCCGCCGACACCGCCTTCAGTGACGCCGAGCTCACCGAGATCCAGCGCGCCTGGCAGGTCGTCGCGGAGGACTACGCGCCCTTCGACGTCAACGTGACCACCCAGGACCCCGGCGTCGCGGCCATCGACCGGTCGTCCTCGACCGACCAGGTGTACGGCGCGCACGTGATGCTGACCAACGCCGGCCCCATCTACACCGGCTGCGGCTGCGGCGGGGTCGCCTACGTCAACGTGTTCAACACCTCCGGGTCGAACCACCTCTACTACCAGCCGGCGTGGGTCTTCTCGGCCGGCACGACCACCTCGGGCAAGAACATGGGCGAGGCCGCCGCGCACGAGGCCGGCCACAACCTCGGGCTGAGCCACGATGCCACCGCCACCTCCGGCTACTACACCGGCGCGTCACCGTGGGCACCGATCATGGGCGCGGCGTACTCGCAGCCGGTCAGCCAGTGGTCCCGCGGCGAGTACCCGGGCGCCAACAACCTGCAGGACGACCTCGCGATCCTCGCCACCGGGGTGCCGTTCCGCACCGACGACCACGGTGACCTCGCCGCCTCCGCGACCCCGCTGGTCTCCGACGTCACCGTCCCGGGGGTCATCTCGACGCCCTCGGACGACGACGCCTTCGCCGTCACGGCGTACGGCGCGACCACGGTGAGCGTCACGCCGGCGGCCGGCCTGCCCGACCTCGACGTCCAGCTGCACGTGGTCGACTCCTCGGGAGCGACGGTCGCGATCGTCAACCCCGCGGTGGCACGCGTGTCCTCCTCGGTCGCCACCGGCCTCGGCGCCACCTGGAGCACCACGGCCCCCGCCGGCGGCGCGAGCTACACCGTCTACGTGGACGGCGTCGGCTCCGGCGACCCGGCCGTGGCCGGCGGGTACTCCGACTACGGCTCGCTGGGGAACTACCAGATCACCCTGACCACCCAGACGCCGAGCCAGGTGACCCCGCTGAGCGCCACCGCCGCGGCGGCCCCGAACGCGGTCGTCGGCCGCCCGTACGCCGCGAGCCCGGTCACCGTCAGCGGCGGCGTCGCGCCGTACGGCTACGCCGCGAGCGGCCTGCCCGCCGGCCTCGCCCTGGGCACCGACGGCCGTGTCACCGGCACCCCGACCGCCGCCGGCACCGCCACCGTCGACGTCACCGTGACCGACGCGGCCGGGGCGACCGCCCACGCGGGCTTCACGCTGCAGGTCGACCCGGCCCCGGTGGCGCCGGTCGTGGTCGCCGACCAGACCCTGGCCGCCGGACGGGTCGGCAGCGCCTACGCCCAGCAGGTGGTCGGCTCGGGGGGCGACGGCACGCTGGCCTGGACGGCGACCGGACTGCCCGCCGGGCTGGTCCTGTCCTCCTCCGGGGTGCTCTCCGGCACGCCGACCGTGGCCGGCACCACCACGTTCACCGCGACGGCGACCAGCGCCGGAGTGAGCGACTCCGGACTGGTGACGATCACCATCTCGCCGGCCGCCCTGGCGTTCGCCACCGGCGCGACACTGCCCACCGCCCGGGTCGGCGTCGCCTACGCGACCACGATCGCGATCGGTGGTGGCGTGGCGCCGTACACGTGGACGCGCAGCGGCACGCTGCCCGCAGGCCTCACCCTGACCGTGGCCGCCGACGGCCTGTCGGCCAGGCTCACCGGCAAGCCGACCGCCCGGACCAAGTACGCGTTCACGCTGACGGTGCGCGACGGCGCCGGCACGACCGTCTCCCGCAGGTTCTCGCTGACCGTGACCCGCTGAGGGCCCGCTCGGGTCGGAGCCGGCCTCGGGTCAGAGCGGGGCGTCCCAGTCGGGGCGGCGCAGCCGGCACACGTCGTGCGCCGGGCAGGCGTGGTCGGGGCACGGCGCCACCGGCTGGGGGCCCCACAGGTGCGCGGCCTCGTCGTCCGACATCGGCGCCAGCAGGCGGGCACCGGAGAAGCGCGAGACGGTCCGCTCCCAGGCGTTCGCGACGCCCTCGAGGTCCGCGACCACACCGACGACGCCGGGGGCGGTGAGCCCGCTGCGCCGGCCGAGCCGGAGGCAGACGGCGAAGAGGGTCTGGATCATCGGGTCGAGCAGCAGCTCGGCGTCGGCGCGGCGCCGGCGCTGCAGGGAGAGCCGGCTGGTCGCCGCGGCGAGGGCCTCCTCGGCGCGGACCCGTCCGGTGACGTCCATGATGCAGGCGACGAAGCCCGGCACCAGGTCCGGACCGCCGTCCGCCCCCCGGCCGAGCACCGGCGCGGGCAGGTAGTCCACCTCCGCGGTCCGCACGCCGCCGTCCGGTGCGGGCGTGCGTCGCAGGAACCACTGGGGCACCCCGGCGATCGCGGCGTCGGCGATCGGTCCGCAGGTCTCGACGTGGTCGTCGTGGTAGAGCTGCCGCGCAGAGCGCCCCACCGGCTGCTCGATCTCGAACGCGGCGCGCTCGGCGGCGTTGGCGAAGGTGTTGACGTGGTCGGCGTCCCACGCCGAGACCGCGAAGGGCAGCGAGTCCAGCACGGTGCGCAGCTGCTCGGCGTCCAGCCCGCAGGCGGTCTCAGCCTCGCCCCGGGGAGAGAACCGGGTCGGATCGGCCAGCCGGATGGTCAGCGGCACGCTGGTCAGGTCGCGGTCGATGGTGACGGACTCTGCCAGGACCCCGGTGAGCCGGTAGCGCAGGAACTCGATGACCTCGCCGAGCTCGGCGACGATGTCGGGCCCGAGCGCGGCCGAGGTCTCCGGCGCATCCTCCTCGGGCACCGAGAGGACGGTGCGGAGGACCCCGGCCTGCTCCCGGATGCGCTGCACCACCGGGCCGCTGAGGCTGGCGACCAGCCGGAGCTGCTCGCAGGCGGAGGCGAACTGCACGTCGTACTGCCGGATCGCCAGCTCGTGGTGCTTCTGGGCGGTCATGTCCAGGCAGACCAGGGTGAACCCGTCGAGCGCGCCGTCGCGACGCAGGGGCTCCAGCAGGAACGTGACGTGGACGAGGTCCCCGCCGGGGGTCATCGTGCTGCCCTGCCAGCGCTGCGGCACCCCGGCCAGGACGGCCGTCAGGTACGGCGCCATCTCGTCGTTGGAGAGCCGGTCCGTCAACTCGTCCATCGGCCGCCCCACCAGGTTGCTCCGCGGTTGGCCGGTCAGCCGCTCCATCGCCCGGTTCGCGTAGAGCAGGCGCAGGTCGGCGCTCCACACGGTGATCCGGGGCGGCAGGCAGTCCAGCAGGCACTCCAGGGCCTGGGACTCGAGGTCGACGGTGGAGATGTCGGCCGCTCCACGGGTGGGCATGGTCCAGGGTCACCCGCCGGGGCCGCGGCGTCCCGGCTCCGGCCCCATCCTGACGGTTCCTTGACGGAAGGGACGACGGGGTGAGCCCGGTTCACGACCAAGGTCCCGGACATGGGCGCCTGCTTGTCACCAGATCGTCAAGATCCCCGCAAGCCGGGGCCCACCTGCACCAGGTAGCGCTCGTCGTCGATGGGGCGGCCCCACAGCGCCGGGTCACGCAGCGGCACCAGCCGCGTCTCCCGGCCCAGGGACGCGCCCAGCTCGAGGCACTCGCGGGCGGACAGGCCGGCCCCGGTCGCCCAGCGGCCCTCGACCAGGACGAGCCGTCCTCCGGGTCGCAGCAGCCGCACCCACCGGGCGAGGACCTCCTCCGGTTCGGGCAGCGCCCACAGCACGTGCCGGCAGAGCACCACGTCCACCGAGCCGTCGCCCAGCGGCGGTGCGGCCGCGTCCGCGTGGCTCAGCCCGAGCGCGACGCCGCTCGTCGCCGCCTTCGCCCGCGCCGCGTCCAGCATCCGCGCGGAGGCGTCGACCCCGTGCACGGCGTAGCCCTGGCCGGCGAGCAGCACCGCCAGCGACCCCGTGCCGCACCCGAGATCGGCCACGTCCGCCGGGGGCGCCGGCAGGTGCCGGGCGAGCAGGTCCGCCCAGGCGGCCCGGACCTCGGGGTCGCGCAGTCCGTGGTCGGGCTCGTCGTCGAACCGGTCCGCCTGGTCGTCCCAGGAGCCGAGCGAGGTGTCGTCGTGCGTCGTCACCTCTCCGCGGTTCCCCGTGGATCCGGGGCCAAACGACGTCACTGGTCGACGAGCACGCAGTCCCCCTGGGCCACCCCGCAGCGCGCCAGGCGGTCGGCACCGTCCGTCGCCCCGGTGCGCAAGACCGGAGCGACGAGGTAGTCGTCGTCCTCCCAGGTCCAGGCCCGCACCCGGAACGCCCACCCGTCCGGGGCCGCCAGCCGCGCCTGCGCGCTGCCGTCCACGCGGCGCGCGTCCAGGCTCCCGACCGAGGTGACCTCTCCGCCGGTGGACCCGGCGGCGGTGGTGACCAGCCACCGTCCGCCCGGGCTGACCGTCAGGTCGTCGTGGGTGGGGACGGCGACGATCCGGGCGAGCGTCCCGGCGTCGGAGATCTGGGCAAGGTACGGCGCCCCCGTGGTGCCGTCGACGACCCCGCCGGCCCCGTCGTTGACGACCAGGCCCAGCGGCGTGCTGCCCAGGATCTGCTGGCCCGGCGCGGTGGCCGTCAGGTCGACCGTGCTGGTGTCGACCAGGGGCAGCCAGAGCAGGGTGGTGTCGGTGCCCTGGACCACCACCCGGCCGTCGTTCGTGACGGCGCGGACCCGGACGGCGCTCCCGTCCTGCGGGTCGCCGAGCTCCACCGGGACTCCCCCCAGACCCTCCCCGGCAGGGAGGGTGTCGAAGCCGGTGAGCAGCCCCGAGCCGTCCTGCTCGGTCAGGTAGGCGACGTACAGCCCGTTGGGCGAGAGCACCGGCGGGGTCTCACCGACGCCGTCGATCGCGCGCGCCTTCGGGCCGTTGCCCCACCACCAGGTGCCGTCGCTGCGCTGACCCAGCCAGCCGCGCTCCCCGGCGGACACCAGCGACCAGTCGCCCGGGACCGCGGTGCCCTCGACGTACAGCCGTGGCCCGAGCAGGTACGTCGCGCTGCTGGGTGTGGTCGGGACCGGTGCGACCGGGGCCGACCGGGTGGGTCCGGGGTGGGCCGGCTCCCGCTCGCGGTCCCCGCCGAGGCCGGTCACCACGGTGACCACCCCGGCGACGACCAGCAGCACGGCCGCCGCGACGAGCACGAACGGCAGCAGGGCGGGTCGCGGTCGCGGCTCGCCGCTGCCGACCGGCAGCGGCGGCAGGCTCGGCACCGCCAGCCCGTCGACGACCTCGTGGAGCTCGCGGCTCAGCATCTCCTCCAGCTCGGACATCTCAGCCCTCCCTCCCGTCGGTGTCGTGCGTGCCGAGCGCCGCTCGCAGCGAGGCGAGCGCACGGTGCGCGGTGGACTTCACGTTGCCCCGCGAGCAGCCCAGCGTCTCGGCGATCTGCTGCTCGCTGAGGTCCTCGTAGTAGCGCAGCACGACGACGGCGCGCTGTCGGGGCGGCAGCGACCTCACGTGCGGCCACAGCACCATCCGCTCCTCCGGTCCGGTGGCGGGCACCGGTGCAGCCTCCGGCGGCTCGTCGGTGAGGAGCTCGAGCCGCCGTGCCTGCGGGCGGCGCTGGGACAGGTAGGTGTTGGTGAGGGTGCGGCGCAGGTACGCGGCGGGCGCGTCGGCGGCCTGCACCCGCGCCCAGGACCGGTACGCCTTCAGCAGGGTCTGCTGGGCGAGATCCTCCGCATCTGCATGGTTGCCCGTGAGCAGGTAGGCGTAGCGGTACAGCGACGGCCAGGCTGCGCCGGCGTACTCCTCGAACGTCGGTGCGTCCTGCCCGCTCGTCACGGTGTCCACCGCGCGCCCCTCTCCCCGTCCGGATTGCCCCTACTCCTGACCTGACGCCGCCGGGGCCCGCGAGGTTGCGTCGGCTGCTCGACCACGTGCGGTCCGTCGTACCGGAGCCGTACCCCGTTGCGCCGAGACCGCGCGAGGGTTGCAGGGGTCTGGCTAGTGACGTCTGTTGATCCGGATGAGCTTCCATCCACCGTGGGGTTGTTCTCGCAGCTCGAAGCGAGTGTCGTGAGTCAGGGTGTGGTGGCGGGCGCAGAGCAGGGCCCCGTTGGTCAGGTCGGTGGGTCCGCCGTCGGCCCAGGCGACCAGATGATGGCCGTCGCACCAGGTCGCGGGGCGTTGGCATTCGACGATGCCGCAGGTCCCGCCTTGGTGAACCGCCATCGCAATCCGCTGGGGGAAGGTGAAGCCGCGGACTTCGTGGCCGAGGTCGAGGATCTGGGAGTCCGACCCCAACACCGCGGGGATGAGTCCTCCGGCGCAGGCCAGTCGGCGGGCCTGGCCGGCGGAGACCTGGAGGTTGGTGCCGAGGATCCCGGCGGCCTGCTGGCGGCCTTCGAGGCATTCCAGGGGGATCAGCACCACGGCGGTGGTGTTGACCCCACCGGTCATCGGCAGCTTCTTGCGCGG